>JAYUFB010000099.1:0-57183 GCA_043738945.1 Gammaproteobacteria bacterium
TCTCAGTCCTTGATTCAGCATATTCAACGCGGTTGGAGTTATTTACGCGGCGAGATGGGCGAATTTGTCGAAATCATTCCCGCCCAGCAACAACTCGGCAAGCACTGGTATAGAGGCACGGCCGACTCGGTGTACCAGAATCTCGAATTTATTCGTTCGCATAATCCGACCCATGTCTTGATCCTCGCCGGCGATCATATCTATAAAATGGACTATGGTCCGATGATTGCCGAGCATGTACAAAATGAGGCGGATATTACCGTGGGCGTGGTCGACGTCCCCATTGAACGCGCACATGAATTTGGCATTCTGACCACCGACACCCAAAATCGAGTGACGAAATTCGCAGAAAAACCCCTCGCTCCAGACTCTATTCCAGGCCATGCGAATATGGCACGCGCCTCCATGGGCATCTATGTCATTGCCATGGACCGACTCGAAAAATTCCTAGTAGCCAATGCAAACAATCCGGATACCAGCCACGACTTCGGTAAAAATATCATTCCACCGGCCATAGAACACGCCCGGGTGTTTGCCTACCCTTTTCACGACGTGGAAACCCGTGCTCAAAATTACTGGCGCGATGTCGGCAACGTCGATGCTTTTTACGAAGCCAATATGGAGCTTGTCGCGGTCAACCCAGAATTGAATATTTACGACCAACAGTGGCCGATCTGGACGTACCAAGCTCAACTACCCCCTGCTAAATTTGTGTTGGATGAAGAAAATAGACGCGGGATGGCGGTCAATTCCATGGTCACCGGCGGCTGCATTATTTCGGGTGCCTACGTGGCACAATCCTTGCTTTCCAACGACGTGCGTATTGATGACGGTAGTATCATCTTAGGCTCGGTGTTACTACCCGGCGTAACCATTGGGCGCCGCTGCAAAATTAGGCGCTGTATTTTAGATGAGAACTGCGTCATTCCTGATGATATGCAGATTGGCGAAGACGCTGCGCTCGATAAGCAGCGATTCTTCGTCACCCACCAAGGCGTTGTGCTGGTGACACCGGATATGCTGCGCGTAATCGGATCCCCTCCCACGCCCGAATAACGTCTTGCACGCTAATGCCGAGCATATTGGACTCCCCGTCAATTTGACCGGTCAGCACTGCCACATCCGCATCGGTATATCCCCAAGGTCTATACAACGCCGGCGACGCTTTACCGAATAACACAACTTGAGGACAACCTACAGCAGCGGCGGCATGCGCGGGTCCAGAGTCCACCGTAATCAATGCGGCGGCTCGTGCTAACAACGCTATCAGCCGCGGAATGGGTAAATCATCCGCGAGATTGTACAAACGATCCACGTTGGCCGCGCTGGCAACTTCCTGGTTAAGCGCATACTCCGGCCCAGTACCCAGCAACGCGATCGCATGTGACGGACATGCCTGACGCACATGCTGCAAAACGGCAGCCCATCGCTCAACAGGCCAGTATTTAGTATTGACCGCCAAGCGCCGTAAGCCGCGCCGCATGGTGCGCTTGTTACCCACTTGCACTACTATTAGCGGCGTGGCTGCCATTGCGCGCGCCGCCAGCCAGTTATCGAGATCGCTTTGCTGGACGTTGCTGACCTGCAATTGACAACCCATTATGGGTGACTCGCTGTGGACCAAGCGATGCCACTGCTCGATCATGTGCTCGCGCGGCAACAACGGATAATCTGCGACATCCACAATATTTGACGCGATAAAGCCTGCCCGCACTAACATCGACTTAGCCGCATCATTACCGTCGCAATACCAGGTAGGACCAACCCCTCGCAGGCGTAGTCGCGCAACCGCATGACGTTGGTCAGGCGCGAGCCAGTAGGGAGTCTTGCGGCTGCGCACGCTAATAATCTCGCCCACCCCCGGCTGGCCCTCTAGCAGCGGTATGCTCCACGCTCCGGAAGTTAAAATATCCACCGGTAGTTGGAATTTCTGCTGCAAATCTCGAATCAACGGGGTCAACAGCACCATATCGCCGAACGCACCACACCGAACGATTAAAGGACGATCACAAGTACCCATCGACGGCCACTCCCCTATAATAGTGGATGATTTTAATGGGATACTAGTATCACAACCACTATTGAGGCTAGCAATCATGCGTTTGAGTAAAAAATCCAGTGCGTTTTTCGGGTCGGCTCTTGTGGCCGTCAGCGCTTCTTGGGCGGCAACCGCGTCACCCGATCCTGCGCTGGCCACTATCATTGCAAGCCCCGCACGGACGGCGACCTATACCGCTCGAGATTCCGCTCGACATCCACTCGAAGAACTCAGTTTCTTCGGTCTTACCCCTAAAATGACGGTGGTAGAACTGTGGCCGGGAGGCGGCTATTGGACCGAAATCCTCGGTGCCTATCTTGCGCCACAGGGACATTACTATGTCGCATTACCAGTGCCGGGCGACAAGGAAGAAGATGAATCGATTGCCAAGTGGCGCGCGCGAAGAATGGCTCAAGAAGCACGCCTCGGCACCGTTAATGAGACGCTGCTCGGTGCGAACCACTTTGCAATCGCGCCAGCGGGATCTGCCGATTTGGTTGTAACCTTCCGAAATTTACACAACTGGATGGGAGCCGGCATCGCGAGTGATGTGCTCAACGGCATTTTCAAAGCCCTCAAACCCGGTGGTATATTCGGGATCGAGGAACACCGCGGCCTGAATGACAAGCCTCAGGACCCGAAGGGCGAGAACGGTTATGTGCGCCAGGACTACACCATTGCCATGGCGAAGAAGGCAGGCTTCGAGCTAGTAGATTCTTCGGAAATTAATGCCAATCCGCGTGACACCAAGAACTGGGTCGATGGGGTATGGACCTTACCGCCGACACTCTCCCAAGGCGAGAAAGATCGTGCCAAGTACGTAGCGGTTGGTGAAGCCGATAACTTTGTACTGAAATTTCGTAAACCTACTGCCACTAAATAGAAACGCGGCAAGTATGTGCCGTAGCCTATGCTATTAGTGCTTGATGTCGGGAATACGCGGCTAAAGTGGGCGCAAATGGAAGACTCGGAACTTTCCGAACAACAGGCCATCGTGCACCGCAATGTTAAGTCTGACCTATGGGGTGCGGCAGTGTTTGAATCCACTGCCAACCCCTCGCGCATACTAGCCTCCAATGTTGCCGGCTTAACAATGGCGAGGACGCTCGCGCGTTTGGCAAACAGAGCCTATGGCCTACCCATTGAATTTGTCAGCACTACTGCTGATTTTCAGGAGTTACGCAACGGTTATTTAAATCCGCTACTGCTAGGGGTTGATCGCTGGTTAGCACTGATTGGCGCATGGACAAGAACACGTTCAGCGCTATGTATAATTGATGCGGGTACTGCGGTTAAAGTCGATAGCGTCAATGCGCACGGTCAGCACTTAGGCGGACTCATCGTCCCGGGCATCCCTATGATGCGCGCAGCCCTTATGACTAACACTAGCAATATTGCCCAGGCGGCGGAACAAAGCACTCCCTCGCTACCTGGCGTACTCGCAAACAACACTATAGACGCCATCTCCATGGGCGCAGTGTTTGCACTGGCGGGAATGGCCGATCGTGCCGCAGAACTCGTGGCGACGCGCACCACCGAAAAGCCAAAATTGTATATCACCGGTGGGGATGCTCACCTAGTAGCCAGCAACATGCACACGCGTGGCGAAATCGTACCGGATCTCGTACTCCAAGGTCTCGCGGTAATCGCCCGCAGTAAGCACTAGGTTACGGTTTCAGGTAGCGATCAAACCAAGCGAGATAGCGTTCGATACGATCGTGAATATGGCTGGGCCGAGTGAATAAATGAAACTCCCCCGGATAAACTACTAACTGAGTAGGAACCCCGAGTACCCGCAGTGCCTGATACATTTGCTCTGAACCACCGATCGGTACATTAAAGTCTTTTTCACCCCCCATGAACAAGGTAGGGGTTTTAATTTTGTCGGCATGAAAATACGGATACGATACCTTTAACCATCGATCAAGATGAGTCCAAGGCATGCCCAACTCCTCGGTATATTGCAACGCATATTGGTCACTCCCGAACATGGATAGCTGGTTAGCGCTACCCGCACCACTGATGGCAGCCTTAAAGCGGTTGTCACTCGCAATCGTGTAGTCCGTCAATATCCCACCGTAACTCCAGCCGCCGATTCCTAACCGTGAGGGGTCGGCAATCTTCTCGCGCACCACATAATCAACCCCGGCAAGCAAATCCTCCACTTCCTTGTGACCCCAGTCGGCCGCAATACTGCGTTGAAAATCGGCACCGCGACCGCTACTACCACGATAATTAATAGCCAACACCACATAGCCGTGAGCCGCGAACCACTGACGCTCAAGTTCCAGGGGATAAGTATCGAAAGCCAATCCGTGCGCATCTTGGCCATTAGGTCCGCCATGGATCCAAAGCAATGTCGGATAAAGCTGCCCCTTCTGAAACCCAAGTGGCTTAATCATTATGCCGTGCACCTGCGTGCCGTCGGCACTATTGAAATGGATATCTTCGGCCGAACCCAATGTAAGCTCACCTAGTAAGGTCTCATTGTGATTGGTGAGCGGACGCAGGTGACCTTGCCCCGATTTGCCGTACTCCAAAGCGTAAACTTCCGGTGCCTGCGTATCGGTAGAGGCTAGGACTGCCACATGGCCGCCTGCGGCGCATTGATCCACCGTGGCTACAGATGCCGCGACACTGCGGGTCACAACACTCCCCTGGCTGGATCCGATATGCAACAGTGCCGGATATTCCGAGCGATCATCCTCTACCAGTACGCCTAATTCTCCATGGCTTATGGCCACCGGTACCACCACCGCACGATCCAACGCATCGGTTAGCACCTTGGACTCACCATTCGCCACAGTCACCACGGCCAGTCGATCATGAATATACGCGTTCCACTTTGGCTCAAATCCAACCGAATAAAATATCTGCTTCAAGTCGCTGGTAAATAATAAGGATTGCTTATTGGGCGCATAAAAATGGGCGAGGCGTTTCGGGGTCGCGCCCAGTTTAGCGTCAATCAAATAGATTTCCTGAGTCCCAAGGCGATCCGCCTCACCCTCGTGATTGCTAATGTAAGCGATTGAACTTCCGTCGGGCGACCAAGTGGGGTGCTCATCACGATAGCGTACGTCGCTCGTAAGCGGCTGGACTGTTCGAGTGCTGATATCGAGTAGATATAATTTCGACCGATCGGCGGCGCTCCGATAACCCAAGATATCTTCTTTAAAATGAAAATCATCGATCACAATGGGCTTCGCGGCTGCGATAACGCGGGGCTTCTCCAGCAACCCAATCATCGAGAATACGATCCTATGACCATCAGGCGACCAGCGATAATCGCCAATCTCTCCACCCACAGACGTTAGCATCCGAGGCTCGCCGCCGCGACGATCCAATAGGTAGAGCTGCGCAGGACCTTCACCGTGAGCAGCTAAGTACGACACAAAGCGTCCGTCGGGACTAAACTGCGGTGCGCTTGCCGAAAGCGCACCCGACGTTAAGGCGATATGTTCGGTGCCCTGCCAGTTCACCATCCACACCGCCGAACGTAACTCGTCGGCTTCACGATCTGCGGTGCTCACCGTATAAGCGATCCACTGGCCATCGCGAGAGCAACTCAGGTTTTCTACCGTTTGCAGGCGATAAAAATCATCCGCCTGTAGCGCTCGTTTAGACGCGGCAGACGCGCTGTATGTGATGATCAAGGCAAACGTTAGACTTGAAAGAATCTGATTCATTTTATTCATTTTATTCATTTTATGCACCTTCGAACGCCGCCAAGACATTAACTGCGTTAATACCGATTTCTGCGACCGCATAGCCGCCCTCTAACACAAATAAAGTCGGGATTTTAAGCTCACCAATCATCGCACCATAGGAGGAAAAATCCTTCGACGATAATTTAAAAAAACTGATCGGATCACGCTCGAAAGTATCAACCCCCAACGACACTACTAGATAATCGGGCGCAAACTGCCGCACACGGCGCAACCCTGCCGCTAACGCCGCTCCCCACACATCGAACGCCGCGCCTCGCGGCAAAGGGAAATTAAGATTATAACCTTCACCAGAACCCACTCCTAGCTCATCGGCATAGCCCATAAAATGCGGAAATGCCTCGCGCGGATCACCATGCAAGGATACAAACAACACATCTGAGCGATCATAAAAAATATCCTGAGTACCGTTACCGTGATGAAAATCCACGTCCAGCACAGCGACTCGGCCTGCCCCTTGGGTTCGCATCCACTGCGCCGCAATTGCCGCATTATTTAAGAAGCAGTATCCGCAATACAGATCGCGGGCCGCGTGATGCCCAGGTGGCCTACAAAGCGCGAAGGCACCGCGCGCCCCACGGGTCACGTGTTGGGCTGCCGTCAGCGCCACATCCACCGCCGCTAACGCCGCAGGCCAAGTTCCCGCACTAATTGAGGTTTCTGCTGAGGCCGCGTAGTAACCGATTTTGCCATCAATCTGGATGGGAATTTTTTGCACCATACGCCGAGCAGGCCAACAGGTCGGTACCGCCTCACCGCGATATCCCACAGCAGTCCACTCTTCCCAAACATGCTCCAGAAATTGCAGGTATCCCGCATCGTGAACCCGACTGATTGGCTCCATCCCGAAGCTCTTAGGCTCGATCACTTGGCCAAGCTTGGTAGCGGTGATCCGCTCCAGCACAAATCGTGCACGATCAGCACTCTCATGCGGCGCGATAAACTCGCCCCCGAAAAGCTCTGTTCTAGGCTGACGAAGCAGATGTTGATCCGAATAAACCGTTATCATGCAATTTTCTCCTGCAGCGGCGTAATCTTGGCTCAGTTAGATAGGAAAGTACAATGCCGGTGGCCTTAAAACGCTCACTCAAGTTTTGGGATCTTATCGTCTATGGCCTTGCGTACATTGCACCGATCACCCCCTTATCCACTCTTGGATTTGTATGGGAGTCATCCAAAGGCTTAATTGCATTGGCCTATGTACTCGGTGGTATTTGCATGTACTTTACCGCCAAGAGTTACGCCATTATGACCACCACCATTCCCAGTGCGGGATCCGTTTATGGCTTCGCGCGTCACTCGCTGGGGGCATATTCTGGCTTCGTCGCGGGCTGGCTCATATTGCTCGACTACTTACTCATCCCCTCATTTGTCTACGTATTAATTGCCGTTGCGCTCGGCACGCTACTACCCAGCGTTGATCGCGCGGTGTGGATCACCGCGATGGTTGCCATTACCCTATTAATCAATTGGTTCGGCGTTGCTGTGACCACGCGAGCGAACTTCATTGCGGTCATTATTCAGGCAATTGTGATGTTCGCATTCATCGCTCTCGCCCTCGTCGCTTTGAATCACGGCAAGGGAACCGGCACACTCTCCCTCGCCCCTTTCTGGGATCCCCAAAAATTCAACAGCGGCGCACTTTTTACCGCCACTTCAATTTGTGTCATGTCGTTCCTCGGATTTGACGCCATCTCAACCCTGTCTGAGGAAGTAGAAGGAAATGACCGTCGCGTGGTCGGTCGTGCCATTATCGGCGTACTAGTGATTTCGGCGCTTTTTTTCGTACTGGTAGCCTGGGTACTGGGCAATTTGCTTCCCGGCATAAAAATTAAAGACGCCTCAGCCGCCACCTATGAACTCGCGAGCTGGGCCATTGGCCCCTGGGCGGCCACCGTTATTGCGTGGGCGTATGTGTTAGTGGTGGGTCTGTCAAACGCTCTACCGATGCAAGTGGGTGTGGCCCGCGTGCTATATGCCATGGGGCGCGATCGCCAGCTTCCCCAGGCGCTTGCACGCATCCATCCGCGCTACCACACGCCCTATGTGGGCATGATCGTCACCGCCATCATTTCCCTAAGCGTGGCGCTTGCGTTGCGCAATCAGTTAGATGACCTCGCCACCATCGTCAATTTTGGTGCGCTCAGCGGTTTTCTAATGCTGCATGTCTCCGTCATTGTCTATTTCGGTATTAAACAAAAATCTCGCGCGTGGTTCGCCCATTGGCTAGCGCCGCTAATCGGCATCGCGGTGGTACTCGCGGTGTTCAGCGGCATGAGCGGACTCGCCATCAAAGTCGGCATAGCCTGGCTCGGTGTCGGGATGATCTACGGGCTAGTGCTCAACCTGCAGAATGACTCACCCGTCCGCTCAGATAAGTCCATATAAAGGAGGCCGCGGCATTGCTGGTCAGTTCCGCATGATCGTAGGGCGGCGACACTTCGCACAGATCCATCCCGCACCAGTTGAAGTCATGCCAATCTTCCAGGAGTGTCAATACCTGAGAAGTACTTAACCCACCCGGTTCTGGCGTACCCGTACCCGGCGCGAAAGCAGGATCAAGACAATCAATGTCGAGTGACAGGTAGGTCGGAATTGATCCGCCCTCTTTAAGGCGCGCGCGCACTTCGTTGGTAATAGATGCAAGCTGCTCAGAATTAACGCGCCCGCGCATATCACGGGACGTATAAATAAGACCGCCGCGGTCCGACACATAGCGACCCGTGGCACGCTCGGCCGCAGAGCGAATTCCCACTTGAACCGTGAGTTTTGGATCAATGAGTCCATCACGAATCGCCTCATACACCCAAGTACCATGACCGGACGGCTCCGCGAAGTGACTCTCCCAAGTGTCGCAATGCGCATCGAAGTGAACCAGCGCCAAGGGGCGACCAAAATGGGCACGGTATTCGCGCAGCAACGGTAAGGCAATCGAATGATCACCTCCGAGCCACACCATATGATGCTGACGAATGAGGCTCGCGACTTGCGGCGCCATCGCCGCGCGCATACCCTCCAACGAAGTATTGGGCAAGGTAAGATCACCGATATCCGCGATGTGCGCAAGCGGTGAGACACTAAACACTGGGTGCGTACCGTCGCAGAGCATGTGGCTTGCACGCCTAATCTCGTACGGACCAAAACGCGCACCGGAGCGATTGGTGGTCGCGCCGTCATACGGAACGCCAGCAATCACATATGCCGCATCCGGCCGAGTCGCAAGCGGCGGTGCCTTCATGAACCCTGGGTGAGTGGTAGAAGTTTGATACGCGTAGGTGTAGTCGGTCATAAACGATGCTTGTGATTAAAAGGGTTCGCTGGCAGCGGGTACTGGAGGTTCGACAGCAGGGGTGGGTTTTGCCGCCTGAGCGCCAGGTTTCTTTGGCTTCAGCGTTGTGTCCTCACCCAATAAGTACATGTCGAGCACTCGTCGCGCAATGGGAGCCGCAGCCGCCGCACCAAAACCACCGTTTTCAACGAGAACTGATATCGCAATTTTAGGATCGTCCGCGGGCGCGTAGGCAATAAACCATGCGTGATCACGATTTCGCTCTGCGACATCTTTCAAATGGTATTTTTCGTTCTGTTTGATCGCAATTACTTGAGCGGTGCCGGTTTTACCCGCAAATTTATAGCGCGCACCGAGTCCCGCCACATAAGCGGTTCCTCTTGGCGATACCGCGTCCACCATGCCGTCATAGACCACGCTCCATTGATCATCGGTAGCAATGTCATTCGGCTTCATGAACTCAGGGCTGCGGGGAATCACTCGACTCGAACCGGCCTCACGCACGGCCGAGACCAGCCGCGGAGTGGCAATAATTCGGCCTCGCTCGGCAATTTCCGCAGCGAAATGCGCTTGTTGCAAAGGCGTCACCGTCATCGCACCCTGACCAATCCCCATACTAATCGTCTCGCCCGGGAACCACACTTGATCCGCGGCACGCTTAAATACGCGGCGCTTCCACTCCGGCGAGGCCATCAGTCCGGGTTTCTCGCCCGGTATATCGATACCCGTCAACGAGCCATAGCCAAAGGTCTGCATAAAGGCATGCATTCGATCAATGCCTAATTTCTCTGCCACCCTAAAAAAATACACATCACAAGACGCAGCGATTGCGCGCCGCATATCAATGACCCCATGCTTTTTATCATCGCGATATTGATGGCTACTACCGCGTAAGGTGAAAATACCGCTGCAGAACTGCGTCTGCGACGGAGAAATAATACCGTATTTCTGTGCCGCCAACGCATACAGCGGTTTTACGGTGGAGCCCGGCGGATAAGCGCCGCGTAACGCTCTATTTAATAGCGGTTTGTCTATATTATTTTGAAGCGCATCATACTGCGCGACCGAAAGGCCGCGCACAAAATCATTGGGATCAAACCCCGGCGTACTAACGAGTGCAATAATATCGCCGGTTCGCGGATCAAGCGCCACCACCGAGCCGCGCTTGCCTACCAAGGCTTCTTCGGCAATTTTTTGTACACGCATGTCCAACCCCAAAATCAAATCCTGGCCGGCGACTGGCGGATGAATATGCAGTTGTGGCGCGTACTCGCCTTGTTTATCAACGGGTCGACCCGCAGCATTGACCAAAATTTCTTTAAAGCCCGGCTTGCCATGCAATTGCTGTTCGTAAGCGGCTTCAACGCCTAGCTTCCCGATAAGGCTAGTGCCCGCATATTCAGCACCATCGATTTTTTTGAGATCTTCTTCATTGATTGCGCTCACATACCCTATCGCATGGACCGCCATTTCATGCAGTGGATAATGCCGCGCCAATCGCGTATGAATATCGACACCCGAGAACTGGTAGCGATGCACAGCGAATAACGCCACCTCCGCTTCAGTTAACTGGAGTTTAATCGGTATACTCTCATACATTTTATGCAACAAAACGCTGCGCTTAATATTCGGCACTTCTTCACTGCGCAGCAGCCCAATACTCACCATCTGCCCCAGGGTCGCATCGAGGGCTTTGCCATCGCCGACTTGCTCACGCACCAGTTCAATCTGAAAGGCCGGTAAGTTATCCGCCAGTACAACTCCGTGTCGGTCCAGAATCAAACCCCGACTCGGCGGTATTGGCTCAGTCCGAATGCGGTTACCCTGCGAAAGCGTGGCGTAGTAATCGTATTTCAAAACCTGCAAGTAAAAGAGCCGAGCCGCCACCATTAACAATAGAGCGCCGACAATGACTCCCGCAATGACGCTGCGGTCGCCGAACATCTGATTTTCAGCGGAAAAATTCTTGATCCGGCTTTGGCGACGTCTAGCCATATTAAATTACACGGTTAGTACCGGTAGGTTCCCGTCACCCCAATAGTCAACGGCCGCACACCTCGGCCAAAATACAGGGGATCGCTCGGCGCTGGGACATCACGAGACTCGAACATCAAGGGATGCGAATTTGTCAAATTATTGCCGTATATCGACACATCAAACCCGTTGAAACGCACCCCCGCTCGCAAGCTTAAGTTATTACTGATCGGCAAGCCGGGCACGGTCGGGTCAGAACCGCTGTCGTTCGGATTGTGATTCGGCAACACCGCGTATTGCGCCGTCGTATGCTGGTAATCCACACGTGCATAGGGTGAGTGCCCCATCAACTCTGGAAAATGATACTCAGTTGATACTGCAAAGGACCACGGCGCACCGAGTAGCCGGTCACCCTTGGACACCAAGGGTTGTCCAGATGACTGCACGGGCGGCGGCGCCGGGTTTAGTCCCACACAGCTAGTCCCATCAAAGTGCAATGTTCCGGCGCAAGCGGTACTCGCGTATTTTGCATCCGTGTAAGCGGCGGACGCGGTCATCGTAATTATCTCGACCGGCCGATACGTCACCTCAATTTCGCCCCCCGCACTCTTAGCCTTACCTAAGTTGGCCGCAAATTGCTCACCGCAACTCGCCAAATAATAATTGGTCTGAATATTGCTCCATTCAATGTCGAAAATACTCGCGTTGATCTGCAATGTGTGATCAAAAAACGAATTTTTGCTACCAATCTCATAGCTCCAAAGACTGTCTGACGAGTACTCACCAGGAATTGCTGTCAACCCCGCCTGATTCAAACTCTGACCGCAAAGACTGCCGCCAGCCGGGAAATTCACGCCACCCGGACGAAAACCCTTGGCGGCGCTCACATAGACTAGGTTGTCACGTTCCGGTTCCCACGACAGCACCAGTTTAGGAGTCACCGGATTTTCACTCGCGCTCGCCACACCATTGAAGGCCGGACCATAGAAGGGACCCGTGCTTGAAGTTGATCCACTATATTTAAGTTTCGATACCCGCAGCCCCGCGGTGGCTTTAAGAGTGTCGGTAAACTTAAATGTGAGTTCACCGAATCCGGCCACCTGAGTATCGGTCACCTTATTAAGCGGGGTGGATCCGAGTAGTCCACCGGGACAGGGTCCATTGACGGCGCAAAAGGCTGTTTCAGCATCCAACGTCGGATCGTAAATCAGCTCGAATACATTTTCCCTTAGCTGCGAATAAAACAGCCCCGCACTCCAGATGACGCGCAAACTCGGATCGTTGGAGCTTAAGCGAATTTCTTGATAAAAATTACTTTGTTTGTCGCGAAAGGGTGCATATCCTCCATCCGCCGCAGAAGTCGGATAAGGAGATCCCAAAGCGCACCCGGCCGCCCCCGTACAGCCACCGGCAAAGCTTGCGCGTAGGTATTGGGTGTAGTCAGAAACCGAACGCTGATCACGAGAGAAATAAGATGTATTTGAAATTAACTGCGCAAAGGATAAATCCCATTTAACTTTGATGGCGCTTAACGTAAACGGATCCACGCTCCAATTAGTCAAGCGATTGCCATTACGATAAGTACCGGAACCCGGATCGCTCAAAGCCACCCAATAAGCAGCGGTATCGTTTAGGTGTAACTCTTGGTAATAAATTGAAGGCGTAATCTCAAGTCCATCCGCCACTTTCCACGTCAACGCAGCACGAATCGTCGCGCTGTGTGACCAATTAGAATTAGACTCCACGGTGCTCCCGTTGAACTGAGGCACGCCCGCCGCCGTCACGCCATAGCCCACCCGATTCACCCAACCGCCATCACGCCGCAGCGAGGCGCTAAGGCGAAAACCCAGCACATCGTTGACAATCGGTCCACCGAACGCAAGGCCGCCCTCATAGCTCTTATCGCCACCCCGAGTGGTCGCCAAATCGGCGCGCGCGTATCCCGTGTCCTTCGTCAAACTCGGTTCAGGAGAAATAAAGCGTAACGCGCCGCCTTCAGCGCCTGCGCCGAAGAGTGTCCCTTGTGGGCCCCGCAGCACCTCAACCCGTTCGACATCAAACAATTGCGGGAATGGATTAACCGACCCGAATCCGATATGACGGGTCTGGACCGGCGTATCGTCAATGTATATACCAGTCGTTGACGTGCCCGCGGTCGAATCGACTCCCCGAAAGTTAACGTCTGTGCCCTCGTCATTGTAATTTGCCGACGAACCCATGCCGTTACGCTGAAAAGTAAGCCCCGGCGACATTCTTGACAGGTCATCGATATTTTTTAATCCTTCCGCATCCAGCTTCTCCGCCGTAAACGCCGTCACGCTGATTGGTACATCTTGAAGTCGCTCCTCACGACGTGTTGACGTCACGATGATTTCCTCAAGCCCACCCGCAGCGACACCCTTCGTATCCACCGTCTGAGCAACTGCCTCGACAACAGCCATTGCACTAATCAAGACATATAAACCAAAGCGAATACGATATCCCATCTCACCTACCTCACAAGATTACGAGCACACAGATCACTTGATATTTAGGCGCCTAACTACCACGAATGTGCGAGCGCCTAGCCTTAAGTTATATACCATTTTAATACTGCGTAGTAAATAAATAGCCAACAAGTCACGTCAATGCGATGATTGAAGGCCATACGGTGAGCAGCGCGCGAAACAAACATGGAAATGAAAATCAAATTTGGATTCACACTAAGCGCGTGTCTGCTCGCAACAATAACAGCCAGCGCAGCGAAATCGCTACCTGCCGATACAGTCCTCACTAACGCCCGAATCTACACCGCCGCAGGCCCCGAGCTTGCTGACGCCCTCGCGATTCGCGGTAGCAAGATTATCTACGTAGGTTCAAGCGCCGGGGTAAAATCATTCATCGGCTCGAAAACTAAAGTCATCGTCGCCAATGGCCACCTCGTACTCCCCGGCCTGGTAGACGCTCACTTGCATCCTCTCGATATTGTTGACCTCGACGTCTGCGATCTTAATAGCAAAGTCGTTAGTTTACGCGAACTTTCCGCCTTCGTTCGCAGCTGCGTGGACCACTACACCATGCCCGCAGGGAAACGCCTTTTGGTGCACCAATGGAACTTCGCCGAAGGCAATCAGCCCGATGATGAGTATCCTACCCTGCGTGCGGCGCTTGACAAGGCGTCCACCCTAATTCAAGTCCAATTGCTCGGCAACGACGCACACCATGGTGCATTTAATAGCCTCGCAATGGCCAGCGCACGCAATCTCGCCAACATCCCGGTCGGCATTTCTAAGTCCACCTTACGCACCGACTTTAAGTCCTACGCCGCGTTGATCGGCGTCGACGCTAACGGCGAACCTAATGGGGCAGTCAACGAGGACGCACGCTACACCATCAACCTGCGCAGTATGGTGAACACTGAATATGAAGCCGTTCTGAAGTCCCCGGCAAAAATCCCCTATCGGCTCAACAGTGTTGGTATCACCGCCGCCATGGACGCGATGGCCGATCCCACCAGCCTGCCCATCTGGGACAAACTTCTCAAAAATCACCAACTGACGGTTCATGCCACGCTCGCGCAATTCTACGACCCCAGCCGCACGCGCACCGCCAGCGGCGAGATTGACTACGATCAGATGGTTGCCAGCGCTAAAAAGATCCGCGCTCGATACGCGTCGAATCCACTGCTGCGTGCCGATTTTATCAAACTGTTCGCCGACGGCGTGATGGAAGCAAACCCCCTCACAACTCCACCGACACTAGGTAACGCGGCTGTTCTCAATCCCTATTTACAACCCATTTTCAAAATTGATCCCAGTGGCAAGCCGCTAGTGACCGGCTATGTTGATACGGCCTCCTCTGCGTGTCGCGGGGCGCGGACTCAGGCGGACCGCTATCAGTCTGCCGCCGAAATCAGCCAATTCACCGCTACCAATGGCTTTCATCCAGGCCAATGCGCGATCTCCACGGGTCAATTGCAACATGAACGCTCGATCGAGTTGGAATACGCCAAACGGATGCATCTCGCAGGCTTTAATTTACACATCCATGTAATTGGTGACCGGGCGTTGCGCACCGCGCTTGACGCCATAGAAGCCGCGCGAGCTGCCGACGGCAACTCTAGCACCCACGATAGCCTTGCGCATGTCCAACTCGCCCACCCCGATGATGTGGCGCGTATCGGCAAGGATCATTTATATGTCGCCTTCACCTACTCATGGGCCAATGTCGATTTGGCGTACGATATGCTGATCGTGCCGTTCTTACAAAAGGTCAGCGGTGACAGCTTGGAAACTCGTCATGTCGCAGGTAGTTATTACGAAGAGAACAGCTACCCCTTTCGTAGCACCAAAGACGCTGGCGGCATTCTCGTCGCGGGTTCCGACGCCCCTGTTAATACCCGCGATCCCCAACCGTTTGTCAACATGGCCACCGCTGTGACGCGTCGTATCCCAGGCCAACCCGCGTTTAATAGGCATCAAGCCATCACTATTCGCGAGGTGCTCGACGCCTACACCATCAACGGCGCGCACTTCCTCGGCCGCGAAAACGAATTCGGCTCACTCGAGCCCGGTAAGTCCGCTGACTTTGTCATCGTCGACCGCGATATCCTACAACTTGCCGATTTAGGTCACGCCGACGACATTGCCGCTACCCAGGTCTTAGAAACCTGGTTTCAAGGGAAGCGAGTTTACCGAGCCGCCGACAAGCCTCTCAGCTCTAATCCACCGTAGCCGAAACACAATTCCGATCGACACAACCACCCATCCGCCTCTGTGCCCTGCGCGCCGCCCAACCCACGCAAACTGCAAAGACTTGGGTTATACCCAGACGGGACAGCGCCATCCGATGCCGCGCGATCCAAGGGTAAAATCGATCCCAAAAAGGCCGCAAGGTACTGGACTCAAACATCCTCGCCACCGACTCAATGCCAATTGCTCGGTACACCGCTATGAAGACCTCAACACCCACCAGCCAACGTCCACTCGCATCGCGTGCATGAATCAAGCGCATCATATCATCGCGCAAGATCCCCTTACCCGCAGCGGTCGCATCACAAAATCCAGCCTTAGAACAGTCTAGTAAATGTAGCCGATCGCGAGAATCGCATCGCTTGATTTCATTCATTTCCGCGCGGCATAGAGGACACGAGTCGTCATAAAAAATCGTTAACGGAAACACCACATTCTCATTGCTCATTGCTCATTGCTCATTGCTTATTGCTTATTTCCAGGGACTTACCAATTTTTGAATCTTACTTCCAAGCTTCATGAGGCGCATCAGGGTTGTTGGCGCCAATCGCGAAACCTCCTCACTCCAATCTGATAATGTAGTCATCAGCGTCAAGGTCTCCTTAATTCGCGATTGAACCCGCTTGTTCTCTTTGTGGTAGTCGGGATCCTCAACACACTCCCGCAGCGCCACAATCGTCGGATCAAATTCGCGCGCTTTGCGTTCCCGCAAGATAGTGCAAAACAATTCCCAAACATCTTTAGAAGTTTCAAAATGCTCACGACGATCGCCGATAAGATGCACAATATTAATTAATTTGTAATTAGCGAGTTCTTTTAGACTATTACTCACGTTGGAGCGAGCCACCACTAATATTTCGGCGATCTGTTCGGCATTCATAGGTTTAACGGACAAAAAAAGCAGCGCATGAATTTGCGCGACCGTGCGATTAATTCCCCAACGTGAACTCATCTCGCCCCAGTGCATGACAAAACGACGGCTGATGGGAGTCAATTGATCACGTTTACTGATTTCGTCGGAAGCTAGCGCCATAACATATTCCTACGCCTAGATTTTCTACTTGCAATTATTCTACAGTTTTCGTATATTTCTGTCAATACAGAAATTACTGACAGTTAGGACTAAAGTACGAAGTCATGACAAATTCGAAAATCACAGCTCTGGTGTTGGGCGGCTCCGGATTCATCGGCAGACACGTAGTCGCTGCCCCCAGCAAATTAGCCACAGATTACCACCGAGTGCGCAAAGCTGCTCCCGACACGAGGTACACATGGAAGCGCTACTAAGCGCCCGTGACTGGGCGCCGTTGATCGGCAACTTCGATGTCATCATCAATTGCGTTGGAATTCTACGGCAGCAGGGTCCCGCGACTTATGCCCGCGTCCACCATCAATCCCTAGGTTGCCTTGCTGAGGCGGCCCGCACCGCACAAGTGCGTCTGATCCACGTATCGGCCCTCGGTTTAAGGGAATCTGACAAAAGCTTCCCTCGGGAAAGCAAATTTTTGACATCGAAGCTTCACGGCGAAAATGTGCTGCGCGCCAGCGGCGCGGATTGGCGCATCGTGCGCCCCTCGCTACTAGATGGTGAAGGCGGTTACGGAGCTAAGTGGATTCGGCGCATTACGCATTGGCCAATCGTTTACCTACCAGCAGACGCAACCGGAACGATTGCGGCCCTTGATGTTGGCGATCTTGGGGAGGCGATAGCCACTCTGGCGCGTAAGGAAATCGAAAGCACAACACTCGACTCTGAGCGTGAATTCGATTGCGGTGGCCCTCACACACAAACCTTGGAGGCATTGGTCGCCGCTATGCGGCGCGTTCACACTCTCCGACCGGCAATGCAAATACGTATTCCAGCGCTTCTTGCACGCATCGCGAGTCATGTGTGCGATCTACTGCACGTCACTCCCTATAGCTATGGTCACTACCAGCTACTGCGGCGCGACAACTGTCCGCGACATAACCGCCTACCCGAATTACTGTGCCGCGTGCCGCGCGCAATCGGACTAAACACAAAAAAAATCCACAATACTAGTCCAACTCAATGGCCTGTGGAGCCTTGATAGGGATGGCCTGCTGCATCCGCTTTGCCCGCTTAAGATAGGTTACAAGCACGTTCTCACTAATGCTGCGCAGTGCATCGCGTAGCTGCGTCTCGCTAACGGCAACTGGCAGGCGCAGGAATCCAATAAGTTTCAAGCGAAACTGTTTAAATTCAACTGCATCCTGATCTTCAACCATTGACCCTCCAGCATTCATTTATATCACTCCAATGATGTCAGCCCAGCGCGCGGTTGAGCAATTCAAGATCGCATTAATCCTGGGTAGTCCATGTCTGACTGGGACCGAAGCGGTGACCCACACACAATGGGCGTAGATGAGTGGCACGTAGTCCTTATATCCGACAGCGATGTGCTGAGCGATGCGTATGATCAAGCGTCAGACTAGTCAGGGAACTTTAAATGGGGCTGACGCGAAAACGTGATTTACGCGATGGCAGCGCCGTGTGGAAGGCCTACCCAGCGCCGAAGTTTGGCGTTGCGCGATTACGTCGCTCAGTCCGCACCGAGGTGGTGATCGTGGGGGCGGGCATCAGCGGCGCGTTGATGGCGCAAGCCTTAACTGATATAGGTCTGCGTCCAATCATAATCGATCGTCGTTCCTCTGCCTTACTGGGATCGACCGCGGCAAGCACGGCGATGTTACAGTTCGAACTAGATACGCCCCTCGGAGACCTTAGGCGCTCGCTGGGCGTGCGTAAAGCCAACCAAGTATGGATTGCCTCCCGTCAGGCGGTTAATGAGCTGCGTACCCGCACTCATCGGTTGGGGATTGCTGCGCACCTGAAGACGCGACCGTCGCTTTATTTAGCGGGCAATTTGCTTGACGCACGGGGGCTGGCAAATGAAGTCTTGTTGCGCCAACGCATTGGCCTATCGAGCGAGATGTTGAATCGACAAGCACTCCGTCATCACTTTAATATTGATCGACAAGCGGCAATTCTGACGCATGGAAACGCGGAAGCAAATCCACTTGAACTTGCCGCAGGCTATTTGCGTGCCGCAATTCGAGCCGGTGCGCGTCTGAATGCCCCGCACGAGATTGTCGATATTCAGCGCAACCGGACTAGCACCACCCTATTCACGCACGATGGAATCGAAATTCAAGCCCGCTCCATAATCTTCTGCACCGGATATGAGCTCCCCAAAATTGTCTCGTCAGCGAATACTCAAATCATGGCATCTTGGGCGATTGCCACCTGCCCCCAACCGCAGCGGTTGTGGCCCCAAAAGGCACTCATCTGGGAAGCTTCCGACCCTTATCTTTATATACGTAGCAGCGTTGATGGGCGTGTTATTTGCGGAGGCGAAGACCAAAAAGTGGCAACCACGGATCAACGTAATGCGCTCACCGAACGCAAAGCGAGGCGTATACAGCATAAGTTAAGCCAGATGTTCCCGAGGATCGATAGCAGTGCGGAATTTTCTTGGACCGGAAGTTTTGGAATCAGCCCTAACGGTATGCCTACCATTGGTGAAATTCCCGGCTTTCCAAAGTGTTTTTCTGTCATGGGATTTGGAGGAAATGGTATTACGTTTTCGATGCTGGCATCGAAACTAATCGTAGCGGCCATCCAGAAAAAAACCTGCCCAGAAGCCAAATTATTTGCCTTTGCTTAATGAAAACAGGTGGTTTGTTCTGAGGTCGGCAATGACATTAGTGAAAGACAGCAACTTCGGTGACGAAATAGTCTTTGTCCAAAGCGCTAAAGTGGGGCGCAATGATCCCCGCTGTAGAAATATTCATCGTTTCAAATGTGGCAAGCGGCAAACCCCAATTCCAGAATAACCCTTGCTGAGTAAACCCGGCGCCCGCTGCCGGACCAGGAAATCCGCTGCCACCCGTGTTGCTAAGGCCACCGAAGGTATTCATAGACAGCGCGAGCATCAAGGCCGGAGTCTGGGCGGCGCTCACCGCAATTCCAGCTGACGTAACATTGTTGGAACCGGCACCAAGTCCATCCTGGATATTGCCGCTGTATCCGACTAACGGTGCGCTGGTGACACCCACAATCTCGGTAATCAAGACGCCCTTGTAATCATCCCAACCCCAAACAACCGTCACAGTGTCGGGTGTCGAGGAGTCTCCCGGAATATTTGCCGCGTAAAAATGAGCTATGGACTGAGTACCCGGAGCGCCATCATTTTCTTGATTGAGTTTCTTATAGACATTGCCTTGCGAGTCCGTAACCGAAATAGTGTGAGCACCTGCGTAGTCGCTAACCGTCACCGCCACCCAAATTGTCGCGCCGGCCTTAGTAGGAGACTTGAATTGCAACGTCGAAAAATTTTCGCCGTTGGAATTGATTGTCTGATACGTATTAAATTGTGCCAATTTCGGCCCGGCAGTCGCTGCGGGGTTGATAGTGAAGCTAGCACTTTTTGCAGTACCCTTACCAGAAGCTGAATTGATCACGTTGACCAGCGCGCGGGTGGGCCTGGCTATATTCATAGCGGGGACGACCGCTCGGATTTGGCTTTTATTGATATAGGTCGTTGCGAGTGAGCCGCTGCCCCAGTGCACTGCGGAAGAGGGTACAAAGTTACTGCCGTTGACCAAGAGCGTGAACGACGCCGCGCCGGCTGTGATGCTGGCGGGAGTTAACGCAGCAATTGTGGGGTTGGGATTATTGGAGCTCGCGGCGGTCACCTTAAAATAAGTACTTGAATAACCCCAACCGGCGGCCGTGTTGATTTTAAGCTGGACAAGACCAACGACGGCGTCGCGCGGCACCGTAAGTCTGACCTGGGTCGCGCCAACATTGGCAATTCCCACATCATGAGCTGCACCCATCCAGGCAGCTCTGACCGCCGCAAGTCCCGTTCCAGTAACGGTAATTACCGTACCCACTGGGCCAGTTGTGGGTGAAAAAGAAATATGTTGAGGCGCACCTTGGGCTAGAAGCGCATTCGACCAACCCAACGCTAACACTAGAGCAAAACCACCAACTACGCGACGAGTGGTTTGATGATTAACTATTACTTGAATACCGTTCATTCGTTCACCTACATTTAAAAATCATCAGATTGTGTAGACAGACTGTCGCGATGTTAACTTTACAATCACGGCTCTGCTCTCAAGTGGGAGACAACGGTAATCCGACCCGAGCTTTCGATCAAATTAGATATTTCCGTCTGCATATCGCGACAGTGCAATGTAACTAGTGACATTACTACTGGGAACTTATCGCAGACGACATGTTCGCCGAAAAAAATTCGACCCGCGAGGTCGGGCCGAATACCGACACTAGCCGACCGGCCTCCAAGCCAAATCAAGCTCTCGAGCCGCCCTGACATCATCCAGCCGTCGGACTGGCATGCTGTGCGGAGCGGTGAATAATTTTTCAGGCTCTTGTTGCATTTCTCCGCGTATCGCAATCATGGCGTCACAAAATCGATCTAAATCTTCTTTGGTTTCAGTTTCGGTGGGTTCAATCAACAAGCATTCGGGTACCAACAGAGGAAAATAGGTCGTGGGCGCATGAAATCCATAGTCGAGCAGACGTTTCGCCACATCCATGGCCGTAATTTGAAATTGGCTATTTTCGCGTCGCAAGCTGATGATAAATTCATGACTCGCTCGACGGTTTGGATAGGCCGCTTCAAAGCCGGCCGCAGTTAAGCGCTTCATCATATAGTTGGCATTGAGTGCCGCAAATTCGGCCACTCGAACCATTCCTTCCCGACCTAACATCCGCATGTAGATATACGCGCGTAGGTTAACTCCGGCATTACCCATAAATCCTGATAGTCGGCCGATGCTGTGCGGCAAATCGCGTTCGCTCATCCAGCGATATCGAGACCCTTCGCGGCCCACCAGCGGTATCGGCAAAAATGGCAACAACCGCGTCCCAACGCCCACAGCACCAGAACCCGGGCCGCCGCCGCCATGCGGAGTCGCGAATGTCTTATGCAAATTCATATGCACAACGTCAAACCCCATATCCCCGGGTCGAACCTTACCGAGTATGGCGTTAAGATTCGCCCCATCGTAATAAAGTAGCCCACCAGCCTCATGCACAATGCGGGCAACTTGCACTATCTTGCGTTCGAACACACCGAGAGTCGAAGGATTGGTAAGCATGATACCTGCCGTAGTCGGGCCCACCGCGGCCTGTAACGCCTCCAAGTCCACATCACCATTCGCATCGCACTCAATCTCCTTGACGCTACAACCACACATATTGGCAGTGGCAGGATTTGTCCCATGAGCGGCTTGCGGAACAATGATTTCAGTGCGGCCCAAATCGCCGCGTGCGCGGTGATAGGCACGAATCATAGCCACTCCGGCGAACTCACCCTGTGCTCCCGCCATTGGCGTCAAACTGACCCCCTGCATACCGGTAATCTCTTTGAGCATGTCTTGCAGTTCGAACATGCATGACATAAAACCCTGCGTTTCTGGAGCAAGCGGATGTCTCGCTAAGAATTCAGGCAGCATTGCGTACGTGTTACAGGCCTTGGGGTTGTATTTCATCGTGCAGGAGCCGAGTGGATAAACCTGCGTGTCGATAGAGAAATTCATTTGCGATAGTCTTGTGAAATGGCGCACGGCCTGTAATTCCGAAACCGCAGGCAACGCAGGCGCTATCCGTCGCCGCAAATGGGTAGGGATTTTTGCCGATACTTGTTCTGTTACTTGAGCTGCATCGGCATGCAGCGGAAACACGGTAGAGGCCGCCCGGCCGGGCCTGCTCAAGGAGAAAATAAGAGGTTCGCGTAATTCCAATCCGAGGTGCCTTGGCAACTCAGTCATGATCGCTGACTCAGCACATCGGCAAGTGCCAGCGCATAGGTTTCAATATCATTCTTTGTTTTGACTTCAGTGGCACACACGAGTAAAGCGCTCCCCAATTCAGGATAGTAATCCGCCAGATCAAGGCCGCCCAAAATTCCGCGGCTCGCCAGTTCTGCGAGTACCGGTGCCACAGGGCAATCTAGTAGCAGCACCGCTTCATGAAACTTATTACCTGCAAACGCCGGGCGCACGCCACTGATACTCGTCAACGCCGCCACCAAATCGTGCGTGTTTTGCACGCTGGCCACCGCCACGCGCTCAATACCTTGAGCGCCCATCAAACTCATATAAATGGTCGCTGCGGTGACCATGAGTCCCTGATTAGTGCATATATTAGACGTGGCCTTACTACGACGGATATGTTGCTCGCGAGCTTGCAGCGTCAAACTGAATCCGGGTCTTCCGTCCGTATCGACGGTACGTCCCACCACTCGACCCGGCATTTGACGCACGTATTGCATGCGGGTCGCCATGAATCCGAAATAAGGTCCACCCGATGCGAGCGGCACGCCTAACGGTTGACCTTCGCCGCAAACAATATCAGCGCCGCGTTTGGCGTCGCCGCTAACGCCCCAAAGCCCCGGCGCCGACAGCAACGCCAGTGAAATCGGATTGACCACCGCAACAACCAATATTTTATTTTGGTGCGCCCAATCGGTTAGCTCATCAACTTCCTCAAGATTGCCGAAAAAATTCGGCTGTTGCAGCACTAGAGCCGTAAAATCCTGACCCGTGTAATTCTGTAACGACTGCAACAGAGTGCGCCCCTGAGCGCGGTCGAAATCAACTGATTCGAACCTAATACCCTGGTTGCCGGCAATCGAATGAGCCACCTTTGTGTAAGTGGGATTGACTGTGCGCGGCATTAACACTCGCCGCGATTCGGAGGCGCGATTAGCGCGTACCGCCATCAGACACGCCTCCGCAAGCGCGGATGCACCGTCGTACAACGAGGCATTCGAGACTTCCATTCCGGTCAACGCGCAAAGCATCGATTGATATTCGTATATTACCTGCAAAGTTCCCTGACTGGCCTCCGCCTGATAAGGCGTGTAGGCCGAGTAAAACTCGCCGCGCGTAGCGATTGCCCAAACCGCGGCAGGAATATAGTGCTCGTAGGCACCGGCTCCTACAAAACTCAAATACCGACCATCGCAGGCGGCTCGCTCGGCCATCAACCGACCTACTTCCATTTCCGACAATGCGGACGGCAGCGCCAACGGCCCGACCAAAAGTTCCGAGGGAATCTCATCAAACAAGTTTGCAATCGACTGCACCCCGATGACTTGCAGCATTGCGGTAATGTCGTCTGGCGTGTGTGGGATGAAGGCCATAATTTACTAACGCACTTGCACGGCTAAATGCTTCGCGTAGGCATCTGCATCAAGCAGTATCGGCTCGGGCGCGTCAATCTCCATACGCATCAACCAGCCGGCGGTATAAGGCTTAAGGTTTACGAGTTCAGGGTGGCTCGCAAGCTCATCGTTGCCGGCCACCACCGTGCCGCTGATCGGGCTGTACACATCGGACGCGGCCTTCACCGATTCGACCACCGCGCAGGCCTCGCCGGCTCGCAATCGCCGACCAATCTCCGGCACTTCGACAAACACCAGATCACCCAATGCCTTCTGGGCGTAATCGGAAATGCCAATTTCAACTTGGCCATTGGGCAGACGACGCAACCACTCATGCTTCGTCGTGTAGTGTAGATCGGCTGGAATGTCGCTCACTGTGTGCTCCCACTATTGTGTATTAATGATTTTCCATGTCTCACGAAAGGCGGCTTGATTACCCGTGCAGCATGAAGCTTGCCGCGAATTTCGACTTGCATTTCTAATCCGGACGCGCGCGGTACTCGTGCCAGGCCAATTGATGCATTGAGGGTGGGAGAGTAACTGCCGCTAGTCACGAGGCCTTCGCCTAAGGAACTTATTACGGGTTGATCGCGACGCAGTACACCGCGCTCCTTAAGCAACAATCCCACCATTTCCCGAGTGTACGAAGTACGTAATGCTTGCAGGGCCGCTCGACCATAAAAATCGCGCTCTGGCGGATCGAATGCCACCGTCCAAGCCAAGCCGGACTCGAGTGGATGATAGGACTCATCCATATCCTGGCCGTACAAATTCATGCCGGCTTCTAAGCGCAAGGTATCGCGGGCACCCAAGCCTACCGGCGCGATGTGTTGCGCGCGTAAGCTCGCCCAAAGCGCCGCAGCTGATTCGGCGGGGACCATGATTTCGAAGCCGTCTTCGCCGGTATATCCGGTACGCGCGATGAACCAAGATCCCACAGCGCAGCCCATGAAAGGTGTTAACTGCTGTACAACGTTGCGCAATTCCGGCGTCAATAGCCCAAGGGTCTTCGCAATTGCGTTAGGACCCTGCACGGCCAGTATGGCCAAATCGATTCGCTCGATCACGTCTACCGCGAAACGAGATGCATGACTGCCGATCCACGCCAGATCCTTAATTCGGGTACCCGCATTAACCACCAAGCGGAACCATGTGGGTCCCAAATAGAACACTATCAAATCATCGATTACGCCGCCATCAACCGACAGCATGCAACTGTATAACGCTTTGCCTGGTAATTTGAGCCGCCCTACGTCATTTGCCAAAAGGTATCGCAACATGTCGAACACACGTGCGCCTCGCAAATCGATGATAGCCATGTGCGACACGTCGAATACGCCCGCATCGCGACGTACCGAATGATGCTCGTTGATTTGCGAGCCATAGTGCAGAGGCATATCCCAGCCACCAAAATCAATGATCTTGGCACCGTCTTGTATATGAGTGTCGTATAACGGAGTCTTAAGGCCCATCGCAACCTCGCGGCGAGAGAAATAAGGGACGCAACCAGCACCGTTGCTAGCTGCCCCTCTGTCCTTAAGACCTGAGAGATCGCGCGTTAAGAAAACGCGGCTCCCCTTCGGTGGATCAACGCAAAATTCAGCGCGATCGCTCTCCAGAGATCACCAGAGACTGCGGTTCATGTGCCTGAGCGTTTCCGGGCAGTTGCGCCTTCGGCGGTCCTAATATTAGGGACTCTCTCCACACAGCTCTTATCGTGATGGCAAGATCATACACCATCGCGGCGGGGTGAGGCCGATCGGGTAGGACCAATCGATGGCCTGGGTCATACCAATCGATTGCATACAATTTCCTTCCTATTTACGGTAGGTATTCTGTGTATTGTCAAAACAGGCACCCAACCGTACAGTGGTCACATCAAAGGTCGTTGTTTCAGTCGCAACCAATGCTACTGCTTTAATTAACTTCAGGGGACAAACATGAGTATTTCTAAATTCCACCATCCCGACTTCTTTTTCTGGCTATTCGGAGCCATCGCCACGATCACGCCGATTTCCTTAGTGATTGCTTCCGGCGCTCTGCCCGAAGGTATGGAAAGAGGTAACTTTATCGTGAACGGACACGGGGTGCTATTGCTCAGCCTGGTAGCCATCGCAGGTCTACGCATCTCGTATGTATTAGGCATCAAAGACGCAGCAAAACAATTGGATCACGTTCGCATTCAACGCTAGCGGCATTCTGGCCTAACAGGTACGCTCAATACGACGTACTTGTTAGGCATGGGTTCCCGACTGGCAATCGATCGATAAACGTAAACGGCCGTCAATGAACTTCATTCTTAAAAACTACCCCGGATTTCATCACAAAGGCCACATGCTGCAGTAACTTCACGTCCTGCAGAGGATCGCCCTGAACCGCAATAATGTCGGCCCATTTCCCGGGATCCAGTGAACCCACCTGGCTCGACCAGCCCATCAAGTCGGCTGCATTCAAGGTACCCGTTTGCAATGCCGCGAGCGGCGTCATACCAAATTGATTCACATAGACATCTAGCTCATGCGCGTTTAACCCATGTGGATACACCGCCGCATCCGTGCCCAGGGCAATTTTTACGTGGGCGGCGATAGCTTTTTTGGCATTCGCTTTCTCAACCAAGCTTACATCCTTCATCTTTTGCAAATAGATAGGCGGAAGCTTACCGTTATGCTCCATCCAATCGATAAGATATGCGGTCGGCACGAAATAAGTTCCATGAGATTTCATCGCCGCAATATCTTCATCGTTCATGTACGAGCCATGTTCGATAGAGTCGACACCGGCCTGCGTGGCCCACAAAATACCCTGAGCTCCATGCGCATGCGCTGCCACCTTACGGCCTAAGCGGTGAGCGTCGGCAACAATGGCTTTAAGTTCTTCCTGAGTATATTGCGACGCCTGAGGATCATCGCCTTTTGAAAGCACACCGCCCGTGGCGCAAATTTTTATGAGATCGGCACCGTACTTAATGACTTCACGGACTTTGTGCTGCACGCCATCGACACCATCAGCGACACCGCCGCCTTGAATGTGATACGCACTAGGCAGCAAATTATCATCGCAATGTCCACCCGTAATACCGAGCGCGGGGCCACTCACCTGCATATGCGGACCGACGATCAAACCCTCATTAATGGCGTCTCTAAGGTCCACATCGGCGTATCCTTCAGCACCCACATATTACGCAAATCAATTTCTTGATCCGCTGGTGACTTCAAGGTAGCGCTAGTAGCCGCGATGGCGCTAATCAATCCATTGGTTACGATGAGAGTTTGGTCAGGCGTTTCTTTGCCACTATGCACATCCAGTACATGCCCCGCCCGAATGAGCGTACGCGCGGTGTTCATGGACTCTTCGGCCCTAGCGGGAACCCCTTGCCCGCAGCATAAAGATGCCGCCACTAAAACCATTGCTAGTTGTACTCTATACATTCCTACTCTCCCTTTAATCAAGTTCGATAATACCCCTGTTGAATTTCAGCGTCTCGGCCTAATATTCTTAAAATCCATGAACAACCCCGCGCCACCCGCACACCCCGCGCGCAACGACAGCGTGTGGCTATTCCACGGATCGCGGATGCGCGCCTTTGAACTCGCTCTTGTGCTCGAAGCCAAAGGACTCGCACACGACTTAAGTGAAATCGGCGACTCGTGGGTTATCAGCGTGGCGCCCGAAACCGCCCAAGTTGCGACCCAAGAATTATCGACCTATATCACCGAACCCAAGAAACACCGCACTAAAATCCCTACCATTACACCCTTTCCAGGTATCGCCATTGGAGCAATGGGCTACAGCGTAATTTTACTCACCACCGCCTACTGCGTCGGCATGAGTGTGCTAGGGATCGATTGGCTATCAGTAGGCGCGCTCACGAACAATCACAACGCCTTACACGAATGGTGGAGGCCCATCACCGCATTGACCCTACACCTAGATCAAGCGCATCTACTCAGCAATGTCGCTTTCGGAATCGGAGCCGGATCACTCGCCAGTGCCCTTTTTGGACCCGGACTCGCCTGGGGCGGCATCCTCGTCGCAGCCAGCTTCGCAAATTGCCTCGAAATGCTCGTGGCACCCCCGGGGTATCGAACCGTTGGCGCATCCACTGCCGTGTTTGCAGCCCTGGGACTGTTATCGGGATTCGCCTGGCGGCAGCGGTTAACCTTAAGCGAGCGGTGGCTGTATCGATGGGCACCCTTGTTCGCAGGAATTAGCTTATTAGCCTTACTAGGCACCGGGGGTGGGGCAAGCGTGGGTGCAGGTCCAGACAGTGCGCCCAGTACAGAACATGTTGATGTGGTAGGGCATTTGCTGGGATTCTCAAGCGGCATCGCGCTGGGTTGGATCTACGCCCGGTTAGCGATACCTCGGACCCGCAGTGGGAAGCCGCAAATCATCGCAGGGGCTCTTGCCACCGTATCAATAGTGCTCGCCTGGAGCGCGGCCCTACACCAAAACATCCCGCACTAAATCGGCGTAAACTTGAGTGCAACCAATGCTGATTCGAAATATTCCTAAACTTGCGCACAAAGTACCTGGGTCGGTGCGCGTTCTCAGCATCATCCCGCCGATGACCCAGCTCAACACACCCTACCCATCCACCGCCTACCTGACAGGATTTTTGCGCGCACGCGGCTTTCATGCCACACAAGAGGACCTTGCATTGGCGCTGGTCCTCGCGCTGTTTTCAAGCTCGGGACTCATTAAACTACAAGCAGCAACTCAGCACTCAACCAAGGTCGGCATTTTCCGTAAGGAATTTGCGCGCTATATAGCCACCATCGACCCCGTGGTGGCCTTCTTACAAGGGCGCGATGCGACCCTTGCCCATCGTATTAATACCCGCCGCTATCTACCGGAAGGACCGCGCTTCGCGACCATAGAGGGGTTTTTAAGCGACACCGATAGCGGCTATGTGGCAGGCGCCGTGGCCGCCGATCCTCTGGCGTGGGCCTTCGGCACATTAGGGCTTCAAGACCGTGCACGACATTTAGCCACTTTGTATTTAAATGATCTCGCTGATGTACTACGCGATGGCGTGGATAATCGCTTTGAATTTGTTCGCTATGCCGAAAAAATTGCGAGTAGCCAACCGACCTTTGATCCCTTAGCACAAGCCCTAGCCGCAACACCGAACTTAGTAGACAACACACTTGTAGCGCTCACTACCGCGAGTATCGAACGTCACCAACCAACGCTGGTACTCCTATCGGTGCCCTTTCCGGGTTCCGTGTATGCTGCGTTTCGAATTGCGCAAACCATAAAAAAAACTCATCCGCATATCACGACGGTGCTGGGGGGTGGTTACGTCAACACCGAACTTCGCGAACTCACCGAGCCCCGCGTATTTGATTACTTTGATTTTGTGACGCTCGATTCTGGCGAGCAACCCTTGCTCGCCTTGCTGACCCACTTGCAGACTCAAAGTCCTCACAGCCAACTGGTGCGATGTTTTGTGCGCGATCGCACCACACAACAGGTTTGCTATTTTAATCATCCCGCAGCCGATATCGCTTTTGCCGAGGTGGGCACCCCCACATGGGATGGATTGCCTCTACACAGTTATCTCTCGCTGCTCGACATGCTCAATCCCATGAATCGACTATGGAGCGATGGTCGCTGGAATAAACTCACCGTCGCGCACGGATGTTACTGGAAAAAATGTAGCTTCTGCGATGTGAGCTTAGACTATATCTCACGCTATGACGCAGCAGACGCCAAGACACTGGTGGATCGGATCGAAGCGATCGTCGCCGAAACTGGGCAGACCGGCTTTCACTTTGTCGACGAGGCCGCTCCGCCAAAATCGCTCAAAGCACTCGCAACCGAATTGATCCACCGCGGCAGCGCAGTTTCTTGGTGGGGCAATATCCGCTTCGAAAAAACTTTCAACGCAACACTCTGCCGACAACTCGCGAACAGCGGCTGCATTGCCGTATCCGGCGGACTGGAAGTGGCTTCCGATCGACTCTTAAACCTTATGAAAAAAGGCGTATCGGTCGAACAAGTCGCCAAAGTCACCAAAGCGTTCAGCGATTCGGGCATTTTAGTACATGCCTACCTGATGTATGGTTTTCCGACTCAAACCGTCCAGGATACTGTGGATGCGCTGGAATACGTACGACAACTATTCTACAACGGCTGTATCCAAAGCGGATTCTTTCACCGCTTTACCTGCACCGTGCACTCGCCCGTGGGCAAAGACCCTGCCGCCTATTCGATCACCCTACAGCCGTTACCCGCGATTAGTTTTGCTAAAAACGATATTTCTTTTTGCGATCCCAGCGGCGTCGACCACGATGCCCTCGGCGGCGCACTCAAAAAAGCACTCTATAATTACATGCACGGCGTGGGGCTAGAGGAAGATGTCCGTAGTTGGTTCAATTTCAAAGTGCCGCGCACCACGGTAGCTAAACACAAAATCGCCAAAGCACTCACCAACCCGCTACGCTAACCAACCCTGAAGCTCCCGCCCTATAAGATGCTGTAGAAGTTCAACCCCTGGCGCGCTAGCGTTTAGGCAAGGTATATACGAGAAATCCGTGCCCCCATGCTGATGAAAAGCCTCCGCTAGCCCTAACTGAATTTCCTCCAATGTTTCCAGACAATCAGAAGAAAATCCCGGCGCAACGAGTACTAGTTTTTTCACACCATTCTTCGCCAGCTCAACAACTTTCTCGATGCTATACGGCTTAAGCCATTCCTGCGCCCCAAAACGCGACTGAAAACTATGCGTCATTTGCGCCAACTCAAGCCCGAGTGCCTCGCGCAATAGCCGCGCCGTTTTCGCGCAATGACAATGATAAGGGTCCCCCTTGATCAAAGTAACTCGTGGCATCCCATGAAAGGACGTTAAAATCATCTCAGGCTTCCATGCTAAGCCACTCAAATGCGTCCGCACGCTCTTAACCAGCGCATCAATATAGGCAGGATCATCATAGTAGGGAGGCAGTGTCCGCAAAGCGGGTTGCCAACGCATATGGCCTAAATGCGCCGCAACCGCATCCATTACCGTGGCAGTGGTCGCCGCACTATATTGCGGGTACAACGGCACCACTAACAAACGCTCAACCCCTTGAGTGCGCAACCGATCAATTACCAACGGAATCGAAGGGTTCCCATAGCGCATAGCATAATCGACCACGACGCCGCCACCCCAAACACCCTGCAAAGCGAGAGACTGGTCCGCGGTAAACAACGCCAGCGGTGATCCGCCTCGCGCGTGATCCCAGACCTTGGCATACAGCTTGGCTGATTTGGCGGGTCGTGTAAGTAGCACAATCCCGCGCAAAATCGGTTGCCACACAATAGCCGGCAATTCGACCACGCGTCGATCCGAAAGAAATTCAGCCAAATAACGCCTCACCGCACTCGCGCTCGGCGCATCCGGTGTACCCAAATTCACCAACAGCACGCCAACTTTCGCCGCTGCAATCGCTACGTGATCAAGCGGTCTACTCACTCTAAATCTGCCTGCTCGGCATCGCGCGGCGGCGCAAGATCTAGGCGTAACGCTTTATGCACCCCGCTTAAACTCTTGTTTAAAGTCGCCACCTCACCACGCACATGCCCCCACAGCGCAAGCTCAATCCGCCAACTCTCGATTGCCCGCTCTGCAGCCGTTGCTTGCGCCGCCGTCGGTGCCGCATCCGCCGAGGTTACCTGGCGATAAAGAGTACCCAAATCCGCATTTATGTGTTCCATACCCGGGGACGCCACCGCACTAGCACTGGCTTCTTGTGCCTCTAAGAGCACCGCGATTTGCCGGTCTAGGGATTTAATCTCACTAGTCGCAGTTCCAGTGCTGGGCAAAGACATCTCCTTCAATTGCCCTCGCAATGAGCGCCCTGCAAGCAATGCGCTCGTACTTTCATCCAATGCGCTCGCAAGACGTTGCGCCAATTTGAGTTGTGCATCAAATTCACGCGCGTGCAGATTAATGCGCGGGTCGGCAATCACGTGCAATGGCTGTTCCCAATGATGAGCGCCTAAACTTAAAACTGCACGATACTCCCCCGGCACCGCCGCAGGCCCTATTGAATCCAATGGCGTATCGCCCGGCACCGCCGAAATTGGAAATCCATGCAACGCCACGCGTGGCGCGGCGAAGTGCATATCCCACACCCAGCGATGCCACCCCGCGCGAGTCGAAGGCGGTGGCTGTAGGCGAATCCAATATTTTGGAATGAGCTCTCGATCCAATTCTTCCGCACTCAAAACCATAGGATCATCGCTAGCCATCCGCCTCACTAACGCGCCACTTGAATCGAATATTTCAATTGCCAGCCTACCCTTAACATCTTTGCTTAAAAAATAGTCCAGCACAGCACCGTCCGGCGGATTGCGTCCATAAGGTTCATCGGGAGGAACGGGAGTATCGGATCCGGTGCTACGCTTAACTCGTACCGCCTGCGCCGGTTTTAGTAATACCGCCTCGTCGTTTAGAAAACGCTCCGAGTATTGTCGCAATGGGCTGATATCATCCAAAATCCAGAAAGAGCGACCATGTGTTGCCACAATCAGATCCTGATCATGCACCACAAGATCGCGCACTGAAGTATGCGGCAAGTTCAATTGTAAGGAACTCCAATGGTCTCCGTCGTCGAAGGATACGGACACTGCCTTCTCAGTTCCTGCGTACAACAAACCACGGCGTACAGGATCTTCGCGCACGGTATTAGCGGGCGCATCCAGGCTTAAGCCGTTGACCGTGAGCTGCCAACTCCTGCCGCCGTCCCGCGTGCGATATACATAGGGCTTAAGATCATCGACTCGAAGTCGGCTCACCGACACAAATGCACCCAGCGTATCGAAATGGGAGGCTTCTATTTGTGTGACCTTACTCCAGGGCCCCAACTCCGGGGGCGTCACATTTTTCCAGTCTTGACCATCATTGTGGGTGACCCAAATAAGCCCATCGTCCGTGCCTAACCAGATGAGTCCTTCCTCAATGATCGACGGACTCGCAGCATAGATCACGCCGCGCTGTTTCGCAGCCTTCGGATTAAGCATGCTGCCCACACTTGCGGGTGTACCCGGGTCGAGCCGGGTAAGATCAGGGCTAATCGTCTTCCACGTAGCACCGGCGTCGATGGTCTTATACAGTCGGTTGGCCGCGTAGTACATCTGCGTGGGGTGTTGCGGAGAGAAAAACAGCGGCTCGGTACGATCGGTACGCGTCTCGCTATCTTTTATGGGTATTGGCGTGATGTCCTGCACCTGGCCCGTCGACAGATGAGTGCGAGTCACGACATTGCGCCCTGCTCCATAAATGATCTCAGGATCTTGCGGATCGGGCACCACATAACCGTACTCGATCACGCCCACCGGATGCCACTCACGTTCCGTAATATCGCCATCATTACCGCGGCTGGCAATACATACCGAACCGCTTTCCTGTTGACCGGAACAAATCCGGTACGGATAGGAGTTAGTCACACCAACATGATAGAGCTGTGCAGTCGGTTGATTGAACCAAGAACTCCAGGTCGCTCCCCCATTCACGGTAATGACCGCACCTTGATCGCCGACGAGCGCAATATGTCGGGGATTGTCCGGACTAATCCACAAATTCTGATAGTCATCGCCACCGGGCGCTCCCCGCAGCGCAGTCCAATGCACACCGCCATCAACCGACTTCATCGTGACAATACTAGCGCTATACAAAATCTCGGCATTACTCGGATCGACTTTAATAACCGGTAGATCACCGCCCCCGATACGTAGTGCGGGCCTTGGATCGGTCGTGATCTTCGCCCAAGTTTCACCGCCATCTTCCGACCGGTACACACCAAGACCCACCGCCGAACTATAATCCCCCGGCGCGCTCGTCGCCGTGGTCGCATACAGTCGATTGCGTTGGCTAGGGGCTACCGCAATTTCAATCTGCGAGAGATTCTCTGGCAACCCTCGTTTCAACGGATGCCAATGGTCGCCGCCGTCCGTAGACTTATAAAGACCCCCTAAGGTACCGTTATATACACTGTTGTCTTCCCAGGGACCGGCACGCACGTTCCACAGTGACGCGAATAAAGTATTCGGATCGTAAGGATCAATTTTGACGCTGGAACCTCCCGTGTTCTCATCGAAGTAAAGCACACGAGTCCAATGACCGCCGCCATCTAAAGAGCGATAAATACCGCGTTCGGCACTGGGACCAAACGGATGTCCCAGCACGGCGGCGTACAGGTGATTCGCATCGCGCGGATCAACTGCAAGGTCTGGAATTTGCTGTGCATCAGCAAGTGCAAGATGAGTCCAGGTGCGGCCTGAATCCGCTGATCGATAAATACCGTTGCCCACCGACAAATCAGGACGCTGCAATCCTTCACCCGACCCCACATAAATAACACTAGGGTTGGAGGGTGCCACCGCAATAGCGCCAACCGATTGCGTCGGTTGCGAATCGAACAACGGTGCCCAAGTACGGCCGTAATCGTCGGTCTTCCAAACCCCCCCATTTACCGCACCGATCAAAAAGCTCTCGGGCTGGCCGGGTATACCCGTCACCGCCCGAGTTCGGCCACCACGAAACGGGCCCACCAAGCGCCAACTTAAGTCAGCAGTTACGGCAGCCGCACCGCCGCTCGTCACCGCCCCACCGGTCGCGCCGGCGCGGGACGCGAATAGCGAACAGACGAGCGCCGCAAGCATCGTACGAACCAACACGTTACTAGACTGAATAAGCATATTTCACCTAAGCACGCCGAATCTTTGCGCGTAGCGCTAAGGATAAACTAAATGATTGCGCAAACGCACCAATACGCTCAATCTCGTTCAATGCCAGTGATAGCTTAGCCGCAGCCATAGATTCCGCGCGACGAGTCGATAGAACGATAAGCTTCCAAATTCGCTCGAAGTCACGGGTGGCCGTTGATTGCTAAGATTGGTGCCCTCCAAAGTAACTTCGCTACGAGCGGTGCGAAAACCAATATTCGCATCCAGCGTGACATACCCACCTACCGCAGCGATGTTCTGGGGGTCCAAATAACGCGGCCCCACATACTTCGCTACTATATTCGCGTTCAAGCCTTGCGCCGGAGCATAAAGTACCCCCATCGTTACCAGCACATGCGACGACAATGGCAATTGACGTCCGGCAACATCGGTGACAGATGTACCGTCACTAACCGCATACTCCGTATAGCGTGCATCGTGATACGAGCCACTCGCGGCCGCAGCGAAATCCTGCGTCAGCTGCAAGCGAATCTCCGCTTCCGTCCCCTTTAATTTTTCACCACCGGCATTGGCGAGCGCACCGGAATCCGTTGCCACCACCAGGTTACTAAAATTCATCTCAAAGACCTCCCACTGATACGTCAAACGATTCGCTAAGTGGCCTTTTATACCCATCTCAAAACTACGTGATTGTTCTGCTTGCAGCAAGTTTGGCCTAAAATCTGGACCGAAATCATTCGCTGCAGGCTTAAACGCATTGCGTACATCCGCATACACCACGGCCTCGTTCTTATCTTCTTTCCAAAAGCGATAACTGACACCGAGGGACTGCGTAAGACGCACCGTACTCTTATGTGCGCTCAGCGTTTGCAACTGCGGTGGTGGTAAATTAAGGTCACTGGAATCTTTGTTTTCAGAGACCTCGTTGAATCGAATTCCCGCCACCGCATCCCAGTCAGAGTGTGGTTTCCAATCCAGCTGTGCGTATTGGCCGGAAAACACGCGCCGATCAGTCAACGTGACCACCTCGTTGGCGGGCAAATCGCTGGTGGAGGGCGGAACCACCGAACCATCCAGTGGCACCGTGTAAGCCCCATTGCTGTTAAGGGTTTTTTGTCGTCCGAGGCCATACAGCAAGTCGTCACCGACCACTAGCGTCACACCGACCGCAGGACTACTCACTAAATGAGTATCAAAGTAGCCGTCGTCAATACTGCGGTGCTGATTTTGTGTATCCGCACTACCCGTAAGATCGGAATGCAAAAAGCCCCTAATATCGGTGACATGAGAATAGGTATACGAGGCGAGTGTTTCCCAAATTCCCCATGCTACCGGTCGCGAGAACCCCACCACCAATTGATATTTATCCTCGTCAATCCGCGAGTCTGCCGGATTGAAGTTGGCATCCACCGTCTCAAGGCTCGTGAGTGCCAAGCCGTCACGCCCGACGGGACTGGGAGGCACGTCGCGTACTAAGTGAACTCCCGCATCGATACGAAGCTTTCCGACTCCAAAATTTAACTCACCGCGATATAATAGATTTTGATTATCGACCACTTCACGCGCATCTGAATAATTGCGCCTTTGCGCATCGAGCGCAATCGACTGTCTATAGTCATTGTTTGAGGGAAGTGCCGCAGACAGCGACCCCCGCCACGATCCGTAGCTACCATAGGCCAAACTGGCCTCATCGGCTGCCTGGCCCGCGGGGAAATGCAGCGCCTGGATCACGCCGACCAACGAAGTCGCACCGTACATCACCGGTGCCGAACCCTTCAGCACCTCAATACGCTGTAGATGATTAAAATCGAGCGTCGATATGCCAGGGTTAAAAGCCCCCCCCCACGGCACGCCATCGACCACCAATAGAAATGCATCAAACTCATGCAATCCCCACAAGGAAGGCACCGCACTCGAAGGTCCGGCATCACCCCCTGCGGGCGCATCGACTCCAGGCACTAGACTCAACGCCGACGCCAGATCCAAGGCATCACGCGCACGCAACTCCCAACCTTCCACTAGCGAGACTTCCGCCGGAATTTGCAACATCGGCTCGGGAGTCCGAGTCGCTGTCACCACCAACGGGTCTCCGAGCTCAGGGTCTCCGAGCTCAGAGCTTCCGAACGCTACCGCAGATTTACAAATCAGACCCAGCAAGCCGGTACGATTTAAAATTCGCAGCAATCAACAATACCCGCAATTACCTAAATGGACGAAAGTCAGCCGGCAAACGGCTCTGCATCAACATATCCGCATCCATCGCGCCTGCATGCGGGTTAGCCGATGCCACATCCGCGTCATCGTCCTGATCCGTGTCCCTCTTGGGAACTTCCAGCGCAGCACGGCCCGCACCCACCAACTCCTTATTAAGCGCTGGCAAATTTTTCGCTGTTAAAACCTCAAATTTATCCTGAATGCGCGAATATTCAGCCTCCAACGCCAGCACATTCGCTTGCTGGTAGTCAGTGGGTTTGCCTTCAAAGGTCAGCAATGCACCGTACAACTGATCGGTATGCTCTCGCAGCCGCTCCTCACCGGTGATTGCACCACCCTCAGTGGTCGCGACAATCTCTTTGCGAACCGCATCGACCTGCGTATCGAGCAGAGTCACATGATCTGACATAGAAGATTTCTTCGGCAACCCTGTAACAACCGTCCCCAGTTGATTGCGCAATCCAATAATCCGCTCCATCAACCGACTTTCACTCGAAAATAATTTCTTTACACGCGCTGCAGCAGCATGTTGAGTCTCTCGATCAGCTTGCGTAAAAGTAGCCGCCGGATCAATTGCCACAACCAAGGGCGACTCATACACTTTTCCGTTATTGGTCATGCGTACCCTATAATTTCCGGGTAAGACGCGAGTCCCCTGGGTCCCCGCCCCTGCTAACTGTGCGGCTGGCGGCACGCGCGGCGGTTTTTCCAGCATATTCCAAATAACGCGATTCAAACCAGGCCGTTTGTCCGCCGGAAGATCAGCAACCACTTTACCCGAGGAGTCCAGAATCTCAAGCTTGAGTTTTCCGTACAGATGCCGCGCGCGCTGGTAATACACAATCGCGGTACCATCCGGCGAATTATCACCGATAAACACTGCGGCACCCGTGACCTCGCCACCACTCGGGCGCAGCCGCTGAATCGCGGGCCTTGAGGGAATCATAGTAAATTCCGCCGCTAACACCTCCGTTGACAAAGCACGCAGTGGCGTAATATCGTCGATAATCCAAATGCCGCGACCGTGCGTGGCAAGCACTAAATCATTTTCGCGCGGCTGGATGGCGATATCGCGAACCGCCACATTGGGAATATGTCCGCCTTTGAATTGCGCCCAACGCTCTCCCGCGTCAATTGACACATACAATCCAAATTCAGTACCCAGAAATAAAAGACCAGGACTCTTTAAGTCCTCTTTGATGACATGCGCATAGCCGCGCACAGTTTTTAAATCTTTGGAGTTAACCAAAGGTGTCCACGTCTTGCCAAAATCTCGCGTGCGATAAACGTAGGCCGCCATATCACCAAAAGTGTGCAAATCGAAGGCGGCATAGGCAGTGCCCGCGTCAAAATTACTCGCTTGCACCCAGTTAACCCACGCTCCTTTGGGGAGCTCCGGAACATTCGCAATCACATCCTGCCAATGCTCCCCTGCATCTTGGGTCACTTGCAAACGCCCATCATCGGTTCCCGCCCAGATAACGCGGGAATTTTTGGGCGATTCACTAATCGAGAATATCGTTTCGTACATTTCAGCCGCAGAGTTGTCCACCGTGACGCCACCGGACTGTTCCTGCTTTTGATGGGCAGGATCGTTGGTGGTTAAATCCGGGGAAATTCGCGCCCAACTCTGCCCGTGGTCCTTGGAGCGAAATAGAAACTGGCTGCCCAAGTAGATCGTGCCGCTGTCATTTGGCGAAAGGGCAATCGGCGTATTCCAGTTAAAGCGTAGTTTCTTATACTTGGGCAGATCTTCAGCATTCAGTAACGGGTGAATATCGCGCGTCTCATAATTCCAACGATTAACTCGACCGATGAATCCACCCTGCGCCTCGGCATACACGTAATTAGGATCCGAGGGATCCTGAAACACCCAGAAGCCGTCTCCGCCATAAACCGTTTGCCATTGAGCATTGGTGATGCCGCCCGGATGACTCGTCGCACCAATCCACGAACCGTTATCTTGCAAACCACCATACACGCGATACGGGTCAGCATTGTCCACACTGACATGATAAAACTGAGACAGCGGAAGATTACCGCCCTTCCACCACTTGGTGCCACCATTATAGGAATACCAAATACCCCCATCATCGCCCGCGACAATGCTCTGAGGATTAGAGGGATCAATCCATAAATCATGCACATCGCCATGCATGCCGGCAAAACCACCCACTGCACTAAAACTCTTACCGGCATCATCGCTGACAATTAACGCGCCATCGGTCTTAAAGACTCGGTCCGCATTCTTCGGGTCGACAATTAAATTGGCGAAGTAGAACGAACGCCATACCATCCATTGACTCTTGTCGCGCTGTTGCCAGGTCTTACCCGCATCGTCCGATACATACATCGCACTATCGGCAGACTCAACATAGGCGTAAATACGATTCGATTTACTCGGTGCCACTGCCACTGCAATACGACCGAACGGCTTATGTGCGAATCCGGAGTTATTGGATTCGGTAATTTCAGCCCAGGTATCGCCAGCATCGCTTGAACGGAATAAGCCACTGCCGGAAACCGTCTTGGCAGACTCTCCACCGGAACGAAAGGTCCACCCCTTGCGACGAAAGTCCCACAGGCTTGCGAAAATCACCTCAGAATTAGTGGTATCCAAGGCCACACTTGAGCAGCCGGTAGACAGATTGGCTCCCTTGAGAATCATTTTCCAGTGAGTGCCACCATCGACCGTTTTATACAAGCCACGCTCTGCGGAATCACTCCAAAGCTTACCCGCAACGCACGCATACACCGTATTAGGGTCTTTTGGACTCACCAATACTTTAGCGATACGCTCAGAATTGGGCAGACCGACATTACGCCAGGTGTCACCCCCATCACTAGATTTATAGATGCCACCACCAATGGATACGCTATTACGCGTCCACGCTTCGCCGGTCCCCACCCAAACATTTAACGGATTCGACGGATCCAGCGCGACTGATCCAATGGATTGCACCGACTCTTGGTCGAACAAGGGTTTGTAGCGAGTGCCCCCATCCGAGCTCTTCCATACCCCGCCGCTTGCCGCTCCAACATAAAGAATAGTTCGTCCGGAAGGATCTTTAAAACCTCCGATGGCCGAAATGCGCCCGCTCATGGTTGCCGATCCAATATTGCGCGCGCCTAACCCTGAAATTGTGGCCGACGAAAAAGCCGGCAAATCTCCCGCGATTCCGTGATACGCCGTAAACACTCCAACGGCTACAGCAATTAGAGATCGAGTATGAAACATTTTGTGCATCCTAAAGTTCAAATGCCGTTTTTATTCAAGTGCCGCTTTTGGGCTTCAACGCTGGAAATACGAACAACGCTGGATCGGCCTTCGCGTTGATTTCGGCATGACTCACAATCAGTTTCTGCCGATCAGAAGAGCCTTTCTCACCCGTCACAATAGAAAAAGGCACTAGCACCCCTTCAATCTTTTCATAGTCGCTTAAATCGGTCTCAGTCTCCACTTGAACGCCATGTTCGGTGCGCTGACTCAACGTGCGAATTTCCAGAAAATGGTCGGGATCAAGATACACATACTCCGTATCCCCGCTCGGCCGCGTCATTTTGATTTTATGCGCCTGCGTGCCTTCAATATCTTCAGTACCTAAATACTGAAGCTTATTGCCCTTCAGGCCCCAATCTACCAATGCGCCATCAAAATCAGCCGCTGTCTCCGCAAGACTCTTGACATCGTCTGCCGACAATCGCTCCGGATCCTTGCGTCCCTGAAAAGGGTTGATCTGCCAACCCGCAGATCCGTCGTAAGCCTGCACTTGAGTCAATCCCTGGATCGTCGCCTCTGTCCGCACCGATGTGGGTCGGCTCACGATTTGCACGAATGCAAGTTCAAACTGGCCCTCATTAACCAATAACTTGCCTTGAATTTTGAGCGATTGCATTGCATGCACGGCAGCAAGACCCCCGCGCGCTTCAATATTCTTGGCCACCAATTCATCCAGAGTTAGGGTGGCTGCAAAAATCGGTGCCGATAATAGCAATTCAGAAACGCAGCACAACCCGGCCATTAATAACATTGAGTAGGTTCGATTCACGCAACGGCTCCCTTCTTTGATTCAACCACTATTTTAACATCCATTGGCGTATCAATCGATTCCGCAAGCGCCGTGAAAGTGACAGGACCCGCCGCGCTCATATACCAGCAATCTTCCAAACGAACTCCAAATTGTCCCGGAATATACAGTCCAGGCTCATCGGAAAAACACATCCCTACCTGTAGCGCTGTGGTATCCCCGTGCACCAGATAGGCAGGCTCGTGTCCATCCATGCCAATTCCATGTCCGGTGCGATGCGGTAGCCCAGGCAGTCGGTAATGGGGTCCCCAGCCTTCGCGCTCATAGTAGGCGCGAACCACATCGTCGAGATGGCCAGCCGGCATACCGATCTTGGCTGTTTCCAGCGCAAGTTCTTGTCCGCGCTTGACGGTTTCCCAAACTTTCCTTTGCCGCGCACTAGCCGCACCATGAACCCAGGTACGGGATATATCCGATTGGTAACCCTGCACCGTACAACCACAATCCATCAAGACAATAGACCCTTCGCGAACAGTTTGCGGCTGGCGAGAACCATGCGGATAAGCGGAAGCCTCATTTAACAGCACCAGCGAGAACTCCGATACGCCGCCCAACGCCGCCGTCCTCTCATCCATCAAAGCCGCAATCTCGGCAGAATTCATGCCTAGCGACACCCGCGCATGCACCTGGGTCATCGCTGCCATAGTCACATTATTGGCGAGTTGCATCAGCGCTAGTTCCGCGGGCGACTTTATAAGGCGACATTCTCCCACCAGCGAATCCGCAGCAATAAACTGGTAGCGACCCGAGAGCCGGCGAATTCCCTCTACAATGAAGAACCGCGTAGTGGATTCAACCGCAACCGATCCCGCTGGCACACCCCGATCGCGTAGCGCCTGCAGCAAGCATTCAAACGGGCTGTCCGCTTCGTTCCAAGCGCGCACCTCAGCGCCTATTTGTAGCGTTTCACGCACTGAGGGCTCTTCGAAAGCAGGCGTGATCACCACCGTCGCACCCCGCGCTGGAATGATGGCGGCGCTGGTACGTTCGGATCGATGCCAGCGAATACCCGTGAAATAATCGAGCGTCGAACCGGATTCGACTAAAAGCGCACCCACCTTAACGTCGATCATCAGGCGTTGTAACTTTATAATTCGAGCTTGTCTTTCTGCAACCGAAATCGGTTTGGCGGCCGCTACCTCGGCTTTCAGTGCACCGAAAAGTGGCGTCTCAGGTGACTGAACGCCCCCGGCCTCCACGCCGACCGCACTCACAGCAGCCATAAAAGTACGTCTTGATATCACAGCAAGTCTCCTGAAAACTCCGCAACACGACTATTCGCCACATAGTTTAATGCCCTATGATTAGGTACATGAATAATATTGTACTGCGCACGCCACGCCTCGATGAAGCTGAAACCCTCGCGGCCCTAGGTCGTGAGACCTTTGTCGAGACTTTTGGGCACATATACTCATCGGACAATTTATCTAAATTCTTAAATACTAGTTTTGGTCCTGGTGTTCAGGCGGCCCAGCTTAAGGACCCTAACTATGCGATCCAAGTAGCCGTGCAAGACAGTATCTTTGTGGGCTTCATTAAGGTGGGAGCCAATAGCTTGCCATTTGCGGCCCCCGAGCGGGCGACCGGCGAACTCAAACAACTTTATATGCGTAAATCATGTCATGGGCAGGGAATAGCGCCCTTATTAATGGATTGGGGTATGGACTGGTTACGCTCGCACGGGTACCTGGATGTATTGCTGAGTGTCTATAGCGTCAACCCGCGTGCCCAGCGCTTCTATCAACGTTATGGGTTTTTAAAACTGGCGGATCATTTCTTTATGGTCGGCGACCATCGCGACGAAGAATATATATTCCATGCTCAACTCGATCGAGTTTTAAGCCCCAGCAATGCCAGCAAACTTATCAATCCGGCCACCGACAAATAGTATCCCACGTAGCTCAATCCGAACCGCGACGCTAAATGCGTGGCAATATAGGGAGCGAGCGACGCGCCGGTAATTCCTGCAAAATTAAAGCTAAGCGAGGTGCCGGTGTAGCGCACCGCGGTTGGAAAGAGTGCCGCCAATACGCTACCCAAGGGCCCATAAGTCAGGCCCATACAGGCAAGGCCAGTGCTTAAAAACACTGCAGCCGCAGTACGAGTACCAGCCCCCAACAGGGGTGCAAACGAGAAACCAAATGCGACAATTGCAAGCGTCGCAACGATAAGCATGGCGCGTCCGCCGTAAATGTCGGCGAGCAGCGCAGAGATAGGAATAGTTAGTGCGAAAAACAGCACCCCAAACATTTGCAATATTAAGAACTGTTCTCGTTGAAACCCTAGTCGACTCGTGCCCCAACTCAAGGCAAAAACGGTCATCAGATAAAATAAGACAAAGGTGGTGGTCGCCGCCAAAGTTCCCAGCACTAATTCACGCCAATATTGTGAAAATACTGTAAGTACCGGCATCCGCACGCGCTCACCGAGCAGAACAGCGCGCCTGAAATCGGGCGTTTCGACCAACTGTAGCCGAACATAAAGACCCACGCCTACCAATACTGCGCTTGCCAAAAATGGCACCCGCCACCCCCACCGCATAAACTGAATATTGTTTAAGTGCTGGCTGAGCAACAAAAACACCGAAGTCGAGCACCAGAAACCAAGGGGTGCGCCCAATTGAGGAAAACATCCATACCAGGCTTTTTTTCCAGCAGGAGCATTTTCAGTCGCCAGCAACACCGCGCCACCCCATTCACCTCCCAACCCCAACCCTTGCCCCACCCTGCACAAGGCCAATAGCACCGCCGCGAACACCCCGAGCGTGGCATAGGTCGGTAACGCACCGATGAGTACGGTCGATACGCCCATCGTTAGCAGCGCCGTCACCAGCGTCGCTTTACGACCGATTCGATCACCAAAATGACCGAAAATAGCGGAACCCAGGGGACGCGCAAAAAAAGCCAGCGCAAAAGTAGCCAATGATTGCAGCACGCCGATGGCGGGATCTTGCTTCGGGAAAAAAAGCGTTGGAAATACTAAAACTGCAGCAGTAGCGTAGATATAAAAATCAAAAAATTCGATCGCCGTGCCAATCAGGCTCGCAAATAAAATCCTGCCCACCTAAAGTTCGCGCTCTGCAATACGGTCCTTGCAATAAATGAACAGGCAATTTCCGGCGACACTCACAATAAACATCGCCAGCGATGCGGGTAGAACTTCTAAAAGTTTATGCATACCCAGCCAGTTAATCGGAGTTTCCAACCATTGCACTAAGGCTGCCAAATGCCCGGCATCACCCGTGCGCAGACAACAACGCAGCAGCTCCGCATGCAGCCCGTCTGCAACGCCCAAATGAATCCATTCTCCCACCCGCAACCAATCGGATATCTGCGCCACCACTAACCACAAAAATCCCACTAAAAATCCGTAGCCAATCAACGCGCCGAACGCCGACAAAAACCACCAACCCCACTTACTTAAAATGCGCGTATCCATCATAGTTAATTCGCGGCCACCGCTGGGCACGCCTTCATTTCTGAACGTACGATGCGACCTTTTTTTCCTTGTAACTGAGCTAAATTTGCCAGACTGTCAGTGGATTTCAAGTTCAGATCAATCCAATACACATCACCAGTCCGCTTTCGATCGACTATCGTCGGCTGGTAGCCAAGTCCTTGCGCCTGCGCCACCCTTGCCTGCGCACGCTTAGGTTCACTAAACAAGCCCAGCGAGATCACAGAAGAATCGCCAGGTCCCGGCATGGTAAGCGCATCATCGATACCGTTTTCTTTCAGTTTAGCAAGCATTTGATCACTCGCAAGCCTACTCGCTGGCACCGGTAAATATACCCATACGCCGGCCCAAACTTCACCCTCCGCCACGCGTTGCCTAGGATCATACAAACTCGCTCGCAAGCTACTCGCGGCGTGCGCCGCTTCCGAAACATCCTGAAACGGCCCAATGCTGACACAGCGAGCCGGGACCGCTACATCGCTCTCGTCTTTAGCCGGGACCGCTGCCAAGGCAACCACGGCGGGCACACTAACATGAGCCTCAGAGGCAAGCTGTAAACTGGGTGCAACCTGAACCACTGGCAGCGTTGCCTTACCGACACCCTGCAGCCAAAGAAAGTACCCCGTATTAGCGAGCAGTAGACCGAAAACCAGCGTTTTTAGCAGAGTCAATGGATCTCCTTAAGGCAATCGCAAACTAACTTCACCCGAGAGGAATTTTTGGCAATGACCGTCGATTTGCAGCATCAAAGCCCCTTCATCATCGATGCCGCTCGCCGTGCCCTCGATAATACGCTCCCCTACTAGCACCTGTGCAGTCCGACCCCGCAACGCATCCAGGGCCTCCCAATCCAGCCGTAAGGGCGCGAAACCCGCTCGCTCAAATTGTTCCAATACACCCAAAATTTCATCCAACAATATTCCCACCAAGTAATTGCGCGACGGCGGCATACCGCACGCATCTGACACTGTAGCCACACGTACGCCAGAAGCCTCAATGGCTTGACGCATCGCCTCATCCAACCATAAATTAATTCCCACGCCAATGACCACATAAACAGGACCACTCGCCTCAGTCTTAAGCTCAATAAGCACTCCGCCTATTTTACGGTCAGCAAACCAAATATCATTCGGCCACTTCAAGGCAATGCCACGCCCTCCGACTCGCCTTAAAGCTCGCGCGATGGCCACGCCAATACTTAAACTCAAGCAGGGTAAGGCTCGCGCAGAATTGCCGAAATTCCAACCGACCGAGAGGGCAATACTGCCTCCAAAGGGAGCGAGCCAAGGCCGACCGCGACGGCCACGCCCTGCCGTTTGCAATTCAGTCAAACAAACCTTCATACAACCGCGCGGCGGCGGTTCACTCGAGAGCAATCGACTATTGGTTGACCCCACCTCAAATAAAATCTCAATTTGCGGCATTCGTGCCAGAGCTTGCGCGCCAAACGCCGCTAAAATATCCCCAACATCGAGTAATTCAACCGACCGAACCAATTGATAGCCTTGACCCTGCAACGCTAACTCAAGACCATAAGCGCTAAGCCGCTGCACTTGCTGGTGTACGTCGACAGGGCTTACACCCATTTGTTCAGCCAACCATTCACCTGAACGCAATTGGCCATCGGCCAACAACATTAACAGGGGTGGATGGCCTATACCTTTCGCGGTCGAAACAACCATAGGCGGCGCACACGATGCTCATTTCCCGAGCACATGCGCACAATGTTACTGCGATGGGTGTACACCACAAAGAGCGTAACCAGCGCACAAAAGAGTAATAGCGGTGTGTTGCCGGGGTTAAGAAAATACACGCTGACCACGAGCGCAACGCCGGCCAACATAGACGCAAGACCGACATATCCCGTCACCAGCAGCACCACAAACCAACTCACCCCTAAAGGCAATATCAAGCGCGCATCAATACCCGCAATCGCACCCAGTATGGTCGCCACCCCTTTGCCGCCGCGAAATGCAAACCATACCGGATAGACGTGGCCCAATATTACCGCGACACCGCACGCTAGAACCAAACCATACCGGCTTATCTCTGGATCTTGCGTAATGCCCGGAAATACCAAGGTCGGCACCCAAGACGTCGCCAATAGCCCTTTACCAATATCAATGATTAGTACGCCAATAGCGAAAAATTTACCCTGAGTTCGCAAAGCATTCGTGGCACCCGCGTTGCCGCTACCGGAGTTTCGGATATCCACGCCCTTAAACTTCCCGAGCACCAAACTGCCTAAGATTGTCCCCAAAAAATAAGCGAGCAGCGATTTGAGGCCAAGTTCAAGCATAATCCGATTATGACATCAGATAGCATACGAACCATGCCTTTAACTAACCTTGCCACGCGCATTTCAGCAACCCATTGTGGGTGGACCCTACTATTGGTGGCAGCGACCTTCAGCGGGAACACTCCGGCGGCTGACAAAGAACCGGCCGGTTACGCCTTTTCCTATGACTCGCTGATCCTAGACGCCAAGCGTCGAGCGGCCACGCCCTATACCCCACAGCGAAACAATGTCCCGGCGGCGCTTGACAAACCCAGTCCCGAACAATATCGCAGCATGCATTTTAATCCCGATGCCGCTATTTGGCGGGCCGAAAATCTGCCCTTCCGACTGGAGTTGCTGCGTTCGCGACAGAATCAACTCACCAAAGTCACGGTCTCAAAGATTGAGAAGGGTATCGCGCAAGACCTAACTGCGACCCCGGACATGTTTCAAATGGGCACCTCTCTACCCACTCAACTCGGAAAAACTTCAATCCCTCTATCGGGCTTCCGCCTTCGTAACCACATAAATTCGCGAAAAATTTGGGACGAATTTTTAGTCTTCCAGGGAGCCAGCTATTTTCGCGGCGTCGCCCAACACCTTTTATACGGCCTCTCGGCGCGTGGCCTTGCAATCAATACCGCAGAGCCCGCTGGCGAAGAATTTCCGGCATTTACGCATTTTTGGATCGAACGACCGACTTTGAATGCGGCAAGCGTAATTATTTATGCCCTACTTGAAAGCGAATCCGCTACTGGCGCCTATCGATTTACCGTTCATCCAGGCACCATTACTACCATGGACGTGGACATGTCAGTGTTTCCTCGCACCGAAATGCGCTTGGTTGGAATTGCACCACTGACCTCCATGTTCTTATTCGACGAAACCAATCGCGGATTACTCGATGATTACCGCCCTGAGGTGCACGATTCCGATGGTTTGCAAATTACCACCTCAACCGGTGAACACATTTGGCGCCAGCTCGCCAATCCCATTAAATTACAGATCTCAACCTTCACGACCCATGCACCCTTAGGCTTCGGCCTAGTACAAAGGTCGCGGCAGCAAAGCGATTTTCAAGATTTCGAGGCCGCTTATGAACTACGACCTAGTGCCTGGATAGAACCGCGCAGCGACTGGGGCGCGGGTGACGTGGAACTCGTAGAAATCCCTTCTGGCAGAGAGAATAACGATAATATTACGGCTTTTTGGCGCCCGGCACGCCCACTTACGCCAGGGCATGCGGTCCATTTTGCTTATCGTATCAATTGGCTCGACGAGCCCGGATTACCCAAAGAGCTCGGAAAAACAGTGGCAACCCGCTCGGGTGCAAGTATCGACGGCAAACGACGAGTGTTCCTAGTCGACTTTGCCGGTACCGGCGATAAGGCCGAAGGACTTCGGGTTGACCTTAGCGCATCCACGGGGAAAATATCGAATGCCACCCTCACCCCTAACCATGCCATAAACGGCCTCCGCGTCAGCTTCGAAGTGGACCCCAAAGGTACCGAATTAATTGAACTACGATTGCGAGTCATGAGAGTCGATCAACCCATTACCGAAACCTGGCTGTACCGATGGACAGCTTCTTAAGCGCGCCAGCGGCGGGTGCCATGCCACCCGAGTCACCGCGTGAAATGTTGGCACAAAATTTACGCGAGATGCCAACCGCGCGCCGCATAGCCGCGAGCGCTGCAGTTAGATTCGCACGTTTTATTTTGATTACCGTATTCCTCGGCATTACCAGCTACGGTTTTTATCAAATGCTACAAGTCGTGCGCTTTGCGAGCATGACCTTGCTGCAGGGACTTATGATTTTCTTCTTTGTAATCTCGCTTAGCTGGATTGCTTTCGCCGCAGGCTCAGTACTCGCCGGCGCCTCAAAGCGGCGCGACCCGTGCAAACCTGGCGTTGCAACACTTCCCCCTAGCGGCCCTCGCCTTTTAACCGCGCTGGTCATGCCGATTTATAACGAGAGTCCGATACGTACCACCGCAGGCTTACAAGCGATGGCTGAAGGCTTGGCGGCAATTGGCGCGCAAAGCGACTTTGAAATTGTGGTGCTGTCTGACTCTACGGATGCCAATGCTTGGATATGCGAGACCCTAGCAGTCAATCAATTACGCGCCACACTTGCACCCATCATGCCGGTTTGGTATCGACGTCGATGGCAAAATATCGCACGAAAATCCGGCAATTTAGAGAACTTTGTGCAAACTTGGGGCGCTCGTTATGCACACATGATTGTGCTTGACGCCGATAGCCTTATCCAAGCGCAAACTTTGCAATATCTGGTCACTGAAATGCGCAAAGATGAGAGCCTCGGAATTTTGCAGACCGCACCACAGCTTATCGGTGCGCGAAGCTTATTCGGACGGTTACAGCAATTTGCCGCCTGCGTCTATGGACCCGTCATCACCCGAGGGCTTGCTGCATGGTCCGGCAACGAGGGAAACTATTGGGGCCACAATGCCATCATTAGGGTGGCAGCCTTTGCCGAGTGCTGCGGTTTACCGGAGCTTCCCGGCCGCAAGCCCTTTGGTGGCTTTATCTTATCGCATGACTTCGTGGAAGCGGCGCTCATACGCCGTGGCGGCTGGAAGGTCTGCATGGCCACCGAATGTGGTGGCACCTGGGAAGAATCGCCGCCCTCGCTCATTGATGTTGCGATTCGCGATCGACGCTGGGCCCAAGGCAATCTTCAGCATTCCAAAATTATCGGTGCGGCGGGTCTGCGATTCTCCAGTCGTTTGCATCTCGGTGTAGGGATAATGAGCTACTTATCCTCAACTCTTTGGTTAGTGTTGCTTACCCTCGGCTTTGCCCTTAGCGTGCAATCGCACCTGATAAGACCCGAATACTTCAGTCACGATTTCCAGTTATTCCCCACCTGGCCACGCTTCGACGTTGAATTAATGATGTCGCTATTCTGGTTCAGCATGGTGGTGCTATTGATCCCGAAGCTAATCGGCCTGGTGCGCGCCCTTTTATCCAAGCGCATACGCAAAAGTGCGGGTGGTGTGATAGGGGTCGCCGCGAGTGTCATGCTTGAAATATTCTTATCCGCTCTTTATGCGCCCGTTTTAATGTTGATTCAAAGTCGACATGTATTGGAAATTATTCGCGGTCGAGATTCCGGCTGGAAGGCGCAACGCCGCGACTCAGGTCAAACCACTTGGTACCAGGCTTGGTGCTTCCACTACCGGCATATGTTACTAAGCTGTGTCACGGCGACTATCATTTGGTTCTTGTCGCCACCGCTCCTAGTGTGGCTAGCACCCGCCCTGCTAGGGCTATTTCTAGCCGTCCCATTATCACGTGCTAGCGGCAGCGAATCCTTGGGACGTGCGCTAGGGCGCGTGGGGTTGCTGCGCACGCCGGACGAAGTGAACTTACCGCCCTTAGTCAAGCGACGTCAGGAACTCATTGCGGCAGCGATACGCCTGCCCGATTTGGGCCTTAAGTTTTTAGCGCATGAAGCTCACGCACGCGAGGCTCATGCTCGCGGCAATTTGCCACGACCTGCGGATCTTCGCGGCAAACCTAATCCGTATACGCTAACGGCCGAACAGAAATTAGCCGATGCCGGGAGTTTGGAAGAAGCATTGGGCTGGCTACAACCCGCCGAACAGATTGAAGTCGCAGCGGACTTAAACCTACTGAATCGACTGGCGCGCTTGCCTGACTTGCACCCTCGTATACATATCTAAAGGGACGAAACACATGAATACACGACGCACCCTATTGACGACTGCACTCGGTATTGCTGCCAGCGAACTAATCGCTGGAAAATTCGGTTTAGCGGCCCAAACTGCGGCAAATCCACCTGCGCCCAAGGCGTCTTTTGATTTTGCTTGGCTCAAGGGCCAAGCGCGAACGCTTGCGAGTACTGCTTACCAGCCACCACTAACTGCACTCCCCGCAAGCCTAGCCGCACTGACGTATGATCAATATCAGTCGATGCGATTTCGTGCTGATCATGCGCTTTGGGCACACGACGGTCTTGCGTTTCGTTTACAATTTTTCCCGGTAGGTCGTGGCTTTGCCGATTCAGTGCGTTTGCATGAATTGATCGACGGCCAATCGCGAGAAATCCTCTACGACCCATCAATGTTTGATTTCAAGAGCACCGGTATTGACCCGAGTGCCCTACGCGGCCGAGCGGGATTCGCTGGATTTCGCGTGCAATTCGTGACCAATTGGAAAGCCGATGTGGCGGCATTTCTTGGCGCGAGCTATTTTCGTGCAGTGGGCAGTGATACTCGTCAGTACGGGCTCTCGGCGCGCGCCTTGGCAGTCGACACTGCATTCCCGCGTAACGAAGAATTTCCACGCTTTACAGAATTTTGGTTTGAGCGGCCGAGTAAAGATTCCGGCACCCTGACGCTCTATGCGCTACTAAATTCACCTAGCGTCGCGGGAGCTATGCGGATGCAAATTGCGCCGGGCGGTACTTTAGTGATGGACGTTGAACAAGCGCTATATCCACGCAAGTCGATTGAGCGGTTGGGGATAGCGCCGCTTACGAGTATGTTTTTTTATGGCAAAAATGATCGTCGCGGCGCGACCGATTGGCGACCCGAGATTCACGACTCGGACGGCCTATCGTTATGGACTGGAGGGGGTGAATGGATTTGGCGGCCGTTAGTGAACCCGGCTCAGCTTAGGCTCAACTCTTATTTCGATGACAACCCGCGTGCCTTTGGCTTGTTGCAACGGGATCGGAATTTTGATCACTATCAGGACGATGGCGTTTACTACGATAAGCGCCCAAATCTGATAGTCGAGCCAAAACCAGGGCCGCATGGTGGATGGGGCAAGGGTGCAGTACAGTTAGTGGAGATTCCGACCGTCGATGAGACTAATGATAATATCGTGGTGTTCTGGAATCCGATAGACAAGCCGAAACCTGGCCAGGAACTGCTGTTCAATTATCGATTGCATTGGGGCACGCACCTACCGTTCACAACAGCACTCGCACAGACCATTGCAACGCGCACCGGCTTGGGCGGCACTATCGGTGTCAAGCGTACCTACTACTCGTGGCACTTTGCTGTAGATTTTGCAGGAGGCGAACTTGCCGGACTGCCCAAGGATGCGCATGTTGAGGCTGTAATTACTGCTTCACGCGGTCAAATGGAACATGTGACCGCGCACTTAGTGGAGGAATTCGGCGGCTATCGAGCGCTCTTTGATATTAGGCCCGAAGATAGCGTTGAACCAATTGATATGCGGCTTTTTTTAAGAATTGATGGCAGGGCCTTAAGCGAAACTTGGGTTTACCAGTGGTCTCCCCCTTCGCTCAAAGAACGTAAGTTGATGCTGCAGTAAAAAAACTAAGACGACGCTAGTAAAGATTAAGGTGATTTTATTATAACCGATCGGAATGCCGCTTAAGGCCTGCAGCCGATTGCGCGTAACTACGGCACTCGTCGTTCTGATGAGCGCCGGACTGTGCCTACGTCTGGTTGCAATCGGTCGTCAGGGTTTATTCAAGGACGAGATATTCAGTGCTTCGTACACCGGTCTATCCTGGTTCGAAACTATCGTTGCTTGTTTGCGCTATGACGTTCACCCGCCGACGTACTACTTACAGCTAAACCTCTGGAGCATTTTTGGCCACAGCGACAATTGGCTAATGTTGAACTCTGTGATGTGGGGAATGTTAACGCTAGTGCTGGTCTTTATTTCGGTCAACCGCCGTGCCAACACTTCCGCGGGCTTGATAGCGTTGGCTTTATGTGCGGTGCTGGGTAGCGAGATCTACTTTGCGAACGAACTTCGAATGTACACTATGTTCAGCGCACTGATAGTTCTTAGTTGGATGGCCGCCGATCGGTTTCGCCGTGATTATGGCTTCAAGACCGGCCTGGCACTAGCGTTGCTATTGATCATTATCGGTACTTTACATAGTTATGGCGTCATCGCGGTTTCTGCGGGGCTGCTCTATACGTTTCCAATAGAACACCGACGCGAATTCTGGGCGGTGCTGCCGAAATGGTTAGGTCTTGCTCTGCCGGTGAGCGTTTTCTTGCTGCCATGGATGATCAACGCGAGCACGCGACACGTATCGCACCTTGCACATTTTTCTTACAGCGAATTGGTTTACACGATCAGCGGATGGATCCTCGGATACGGATCTGCTATTGCTGGTTGGTTACAGTCATTAATTGCAGCGATTGTCGCGCTGCTTTTAGCGGTGACTTTGTACCGCGTGGAGTCGCTGCGCCGAACAATACTGTGCTTCATACTCTGGCCGTTCATTATTACAGCGCTAATATGCGTTTCATGGAAACCAATATGGCTATTTCGATCGTTCGCGTTTTGCGCCCCGTTTGTGGCTATCTGTCTTGGCCTGCTGTGCGATCGGGCAAAAACACCTCATCGTGCCTCTATGACCTTAGGGGTTGCGGCATTACTAGGAATTGGGTGGATGGCTTATTTACAGGCTATTGTGCCGTGGAAGACTCAGTATCGAGAAGCCGCGACTTACCTTAGGAATAATGTCCAACAAGGTGAGATCATTTATATACCCGACCATCTGACTTTTTGGGGCATAGCCCGCTACTTAGCGGGTCCTAGTTGGGGAAATATCTTAGAAATTGAAGACCCGGTGAATCAAGATCATTCGCTTGTCTGGCCAGGAATCTACCGCCGCTTAGGTACAGCGAACCTTGAACGTCTGCACTTGATACCCAAAACTAGGCGTCTTGACGCCTTCAAAGCGCCTATTTTTATAGGATGGTCGCCGTTGCGTGAAGCGCAAACGGCCAATGTCCTTTGGCTAGTTGGACCCGACATCGGTTCAACCGATATTGTGTTGTCGCTGGTGACGCATTGCAAGGCCGCGCGCTCTGATACTAGGCTATTCATTGCTGTGCGCGTCATCCGCATTACTTGCGGGACTGGCGATTCACGTCAATTTCAATATTCGAACTTGCATTAATTTACCTTATTTCGCCGCTCCGTCTTATGTAACTAGTCGCGTGGTAGCGACATTACATAGATGCATGTTGCTCAGGTATTGTGCCTTAACCAAATTATTCAACGCGTAGGCATTACCGAGAAATCCAGGCAATTCCTACGTTATTGACACCTTCATTTCGATTCTGGTTTAACAATATGCAAGCAAATCTGCGGACTCTGTCAGTCATTGGAACAATAGTAATGAGCGCCATGCTGAGCGCTTGCAATTTTTCAAATGCCAATTCAACTTCCAACACAGCGCCGCTTGCGCAAGACAACCCAACTCCCGTCATCACCGTCATTACACCCAGTAGTGCGCGAGCAGGTGACGCAACAGTTACCCTTACGGTGAATGGTAATAATTTTATTACCGAGTCCGCAGTAATTTGGAATGGTGCCCCACTCACCGTGCAAATTGTTGATTCCCACACCATTACCGCAATCGTACCCGGGACAAGCATCGCAACAGAAGGTACCGCGTCGATTGCTGTGAGTAACCCCGCGCCCGGTGGTGGTGCTTCCGCTGCGGTGACCTTTAAAGTTGTTAAAAGCGGTGTTACTTCGACGGCGCCCCCATTAACGACTAACCCAACGCCGAAGCCCATTCCAACGCCAACACCGGCTCCAATCCCGCCCGCTCCGACGCCGGTGCCAAACCCAGTTTTGGCACCGGGCGTCGTGTCACTCTCGCCAAATAGCATAAATGCCGGCGGCGCCGCGTTTACCCTGTCACTGAGCGGTAAAAATTTCAAACCCTCAACCACCGTCAGTTGGAAAGGCGCAGCGCTGGCCACCCGCTACGTTAGCGAAATGCAATTGAAGGCGCTGGTACCGTCGGGAGCTATCGCGAGCGCAGCCATAGTGATGGTCGCAGTCACGACCCCCGCGCCTGATGGCGGTAGTTCCAATGCCGTCACCTTTACCGTGACCAGTTCAAACCCAGTGCCCACTCTGGCATCGCTGTCCCCCGGCAATATAAATGCCGGCGGACCTGCCTTCAACCTCGCGATTAACGGCAGCAACTTTGTGTCCGCGTCCACCGTAAAATGGAATGGAAACCCCCTAGCCACTAGCTATATAAGCGCAACGCAATTAAGCGCGACGATACCGCAAACCGCTATAGCGAATGCGGGAACCGCCGGAGTCTCAGTGAGTAGCCCCACGCCCGGCGGCGGCAGTTCAGGTACCCTAAGCTTTACTATTAAACAAGCAAATCCGGTTCCAGCGATTATCTCGTTACCGACCAATAGTGTTAAAGTCGGTAGTGGAGCGATAACGCTTACCGTCAATGGCAATAATTTTATTGCGTCCTCTATAGTCTATTGGAATGGCATGGCGCTAAGCACTCATCTGGTCAATGCGAATCAACTGACGGCGTCGATATCCGCCGTATTACTAGCAACGTCGGGAATTGCAACCATCAGCGTGGCCAACCCAACTCCCGGCGGTGGAAACTCGAACACGGCCGCCTTTACGGTTGCCGCCGACCAGAACCCGACTCAAGGTTCTGGGCCCGCGCTGGTGCAGTACAACATCCATCAAACCTATGGCTCAAGCGCCTCGGGTGGACCGTTAGTCTGGGAAAACGACTCTGTAGTGCAATTTAAGGCCGGCACTAAACCGGATAACACTATTTGGGTCGTGCTCACCATGAGCGACTACGCAGGTGTGCATAACGAGGCCACCATTACCGATACTCAAGGCAATACATACACTAGGCTTAATCAGATTAACGACCCGGTATTCATGCCCGCCCTCAATAATCCATCCCAAAACGCCACCGGGGGTGCACAATCTGTGGAGCAGTTTTATGCCACTCGTATCGCAGGAGATTCCGGGGCACCGGATACGATTACGGTTCATTGGAATACCGAAGACTATAAGGGCGTACTCGTTACAGAAATCAGTGGCGCAACCGGTAGCCCATTGGTTGGTTTTAACGGTGCATTCCAGGACAACCTTCTCGCTGGCACTGACAATATAAGCTCGGGGCTTATTTCGGTTAATTCAGGGCAAACGCCCGCGTTAGTAATGGCCTTAAGTTTTAACACCTTACAAAATTCCGCGCAGCCGAGCGCGCCCAAACCAGGCGCAGGCTTCACTCAAATTACTACATTATGGGACTGGGCCATTGGTACCGGACCCAGCACTACGTTAGAAATGAAAAATGTAAGTAGTGGCGGTAATTTGGCCGGTACTTTTAGCGCGCCCGGAATTGATAACTATGTCACGCTCGCGGCGGTATTCCACTAAAGCTTAACTTGAATTTAAAGTTAAGTTTATGCTGCGGCGGGGCGACGTATCGCAGCATTAAGGTAGCGCTTGACTATTTGCTGCGTGTTAATTAATTGTGTATCAGTGGATTCCCTAAGCTCAGCCTCGCGGTTGAAACGATTCATATGCCGCTTCGGATCCATGATGGCCTCGCGACACTCTTTAAGCTCAAGCTTTAATAACGGCAATAGTAGATTTTGTGGCGAAGCTTCTTCGGAGTTCTGCATAAAATGCGTACGCGCATACGAATCAAAGTACTCTGAGTAGAGCGTCTCATAACGTTGCATCGGATCGAGAAATTCCGAGTCGCCGACCAGGCTGCAACCCACATGCGTTGTACATAGGAAACTACAGGCCTTACGCAGGTAGATACCATGTTCGACCACAATGGCATGCGAGTAGCTATAGGTGGGATGAAAATGTCGAACGATTTTCGCGCGCGCTTCGCCGCGCACGGCTTTATTACGCAAGTACTCAAAAAGTGCTTTTCTATGGATTAAGCGGAGCGCAGCGCGCTTCAGCGCCAGCGCTTGCGCGCGAGCAACCCGGCTCTCCGCGACGGCGTGCATTAGACCGGAGTGTTCGCTCTCCCAATGCTGCCAATTGGTAGGGGTTTCAAGAATCCGCTTGGCCACCAACTGATCGCCGTAATTATCACTGCGCAACGCTAATTGCACTCGGTCCGTGGACTGGCGCATAAGCCGCGCGTGACTTACGGAATTCCAGCGCATATTTACCCTCCCTGTTATGCCAGAGAAGATGCCCCTAAAGCGCCCAACAGTCAACAGATGTTCCGCAATACGCAAAAAAAAACCCTCACCAGCTTTTAGCCAGTGAGGGTTTATCACTTTTCATCAAAATCAAGAGCCTGGCAGTGACCTACTTTCACATCGACAAAGTCGACACTATCATCGGCGCAGAGCGTTTTCACTTCCGAGTTCGAAAAGGGATCGGGTGGTTCCCACTCGCTATGGCCGCCAGGCAAAACGGTTGTAGAGGGGCTTAAGTCATGCCTTAAGCCCCACCACGAATTCGGACAATTTGTTTAGATGTTTGGGTCACATTCAAGACCAATCAATTGCATCAATCCCATACCCGATTTGCCAACGTTCCTCGTCATTCCGAGGGACAAATCGCTTGGGTGTTATATGGTCAAGCCACACGGGCAATTAGTACTGGTTAGCTAAACGCATTACTGCGCGTACACACCCAGCCTATCAACGTCGTAGTCTTCGACGGCCCTTTAGAGACCTTAAAG
>JAYUFB010000100.1:0-3397 GCA_043738945.1 Gammaproteobacteria bacterium
GTTGCCACCGCGTATGTCAGAGGCCAATCTTGCAGTGCCTAACAGTGACATGGGTTTTGCGGCGGGATTGAACGAATATACCAACTTATTCGCGCGCAACGGGGTGCGGTTTATCGCTGATCTTTCCGCAGGGAATGATGCCACCACGGGAAGCAACCTCGTCGCCTCCGCCACCGGTTTCAACACTATGCTGAGTGTCGGCCACTCCTATTACAAGACGGATGGATTCCGAGAAAATGCCAACATCCGCCACAATTTATACAATGTGTTTTTGCAAAGCGATGTCACACCCACGTTCAGTGCGCAGCTTGAATATCGCAAGCGCGACTCGACGCAAGGCGATCTGCGACAGAATATCGACGCCGATAATTATTTCAAAAAGTTGACGCAGGACTTGGAGCAGTCGTCTGCGCGTTTGGGAGCGCATTGGATGCCGACTCCGAATCAAGACCTGATTTTTTCGGTCATCCGTTATGACAAGACGATAGGCTCCGATTTTTCCAATCCGAATTTCATGGTCGATGTCAGCAATCGTGATGCTGAAAAAGGAGTCGATATACAAGCACAGTATTTGCTTCGCCTGGAAACAGCTTCTGTGATTACCGGCATCGGGCGCTATCTTGCACGGGTAACCAGCAGGCAATCGATATTCGGCGACTTCGGGAATGGTCCTGAGCAATTAGTGCTGCCCGAAAGAAAATATCGATCCGATGCGCATAACATCTATGCCTATGGAAATTTCGCGCTCTCGCCAGCGTGGCTCGTCACAGCGGGGTTGGCGTCAGACTCGCTTAAAGATTCAGTGTTGAATATCGACAAAGTGAATCCAAAACTCGGATTGCGTATAAACCTCACCCCGGATGCACAGCTACGGTTAGCGTCATTCCAAACTACCAAACGAATCTACCCGACTAACCAGATTTTGGAGCCAACCCAAATTGCGGGCTTCAATCAGTTTTTTGACGATGCGAATGGTGCACAGGCGAAGGTTGCGGGTCTCGGCTTCGACTGGTCGCCCTCTAAAAGCCTGGTTGCCGGAGCGGAGGTCAGCACTCGCAAGGTGTCAATTCCTTTCCCGGATTATTCTGGCCAACTGCCCTTGTTTAATACAGATCAAAGCGAACTCTCGCGCCGACTCTATGTGCACTGGTTACCGATGCTCTCCCTGTCGGCGAGTGCGGCGTTAGATATGCAGCGAATTGCAAACGATGAATCATTCCATCCACTGGTTCGCACCCAAGCACTGCCGTTGTCGGCCGCTTACTTCTTCACGACAGGATTGTCCATCAGTGCACGCGCCACTTACATCAAGCAATACGTCGCCATTTTTAATGAAACCGATGCGTCGCGTTACTTTGATAAGCAAACCTTTTCGGTACTCGATGCCGCCGCCGCCTATCATTTTGCGCACCGCCGCGGCGGGTTGAGCCTTGAAGTCAATAATGTGTTTGATCGTCCGGTACATTACCAAAGCTTGAGCGGGTTTAATGCCGACGTGTTTGATACCGCGCCGCATTACCTGCCACATCGCACGCTTTTGGTACGCGCCGCTGTGAATTTTTAGTGAGTATGGGCATTTAGAAGTCTGGACTAACAAGAAAGGAGAACGAGATGAAGCACGGTATGGTGTTGGCATTGTCGCTGGTGTTATTGGGAGGCTGTAGCGAGTTCCCGGTGCTGGGGGACCATATCAAGCACGAACCACCCCGTCCGGCGGGCGACGGAGATGATGGGCGCACCAACGAAGCAGGCGATAAAATTGTGGCGGGTTTTGCCCTGCGGATGATCGACAACGCAACGCGCGCCAAGCTAGGCTTGAAGCCCGATGATGTGTTGGTCGCCGTGACCAATGACGCGAATACAACGCAAAATACAATCGTGTACGTGTCTGAGGAATTCACAGCTGCTCCCGGCGAGTTTATTCCCGGTAAGAAGCTGGAGAAGTTTGTGCAAATTTTTATGCAGCGCGGTAGCCCCTTGTGCGGTTGGATCTGGGATGGTCGTGGCGGCAGAATTTATTACCAAGCCCCACATTGCCCGCATCCAGTACAGAATTAGGAAGTGGGTCGTCAGTAACAAAATGCGCACTGTGCGTTTTAATTCACAATTACAAAGGAGGAGTAATCATGTTGACCCACCAGTGGATGAAATTGGGAATATGAAGAGCCGTGAAGAGCCGGGTCAGGCTTGCATAATTGCATTATCGAGAAATGGAAACGGAGAGCGGTGAAAATTAGGGTAAGACACCAAGGCAGTGATCAGTAAGGAAGTTGGCGCCTAGCGTAAATTGCTAACACCCGCACCACAGACCAGAAGTAGCATTCCAGCGCCAAATAAAAACGCCCTTACGGCTCACATCGCAAGGGCGTTTTTTAATGTTGCTTTTTCTCAACCGCCCCGAAGTACATCCTCGTAAATCGCTTCCACTGGGCAGGTGAGATTCACCGATCGAAACTGCAACGCGTCGCCATGTGAGCAACGTTCGACTTCCCAGCCGTCCGCGACGCGGCGGATGATTTCGACGGACACTTTGTCTTGCGCGACGAGCGCGTATTCCTGCAACGATTTCAAGCTCTGGTAGGCCACGCGTTTGTCGAGGCGGTCGCGCGCTTCGGTGCTGGGTGATAACACTTCGATGATCAGCGTCGGTTCGGTGACGTAATAAAATACCGGCTCCTGCGGCTGGCAGCTCACCACAACATCGGGATAAAAGAAATCATCCGCGACGCGAACTTTCATGTCCGACATGTACACGCCACAAGACGATCCCTTGAGTTGCTGTCGAAGCCGCGCGTACAGCGACCCTGCGATCAGGTTGTGCGCATTGCTGGAACCTACCATGGCATGGACTGCACCCCGTACAAGTTCGTGGCGAACTTCGGCGCGCTGCTCATTGCGCAGATATTCTTCAACATTGAGAAATCGCAGTTTTTCGACCACCGACATGGATGCACCTCTTGAGCTAATGACGTGGTGTATAAAGTCATGCACCAACGGTTATTAAGTTTAGCATCGCAGCCAGCGCTCTGGCATCAAACGAAAACACCCGCGAGTTAACAGCCAGCAAGGCGGGAATCTGCATGAAATGAAGTTGCTGAGCCTTCCACAGCAGGGGCGCTTTTTTGCACTCGATGTTGAGTCGCACACTGAGACCCTTGGTTCCGCTGCGGGGTATTGAGGCGATACGCTGAAAGAAAAACGGTTCGATGAAGAATGACTTACTGACTACCGTGGTCTTTCTTCATCTCACTCACACGGTCGAAGATCATCGTTGCCAGATACGCACACACGGTTTTCACGGTGTTCCAATCGTGCCACTTTGGATTGAGGTTCCGGTACTCGGCTAATTCCAATTCCTCTAAATCGAATGGGAGAGCGTTGGCCAATTGCACTTGCA
>JAYUFB010000101.1:0-23664 GCA_043738945.1 Gammaproteobacteria bacterium
TGAGGCTGAATCGCAGATTGATTTATCGGGCCCTTTTGAGACTTAGCACCGCCCCGGAGCCTTGGTGCTTTGTTGGCGCTATCGCACGCGTTTCTTGCTTGGGTCGTCAGCAGGATTAACGTAGGTAATGGCGAACGGGCCTTGCATGTGCACCTGAATCGTAGCGCCGTTAGTTGTGTACGCATAGTGATGCATGTCTGCCATTGCAACGCCGTAGCCACCCGCCGATAGCGTCAGCGCGTGCGCCTTGTCAATAACATCACCCATGCCGAGCGAGATGGCGCCTTTCAATACGGTGATATGCTCATCGGTTGGGTGAAAATGGGGCGGTATCGTATAGCCTGCGGGCATTTCAAACCGAACCGTAACCAGACCCGTCGCTCCGGGATCGCCCGCGATCACCGCGAACTTCGCGTTGGGCGGGAAAACGGGTGGCGGCGCGCCCCACTTCACCTCATTCGCCGATTGAACGAAAGGCGTGTCTGCGGCGACTACAGACGCGTGCAGCCCGAGAGTTGCCGCGGCGATTAGAAAAATATTACTTGAGTTTAGAAACATGATATGAACTCCTTCAACAAAGTGTACGTTGTGGTCACGCTGCGGCGCTATCTGGCGCGGCTGCTGCGACGATGATAAATTCGCCCGGAATTCTAAATCCGTCGCCAACCCGCCATTCGTCGATTGAGCGTATATAGCAAGCGCGGACTCGCGCCCGAACTTCATCATTGAATCGCGACCAGGCGAGCGCGACGGGCCCACCGACAAACGCGGCGTTACAGGCTTCAGTTGCATTCGCAAAGGCTAGCGTTGTGGAGATGCGACGATGTTCGATTGCCTCGAAGTTTGCATCAGCACATAGACGCGCGAGGGTGTCTTGCTGACCGAGACTGAAAAAAAGTGGGCACACTTCGCTGCTTACCTCAGCATCGACGATTGGAAACAGCGATGACCATCCGCACTTCGATCGTTCGCCCCACACGGCAAGGGACATTCGACCTCCTGGTCTTAAAACCCGGCGCATCTCCCGCAGGGCCCGTTCCGGGTGGGGCATGTACATGAGTCCGAGTCCGCACAATACGACGTCGTATTGTGCATCTGGCAGATCCAGCGTCTCGGCATCCATGCGCACAAAGCTGCAGTTCGATAGCCTGACTTCCCTAGCGCGCCGTGCAGCGGAATCGAGCATCCGTCCCGATAGATCAATTCCAAGAACGTATCCGTTCGTACCAACCGCGCGAGCCGCTTCGAATGAGACGAGTCCTGTGCCACAGGCGACGTCGAGCACATGATCGCCGGATTTAAGTGATGCCAACGCCAGCATGGCAGCTTGAGCTTCGGCCAGCGGTGCCTGCCAAAGGTGCTCGTAGTCTTCTGCCGCCAAATCCCATCCATAGCGTTGAACCCGGCGTTGAAGTTTTGCATCCATTGTATTGTGTGTCCTTGTTAAATTATTGTGCGTGGGCGCTACTCAGTCCTATCTGCGAGTCTCTCATTCTTATCCATTCGTCCTGCCGGCCGACTTCAGCCTATAGCACCCCTAGTTATTGCTTACTGATCCGACCACAATAAGGGATATCAAGGTTGGAACGAATGGAATCCATGACATCACAAGAAATCGCAGTAGCAATGCGCCGCGTCGAGTCAGTGCTGAAACGTCGTCCCGAGATGGGCCTACACGACGACACGCCCGCCACTGCGCGCTGGAAGAGCGGTACGCGGGTCACGACCCGCCATGCCAACGGCACACAGCTACTGACGGATATGCCCACCGAACTCGGTGGTAGCGGTGAACAGGTCACGCCGGGATGGTTATTCCGTGCCGGACTTGCCTCGTGTCTTGCCACCCGAATCGCAATGGGTGCGGCTGCCGCCGGATTCGAACTGACAATGCTGGAGGTGTTGGCTAGCAGCCGCTCGGACGCACGGGGAATGTTGGGTATGTCGGATACCTCCGGTGAGTCCGTGTGCGCTGGGCCTCGTGAAATTGAGGTGCTCGTGCGCATCAGCGCGCCGGGTGTTGCGCCGGAACAATTGCGCATCTTGGTCGAGGAAAGCAATCGTTGTTCGCCCGTGTCCTCAGCGGCGCGGGACGCCGTTCCGATGACGTTGTGCATCGAAATGGATGGCAAGTAATGGATGCGCTTTCAGAAACTCTTCGGGTGGTGCGACTGATAGGCGCCATTTTCATCAATGCCCGGTTTACCGCGCCCTGGTGTTACCAATCCCCTAGCGCGGATTCGGCCGCGCCATTGCTCGAACCCGATGCCGAGCGTGTGGTGATCTTCCACCTCATCACCGAAGGGGAGTGCTTCGTCGAATTGGGTGATGAACCTCCCTTACATTTAACCGCGGGTGACGCCGTCATTTTTCCGCAGGGCCACGCGCATCGTATGACCTCTCAACCTGGGCTTGCCCCAGCACTGGGTGCGCGCCTGGATCAAGTACTATTACGACGACCGCGCCAGCTGGTCTATGGTGGCGGTGGACCGACCACACGCCTGGCCTGTGGCTACCTAGCCTGCGACGCTCGACTCGCTGGCATGCTGCTTGCCGGGCTGCCCGCACTGGTGCGAGTCAACGTGCGTGGATCAAACGCCGGCCTCTGGCTCGAAACCTCGGTTCGCTACGCCCTGGCCGAAGCTCGTTCACCTCGTCCCGGCGGTGCTGGAGTTTTGGCTAAGCTTGCCGAGGTGCTGTTCATTGAGGTACTGCGTTTGTATATGAACGAGCAAGGTGAAGGTCGAACTGGATGGTTGGCTGGAGTGGGCGATCGTATCGTGGGTTGCGCATTGAATGCGCTACACGCGCGTCCGGCACACGCGTGGACGTTGGAGGAGTTGGCGCACTCTGCGAGCACCTCGAGATCAGTTCTCGCAGATCGATTTCAGCATTTGGTCGGCAGTTCACCGATGCAGTATTTGATGCAGTGGCGCATGTTACTTGCCGCCAATCTCCTGCGCTGTAGTAACGCGCCGCTCGCGCGGATTGCCGAGGAGGTAGGCTATCAGACTGACACGGCTTTCAGCCGCGCGTTTCGGCGCGAATACGGCTTACCGCCGGCCGCCTGGCGCCGCAGCCGAACGGTTCGCGAGCACGTGCGCTGAGCGGCGAACGTGGTGTCAACCTCATCGTAAAATAGCAATTGCTTTGCCAGATAACCGTAATTCCGGCTAATGCCGTCGTTTTGAAGGCGCTGACGCTTGCCCTGATCGCCTCCAGGCCTTAGCATCGCGCGCTTCCCCTTTTTTGTAGCTATAAGAATTATGCGTACTCATTATTGCGGCCAGGTGGGCGAGTCTTTGATTGGTCAGGTTATTACGGTGGCTGGATGGGCGCAGCGTCGGCGCGACCATGGGGGGGTCATTTTTGTCGATTTGCGTGATCGTCAGGGACTACTCCAGGTGGTTTTCGATCCTGATCGGCCGGCGGTATTTGCGACCGCGGAACGGGTGCGTAATGAATTTGTATTGAAGATTACGGGTCTTGTGCGAGCGCGGCCGGCGGGAACGGCGAATGCCCATTTGAAATCCGGCCAGGTTGAATTGTTGTGCCAGGATATCGAGATATTGAATCGCTCCGAACCCTTGCCGTTCCAATTGGACGAGCACGTCAGCGAAGAAGTGCGTTTGCGATATCGCTATCTCGATTTACGGCGTGATGAGATGCGCGAGCGTTTGCTGCTACGGCACCGGATTACGCGTGCGATGCGTGAGTATCTGGATGAGGCAGATTTCGTCGATATTGAAACTCCGATGCTTTCTAAAGCGACACCTGAGGGCGCGCGCGATTACTTGGTACCTAGTCGTACTCATCCTGGACAATTTTTCGCGCTCCCGCAATCGCCGCAAATCTACAAGCAATTATTGATGATCGCAGGCTTTGATCGCTACTATCAAATCGTGCGTTGTTTTCGCGATGAGGATCTACGCGCGGATCGGCAGCCTGAGTTTACACAGCTCGACATCGAGACCTCGTTTTTAGATCAGGGCCAGATCCAAGAAATCATGGAAGGTTTGATTCGGTATCTGTTCAAACAAGTCCTGAAAGTCGATTTGCCTAATCCCATTCCACGGATGAGCTATGCAGAGGCCATGCGTCGCTATGGATCGGATAAGCCGGATTTGCGGGTGACTTTGGAATTGGTTGATGTCGCCGATCTGGTCAAGGGCTGCGATTTCAAGGTATTTGCAGGACCCGCTGCCGATCCACAGGGTCGCGTGACGGCACTGTGTGTGCCGCAAGGTGGCAAGCTTACGCGAAAAGAGATTGATGACTACACGGCTTTTGTGGCGCGCTATGGTGCACGTGGCCTTGCGTACATTAAGGTGAATGAAACGGCGAAGGGTCGCGAGGGTTTGCAGTCGCCTATATTGAAATTCCTAAGCGATGCGGCGGTGACCGGTATTCTTGAACGGACTGCTGCACGCGATGGAGATCTGATTTTCTTTGGCGCCGATAGCGCCAAGGTAGTCAGTGATGCATTGGGTGCGCTCAGGCTCAAAGTCGCCCAGGATTTAAAACTGGTGGCTGCGGGGTGGCAACCGCTATGGGTGGTCGATTTCCCGATGTTCGAGTGGGATGCGGGGTCTAAACGTTGGCAGGCCATGCATCATCCGTTCACGAGTCCTTTGAATTTGGACCCGGTGGCTTTAGCGGCTCATCCCGGTCAGGCGGTGGCCAAAGCCTACGATATGGTGCTCAATGGTTCCGAAATCGGCGGCGGTTCGGTGCGAATTCATAATCAAGAATTGCAATCCGCCGTTTTCGAATTACTGGGTATTGGTGTTGAGGAGGCGCGTTCGAAGTTTGGATTCTTATTGGACGCACTTAAATTTGGCGCGCCACCCCACGGCGGCATCGCATTTGGTTTGGATCGGCTCGCCATGCTGATGGCGGGTGCCGATAGTATTCGGGATGTGATCGCATTTCCGAAGACCCAAACCGCAGCCTGCTTACTCATGGATGCACCCACCGATGTGAGCGAGGCGCAACTCAAGGAGCTGCATATCCGCATCCGCGCGCCGTTGAAGGTCGAATAATTGGAGACGTGTTATCGGCGGGCGGAATCTGTCTTAATCGTGATTTACAGCGCCGATGATTTTCTCGTCATGGAACGCTGCAGGCCAGTCGGTTTTTGGCAGTCCGTGACGGGAAGTTTGGAATGGGATGAGTTACCGGATGCGGCAGCCCGGCGCGAGGTGATTGAGGAAACCGGTATCCGCACCGGCCTATTGCAAAATCTGCAATTGACACAGACCTATGAGATTTTGCCAGCGTTCGGCAAGGTGTATGCACCGGGCATTACCCGTAATCTTGAGCATGCTTTTTCTTTACAACTCGAGCAAAGAGTGCCGGTGACCTTAAGTCCCACCGAGCATGTGCAATACCGTTGGGTATCGAGTGTTGAGGCGCTGGCCACGGTATCTTCGGATACCAATCGGAAGGTTATTGAGCGATTGCGGCGACGCCTTTGAGTGTGGTGGTGTTCGTGCATGGTCTGTGGCTTAAGGGGCATGAGGCGGCTTGGCTGAGGTACAAGGTTTCACAAGAGCTCGCAGCCGATACGCGACAGTTTTGCTATCCTTCGGTTAATGCCAGCATCGCGAGCAATGCGGCGGCACTTGCTCAATCATTGAGCGAAATCAAGACCGACACGCTCCATTTGGTGGGGCATAGTTTGGGCGGATTGGTGATCTATAAATTGTTTGACGCGCCCAATATTGCGGCGCTACCGCCCGGCCGAATTGTATTGTTGGGGTCACCCCTGCAAGGGAGCCGAGCGGCGCAGTCTCTGGCGCGTATGCCCTTGGGCCGGAAAATAATGGGCCAAAGCATCAATGGTGACGGATTAACCACTGGCAATCGCCGCTGGCGCGGCGCGCGTGATTTGGGGATTATTGCGGGCGACCTCGCCTTAGGGCTTGGACGCGTGGTCGGGAATCTGCCGGGGCCCAGTGATGGCACAGTGATGGTCGAAGAAACTAGGGTGGACGGCGCTACCGATCATCGGATCTTGCGGGTGAGTCATTTGGGCATGTTATTTTCTGCGGAAGTTGCGCGGCAAACGGTGGTATTTTTAACGACGGGGAGATTTGCGCGCTGATGCACGACATTAGGCCCGAGAATTTTAAGCATTTGTGCGATCACTAGCGGGTATAGACCACAAGCGAGAATAGACATGGCCATGGTATGGGGGGTTTTTTGGGGTGTGGTGCTCGGTGCTTGGTGGCCGGGCTACGGCGGTTGGGGTAGCTATATTGGCGGCTTCTTAGGTTTCTTTATCGGATTGACGTTGCAGTTTGTGATCAAGCAACAAGTCACAGCCAGTCATGCAGATTTACGCCAGCAGCTGGTGGCGCAGCTTAAAGGGTCGCAGGAAAACGCTCGCGCGCACGCGGTAAACCCACCCGCGCCCATTCCCCCGGCAACGGCGCCTACACAGTCGGTATCGGCACCGCACGACGTTTTCGTTCCTGCCAGTGCTGTGGTACACGCCAGCGCCGCTTCGAACGCGGGTGCATCGCCGCCCCCTGAGTTTGTACCCTCCTATCAGCCGAGTCTCCCCTATGTAGCGCCCAGATCCACTAGGCCGAGCGGGCTTGAAAATCCGAAGTTGATCGAAAACCCGAATGTGCTCGACGCAGCATTTAAAGTCGTCAAAGACTGGTTCTTAGGTGGCAACACCATCGTGAGAGTAGGTTTGGTTATTTTATTCATTGGTCTGTCGTTTCTGGCGCGATATGTCGCGGCGGCGGGTTTGCTCCCCGTGGAGTTCCGACTTGCCGCAATCGGCGCGGTGGGTATCGCGCTGCTCGCCATCGGCTTTAGGAAGCGTGTGGATAAACCGGGATTTGCGCTTGCGCTGCAAGGTACGGGCGTGGCGGTCATGTATCTGACGGTTTTTGCGGCTTTTCGGTTGTACGCCATGATGCCGCCGTTAGCGGCGTTTGGCTTGATGATTATAGTGTGCGCCTTGAGTTGTGTATTAGCGCTGATGCAAAATTCCCAAGCTTTGGCGGTTGCTGCATTTGCCGGCGGCTTCGCAGTGCCCATTTTGCTGTCGAACGGACAGGGTAGTCACGTCGGCTTGTTCAGTTATTACACGGTACTCAATTTAGCGATTCTCTTTATTGCCCAGCAACGTTCTTGGCGAATGTTAAATCTGGTGGGTTTCGCTGCCACTTTCGGTATCGCAACGGCTTGGGGCGCGTTGAAATTTGCGCCTAACTTGTATGCCACGACGCAGCCTTTCCTAATCGGCTTCTTATTGATCTACGTGGCGACGGTAGTTTTATACGCGCGTAACACGCCCACTAAACTCGGCAATGCGGTCGATAGTAGCTTAGTGTTTGGTACACCCTTGATCGCATTTGGTTTACAGGTGGGTTTGACCCGACAATTTGAACTGGGTACGGCTTTTTCGGCGCTAGGATTCAGCGCGTTGTATTTATTGTTAGCCGCTTTTTTATCGCGCTGTGCCGGGATCGGTTATCGGTTGTTAATAGAGTGCTTTATTGCACTTGGCGTAGGTTTTGCTACGTTGGCGGTGCCCCTAGCGTTGGATGCGCAGTGGACTTCAGCAGTATGGGCATTAGAAGGGGCGGCGGCATTTTGGGTTGGTATGCGCCAAGCGCGTTGGATGCCACGTGCGTTTGGAATACTGTTACAAGCGATAGCGGCGCTCGCCTTTGTAACCGGTGTCGATGCCAATATTTCCGCTTGGCCGCTGCTAAACCCTGTGTTTATGGGCGCCCTGCTGATTGCATTGCCCGCACTACTATTATCGTGGTGGCTGCGCCAGCCGCTGCCGCACACGGATTCGAGCTGGGCGAGATCTTATGCGACGGTTGAGGCGCTATTGGGGAAGCCCGCCTATATCTATGGGTTTGTGTGGTGGTGCGCAGCGTTGTTATTAGAGATCAGTCGCGTAGTCCCGGGTAAGGAGGTGGGAACCTATACTGCGGTAGTCACTCAGAGCACCGCGCAGTTGTTGAGCATGCTCGCAGTCATGATAAGCGCATTGATATCCGTCCAGATTGGGGTGGCAAAAAAATGGAGTGTCGCGATTTGGCCGGGCCGCTCGACTTTAGTGGTGATGTTGATAATTTTCATGATGCAACTCGCGATCGGCGCTCGGGTGCTACATACACCCGCCTGGCTGATTTGGGCTGGCGTATTGGTTCTGCATTTTTGGATACTGAGGATTGTTGATACGCAGATACGGGTAAATAGTGGAATCACGGCACGCGATTCGTTGAGCTATGCCACCCATGTAGGGGGTGTGTGGCTAATTACACTATTGCTGGCTGACTGCTTATGGTTTTGGATTGGTAAGGGGGACTTATGGAACACTTCCTGGGCCAGTGTGGTGTTGTTGATTAGCGGTATTGGTGTGTTGCTTACGCTTTCGCTGTGGGCAGGTCGTGCCAATCAGGTGGCAAATCTGCCAAATTTCAGATGGCCGCTTAATCCCTACGCCAGCGCTTATTATTGGCATGCCGCATTGCCGCTGGTGGTGCTGGTCTTCTTGGGAGCGTTGGGGGTCGCGGTGACTTCATCAGGCCGGACTGAACCGCTGCCTTATATTCCGCTGCTAAATCCTACCGACATTGCTATTGCGCTGGGTTTGAGCGCACTCGTGATTTGGCGCCGCGTGGTAGTGCAATCCTTACCCCTACCAGTAGCGGCTCGTCCGATGCGTAGACCCATCGCATGGGCCGTGTTGGCGGCACTGGCTTTTGTTGCGATCAATACGGTTTGGTTGCGCGTCGCGCATCACTTTTTTGACGTACGTTGGAATGTGTCGGCGTTGTTTGATAGCTTTGTGGTGCAAACGGGGTATGCCATTCTATGGAGCTTGTTAGCCCTTAGTCTCATGCTGATGGCGGGGCGACGCCAAACTCGAGTGTTATGGTTGACGGGTGCGGGGCTGCTCGCTTTGGTAGTCATCAAATTACTGCTGATAGATTTGTCTAATTATGGCGGTGCGGAACGTATCATTGCTTTTATCGTCGTGGGTGTACTCATGCTAGTAGTGGGTTATTTCGTACCGCTGCCGCCCGCCGCAAAGGATGACTTATGAAACGGATTCGTAGAGTGACGTTTTTTGCCGCTGTGCTAGCCGCAGGGATGGTGGCGGTTGGCGCTAGATCTGGTGCGATGCCGGGTAATAGCACCCAGGACTATGCATTTCATGCGCCATTAAAACTGGCCGCAGGTGCGCCCTTACAACGCTTGCTGCTGCCCGCCGATGTCCTAATTCGCTTGCAGAGTTCGACGTACAACGACGTGCGAGTGTTTAATGCCGAGGGCCAGTCAGTGCCGATGGCGTTAGCGCCCGTTGCTCAGATCCAAACTGAAACGCATCAAGTTAGTGTCACTGCGTATCCCATAGTAGGTGGCTCTACTCCCGTAGACATTTCAAGGATGTCGCTGCGCATTGAGGAGCAGGGGGGTAAGCGCATGGTACAAATTGAGTCGCTTGGCGCTCCGAACGTCGCGACTACTCGCAGTATCGCTGGCGCGCTACTCGATGTGCGTGCGATAAGTGCGCCTGTTGTTGCTCTAGTGCTCGATGTTGATCTTCCCGTAGCCCAACCGATCGCATTCGATATTCAAGCAAGCCGTGATTTGAAGAATTGGACTCCGCTCACCGATACTGTTTTGTATCGTGCGTCGGAGAGTGACGATAGTAGTGCTCGCCTAGGCACGCAAAAATTGTCTTTAGCCTTCAATGACCTTAAAGACTCTTATCTGCGGATTACTTGGAAAAACCCGCTGGGTGAAGGGGCGCCAACGGTGCGCGGTGCCACGCTCACGACCTCACAAAGTAAGAACATTCCTCTGCGTCCAAGCGCGACCCTTGCCGCCATTGCGCTCACGAATCCGTATGAGTTGAGTTTCGTGATGCCTTTTACGACCCCGTTGGCGGCGCTGCAAATTAAACCGCAGGGGCCCAATGTACTGATCCCGGTGCGGCTGTGGGGTCGCAATGACCACAATCAAGCGTGGACACCCTGGGTTAATACCGTTCTGTACAACCTGGTGACGAGCGGTAAAGAGCAGACTAACGCAGCGGTGGAGATGCAAGGCGCCGAGTATCGTGAAATCAAAATCGAAGCCGACCAGAAAACGGCTGGTTTTGCTGTCGCTCCGCAGATATCCGTTCAGTTTGAGCCCACTCAGGTGGTGTTTCTTGCCAGCGGCACGGGACCTTTTACTGTAGCGACGGGGCTTGCCGGTGCGGTGAGCGGCTATTTACCCTTAGCCAGCTTAATCCCCAACTATCATAGCGGGCAAGAGAATGCCTTGCCGCAAGCGCGGGTGGAAATTAATGCCTCGGCGGCCCCTGCATTGGCGGTGGCACAGGCTCCTAGTAACGCGCCTGCGACTCGTAGCGTGGTGCTTTGGGCGGTGCTGTTGCTAGGGGTCGCTGCATTGGGCTTGATGGCGTGGGTGCTGATGAAGAAAGCGTAGCGGCCGGGGCTAAACTTTCGATGAGTTCGCAAGCTCGCGTGAGTGTGTTCGCTGAGTCGATCCTTGAGGAATATTCTTGGCAGCGTAGTTTTAATGCGGCGTCAGCAAGCAGCGTGGCAATGGCGTCTGTCGCGCTTCGTGCGCGATAGCGTGATTGTGGAATACTGAGCCCGAGACGCAAATGCTCGATCCGCGCTCCGTTATCAAATTGGTCGAATCCATTGGGCACCACGAGATGAGGAATGCCGGCTCTTATCGTTTGCGCCAGCGTGCCAATGCCGCCGTGATAGACCAGCAGGGCGGCGCGCGGCAGTACTTCGCTGAACGGTACGTAACCGAAAGCCTTAACGCCGAGGGGTAAGTCGCGCGGCAATTGCTGCGGGAAATTGGTGATCAGCATGGCGCGCCGCTTTAAGTTGCATGCAGCTTGCACTGATTCTCGAAAAAAACGCTGCATGGTCGAGCCGGCTGAGCCTGGCGTAAAGATTATCGGCGGTTCGCCTGCATCCAGGAATTCCAATACTTCTGCGGGCACCGGGACATGACCGCCTCCGTCCCAGAGGGGAAACCCGACAGTGTGAGTATGCACCGGCCAGTCCGCTTGCGGCGCGGCAAACCAGTCGGGAAACAAACTAATGACACACTGCGAAGAGTGTATCCAGTGATACAGCACGCGACTGATGGGCGTAAGCCCTAACGTGGCGCGGAATTTATTCAGCGGGCCTTTGAGATGAGGGTCAATCCCTGCCCAATCCGCGAGGCTAAAGAATGCTCGCTTGAACCACAAAGGTTGGGTGGAGGAGAGCCGGAGGTTGCCGACCATTCCCGGATCGATGAGACTTCGAATGATGCAGGGTTGTAAGTGAACCGTGGCGAGCGGTATGCCCAGTTTTTCTTGGGCTACCCGCGCTCCGAGCGCGAGGCTCGAGGCGGCAATGACGGTATTGGAATTCGCGTGTGCTTCGATCAGGCGGTAGACGGGTTCTATGGCGGGCACAATCGCGTGTCGCGTGAGGAGTGCGAAACCCTTGCGTGGGTGGAAAAGGTCGGGATTGCCAATTAACGCTTCCACCTGCGCGATGGTTCCTACGGCCAAAAACTCGATACCGAGGCTTTTGATGAGGGGCTCGAAAATCGGGTAGGTCAGAATAGTCGTGCGGTGTCCGCGCGCACGCAGCGCGAGCGCCAGTGCAATCGTCGGGTGTACATCGCCTGAGCTGCCAATCGTTGGCAGTAATACCTGCAAGGATTTTTCTACAGGGCCTGTCATTTCTTCGCCGCGAGAATGTATGACATGAAAATACCGGCAATCCCCACCGCGCCGAAGCTCCAGTAATCGGTCGGCATCGGTCCCCACCAGTGGATATGCCAGGGTACCTGTTGAGGATTGAATCTGGCGAGACCGTACGCAGGGTTCAAGATGAACCAAAGCGCATCTTCGATAATCCAAAATAATGCGACGCAGCCGATGATGCGGATTTCAATTTGCCAACTCCAACTATTAAACATGATCGTCGGTAAATGGAATACCAGCAACATGAACGGGAATATCCAGGCGTGATAGCCAGTCATCGGGCGACCACCCCAAAAAATGTCCAGCAGCCAATGATGCTCGATGCGCCAGGTCGGAAGCGTGGCCGCCCAGCCCGCAGCCCCTTCGATTTGAATTTCCACATGCGCGAAAAAGAATCCGAGTAAAAATAGGTAGGCTATTAAAAAAAAGGGTCTTATCCAATAGGAACGTATTGGAAAGCGCATCAAGCCACTACTTCGCTAATTGCCATTACCTTATTTAAAACGGCAAGCGCGGCCAGAGGTTTGGCGACGCTTTGCATATTCCTCCGCATTTTTTGGCGCAATTCGGGTTGTTGCATGAGTAATTGGGCTTTGTAGCATAGCGCAGGCGTATCAACTGCCTTGAGCGCGGCGCCGACTTCTAATAGGTAGTCCGCATTGCGCTCTTCTTGACCGGGGATAGGCGATACGACAATCATGGGCAAATGCATCGCTAAGCATTCTGAACTCGTGAGACCACCGGGTTTGGTAATCGCAAAATCCGAGGCCGCCATTAAACGCTCAACGGTGAGGGTAAAGCTCTGCGGAAATAATCGGCCTGGGGTTTGCAACGCGAGTTCGGTTAGTTGGTTAAATAGACTTGTGTTGCGACCCGCTAAGGCTATGAGTTGGAAATCACGGCGTTCTTGACCTTTACCTAGTTCTGCGAAGTTCTCCGGTTTTAGCAGCTCCTGGGCCATGTGCGCAATATTTCCGACTCCCTGCCCGCCAGACATCATCAGTGCAGTGAGCTTGCTAGGATCGAGCCCGATTTCGCGTGCGCAAATATCGCGGTTCAAAGTGGGTGAGAATTGCGGCATCACCGGGATACCGGTGACGTGAATGCTATCCGCGGCGATCCCGCGTGCGTGCAGCCTAGCGGCAATCTCAGCGCTGGCAACGAAATACCCTTGCATATGGGGATGTACCCAAAGCCCGTGCACATCAAAGTCTGTCACTTGCACCCATACGGGGGGTATTGCTTGGTGCTTAGCGATCCGTCTTGAGAGCAATTCAGCCGGTAGAAAATGCGTACAAAGAATGACGTCGGGTGCTAGCTGCGTGATCGCAGCGCGGAGTGCACGGGTGTTCAGCCGTTCGATTTGACCGCGTAAGCTTGCCAGCACCGAGGTCCTCGATTCACTATCAGTACTTTTGTAAAGGTAGGCCCATAGCAGCGGCGCTTTATCCACAAGCTTTATATAGGAATCCGCATAGACGCGACGAAAGCTCTTTGGTACATAGTCCATTACATCTAGGTGCGTGACTTTGAGCTGTGGCAAGTGTAGGTGCGCGGTGGCTTCCAAGGCTTGCGCCGCGCGGACATGACCTGCACCCGCAGAGACACTCAAAATCAGAAGATGTTTCAAGTGCGGGCCCCTTCATCCAACTGTTTTAGTCGAAACAGCAAATCCAGCGCTTCACGTGGACTCAAAGAATTTGGATCGAGCGCACGTAAGGCTTCGAGTGCAGCCGATTCGGCTAAGGGTTCGCTAGCAGTCGGCGCAACAAACAACGCGAATTCCGTTTGCGGTGAAGGCGTCCCAGTGGCGGTGGCCTGTCGTAAGGCGTCGCGTTCGCGCTCGAGTTCGGTCAGATAGCGACGTGCTTGTGCAGTCACCGATTTCGGGATACCCGCAAGCGCTGCGACTTGCAGTCCATAGCTTTGATTGGCGGGTCCTTCCTTCACGCTGTGTAAAAACACTAAGCGATCTCCATGCTCTTTGGCTTCGACATGAACATTAGCGACCCCAGGCGCCTCGCGGGCCAGACTAGTCAGCTCAAAATAATGGGTCGCGAACAGCGTGAAGGCGCGGATCTGAGTGGCAATGAAGTCCGCGCAGGCCCAGGCCAGCGAGAGGCCGTCAAAGGTACTCGTGCCGCGTCCCACTTCGTCCATAAGCACCAGGCTTTTATCGGTGGCATTGTGCAGAATATTAGCAGTCTCGGTCATTTCCAGCATGAAGGTCGAGCGGCCGCCGGCTAAATCATCGGACGCGCCTATGCGGGTAAAAATCCGATCTAACGGACCTAGTACCGCGCGTTTAGCAGGAACGAAACAGCCGATATGCGCGAGGATGGCAATCAGTGCGGTTTGCCGCATGTAAGTGCTCTTACCGCCCATGTTAGGCCCCGTAATAATCAACATGCGGCGGGCATTGTCGAAGCGTAAATCATTCGGAACAAAGGGTTCACGCGAGGCTCGCATGACCACTGGGTGCCGCCCAGCCTCAATGAGCAGCATGGGTTCAGGTACTAATGCGGGTCTGACGCATTCCAACGTGATCGCGCGTTCCGCAAAACACGCGAGTACATCGATCTGGGCAATCGCAGCGCTGGTTTTTTGCAGGGTTGGCAATGCTTGCGTCAAGGTCGCGAGTAAGGACTCGTACAGTGCCTTTTCACGGGCGAGGGCGCGGTCTCGGGCACCTAGTACTTTATCTTCGAAGGACTTAAGTTCAGCCGTAATAAATCGCTCGGCGGACTTCACGGTTTGACGACGTATGTAGTCGGCGGGTACTGATTCAGCTTGCGAGCGGTTAACCTCGATGAAAAAACCCTGCACCCGATTAAAGCCTAGTTTCAAACTAGAGAGTCCCGAGCGCTCGCGTTCTTTGGTTTCCAGATCTAGTAAAAATTGTTCGGTATTACTGCCGAGCAATCGCAGCTCATCAAGCTCGGCATCAAAGCCTGGCGCAATGACTCCGCCGTCTCGTAAAACATGCGGGGGTGATTCAATGATGGCGCGAGTTAGTAAGGCAAATTGTTCGGGATGTGCGTGCAATTCGGTACAGAGCCGCTGCGTTAGCGGTACGTGTAACGCACAGACGAGTTGTTGTAACGCCGGAAGGGCGCCCAAGGCGCTGCGAAGTTGGGTAAGATCGCGCGGTCGTGCTGATGATAAAGCGATGCGCGCCAAAATTCGTTCCAAGTCACCGATGCTGCGTAGCGCCTCAATCAGCGGCGTGTAGCGCGCATCGCTACTCAGCTCATCGACCGCATCGTAGCGTTCATTCAGGATGGCATGATCGCGCAACGGACGGTGCAACCAGCGGCGCATCAAGCGGCCACCCATGGGCGTTACCGTGACATCGAATATACCGGCCAGGGTCAATTCTGGTTTGCCGGCTAGGCTTTCGTCGAGTTCAAGATTGCGGCGCGTGGCCGGGTCCATGATCAGGGCGTCGTCGCGCTCTTCGGTGGTTAAGCTCAGCAAGTGGGGCAGGGCCGCCTTCTGGGTTTCTCGCACGTAAGCTAACAAGGCACCGGCCGCCGCAATGGCTAAGGGTTTGTCATCGCAGCCAAAGCCTGCAAGATCACGCGTAGCAAATTGTTCCGTGAGCGCACGAGTTGCTGAACTTAATTCAAAATGCCAAGGGGGTCGGGCTCGCCAGCTGCGATCCGTAGTTGCACCGTCAGGAGCCAGTATTTCTGAGGGTCGCAGTCGTTCAAGCTCGGTCTCAAGTGCGGCCCGTCCCGCCATTTCCATGACGGTAAAACGCCCGGCCGATAGATCTAACCAGGCAAGACCGTAGCGACCTTCTATGCCGTAGACACTCGCCAACAAATTGTCGCGACGTTCTTCGAGTAGCGCTTCATCGGTCACCGTACCCGGCGTCACGATACGCACCACCTCGCGCTCCATGGGGCCCTTGGCTTTCCCGGGTTCACCGCGCTGTTCACAAATCGCTACCGATTCCCCGCGGCGCACCAAGCGTACCAAGTAGGTATCGAGGGTCGTGGCGGGGACTCCAGCCATAGGAATCGGCGCACCCGCCGAACTCCCCCGTTGGGTCAGCGCAATATCCAGTAATTGAGCGGCGCGCCGTGCGTCGTCATAAAACATTTCATAGAAATCACCCATCCGATAAAACAGCAGTACGTCGGGGTGCTGAGCCTTTATACGCAGGTATTGCTGCATCATCGGGGTGTGGGTTGAAGTATCTTGTTTGTCCATAAAAATCAATTGTTTATAGATTTTTATCCGTTCTGCAGGGCATTTTTCAAGGAATCGGATGGAAATTTATGGAGCATCCTAACACTATATTTCTGTTAGGATTATATCTATCAGTAGGTCGTATGTTTGCGGCGTTATGAAGAAGTTAAAAACAGTCCGATATCTTATCGCTGACCGTATCCGTCGCACGCGCAAGACGGATGTTTTTCTGCGTGAGGATTTTTCCGGTTTCGCAGCTTACGATGTCGTCGGCCGCGAATTGCGCAAGCTTGTCGGCGAAGGCGTCCTCGTCCGCGTGGGCTACGGCTTGTACGCGCGTGCAAAACGGTCGGTGCTTTCCGGGAAGCCGATTCCAATCGCACCGCTCATCGGAATTGGTTACCAGGCGCTTCGCCGCCTCGGTTATTCACCGAAGCCAAGCCGGGCTGCATTGGATTACATTGAAGGGCGTTCGATGCAGGTGCCAGCAGGCGATCGTATTGCGGTACCGGGTGCGCGTGTCAAGCGAAGGATTGCCTTTGGGCCACGCGTCATCGAATACGCATGAAGCAACTGACGAAGCTTCAATCCGAACTGATTGATGCATTCCTCGCCGAACACGCTCCCCGCGTATCCCCCGCGCAGATCGAGAAAGACTACCTGATCTCCGATGTGTTCTCGGTTTTCACTGCGCCTGTTGTGTACGGCGGCCACACGGTAAGCTTTGTACTGTGCGGTGGAACGGCGGTGTCCAAAGCACATCGACTCACGGAGCGAATCTCGGAAGATGTCGACCTGCGGGTCATTGTCCCAGACGGATTAAGCGGGTCCGCTCGCAAGCGGCTGCTGAGTCGCGTCAAGGCACAAATCACTGATCGCTTGAGTCAGCAGGGATATGAGATTACCGACGCGGTTATCAACGCGGGTAATCAGAATCGTTATGTGGCGATCAAGTTGTTGTATGAGTCGCTTTATCCGCTAGATCAGTCGCTACGCCCGGAGCTGCTGATCGAGATCAGTGCGCGAACGCCGATCCTGATGCCGGTCGTTCGAGGGTACGACACCATCGTCAACGAAATGCTCGGTCGTGCCTCGAGAGTCGGCACGATTGCCTGCCTAGATATTCGCGAGACCATTGCAGGCAAGAACGCGGCACTGTTACGTCGATGGTCGGCGCGGCTGCGTGGCGCTGGCCGCGTGTTCGAGCTGGGCAATGCCCGCGATGAAGATATCGTCAGACACATCTATGATCTGGGATGCATCTTTAAGCAGCTTCCGCAGGAACTGACTGACCCGCAAGCAGTTCGATTGGCCAGAGAAGTTTTACTTCAAGATGCGGACGAATTCGGTGGCCAAGATCCCGGGTTCAAGGAAGCCCCAATTGATCGAGCACTTGAGGCGCTGAATGATCTGGCCGGAAGCGCAGAGGCACGGGTATGGTATACGCGTTTCACCGTGGCGATGGTCTACGGTGCTATTCCAACCTTCGATGATGCGATGGAGAAGATTCAAAAATTCGCTAACGCGTGGATTTCGGCGCGTCCGCTGCGTGACCGCGCATGAAAAATTCTGATATTGAACTTGCTCGGCTGGCTGCTCGCGTGGGTCGGCATTTGCTTGCCACCGAACGGAAAATGGTCACTGTGGAATCGTGTACGGGTGGTTGGATTGCTAAGGTGTTGACCGATATTGCGGGTAGTTCGCACTGGTTCGCTGAAGGGTATGTGACCTATAGCAATACCGCCAAGCAAAGGTTGGGCGTGGCGCCCGCCATTCTAAAATCGCAGGGCGCGGTGAGTGAAGCCGTAGTGCGCGCTATGGCTGAAGGGATGCTGCGGCGTACTCGTGCGCAGCTGGCGGTGGCGGTCAGTGGGATCGCAGGGCCCGGTGGTGCGGTGCCGGGGAAGCCGGTGGGTACCGTGTGGATTGCGTGGGCGGTGCGGCGGGGCGTTGCGTTGCCGCGTGGCGTTAAGGCGCAGGTGAGCGCTGAGCTGCGGCATTTTCGTGGTGATCGTGAGTCGGTGCGACGCAAAAGTGTGGCGGTCGCGCTGGCGGGATTGTTGCAACTGTAATGCGTTTATTTTTTGCGCTATGGCCGGATCGTGAGACGTCGGAGCATATCGCGAATGTGAGTTCTAGCTTGAACGCTAGCTTGTTATTGGGCGCGGAAGCGCGCGCGGTGCCGGCGCAAAATTTTCATGTGACGTTGGCCTTTGTGGGTGAGGTCGATGATTCGCAACTTGCGCTGGTGCGTCGGGTGGGCGCGGCGCTACAGGCGTTGCAGTTTGTACTGACATTCAATGCTTATGAATATTGGCCGAAACCGGAAGTGATTGTGGCAGTGGCGCGGGATATTCCGTCGGGCTTAAAAAATTTATGGCTCAGTTTGCATCAATCCTTGGCCGAGCATCAGTGGGCCTTGAATCCGAAAAGCCTTCGTCCGCACATCACGCTGGCGAGAGGCGTGGTGCCAGCGCCAGTGCCCGCTGCATTACCGGGCGTGCCCGGTGCGTTGCCGTTTGACTGGCGTGCGGGTGCGTTCTCGTTGGTGCGGTCTGATTTAGGGGGTGCGCACGCGGTTTATACAGTAGTCGATACCTGGCCACTACTGTATGGCTAATTAAATACTTGGAAATCTGCATGAAATGGGCGCATATGGAGCGAGCGTTGGACGCTGGATATGAAATAATGCGCGCTCATTTACTTAGCACCACTGTATCTTAGTTGAGGATTTTTTAAATGGATGAGAATCGTAAGAAGGCGCTCGCCGCTGCGTTGAGCCAGATCGAAAAGCAATTTGGAAAGGGTTCGGTGATGCGCTTGGGCGATGCCGGCGCCATTTACGAAGTGGAGTCTATTCCTACGGGTTCGTTGGGTTTGGATATTGCATTGGGCGTGGGGGGTATTCCGCGCGGTCGCGTCATCGAGATATTTGGTCCTGAGTCGTCGGGTAAAACCACGTTGACTTTAGCGATCATTGCGTCGGCGCAGGCGAATGGCGGAACTGCTGCTTTTGTGGACGCTGAACACGCGCTTGATCCGGTTTATGCAGAGAAGCTTGGCGTTAAAGTCAATGATCTGCTGGTGTCGCAACCCGATACCGGGGAACAAGCGCTAGAGATTACCGATATGTTGGTGCGTTCGGGGGCTATCGATGTGGTGGTGATCGATTCGGTGGCGGCATTGACGCCGAAGGCTGAAATCGAGGGTGAGATGGGTGATTCGCATATGGGCCTGCAAGCTCGCCTCATGTCTCAGGCGCTGCGTAAGCTCACGGGAAATATCAAGCGATCGAATACCATTGTGATTTTCATCAATCAAATTCGTATGAAAATCGGGGTGATGTTTGGTAACCCGGAAACGACCACGGGTGGTAATGCGCTGAAATTTTATTCCACGGTGCGTTTGGACATTCGACGTATCGGTGCCATTAAGAGTGGCGAAGAAGTCGTGGGCTCAATGACTCGAGTGAAGGTGGTCAAAAATAAAGTCGCACCGCCGTTTCGGGAGGCTGAGTTTGAAATCATGTATGGCACTGGCATTTCCAAAGAAGGCGAGTTGATCGAACTCGGCGTATTACATAATATGGTGGAGAAGTCGGGTTCTTGGTACAGCTACAAGGGTGAGCGGATCGGTCAGGGTAAGGATAATGCGCGTACCTTCTTACAAACTCATCCGGAGATCGCGAAAGACATCGAAACGCAAGTTCGCGCTAAATTAATTCCGGAAAAGGCGACCATGAATCGTGGAGCCGAAAAGGAAGCGTGAGGCTTGAGTCCGCGGGCTGAGATTATGCCGCTGGATGCACGCGCCGCCCGGTTGGCGGCACTCGACGCGTTGGCGCGGCGTGATTATGCTTCCGGAGATTTGCGGGCTAAGTTAATAAAAAAGGGTTACGACGCGGCGGTCGTAGACCTAGTGCTTGAACGACTGGTTGCTGAGAAGTTACTGGATGATGATCGGTACGTGGAGAGTTTCCTGGCGTATCATGCGGCGCGCGGTCAGGGACCGATGCGAGTTCGTGCCGACTTAAAAAAATTAGGGTTGCAGGGGCTGGAAGTGGAAGCCGCTTTGCAGGCTTATCCCGATTGGCTATTGCACCTGCGAGCGGCGAATTTAAAAAAATTTGGCGCAACGCCCTCGACCCAGTACGCTGATCGACAGCGGCAAGCGCGCTTCTTGAGTTATCGGGGGTACACGGGCGCGCAAATACGCATAGTTTTGGGTGTTGATACGGACTTGGGTTTTGAAACGGAAATGGGAATAGTTGGGAACGAATGAATAAGCGCGACAGTAAAATGCGAATGATGACGAGTTCGGAAATTCGCGCGAGTTTTCTGGAGTTTTTCCGTAAGAACGGCCATACGGTAGTGCCGTCCAGTTCGTTGGTTCCGGGTAATGACCCGACGCTATTGTTTACTAACGCCGGCATGGTGCAGTTTAAAGATCTTTTCCTCGGCAAAGAGGTGCGTGATTATTCGCGTGCGGCGAGTTCACAGCGTTGCGTGCGCGCGGGTGGCAAGCATAATGATCTTGAAAATGTTGGGTATACCGCGCGACATCATACTTTTTTTGAGATGTTGGGTAATTTTAGCTTCGGGGCCTATTTCAAGCGGGAAGCGATTCATTTTGCGTGGAATTTTATTACCGGCACATTAGGAATTCCAAAAGAACGTTTGTGGGTCACGGTTTTTACCGAAGATGATGAGGCGGCGCGGGTATGGACCGAGGAGATCGGTATTGATCCGACCCGCTGTACCCGCTTGGGTGAGAAATCTAATTTCTGGGCGATGGGCGAGACTGGACCCTGTGGCCCGTGTACGGAGATTTTTTATGATCACGGAGCTGAGATTCCCGGGGGTCCGCCGGGTTCGCCCGATGAGGATGGTGATCGCTATGTGGAGATTTGGAACCTGGTGTTCATGCAATACGAGCGTGGCTCTGGTGGTGTGATGACGCCGTTGCCGAAGCCTTCGGTGGATACGGGGATGGGGTTGGAACGTGTCGCGGCGGTCATGCAGGGCGTTCAAAGTAATTATGATATTGATTTATTTAAGGCATTAATCGCGGCCGCGGCGGAGGCGACGGGATGTGCCGATCTTGGATCATCTAGTTTGCGGGTGATTGCGGATCATATTCGTGCCTGCACTTTTTTGATTGTGGATGGCGTGGTGCCGTCGAATGAAGGTCGCGGCTATGTGCTGCGACGAATTATTCGGCGCGCGATTCGTCACGGTTATAAATTAGGTCAGACTCAACCGTTCTTTCACAAGTTGGTGGCGTCCGTGGTGCGAGAAATGGGCGGCTACTTTACCGAGCTGGTTGCGGGTGAGGCGCGCGCTGTTCAAGTCCTCGCGCAAGAAGAGAGCCGCTTCGCGGAGACCTTAGCCTCGGGGATGATTTTGTTGGAGGCGGAATTCGCTAAGATTCGCGATACGGGCGCACCGGAAATGGTGATCTCTGGCGAGACGGCATTTCGGCTGTACGACACCTATGGTTTTCCGCTCGATCTGACCGCGGATGTGGCGCGTGAGCGCGGATATTCGATCGATCAAGCTGGATTTGACGCTGCAATGGAGGCGCAGCGGGCGCGGGCGCGATCGGCGAGCAAATTCGGCGTTGATTTACGCGACACGGTCAAGCTCTCTGGCCAGACAGAGTTTTCAGGCTATGAGAAATTATCCGATGCAGGATCTGTGACTGCGCTGATTGTGAACGGTGCGTTGGTGAATGTCCTGCGGGCGGGGGACGAGGGCCAAATAGTATTGGAACGCACGCCGTTTTACGCGGAGGGCGGTGGCCAAGTGGGCGATACGGGCGTGCTGAGCGGCGCCTCGGCGCGCTTTGTGGTGCGGGATACTCAAAAGATTGGGGCCTCGTTTGGACATGTGGGTGTGTTGGAAAGCGGTGTGGTGCAGGTGGGCGACTCATTGGTCGCTGAAGTAGATGCAACGCATCGTCGTGCCACGGCCCTCAATCATTCTGCCACGCATTTATTGCACGCCGCTTTGCGTGAGGTGCTGGGGACTCATGTGCAACAGAAAGGGTCACTTGTTGCTGCCGAGAGACTGCGGTTTGATTTCTCGCATCATCAGGCGATTACGCCGGATGAACTGCATGCAATCGAGGCGTGGGTGAATGTCGCGATTCGGGCGAATGTTAAAACTGACACTCGTTTGATGGCGTTGGATGATGCGGTGGCGGCTGGAGCGATGTCATTGTTTGGTGAGAAATATGCGAGCGATGTGCGCGTGTTGTCGATGGGTGATTTTTCGTTGGAGCTGTGTGGTGGCACGCATGTTGATCGGTCAGGGGATATCGGTTTGTTCAAAATTGTGGGCGAAACCGGTGTGGCGGCGGGTGTGCGTCGGGTGGAAGCATTGACGGGGGCGGCCGCTTACGACTGGGTGGTGCGTACTGATCGACAATTGCGCGAGGTGGCGGGTGCTTTGCGGGTTGGGCGTGATGAGGTTGACGAAAAAGTGCGCGAGCTTGTGGAGCGTTCGCGGCGACTGGATAAGGAAATTCAAAGTTTAAAGTCTAAGCTTGCTAGTGGTCAGGGCGGTGATTTGTCGACTCAGGCGAAAGACGTGAGCGGCATTAAAGTATTGGCCGTGCAAATCGAAAATGCTGACGCGAAGTCGTTGCGAGCGGCGTTGGATCAATTCAAGGGTAAGCTGGGCTCTTGTGTGGTGGTGCTGGGAAGTGTACAAGAGGGCAAGGTGGTACTCGTTGCGGGTGTGTCGCCTGATTTGCTGAAGCGGCTGAAGGCCGGGGATTTGGTGGCAGCCGTCGCCGAGCAAGTGGGTGGTCGGGGTGGGGGTCGGCCGGATTTTGCGCAGGCGGGGGGTACGCAGCCTGAACATTTGGGAGCGGCGCTCGCGAGCGTCGAGTCGTTGGTGAGGACTCGATTGACCAGTTGAGGCATCGATTCGTTCGATTACGCTGATTTCATTCGCTGAAAATTGGATATTTCGGTGAGTTTGGTTGTATTATCGGGTTGAAGCTTTCATTTTAGTGACTTCCGGTCGTGCAGTTAAGCTTACTTGCGCCAATAACAAGTGCATGCTGCGGTGCACCACTTAACTGGTGATAGTCCGTCTCCATCTGTAAAGTCAGGAGTCCACGTTAATGTTGATTTTGACCCGTCGAGTAGGCGAAACCCTGATGATCGGTAGTGACGTGACCGTGACCGTTTTGGGCGTGAAGGGTAATCAAGTTCGGATCGGTGTGAATGCTCCTAAAGATGTTGCGGTCCATCGTGAAGAGATATTTGATCGTATTAAGCGCCAGGATCCAGGCGTAGACGCTATTTCTGGGTTTGCTGATCTTCAGGATGCGTAAAAGATCGCTCAATGCCGATCACTTAAGCTTTACCGCGGTAGGTTCAGGCGGGTATCATGCGCGGCTCCGCAAAAGGGCCTAGTCCCTAAGCTGGAGAGGTGGCCGAGTGGTCGAAGGCGCGCCCCTGCTAAGGGCGTATATCTTAACCGGTATCGAGGGTTCGAATCCCTCCCTCTCCGCCAATTGATTTGCGTATTGCGCCCGTAGCTCAGTTGGATAGAGCGCCTGGCTACGAACCAGGAGGCCGGGAGTTCGAATCTCTCCGGGCGCACCATAATTTGTGGGATTGAGAACCGTCAGTGGTTATCTACCGTTAACTGATTTAAATTCGAACTCCCGGCGGAAAATTAGGG
>JAYUFB010000102.1:0-55789 GCA_043738945.1 Gammaproteobacteria bacterium
CCAGCGCCTCATGCTGGTGCAGCTCGGCGTAGTGGATGTCCCCGGCGGTCGCCCGCTCGATTGACCCAAGGTCCTCGGTGGCTTGCCTGGCGCCGAGGATGTCGCCTTCGCGCTGAAGGACCGACAGACGGCTGCGGTCCGCGTCAGGCTCGCCTCTGAGCAACGCCTGTCTGCGGGACCATTCATCGTCCGACTGCTCTTGCCTGCGGCGAGCTCTGTGGGCTTCCAGGCGGCTGCTCAAGTCTTCCGGCCGCGCCGCCAACGCCTTTGACGCATCATGAGCGTCGTCGTTGCTGACGGCGCCCTCCGCTTCGTCGGCGCTCAGCCCGGGCTCTCGCTCGGACTGCGCCGCGGCGACCGGGCCTGTGGTGACTTCGCCCGCTTCACCGCAAGCGGCTGGCCCGGCCGACGTTGGCGTGGGCGTGGGCGTGGGCGTGGGCGACATTATTAAATTCCTTTCAGGGTCGATCAGGGGCTATGCAACACGCCGATTAGCGGCTGGGCGAATGATAGTAACGACGATACCAAGCAACGAATTGCCGCACACCTTCTTCTACAGGCGTAGAGGGCCGGTAGCCCACCACCGTAGCCAACGCGTCGACATCCGCCCAGGTATCCGGTACATCACCCGGTTGTAAGGGCAATAAATTCAAACGCGCCTGCACGCCTAAGGCTTTTTCTAACACCTCAATGTAGCGCAACAATTTGACCGGTTGGTGATTGCCAATATTATAAATCCGATACGGCGCCCGGCTGGTACTAGGCGAGGGCGCGTCCGAATTCCAAGTGGGGTCGGCCACCGCCAAATGCCCCACAGCGGCCACAATCCCTTTCACAATATCTCCCACGTACGTGAAATCGCGCTGATGCTCGCCGTGATTAAACACATCAATCGGCAAGCCCGCGAGAATATTTTTAGTGAACAAAAATAACGCCATGTCGGGCCGCCCCCACGGCCCATACACGGTAAAAAACCGCAAACCAGTGGTCGGCAATTGATACAGCGAGGAATAACTATGTGCCATCAACTCATTGGCCTTCTTAGTCGCCGCATACAACGTCAAGGGATGATCCACATTTTGTTGTTCGCTAAACGGCATGTGCGTGTTTGCGCCATACACCGAACTGGTCGAGGCATACACCAAATGCTCCACTTGGTTGTGCCGACAACCCTCGATCACATGTAAGAATCCATTGATATTACTTTGGATGTAGATGTGGGGATTTTCGATCGAGTAGCGCACGCCGGCCTGCGCCGCCAGATGGATCACCCGCTGAAATTTCTCGTGCGCAAATAAAGCTTGCATCGCCTCGCGATTACTTAAATCGATATTCACAAACCTAAAATTAGGGTAGCGCTGCAGCAAATCCAAACGCGCTAGTTTTAAGCTCGGATCGTAGTAACTATTAAGATTATCGAGCCCTACAACCTCTTCCCCTAATTCTAATAGATGTGCGGCAGTGTGAAACCCAATAAACCCCGCCGCCCCGGTAACTAGTAACTTCATACTCGCCTCATACCCGCCGCCACACGGTTTTACCGCCCGAGGCTTTGTCTAGCAACTGTAAGGAATATTCGTGCGCCGCAAGCTCCGCCTCATTGGCCATCACCACCGGAATCGGCAACCGCACGGCGGGGCGCGCCGAGGCTGTCTTATTGGAAATTTTGCGCGCAGTCTGTGCTTCGGTGTCCAACACTAATTTTGCCTGCCCGCCGGTCATGCCTAAATAGACCTCAGCTAAGATACGCGCATCTAGCAAGGCACCATGATATTCGCGATGCGAATTATCGACGCTATACCGCTTGCACAAGGCGTCCAAACTATTGCGCTGCCCGGGGTGCATTTGGCGCGCGAGACTCAACGTATCCAAGACACTACACAGGTCACTCATTTTTTGCAGACCATCACCAATTCGCCGTAATTCCGCGTTCAGAAACGCCACATCGAATGGCGCATTGTGAATAATCAATTCCGCGTCACGCACAAACTCTACAAAAGCGGTGCAAATGTCAGAAAATATTGGCTCTTTAGCCAAACGTTCGCGTGTAAGCCCGTGCACCTGCTGCGCGCCCTCATCAATATCCCGCTGCGGATTTAAGTACTGATGGAAGGTACGCCCGGTCAAGCGCCGATTCACCAGCTCCACGCAACCAATTTCAATGACTCGATGCTTTTGCTCGACCTCAAGCCCAGTGGTTTCGGTATCAAGCACCACTTGTCTCATGTCATACCCACTAATTTCATGCCCAACAGTTGATCAATCGCAAGATTCGCCAGTTGATCCACAAATTCATTACCCTCATCGCCTGAATGTCCCTTCACCCAACGCCATTGGATATTGTGTAGCACAACAGCTGCCTCCAATTGTTCCCACAGATCCTGGTTCTTAACGGGCTGCTTAGCGGCAGTTTTCCAACCTCGAGCTTTCCAACTCGGTAACCACTCCGTAATACCCTGCAGCACGTACTTCGAGTCTGTATACAGTTGCACGTCGCAACGACATTTCAAGGCGCCCAAGCCGCCAATAGCCGCCATTAATTCCATGCGATTATTGGTCGTTGCCGCCTCGGCGCCCGAGACCTCTTTACGCTGTCCCGCCGCAATCAATAGTGCACCCCAACCACCAGGCCCCGGATTGCCGCGGCATGCGCCATCCGTGTACATTTCCACTCTCGGCAAGGGCTTCACAAAGTCGGTTCCGTAGCGCTCACCAACACCCGGGATATTACCCGTCTTCGCGGACGCACCTGGGTCAAAGTGGGCACGCGCTTGCGCGCTTTTAACCAATAGGCACCCGACAAAAAAGCGGGATGCGCTTTGGCGCTCGCCGCACCGCTTAACGGTAAATAACCCAAATATCCGCGCACACTATCTACCTCAAAACCGAGCAAGGCCACCCAGTCGCGCAAGCGCCCCTCGGAAATCATACGGCGCATTTGCGGTGGGAACGCCGGGCGACGCAAATAACGCGCGCACAGTTGGCGGACACCCCAGCCACTCAAAGGATTAAACCCACAGATCATTAAACACCCTTCTGCACACAGTACGCGCTCCGCTTCACGCAATACGGCATAGGGGTCTTCCACCCATTCGAGTGTATGTGGCAACAAAATGGCATCAATCGCATCTGCGGCAAAGGGCAATAAATCCAGTGACGCGCACAGAGTCACGCCCGCCCCCGACTGAGGCGCCACCACCGTGGTATGCGGGGTACGAGCTGCGCTCAACAATTCCTGCGACGCGCCCCAGGCCCCTACTTGCAACAACTCGAAGCCAAATACATCATCCAGCGCCGAACGCGCCAATAGAGCTTCTTCCCGCAAGACGCGCGCGCCCAGCGGACTATGTAACCATTCATTTGCCGTGGCAGAGTCGAAATCCAAGCTTAACCTCGATGAAAATACTAGCGAAGTTCGAATGTTACAGGTTAAATACGCTGCAAAATGTCATTACTTAACAAACACCTTGGCGTCACACCAGTACGCGCCTTCGCCGACAATTATATATGGCTCATTGAGTCGCCTGTAGATGCAGGGCAAGTGGTTGCGGTGGACCCGGGTGAGGCCAGGCCGGTACTCGACGAACTTAGCGCAAGTGGCAAAAAATTAGCGGCGATTTTACTCACCCATCACCATCCGGATCACATTGGCGGCGTCCTTGAATTGCTGGCACAACGTCCGATACCCGTAATCGGCCCCACGGATGTGCGCATTCCACAGCTCACGCGAGCGGTCGGTGACGGTGAGCGCGTAGAATTGACTGATTTGGGCCTAAGCTTTGAGATTCTTCACCTTCCCGGTCATACCTTAAGCCACGTCGCATTCCTCGGACATGGCGCACTTTTCTGCGGCGATACATTATTCAGCGCCGGCTGCGGCCGAATGTTCGAAGGCACTGCAAACCAAATGTACACATCGCTTGATCGACTTAGCCGCCTGCCACCCGACACCCGCGTGTACTGCGGGCATGAATACACGGCAGCAAATTTGAAGTTCGCTCTGACCGTGGAACCTACCAATAGCGCCGCCAGGGATTATGCAGCAACGGTCGAGCAAATACGCACTCACGCCTTGCCTACGCTACCCTCAAGCGTCGCCCTAGAAATTAGCGTTAATCCATTTCTACGCTGCCACGAACCCGCCGTGCGTAGCGCCGCCGAAGCACGCGCCGGACACCCACTACGAGAACCGGCTCAGGTTTTCGCGGTATTGCGCGCCTGGAAGGATACATTCCGCTCATGAGAACTTTTTTAGGTTTAAGAACTGCGCTACTAGGCGCCAGTCTGTTTCTGATCAGCGCCTGCGCCACCATAAGCCCCAAACCCGTACGCGAGCCGGTGACGCTACCGACCAGCACGCCCACCGCAACCGCTTCGGACACCGATACTACCAACGACACCGCACCGTCCGTGACCATGCCCAAAGAATGGCAAAATCATAATGGCGAAGACTATGACGATTTATTTGATCGCCTACGCGCTGGATTTGCCTTAGACGAGGTTCAGGAATTTGCAATAGATCAGCAATTCTCCTGGTTTCAGCACAATCCCGAATATCTTGACCGTACCTTTGCACGCGCGCAACGCTATCTGTACCACATTGTCACCGAAGTCGAAGCGCGCAATATGCCACTCGAATTTGCCCTCCTACCCTTGGTCGAAAGCGCTTATGAACCCTTCGCTTACTCGCGCGCTCGTGCGGCGGGACTGTGGCAATTCATGCCCGGCACGGGAGCACGCTTTGGACTAAAACAAAACTGGTGGTATGACGGGCGGCGCGACGTGATTGAGTCTACTCGCGCAGGCCTTGATTACCTGCAAGCGCTGCATGATCAATTCGGAGGTGATTGGTTACTCGCCATCGCCGCCTACAATGTCGGCGAAGGCGGCGTGCAACGCGCCATTAATCACAATCGCGCGAGCGGCAAACCCACCGATTTCTGGCATCTAAACTTACCGGCCGAAACTCGCGCTTATGTCCCAAAGTTACTAGCGCTTAAGCGACTGATGGCAGAACCCGAACGCTACGGGATTGAACTGCCCGCCATGCCCAATGAACCGTATTTTGCAGTGATCGATACCGACTCGCAGATTGATCTTAAAATCGCCGCTAAACTTGCGGACACACCCTATGATGATGTGGCGGCATTGAACCCGGGTTATAACCGCTGGGCCACTGATCCTGCGGGTCCGCATCGATTGCTGATACCCATCGAGCATGCCGATGCCTTTGAGAATGCGCTTAAAGGCCTGCCAGCGGCCGATCGCGTGCCGTATCTGACTCACGCAGTCGCGCATCATGAAACCTTGCCAATGATTGCGAAACAATACGGCACTTCAATTGCCGTCATCTCCAAACTCAATGATTTAAATAGTGCGCGCCTGACGCCCGGCCAATCCCTCAAAATTCCTGAGGTCAGTGTCCAGTTACCCGAGAAAGTATTGCTGGCTGCGTCGCGAGTGGATCGACCTTCAACAGATACCGGACGGGTACGGCACCAGGTTGTCCATAAGGTCCGCTCCGGTGAAACATTAAGCAGCATTGCGCGCCGCCATCGCATGTCCGCCGGCGCGCTCGCACGACTCAACCAGTTAAATCCCGGCGACACCCTGGTACGAGGACAGCGACTGCTCATTCAAACCAGTTCCAAACGCTATCCTAGCGAAAGACCCGCGGCAGGCCGCGTGCTCTACGTCGTGCATAGCGGCGACACGGTGGCGGCAATCGCACGTAAATTCCACGTATCGGTCGCTAAACTTAATAGTTGGAACGGCCTGAATCGGCGTCATAAAATTAGAAGCGGTCAACGCCTGGTAATCTATTCACAATCGAATCGCAACTAAAGGCCGATAAGTATGGGTTTTTTAACAGGAAAACGTGCGTTGATTGTCGGTCTTGCCACGGATCGTTCCATCGCCTGGGGTATCGCACAAGCCATGCACCGCGAAGGCGCAGAACTCGCTTTCTCCCATATTGAACGCATGGCGGATCGCGTGATACCGCTCGCCAAGGAACTTGGATCTACTATTACCTTTCCCATGGATGTGGCCGAAGATGCGCAAATTACCCGCGGCTTTGCCACTCTCAAGGCGCATTGGCCGGCGTTCGACATTTTGGTACATGCGGTCGCCTACGCACCGCGCGAGGCGCTGACCGGTAATTTCATCGATGCCACTACCCGTGAAGGTTTTCGCCAAGCACACGATATCTCAAGCTACAGCCTCACCGCACTGAGCCGCGAGGCGCGCCCCTTTATGCAGGATCGACGCGGCGCGATCGTAAGCTTAAGCTACTTAGGCGCTGTACGTTCCATCCCAAGCTACAACGTTATGGGTCTCGCCAAGGCCAGCTTAGAAGCCAACGTACGCTTTCTAGCGGCCGATCTAGGTCCCGACGTGCGCGTCAACGCCATTTCCGCAGGTCCCATCAAAACTCTCTCCGCCGCGGGTATCCCGGGACTGCGCAAAATGTTGGGACATGTCGCAGCCGCCGCGCCGCTGAAACGCAATGTCACAATCGAAGATGTCGGCAATGCCGCTGCCTTCCTCTGCTCAGATCTCGCCGCTGGAATAACCGGCGAGGTTCTTTATGTGGATGGTGGCTACAGCTCGGTCGGCATGAGCTTCCCTGCCGAAGAACCCAGCTGAAACTTTATTGGAGTTTAAGGGTCAAAATCCGTTTATGGGTTGAAGCTTAGTGAAAAATGTGGAGAACTTTATGTTAAATGCAATATTGAGGCGTAGTGTGCTGCTAGGCGGCACGCTCGCTTTGCTAGGTGGGTGCGCCTCTGTTCCAGTCACCAGTGATTTCAACCCCAACATGACCGGCAACACCTGTCATACCTTTGCCTTTTTACAGGAACATACCCCCCATGTGGATCAACCGGCGGCGTTCGGCAATCCAATGAATGCGGAGCGACTACGCCAAGCGGTTGAAGCCAATCTTACCGCCAAAGGAATGCAGCGCGCAGCCGATCACTCAGAGGCTGAATGCATGGTCGGTTACGCCATGGGTACTCGCCAAGTCATAGATCAATTCTATGGTGGTTTTGGTTTAGGCACGGGCTTCGGCTGGGGCCATCACGGATTCGGCGGATTTGACGGATACGGCGGATACGGCGGTTTTGGTTATGACGGTCCCTATGTGCGCAATGAAACACGCATTGCCGTCGATTTATTTGATGCAAAGTCACGTGCACCCATATGGCACGGAGCCGTCAGTCAGAACATTAGTGAATTAACGGGACCCGATGCCGCTGCCAAAATTAATGCCGCAACAGCCGCCATTTTTAGCAAATTTCCCGGCACCTCCCTGCCCAATGCAGTGCCGGCAGCGCCTCCCATGAAGCCCGGTGCCACTTCTTAAGTCGCATTTGGAGCTAGGCCCGTTTGACGACCCAGTAGTAGAGCGCCGCGAGTAGCGCGGCGCACCCCGTTACAAGCCATGCAAATCGATGCAAGGACCCCGCCAGAAGCTCAGGGTGCCTTCCTAGGGTCGCTCCTAGCCAGGCGAGCACCGAACACCAGAGAAACGAACCGCCCAAGGTTGCAATCGCGTACCAACGAAAGTCCATGCGCACAATTCCCGCCGGGATTCCAATTAAATGACGCATCACCGGCAACAGGCGCGAGAAGAATACGCCTGCCCAGCCGTATCGAGTTGCCCACCGCTCCGCAAGTTCAAGTTTATGCTGGGCAACCCCCACCAAAGGTCCAAAACGCATTGCCAAGGGCCGCCCCAGCGCACGCGCGGCAAAGTACATCAGTGAGGCGCCGAGCCAAGACCCCACGGTGCCCGCCACCACCACCCCCCACACTGAAAACTGCCCCCCGACTTGCGCCATGTAGGCCGCCGGCGGCACGATCAGCTCACTCGGCAACGGCACCAGGGTACTCTCAAGCGCCATCAGCGCCGCGATCAGCCAGTAACCACCCGCGCCAAGGACCGACAGGTACCAATCAGAAAATTGGTGTAAGTATCCAGCCAACTAATCGATGGCCTGCGGGTTAATAACCACTTTGGCATCCGCACGCGCCGCCACTTCATAGCTCTGCGCTTCGGCCGACGCTATTTGATTGGCATACTGATGCGACGCCTCCCCTTGCGCCTGCGGGTCAGCGGCAGCCGGATCTTCACGCACCGCGCTCAACGCAAACACACCCGCATCGCCATTCGCTAACCCCACACTCTGATAGACCGGCTTCGCAGCGAACTTGGATGTCATTGTGGCAAACGCGGGAGTCAATATTTCAATCGGAGCCTGATCCGAGCGCGCCACAAAATGCGCCGCTTGCAGTGTCCCACCATAGGCTTTCATTCGGCCGGCTACCGCATCCCACGCCTCACCCGCCTCTAGTCGTTTCACCGCTTCATCGGCAGCCGCCTTGGCCAAACTCTCACCGCGCTGCTTTTTCCAAGCTGCTAATAATGCAGCTCGCACCGCCTCTAGGGTTTTTTGCTGCGGCATTTTATGCTCAGTCGCATGCAAGACCACTCCGCGCCCCTTACTCACCTCAACCATAGAACTCAAATGCCCACCGAGCACATCCGCACTAAACGCAGCTTCCAGCACTTTAGGCGACTTACCCAAAGTACCACCACCCTCAAGACGACTAAAATCCGCGATCTGCTGCACCACCAATCCCGCTTTACGCGCGACCACATCGAGATCTGTGTTGTTCTGCAACGCAGCGTCCGCGAGCTGATCCTGGGCACTATTAAATAATCGCTCGCCTTCATTGCGGCGATATTCCGCCTCTAAATCACTGCGACTCTGTTCAAACGTTTTAATGGTCGCGGGTTGAATGCCATCCAGTTTTAAAATATGGTAACCAAACTGAGTCTTCACCAACTCGCTCGTATCACCGACTTGCATCTTGTAAGCCGCGTCCGCGAATGGCACCACCCAGACCTTACGCTCAGACCAGCCTAAATCACCGCCTTGTTGCGCCGAGCCCGTATCCTGAGAAAACTCTTTCGCCAGCTTAGAAAAATCTTCGCCCGCCTTGACCCGCTTTAAAATGTCGGCAGCGCGAGCCTTAACGGTCGCATCTTCTTTAGGATCGCCCACTTGAAACAGAATATGCCGCACACGCCTCTGCTCAGCCTGCGCGAACCGTTCCGGTGTTTTTGCTTTCTGCTCAGCAAAATAACTCCGCAATTGCGCATCACTGACATTCACCTTCGCACTCAAGTCCGCAAGACTAATCTCCGCAAATCGCAAATTCACGGTCTCGGGTGTGAAATACTCAGCTTTGTGCGCATCGTAATAAGTCTTAAGCGCGGCCTCATCCGGACTCGCCTCACTGGCAAAATGCGTCGCCGGTACCGTCACCCAGGCAAGTTCACGCTGCTGTTTGGTCAGGGTATTGAAGCGCGCAAGTTCGATTTTGGTGGCGAAACTAGATGCACCGAGAGCGTTTTGTAATTGCTGTAGCTGCCCTTGGCGCCGCAACAGCATTTCAATTTCCGCAATTGAACGACCTTGCGCCTTAAGGACTGCCACCGCGTGCGCTTCATCAAACTTACCCGCCACTTGGAAGGCGGGGATCTGAGCCATGGACTTCAATAGTTCTGAATCGCTGACCCGATAGCCCAGATTGTCAATACGAGTCACCAATGCCTCATTATTGACGTAATCATCCAGTACGCGTTTTTTAATCAGATTGCGCTGCGCATCATCGATAGCACCATTAGTCGCGCGCTGAAATTGTGCCAGTTGTTGTTGGTAGGACTGGCGAACTTCGTTAATCGGGACCTCCTGGCCATTAACCTTTGCCGCGTAAGTCGGCGCGCCCAACGTCCAATTGATGCCCCAGAGCACGAACACCAGCGCAATGGCTCCGAGCACCACATACGCAACCCAGCCCTTAATCTTATCGTGAATTGTTTGTAGCATTGACCTTCTCTGATATCCCTTTTTGCCCGCGGCGCGGCCTTTACGGCTCGCGCTTGCCTCTTCAATCAGGAAATGGCGGAGTGGACGGGACTCGAACCCGCGACCCCCGGCGTGACAGGCCGGTATTCTAACCAGCTGAACTACCACTCCGCATGTTGGTGGGTGCTGAGGGGATCGAACCCCCGACATTCGCCGTGTAAAGGCGACGCTCTACCAGCTGAGCTAAGCACCCCCTGGAAGAGGCGCAGAAGTCTACGCGAGCGAGCCGCACTTGGCTAGTACCTGCTTAACTTACCTATTATTGAGTGGTCTGGCCCTTAGTGCGCTCGCGCCTGCGGTTTGGCGCGCGGCGCGCGGCGTCGACGCTTCTCGCCCGCAAGCGGTACCGGTATCGGTATCGGCGCTTCGGCGACGGCTAACGCGACTGGCATATGGGTCAAGGCCAACTGCAGCACTTCATCAATCCATTTCACAGGACGAATATCCAGCTTTTCCTTGATATTATCAGGGATTTCAACCAAATCTTTGGTGTTTTCATCTGGGATCAATACCATACTGATACCGCCACGATGCGCCGCCAGTAATTTCTCCTTCAAACCACCGATGGGTAATACCTCACCCCTGAGCGTGATTTCTCCTGTCATAGCGACATCGGAGCGCACCGGAATCTTGGTCAGAGCCGAGATCAGCGCCGTACACATTCCAATACCCGCGCTGGGGCCATCCTTCGGGGTCGCCCCTTCTGGGACGTGGATATGAACGTCCACTTTTTGATAAAAATCTGAATCCAGACCTAAAAACGCCGAACGACTGCGCACCACCGTCATCGCCGCCTGGATCGACTCTTGCATCACTTCGCCGAGCTGACCGGTATGGGTAAGTTTGCCTTTGCCGGCAAGCACCGCCGCTTCAATACTCAACAATTCGCCGCCCACTTCAGTCCACGCAAGTCCAGTCACTTGACCGACCCGATTGCTCTCTTCAGCCTTACCGTAGCGAAACCGGCGCACGCCTAAATACTGAGCCAGGTTTTCCGAATTCACCGCCACGCTTTTTTCAGCCGGCGTCAACAACAAATGCTTTACCGACTTGCGGCCGATCTTGGATAGCTCGCGCTCCAAATTACGCACCCCGGCCTCACGCGTGTAGTAGCGAATAATGTCCTTGATTGCGGTGTCCGCGACCGTAATTTCGTCCGACTTCAATCCATTTTGCTTAATTTGCTTCGGCAATAAATAGCGCCGCGCAATATGGCTTTTTTCGTCTTCCGTATAGCCCGGAAGGCGAATCACTTCCATACGATCCAGTAATGGCGCAGGAATATTTAAGCTATTCGCGGTACACACGAACATCACTTCGGAGAGGTCAAAATCGACTTCTAAATAATGATCATTAAAGGTCCCGTTCTGCTCGGGGTCTAACACCTCGAGTAACGCCGACGACGGATCGCCGCGAAAATCGGTCGACATTTTGTCGATTTCATCGAGAAGAAACAGCGGATTTCGCACCCCGCATTTGGCAAGATTTTGAATAATTTTACCCGGCATAGAACCAATATAGGTACGCCGATGCCCGCGAATTTCCGCCTCATCGCGCACGCCACCTAACGACATACGCACGAATTTTCGATGCGTGGCTCGTGCCACGCTTTGACCTAAAGAAGTCTTACCCACACCCGGAGGGCCGACCAAGCAAAGAATCGGACCGCGAAGATTTTTAACGCGCTTTAGTACCGCGAGATATTCGACAATTCGCTCTTTGACCTTATCTAGACCGTAATGGTCCTCTTCCAACGTCTTTTCCGCAGCACTAATATCTAGATGAACTTTACTGCGTCGCTTCCACGGTGATTTCACCAGCCAATCAATGTAATTACGCACCACGGTGGCTTCGGCCGCCATGGGTGACATCATTTTAAGTTTTGCGAATTCGGAATTAGCCTTATCACGCGCCTCTTTCGGCATGCCAGCAGCCTTGATGCGCTTCTCGATTTCACCGAGTTCATTCGGCGCCTCATCGAGTTCGCCGAGTTCTTTCTGAATGGCTTTCATCTGCTCATTGAGGTAGTACTCGCGCTGACTTTTTTCCATTTGCTGCTTAACGCGGCCACGAATCCGCTTTTCGATCTGCAGAACGTCCATCTCGCCTTCTATCACCGCGAGCATGTGTTCCAGACGCTTACGCACATCGGGAATCTCCAAAACTTTCTGCTTCTCGGAAAGCTTCAGCGACATATGAGCCGCAACCGTATCCGCAAGCCTGCCGGCCTGATCGATACCCGCTAACGAGGTCAGAATCTCGGGTGGCACCTTTTTATTGAGCTTTACATATTGTTCAAATTGCGTGATGACCGAGCGCGTCAACACATCCATTTCACGCTCATCGTAGCGCTCAATATCAGGCAGAGTCGTGACCTCCGCCGAGAAAAACGCCACTTCCGTCAATTGATCAATATTGGCGCGATCCACGCCCTCGACCAGTACTTTCACCGTACCGTCCGGTAGCTTCAGAAGCTGTAAAATGGTCGCAACGGTACCCACGCGGTACAGATCTTCGGCCTTTGGATCGTCTATATCGGCTTGTTTTTGCGCCACCAACAAAATGCGCTTGTCGGTTTTCATCGCCAAATCGAGTGCCACGATGGATTTGTCGCGCCCCACAAATAGCGGGATCACCATATGCGGATAGACCACCACATCCCGCAGTGGTAGCACCGGCATCCCCAGAGCCTCGGGGGCCGCCACTTCGGGAGCCGCCACTTCTGGGGTCGCTACCGCTGCAACTACGGGTTTATCGCTTTTAGTTTCGTCGCTCACGGCAATCCTTTAATTTGGACAAGGCAGAACAATTGCACACCTTAAGCGATACATGCGGCCTTCACGCCAAAGTTTCAAGCCACCCCATTCATTCGCCGACACCAAACCCGTGCTACAAAGGATCAGAACCCGTAGGACGCCGCTCCTCTACCGACGTCAAGCGAGTCTCCTCAGTGCGATGCACGATATAAGGCTTCTCATGACCCTCGATCACCTGTTCATCGACCACCACTTTTTGCACATTGCGCAAAGAGGGCAAGTCATACATGGTATCAAGCAATACATTCTCAAGAATGGTGCGCAGACCTCGCGCTCCGGTCTTACGCTGCATCGCTTTTTTCGCGACCGAGCGTAACGCATCCTCACGCAAATCCAGTTCCACACCTTCCATGTCAAACAGCTTTCGATACTGCTTGGTTAAGGCGTTTTTCGGCTTCATCAAAATAGAAATTAGGGCCTCTTCGTCCAGCTCTTCAAGCGTGGCGACCACCGGCAGGCGCCCCACGAACTCAGGGATCAAACCATACTTGATCAAGTCTTCGGGCTCTGTGTCGTGAAACACATCATTGCCATGCGGACGTGCATTGGCTTCGCGCACCTCAGCCACAAACCCGATACCACTCTTATGAGTGCGGTTCATGATGATTTTTTCCAGACCTGCGAAAGCGCCGCCGCAAATAAATAAAATGTTGGTGGTATCAACCTGCAAAAACTCTTGCTGCGGGTGCTTACGTCCACCCTGCGGAGGTACCGACGCAATCGTACCTTCGATCAACTTAAGTAAAGCCTGTTGCACGCCTTCGCCCGAGACATCCCGAGTTATCGACGGATTATCGGACTTGCGCGAAATTTTATCGATTTCGTCGATGTAGACAATACCGGTTTGCGCCTTCTCCACATCGTAATCGCATTTCTGCAACAATTTTTGAATTATGTTCTCAACATCCTCACCCACATAACCGGCCTCGGTCAAAGTGGTGGCATCGGCAATCGTAAAGGGTACGTTAAGCAAGCGCGCCAGGGTCTCAGCCAATAGCGTCTTACCCGATCCGGTGGGACCTATCAGCAAGATATTACTCTTGGCGAGTTCGACCTCATCGCGCAATCGTACACCATCTCCGGTGCGCGTCTGTAGGCGCTTATAATGGTTGTAAACAGCCACCGACAATACGCGTTTAGCGCGCTCTTGACCGATGACGTATTCGTCTAAAACTTTTTTGATTTCCTGCGGTTTCGGTAACTTATCGCGGGTGCGCTCCGCCCGCTCCTCAAGTTCCTCACGAATGATGTCATTGCACAGCTCAACGCACTCGTCACAGACGAATACGGAAGGACCGGCAATTAGTTTACGCACCTCATGTTGGCTCTTTCCGCAGAAAGAACAATACAAAAGTTTGCCATCATCTTGCTTACCACGGGATTCTTCGCTCATGCTTTCCTCAAGTTAACCGCGCCTGTTAAGCCTTGACCTTAAACACGGTTCTATTACTGACTATATAGCACCCCGTGCCCGCTACGCAAAGTTACGAACTAGCAGCTTGTGACCGGGTTCCGCCAAATGGACGTTCTGGGCGAAATTTTTAGGGAATTCGCCTACTTTTAGTCGCGTTACAACTACTTTAAGTCGCCTTAGGCCCCAACTTCGGCTCAGGTTTGAGCTCAGGCTTAGGCTCAGGCTTGGCCAGCTCAGGCTTGGCCAGCTCAAGCCTAGCAGCTTCCTTAGAGGCCGCCTCGCTACTCACCGGCTCTTTCACCGGCAACTCACCGCGCTTCTCGAGCATGGAATCGATCAACCCATAGGTACGGGCCATTTCGGCGCTCATGAAGTTGTCCCGATCGCTGTCTTTTTTGACCTGATCGGCACTCTGACCGCAATGCTTAGCCAGGATTCGATTTAAGCGCTCACGAGTTTCCATGACGTCGCGCGCATGAATATCAATATCCGAGGCTTGGCCTTGGAAACCCGCCGAGGGCTGGTGAATCATGATCTTGGAATTGGGCAGTGAATAGCGCTTACCGGCCGCACCCCCCGCCAACAGCACCGCGCCCATCGAAGCCGCTAGCCCCACACAAATGGTACTAACGTCCGGCTTAATGAATTGCATGGTGTCGTAAATGGCAAGCCCAGCGCTCACCGAGCCGCCTGGAGAATTGATATACAGTGCGATATCCTTTTCAGGATTTTCCGATTCTAAAAACAACAATTGCGCCACTATCAAATTCGCCATGTAGTCCTCAACCGGACCTACAATGAATATTACGCGCTCCTTCAACAAACGCGAATAAATATCGTATGCGCGCTCACCACGAGCAGTTTGCTCTACCACCATCGGAACCAAATTCAATGCATGTGTCGTCATAGATAATTACGCCTCGAAATTCATCAATTGTTTGAAGCTCGATACCGATTCATGCACTTTCGCATGAGCCAACACCCAATCAACTACTTGGTCTTCTAAAGCCAAGCCCTCCACTTGCCGCATGGCATTGGGATTTTGCTGGTAAGCGCGTTTCATGCCGGCCCCATCGCCGTACGCTCCTACCATTTCGTCCAGACGAGCCTCAGCCCGCAAGGGATCCACCACTATTTTTTCGCGACGAATAATGTCATTCACCAATAAACCCAGCGCCACGCGACGCCGAGCAGGCTCCACCAGTGGCTCGCGCGCGGGTGCCTGTGAGACATCCTTGGTGCCGGCACGACGCATGGCCTCCACCTGCAGATCGCGTATTTGCGATTCCAACAGAGAATTTGGGACTTCAATCGGGTTGCTTTGATAGAGCTGTTCCATCACCGCGCTTTTATTGCGATTGCGCAAATTCTGCTCGAGTTCCCGGCGCATATTACTCGCCACATCCTCGCGCAGTTTTGGTACGCCCCCTTCGCTCACACCGAACACTTTACAAAACTCTTCGTCAAGTTCTGGCACCGATGCTTGTTCTACGCCCAGCACCTCAACACTGAAACTTGCGCTCTTACCGGCCAACTCCGTGGCGCGGTAGTCACTCGGGAAATCCACCGCCACTTGCCTATGCTCGCCTAACACTGACCCCACTAAGCCGTGCTCCAATTGCGGCAACATGCGCCCTTCACCGAGCACAATAGCGAGATTCTCACCCTTGCCGCCCGCAAACGGCACGCCGCTAATGCTGCCTTCAAAATTCACGTTCACCCGGTCGCCTAACGCCGCCGCACGCGTCACCGCTGTAAACACCGGTTGTTGTTTACGCAGCCGCTCAATCATCGCATCGATATCGGTTTCCGTTACCTCGGCGCTAGTGCGTTCGACCTGCAGCTCCTCAATAGGATGCATCGCAACTTCGGGAAACACCTCGAAAGTCGCGGTATATTTGAGGTCCTGACCCTCATCCACGCTTTGCGGCTCGATACTCGGATTACCCGCCGGGGTCAGTTGATTTTGCGCCACCGCTTCTTTAAAACTGGATTGCAGCAGCTCCCCAATGACTTCGCGATGCACCGCGGGTCCAAATTGCTGGCGGATGACCGTCAGAGGGGCCTTACCCGGTCGAAAACCATTCAACCGCGCGGTGCGACTTATTTTCTTTAAGCGAGCCGCAATCTCAACCGTGACACGCTCCGCGGGCACTTGTACCTGCATCCGCCGCGCTAATTTGCCGATACTCTCGACCGAAACCTGCATATCGAACCCCTCTAAAATCTATGGTGCGAAAGGCGAGACTCGAACTCGCACGGGTCACCCCGCCAGCTCCTAAGGCTGGTGCGTCTACCAATTCCGCCACTCTCGCATGAATACAACTTCTAAGTATATCGCAAGCTAGCGTCGTTCGCTTTGGCGCACCAACAAACGGGCAACCTCTCGTAGGGCCGGCAGGCCATTTTCGAGCATGAAACCTAGGGGCGTATCACCATTAAAGGGCGCTATTTTTTGTGGCGCGTGCAGCCAGGCCCAGGCGCGATCGCCGGGAACGGCGCTGCCGGCCAGTGAAAAATGAATGTTTGCAATTAAAGCCGCGCGTTCCTGCTGCGTAGCCGACAACCGGGGGGCCTGACCCAGACGATAACGGGCCAACACTTGAGGCGAAGGAATTCGCAGCAACTTGCACTGCTGCAGCGGCGATAACTCCCACGCATCCACAATCACAAAATAGCGTTTTAAGGCGCCGGTACTAGTTGGACGGGCGGTAGCAGGCTTAATCAAGGGCAAACTCACATAGATGGCGCTCAAGCATACTCCCTAATTGGTCCGCCGCTGGCTATCATGCTGTAATGAGCGGAACATTTAACGAACGCCTGCGCCAAACCCAAGTACGCCTAAACAGCTTAGTGTGCGTGGGACTGGATCCTGACTTCAGCAAACTACCCCCTGAACTGAAGAATCGGCCACGCCCCCTATTTGACTTTAATCGTCGCATTGTCGACGCGACTTTTGAGCTAGCGGCCGCCTACAAGCCGCAAATCGCTTTTTATAGCGCCGCCGGGGCTGAATCCGAATTACTCGACAGCATTCGCTACATCCGCGACCGCGCTCCTCAAGCGCTGGTCATTTTAGACGCCAAGCGTAACGACATTGGCAATACCGCCCTCGCCTACGCCAGCGAAGCCTTTGACCGCTACGGCGCCGATGCGGTCACGGTCAATCCCTACATGGGCGAGGATTCGGTGCGTCCTTTCCTGACACGACCCGATCGCGGCGTAATCATCCTCTGCCGGACCTCCAATACCGGTGCTCGGGATTTCCAGGACCTCTTAATAGACGGGGTTCCGCTATACGCTCGGGTCGCCGACACCGCCGTCAATCACTGGAATGATAATGGCAATCTCATGCTAGTGGTTGGTGCGACCTATCCTGAGGAGATGGCCAGTCTGCGGCGTGCGCATCCCGAGATACCATTCTTAGTGCCCGGCATCGGCGCACAGGGGGGTGACCTTAAAGCCACGTTGACCGCAGGCTTAGACTCCGGCGGCTTAGGGCTACTGATCAATTCCTCTCGCGCTATTATTTACGCCGGTGGCGGCGATGCCGAGGCGATTCGTCGTGCGGCGCTGGAATTACATCAGGCAATCAATCAACATCGTGACTCTAAATAAATGACAATGAAATGAACGATAGCGCGCAACTCCTCAATCAATTGCGCATTGACCGCAGCGTTATTCCTCCACGCCGCTTTGGTGTTGGCCTCATGGTAGTCATTGGCCTGTTATTGCTAGCGGTCGTGGTACTCGTCTGGTGGTGGTTGCAACCGACCAGGCAAAGCGTCCGTATTGCCATCGCGACCGCGATCGCAGGTGGCAATGAGCCTGCGAGTTCCATCCTAGATGCCTCAGGCTACGTCGTCGCACGTCGCCAAGCCACTGTCGCCTCCAAGGTGACCGGTAAATTAATGGAGCTTGATATAGAAGAAGGCGATCATGTGAAAGCCGGACAAATTATTGCCAAGCTTGACGATAGCAATGCACGGGCCTTTCTCAATCAGTCCAGTGCGCAAGTCGGGTACGTAAAGTCCGCGCTTGCACAGACCAACGTCAATCTCGCCAACGCGGTGCGCGACTACAATCGACAAAAAAGCCTGCTCGAAGGACACTTTGTCAGTCAAGCCGCCGTCGACAATTCACACACCACGGTAGAGGCCCTCAGGGCGGAACTGGCGACCCAAAAGAGCAATGTGCTGGTCGCGCAAAGCGCCCTGCAATCCTCGGCGCGTAACCTTGATGACACTATTATTCGCGCACCCTTTGCCGGCGTGGTCACGGTCAAGGCCGCGCAACCGGGCGAGATTGTCTCGCCGGGTTCGGCCGGGGGTGGATTTTCTCGCACCGGTATCGGCACCATTGTCGACATGGATTCGCTCGAGGTCCAAGTCGATGTCAACGAAAATTTCATTAATCGCGTACAAGCCTTGCAAGGTGCTACCGCGAAACTCAACGCCTATCCTGAGTGGCAAATACCCGCGCATGTGATTGCGGTCATTCCCACCGCGGATCGCAGCAAAGGGACTGTCACGGTGCGCATTGCCCTCGACCAGAAGGACTCGCGCATCCTGCCCGAAATGGGCGTTCGTGTGGCCTTCTTGAGCGACGCGGATACGCACGCTACTAAGAGCGGCGCCAATAGCGGTGACGCGCGAGCGAGTGCCGGCGTTCGACTCCCGCCGGGCACCGTGCAGCGCACCGCAGGCGCAGGCACGGGCGAAACCGGTACGGTGTTCGTGGTCCACGACGAGACTTTGGAACGGCGCGCGGTACGTTTAGGATCGACTACCAATGAGGGAGTTACGGTGCTATCGGGGCTTACTGCAGGTGAACGGGTCGCGGCAGGCGATCTAAGCCGGATGAAAGACGGCGAAAAAATTCGGATTCAACCATAAAGGACTTGCCATGACTGAAGCCATCGTATCTTTACGCAATGTTACTAAAGTGTATCAACGCGGTAAGCAAAATATCGAAGTCCTCGCGGGCTTAAGCCTGGATATATCGAAAGGCGAATTTGTCGCGCTAATGGGACCGAGCGGCTCAGGTAAGACCACCTTACTCAACCTAATTGGCGGCCTCGATACACCGACCTCGGGCGAGATCACAGTAGCGGGGCAACGACTCGATCAATTAAAGAGCGGCGCACTCTCCGATTGGCGCGCCAATCACGTGGGATTTGTGTTCCAGTTCTACAACTTAATGCCCATGCTAAGCGCGCAGCGCAATGTGGAATTGCCTTTGCTACTCACTAACCTATCGGCAGCTCAGCGTAAAACCAACGCCCTGGCGGCTTTGACCTTAGTAGGCATTGCGGATCGTGCCAAACATAAACCGAACGAACTCTCCGGTGGCCAAGCACAACGCGTGGCAATCGCTAGAGCACTGGTAGCCGATCCCAGCATCCTAGTCTGCGATGAGCCCACCGGCGACCTTGATCGAAAATCCGCTGATGAAGTGTTACGTCTATTGCAGATCTTAAGTCGCGACCATGGCAAGACCGTCGTCATGGTCACTCACGACCCCAAGGCCGCGGAATTTGCGGGTCGACAACTGCATATGGACAAAGGCTCATTGCTAGAAGCCGCGCGCGTCGCCGCTTAAGGATTCAGCATGAAATTTCTTCCCCTCATTTGGGCGACACTATGGCGCAAAAAATTTCGCACCATCCTGACCCTGCTGTCGATCGTCATCGCTTTTTTATTGTTTGGCGTGCTAGAAACGGTGGACTACGCTTTTGCGCATCCTTCCCAAGGTCAGTCCGGTGCCGATAAATTAGTCACGATCAACAAATATTCGATCACTCTCTCACTACCGTTTTCTCACGCTCAGCAAATCCGTACCCTACCCGGCGTTGCCGAAGTGACTTGGTTGACCTGGTTTGGCGCGTACTATAAAGAATCGAAGAACTTTGTATTTGCATTACCCATCGATACCGACAGTTATTTCAAGGTCTACAATGATGAGTTCGTCATCAACCACGACCAAATGCTAGCATTCAGCAACACGCGCTCAGGCATGTTAGTCAATTCAGCCTTGATGACCAAGTACGGCTGGAAAGTAGGTGACAAATTACCGCTCCACTCCACCATTTGGACGCAAAAAAATAGCTCTTTGGATTGGACCTTCGACATTGTCGGCACATTCGACGCGAAAGATCCTCTCCAGGCCAGCCAATATTCGACCACCGCGTTCTTCCATTACGAATTATTTGATGAAGGGCGTAGCTTTGGCAAGGGCACTATTGGTTGGCTTAACGAAAGAATTAGCGATCCTTTAGATTCGGCGGCCATGTCATCCAAAATTGACGCCCTATTCGCTAACTCACCCAACGAAACTAAAACTCAACCCGCAAAAGAGTTCGCACTGGCCTTCATTAAGCAACTCGGAGACATCGGTTTCATACTGCACGCTATTCTCGGCGCAGTGTTCTTCACGCTATTATTTTTAACCGGCAATACCATGATGCAATCGGTACGCGAGCGAACGCCGGAACTCGCAATTCTCAAAACGCTGGGATTTAGTAACAAACTAGTGCTCGCGATGGTCATCGCTGAGTCGTTACTGATGTGTGTCATAGCAGCGTTGCTGGGATTGGCGTTAAGTTACTTAACACTTCCCATTATCAAACAAGGGCTACAAGGCGTGGAGCTTTCGCCCAGAGCGTTACTGCCAGGCATCGGCGTTGCGGTGATCCTCGCGCTTATCGTTGGACTGCTACCAGCGCTTCGAGCCATGCGGCTCAATATCGTCGATGCCTTGGCCGATAGACACTAAGGACCGACTTTTAGGGAAACTAACGAATGTTTAAACAATTATTTGCACTCACCAGCATGAATATACAAACCCTGCCGCAACGCTTGGGCACCTCCAGCGTCATAGTCATCGGTATTGCCGGAGTCGTTGCCGTATTGGTATCCCTTCTCGCGATGGCTGCGGGTTTTCGTCACACACTCGCCGATAGCGGCCGCGACGATCGTGTGATTATATTACGCGCGGGTTCCGATGCTGAACTCAACAGTAGTCTGACCCGCGCCGATATCGACACCATCAGCAACGCATCCGGCCTCAGGAAGGACTCCAGCGGCAAGGCCTTACTGTCCAATGAAATCATAACGGTCGCGAATGTACCCAAGATGGACACAGGCACCGACGCCAACGTCACTTTGCGCGGTGTCGGTAGCATGGTCACCGAAGTCAGGCCCGAGCTTAAAATTATTGAGGGTCGAATGTTTCAACCGGCAGTGCGCGAACTAATCGCTGGTGCCGGTGCCGCCAAACAATTTCGCGGTTTAACCAAGGGTAGCGTGCTGCGCTTGCGCAATGCCGATTGGATAGTCACCGGGATTTTTACCAGTAATGGGGATGTGCATGAGTCTGAGCTTCTCGCGGATGCCGACACCGTAAAATCTGCCATTGAACGCACGACTTATAGCTCAGCCATTGGGCTTCTGACGGCCAGCGCCAATTTCAGCGCTTTTAAGGATTCCCTCACGACCGATCCGCAGCTCAAGGTAGAGGTCCAGCGCGAACACGACTATTACGCCCAACAATCCACGGGACTTACCAAGACTATTAACATCATTGGCAATACAGTCGCTATCATCATGGCGATTGGGGCAATGTTCGGCGCGCTCAATAGTATGTACTCAGCGGTCGCTGCTCGTGGCTTGGAGATCGCTACGCTGCGGGCCATCGGTTTTGGCGGAACGCCCATACTACTCTCGGTCATGATTGAGTCCCTGGTGCTGTCCTTAATCGGTGGGATCATTGGAGCATCACTTGCCTGGCTGTTTTTTAATGGTCACAGTGTCAGTACCCTTGGAGGGGCATTTGCGCAGGTGGTATTCCAGCTCACTGTGACACGCACGCTAATCGTGACCGGAATCGTTTGGGCTTGCCTGATAGGCTTGCTCGGCGGATTTTTTCCTGCCTTACGAGCTGCGCGCGTGCCGGTGGCGGAGGCGTTGCGGGCGGCTTGATTTATATTATGTTGCGCGACGATTTCGGCGATCGAAAACGACACCGTCCCACTCTCGCTCAACTGAGGGGGGAGCAACGTGCGCTTAAACTCAAGACTTGATGTCTACGCCGGACGACAGCTAGCCGGCGTCCTCGCACGCAGCCAGATCGATAGAGGATGCTTACCTGTTCGGTTATGCCGATGAGGCGCGAGGCGAAGATGCCCGAAGGAGCACTACTCGAACGACTGCGCACTCAATTTTTAAAAATCATCCCGTACTTCGATAATCTCGATCTACTCGCCATTGTAGGGCAGTCTCAAATTGGAAGACTCCAGTACTCAACCTCGGAACATTCTCCTACTCCAATACCAAAGCAAAACCTGGCTGAATTACTAACCTATGTCGGGGCAGACGACCTATTTGCCGATTTGCTACAAAGGTACGCGCAACACTCCGGAATCTCTGGAATCCAACCAAAAGTGCTGTTGCGCGAAGACCAGGTACGCTTGCCTCGCCTTTCGCATCACGCAGCCACTCATGTCGTTAAATCCTTTGATCCTAGAGAATATCCGGAGCTCGCAGCAAACGAATATTTCTGTACACGGGCCGCACAGCACGCCGGAATCAACGTTCCGGTGCTGAAATTGTCTGACAATCGTCGCATCTTGGTAGCGGAGCGATTCGATTTAAAGTCCGACGGTAGCTACTTGGGATGCGAAGATGTTTGCGTGCTCAACGGCCTACGCGCGCATGGCCGCTACACAGGGTCATACGAAGGGGTCGCGGAGCGCATCTCGCAGTTCGTAGATCTCAAAAATCAGCGCACGGCGTTTGAGCAATTTTTTGCAACTATTGTTCTGTCGTGCGTAATCGGAAATGGCGACGCTCACCTTAAGAATTTTGCCGTACTGTACGAGAACTCGAACACTGCTGTAAGTCTCGCACCAAGCTACGATCTGGTCAGTACAACGCTCTACCAGGCACGTGACGTTTTAGCATTGACGCTCGGCGGCTCGAAGTCCTTTCCCGACGTCAAGCGCCTGACAGCATTTGCCTCCACCGCGTGTAATCTGACTCGCTCTCGCGCTGCCGATATATTCGGGCGAGTAGAATATGGCATCCAATGTGCAATTGCCGATATTGGCCAGTACTCCAGGGAGCATTCAGACTTCGCGTTAGCCGGCGCAAAACTCATCGCAGAATTTGAGACCGGGGTTCGGCGAGTCACTGGCTGATGCAATCCGTGTCCGTTAAGTGGGCGGCTGGCCGGTCACTGCGGTATGGTCACGACGGCATCGGAAGGTAACTTCGGTACCATCATGACCAGCATGACGATCATTGTTGCAATATCTCCGGCGAAATTTCACGATTGATGAAGTCGCCCAAAAGATAGGAACCGGACGGCGCGCCGTCATGGATGCCGAAAAAGGTAAGGCTTCAACTGGCGTTGGGGTCTACGTCGCGCTGCTGTGGGTCTATGACCTACTTTCACAACTGAACGACGTAGCGATCCCTACCAAGAACGCACTTGGAGCCGCCTCAATTTCCTATGGTACCCGTCACAATTTTTCCAGCTCGCTTGTAATTGGCGAAGATCACACCGTTTAACGTAATCAAGCTGTCGGTCAGCGCAAAGGCTGCGGGAATCGTGCCCTCGCCGAACAGGCGTTTACCTTTGCCAAGCGTGATCGGGAAGGTTTTGAGCCACAGCTCATCGACCAGGTCATGTTTGAGCAAAGTTTGGGCGAGGTCACCACTCCCGTGAACTTGGAGATCGGAACCTTCTGAATCTTTGAGTTTCTTGATGTCTTCCACGCTCTCGAAAAAAACGGTGTTGTTCCAATCGGACTTCTTCATCGTCCGGCTCAAGACGTATTTCGTGACATCATTGACACCCGGCCACATGTCTCCATGCTCGGGCCAGTACGACGCGAAGATGTCATGCGTTTTCCTGCCTAAGAGAAGGTCTGCGGACTTCATCTGTTTTTGCATAATTTCACCAGCCGCTTCGTCAGCTTCGGCGAAATAAGGTGCAACCCAACCGCCGTATTTAAAGCCGCTCGATTTGTCCTCGTCGGGTCCGCCAGGCGCCTGCATGACCCCGTCTAATGTTAGGAACGAAAGGATAATAATTTTTCTCATGGCGATTTTCCTCTCCTGTAATTCAATAATCCACGTGGTGCCGATGCAAGCGGCAAAGCCGTCGCAGATCGGCGCTCATGCCCGGCTTCCTATGGGCCGCACCTCCATGACTTGGATCAAAGACTGCGGAATGGTGAGGTGCGGGTGCTGTTTGAATGCCCTCGCTCTTGGCGTCCCCGATACCGGCTTAGATGCGCCAAGTTATCTCGCACAACTTCCGGACTTTGTTTGGCCTTCGCATAGATGAAACAGCCCTGCAGAGCGGCCTGGATGAAATACCCCACGCTCGCGGGGCTCCACCGAGCCCTCGGGGCGTAAAGCCTTTTCGCCACCTCGATGTCGCGCGTCAATTCGGCGATGTGTCGGGACATGCCCCGATCACAAACGGCCCGAATGTCCGGATGCGTCGCATAGGTCTCCTGCACCAACATCCCCAACAGACAGGTGTAATCTGGCAACTCCCCCGTCAGGATTGCACCGCGAAATTCCACGTAGCCCAATAGGCGATCGAGTGGATCGGTCGGCTTGTGATATGGGGCGGCGGCGAAGAAGCCTTCCGTCATCGCCTCCCAATGCGCGATGGCACTCAAAGCCAACTCGTATCCAGAAGCTTCGTCTTCGAATCGTGCTGTGTTGCAATAGGCATGGATGCTCTGTAATACCAACTAGTGGGTATGATACCGAGTAGCGGGACACCACGGTCAGCTCAAGGTCAATCACGTAGAAACGCGCTCGCGACCCAAATTTTTTTGGAAAAGCCGTCTATCTAGCGCTCGCTGCACGGTGCAAACGCCGTCGGGGCCATCGTTACAACGAACTTCGCAAGGTGCCTCCACCAGGAGCTGGCTGCCATCGAACGGCAATGGACATTGATGCACGAAAAAACTAATTCCTGGTCGAGATTCCAAGCGATTTCTCGCGATTGTCTCGCCGCACTGGACGCTCTTGAACGTCCCTGAACGCTATTAGATGGTGGGCCGTGTAGGGATCGAACCTACGACCAATTGATTAAGAGTCAACTGCTCTACCAGCTGAGCTAACGGCCCGAAAACTTATCTATCCCGCTCAAATCCGCCTCTTTGCTAAGAGGTGGGGTGGACGACGGGACTCGAACCCGCGACGGCCGGAATCACAATCCGGGGCTCTACCAGCTGAGCTACGTCCACCATCGTTACCCGCTATAAGTGGCGCGCCCGGCAGGAATCGAACCTGCAACCGCCGGCTTAGAAGGCCGGTGCTCTATCCGGTTGAGCTACGGGCGCCTTGGTCGGGGCAGAGGGATTCGAACCCCCGACCCTCTGCTCCCAAAGCAGATGCGCTACCAGACTGCGCTATGCCCCGTGCCTGCCCGCCGCCATTACGATCGGGGGCGCAATCCTATCAGTTTCGAGACACGGCGCAACTATAAATGCAATAAATAATGGCAAGCGACGATCAGTTTACCGTGCCCGACACAAAGACATGCGCAAATCCCTAGTAAAAAATTGGCAAAGCGCTAACAAAAACCGGTAACGAAACGCTAATTTTCGTCGATTGCCATTTGCCATTGAATCTGCGATGACATGCCTTTTTCAGCAATCGACGAATAAACGAACTGTCCTCCTGTCATTTCTGCGCGCTCGCGAATATTACGTAACCCAGTACCATGCAAAAATTTAGGTGCCGAAGCGTTTTGGTCCAAACCCACCCCATCATCGTGTACATCTAAGCTTAACGTTACGCCCTCGCGCCATAGCCGCACCCATGCGTTCTTAGCCTTAGAATGCTTAGCCACATTATTAAGTAATTCTTGGACGCTACGAAATACGTGAATTGCGATCCGCTCAGGAATTTCAGTATTTTCGGCGCTAACGTCGACATGAATCGTGATGGCAGGATACACCTCCGAAAACTCTCGACAAAACCACGTGATGGCAGATGCCGCGCCCAAATCGTCGAGCATTTGTGGGCGCAAATTCATTGAGATTGCGCGAATGCTCTCAGCGGTCTCATAAAGTCTCTGCACTGCAAGCGCCAAGACGGGCTCCGCACTTCCCAGCGCCGGGCGTTGCATCAAAATGACCGCACGCTCTAATGTATACTTAACTGCGCTTAGACTTTGACCCACCGAATCATGTAACTCCAGCGCAATACGACGACGCTCACGTTCTTGCGCCTGTATCAACTGTTCCGAGAGTAAAGTCAATTCATTGCTCGATGCGCGCAGCTCGAGCTCAGCGCGTTCGCGGCGCGCTACCTCGTTGCGCAAGTCTCTGTTGGAATCAGCCAATGCTCGCGTGCGAAGCTGGACTCGTGATTCAAGGCTAGCGTTAAGTCGCTCCAACGCAATTTGGGTACGTCGCAATGCAGATACGTCCGCAACGACCAACACAAATCGACGATCGCGTACCGCTAGCGGTACTCTTTGTCCTGATCCAATGGGTCGAAAATTTAGGTGCCAATTCTGCTCACTGAGCGAATCGAAAAATTTAAATTCGTGAGGTTTACCACGTAGCACCTTAGCCTGTGCCCTCCGTAAACCCCGTTCGAGCTCACACATGGCATCGTGACACGTGGGGTGCAACAACTCATGTCCCTGACGCCCGATGACACCCCCGACGGTGCCCAAGTGCCAATGCTCAACTACTCGATTGGCTCGTACAATCAGACCTTTAGCGTCAAGTAGACAAACCAGAGCCGGCAACGCATCAGCCGTACCTTCCCATTCATGCTTGGCACGCTCGATCGCGGAAAGACGTTCCTGATCATTGACGCTCAGTGTAGTCGCAATCGCCGTTTTTCTTTTGATTGCCATTAAGCCTTGCGTGTCGTTATGGTAGTGGGGTGCCTACGTTGGCGCGTCGCCGATTGATGCGCGGCAAATAGACAAACTGCCATTGACAATAACAAATTGCGTCCGTAAAGCCTATTTCTTCGGTGGAGAATCCCACATGCTTAAGGGGAATACCGTTTGAGCTACTGGCAACTCCCATAATGCCTAAACCTTTGGTGCGTACTACTGCCCAGTCTTGTGCACCCGTCATAGGATCCGCATACAAGCGTCGCAAATAATGTCGCGGCTCCGGCGCACGATTATCGACCAGCAAATCACTCAATTGTTGCGGATATTGTCGCCCACCCGCCACATTAGAATTATAATAGGCACCTATTGCTGCTTTGAACTGATGACCAATAAACATTAATTCTTTCTCTCGCTCTATTTGTGCCTGGGTATGCCACACCATACCCACTGCAGACAACGCTATACCCAGTACGACTACGGCAATTAGCAATCCTATATAGGTAAATCCCGCTTCTCGGCGCGGAATATTCGCTTTGAGTAAATCGCGCACCTTTATTCCTACCAGCTAACGAACGGTGACCCATCGGAGCCGAGTTCTGGCGAACCACTATGGAGATCTACGACGCCGGGGTGATCCGGATCTTGAGATTCCACCATAATCCAACTACTAACCGTCTTCGTAAAAGGATCCGTCGGAACGGACCGTATGTAATGTTTGCTCACTAAGGCCGCGAGCGCATCCGGATACTGTCCCAGATCCGCATAGTATTTATCGATGGATTCGCGCACGATCGACAAATCATGGCGCAAAACTGTTTCCTTGGAACGCTGCACTGTCTTAAAGTAACGCGGTACCGCAATTGCGAGTAACAGCCCGATGATGCTCATTACCACCAAAAGCTCAATCAGCGTAAACCCTCGTTTAACGGTCCTCGTCATGCGAACCCTTACCAATCTCTGTAAGCAATGCCGTTGAGACCCTTGCTGGTCGACATGGAATACACGTCGAATACATCGTCCCCTGCCTGCGGCTCGGCAGGCGAGCTCGCATAACTACGCAGTCCCCAAGTATCGCCAGCAGACGCGCGCGGATCAGCAAAAAACGGATCACGGGGCAAACGCCTTAAGAAATAAATCATGACCTTCTTCTCGCTTTGGATATCCTCGACTCCATCCACTAACGTCTGCAAGGTTGGCGGATAACCCGAAGCGCCCAATTCCACCTTAATCCTACCGTGGTCTGCGGCCTCTTTATAAGTATCAATCGCAGTACGCACCATACGGAGCGCTTGGCGTAAGTCGGTCTCTTTCGAGCGTTGTTCAGTCAATTGTACTAATGGCATCGCAGCGCCCGCGAGCAATCCCAAAATTGCGAGCGTAACCACCAATTCAATCAGCGTAAAGCCGCGAACGCGCATGCCTAACTTAAGGCTTAATCGCCACATTTAATGGCTGCGCGGCAGCATTAGCCAAAGTGATGCCGGTAGAACCCACCGCCGAAACTTGAGCCGCAATTGCGCTCGCTGCACGCGCCGTCAACGCCTTGAAATGCAACAGCATCAGATTCCCTTCGCCATGTACCGGTTCATCGGTGGCCGTGACTTCCAACTGCGCACCGCCACTCTTCGCGTCCACGTTTGGACTACCTGCACTGGCGGGCACGATATCCCCAGCGGACGCGCTCAGCAATTGCACCGAAGACGCGTCGAAACGCACTTGGCTACGCAAATGCGAAATACCTGTTTCACTCGCCAAGTGAATTGTGACATCAAATTCCTGACCTACCGTAGCCTCACTGGGGCCCACTACCGTAACCACAGGATGAGGTGCAGGGCCATCCGCCACCGGCGTCGCCGCGGGAGCTGCGACCACAGCGGTACGCGAGGCAGGCGTTGCTCGAGGAACACCGGTTGCGCCCATGCCACCGGTTACCGCTCCACCGGTTACCGCTCCACCGGTTACCACTCCGCCGACACCTGCACCAGCACTGGCATTAGAACCGCTCGCAGTGCCATCGCCATCAGAGCGATAGGGTGTGCTACGAGTGCGTGACTCTGTGCCGTACCAGAATTCCGAAGTATCGCTGGAGGGCCTCGCTTGGGTACGGATTATGCGTGGAGTGATCGATAAAACAATCTCGTTTTTTTCGCGGTCTGCATTATTGGAGCCAAATAAGCGCCCTAAAATCGGAATTTGGCTCAATCCCGGCAATCCAGAGGAACTGCGCGTATCAGTGTCTTGAATAAGTCCTGCCAAAATTTGCGTCTCGCCGTCTTTTAAACGGAGTAAGGTATTGGCATTGCGCGTACCAATTGTATAAGCCACAGTGCCATTACCACCGGTCACTGTATTAATGATATTGCTCACTTCCAACGCCACTTTAATAGCCACATCGCCATCCAGGTAAACAGTCGGCTGCACTTCAAGCGTTAAACCCACATCCAGGTATTGCACACTGCTGTTACTAGCCGAACCGCTGCCGAGTAAAGTCGTGTTATTAGTAATGACTGGCACGCGACTACCAATCAATATCTTAGCTTTCTCTTTATTGCGAGCCCGTATACGCGGACTTGCCAAGGTATTAGTGGTGCCATTCTGCTGCATTGCGCTCAATGTAGCGCTCACCGAAGAAACGCCAATCGTATTTTTATTTTGATTGCTCAAGTCCGAAACCACCAAACCTTTGGCACCCCCTAGCGCGGTAGGCGAGAAAGTCACAGAACCGGGATATGAAAGTCCTAAATTGAGCACTTTGCTGCGTTCAATTTCTAATACTTCCATTTCAATAATCACTTCAGGCTCAGGAACATCAATCGACGCGACTAATTTCTCAGCCATTCGAATTGAGTCCGGTGAATCCCGCATAACAACGACATTAGTGCGCTCATCGACGAATAAATTCTTTGCACCGAGCATGGATTTAAGCAGACCTTCGACATCTTTAGGCAGCGCATTGGTCAAATAGAAAGTATGTACAATCTGTTCCTCATAATCTTTCTGTTTGGCGGTGGTGTTCGGATATATCAGCACCATATTAGAGGACAGAATCTGTCGCGCCAAAGTATTCTGGTCTAATACCAAATCAATAGCCTCATCAATAGGCACGTCCTGAACAAAAATGGTGGTCTTACCATCGCTCTTTACATCTTTATCGAGAATGAAATTAATACCGGTTTGACGCGCCAGTACTTCGAAGACCATTTTGGTCGGCGCATCGCGAAATTGCAGCGTCACTTTAGTATTGTTGCGCGTCTTCAAGCGCGGCGCGGCCGTAATGGGACCGCGCGCGGTATTTATCTTTGCGCTAAGACTTCGCGCCGAGGTATAACCAGAATCTTCAGCCAATACCGAACGCAATTTCGCTTCCGCGCTATCGTAATCCTTACGCTCAAAATCTTTGGTGGCATCGCTAACCGTCGCCGCATGTCTACGATCACCTTCGACCCCTTCGATTCCTCGCAACGCGCGCTGATTGGAGGTTTCCATCACTAATACTCGGCGATAGGTATTCGCCGCCAAATCCAATTGGCCCGCAGTACGCGCCGCGTCACCTTCGCTAATCAGTTTTTGAATAGCCGCTTCGCGTCGCGCCTCCAGGTCTAATTTGTAGGTCATGTTATTAGGATCGTGCTGCACCGCCTGCTTTAGCTGCGCCACGCCTGCCTCATAATTTCCGTGATCGATATCGGCAAGCCCATGTCGATGCAATCGATCAGCGGCGCAACCCAATAGCAATACCGCGACTACGCCGGTTCCAACCGCAGTACGAATAAAAATATGCATTACTCTTCACCTACATTGAGGGATTGCTGAATTTTAAGCGGCATGTAGGTGAGCATCATTTGCCCGCCTTTGACTTCGTCAACCGAATAGGTGTTATTCAATTTATCACCCACTTTAACGTCATACACTCGATCACCCATGGTCAAAAAATAGATCTGTGCCCCATCCGTCTTATAGGTACCCATGTAGGCAAAGGGCAAGGGCGGGGCCGTGGGCACCGGCGGGGCCTGCACAACTGCCACTGAGGGCGGCGGAGCCGGAGGTGCCACAAACCACGAGTGTGCGCCAAATAGGGCAGCGGCGGCACTATCCTTAACTACGCGCAGCGACCCTGCAAATGAGGTGCGCACCAACGGTGACCCTAAATTCGTAGCGGTAGTCGAACGAGTAATTTGCGCACGCCCGGGTAACCCATTCGCAGACCCAGCACGCGTAGGCTCCACCGTATCGCCCGAATTAGGCATCCAGATCACATAAACGGCACAGGCCAAAGCCACGCCGATAAGCACCTTGGCACGCGTTGATAGGTTCGGCAACATTAGGCACCCTTCATATAGACCACAAACCCCACGTCAGCACTGACGACGGTATCACCCACATTTTTGCGTTCCACATGCAATTTATCCAACCCTAGCGCCGGCGCAGCTTCTAAAGTACGGTCAATGAATTTTCGCACATTGGCGTATTCGGCTTTAATGGGGAACTCAAATGAATAGCGCGCCAACCTTACCGAAGTGGCTGGACTATAAGTATACCGGCCTTGATCCAGCGCAATCCCTGCAGCAGTAGCCTGAACTAAGACCACACCCAGTACTGCGGGAATCTGTGCCCGAGAAGGCAACGCCGCCGCAAACTGTCGGGGACTTTGCGGAAGGATTACTGGCATGCTGGCCACGTGCGCAAGCTTGGCAATCTCGGTACGCAACGCAAAGACAGAATGTTGTGCCGGCATTAGGCTCACAAAAGCTACTATTGTGGCAACCACTAAAGCGACTAACCCCGACACACCAACGGCCCCAATACGCGTCAATTGATAACGAATTTGCGGCAATGTCCGCACTAAAGCATGTTGCGCCCGCTGCTGCCAAAGCGCCGGAAGTTGCGCCATCTTCAACGGTGCCGCCCTAAAACGCGGTGTCGCTACCGGCTGCGATGTAGGTCGCTGGACCAGCGCTAATCCCGGCGCTGGCGCAGGTACAGGCACATCGGCAGAAGTGAGGTCGAGCGAAGTTTGAGTAGAATCACTCACTTATATATCCTTCCACTCACCGGTCAATTCAAAACGAATCGGATGCTGGGGATCATCCGCCCGTACCTCATGACGATCCAACATGGGATAGCGTAGCGATCGACTTCCTTGCAGCCGTTGCACATAGGCAAGTGCCAGCGCCAGCGTGCGTGCCTCCGCACTAATGCGTACAGTATGTTTGCCGTGATCCGGCTCCACACCAAGGAGTGCAATCTGTCCAGTTGTATCTTTGCTCGCTTGCTCAAGTTCCGCCAGTAGCAAGGTCCAGGGTGTGCTTAAGTCCTGCGCAGCTTGTTGTACGATGGCCGCATCCCGCGCATCAGCAGCAATCTCGGTCCGGCTGGGCGTATGGTCGGTGACCCGATTCAATGCTGTCACGCGCTGCTCGAGTCCTGCCCGTCGCGCCGTCAAAATTCGATAGTCGATACCCACCGCAATAACCGCCACCAACCCGCAGACCAACAACAAAGCGCCAATTAGTGACTTTTCTCGGTGCCCCTCTACAAAATCAAATTGAATAATATCTTTCATGCGGCTCGCCTGCGCACTTGTTCCAGCTGATGGAGTGTCGTCAACGGCACCACGGGCTCATCAAGCCACTCCAGACCGGGAGAGGCCTCGGTTTGCAGGCGCATCGACTGCGGCACATCCACAAATACTCGTCCAGCCTGGTTGGCGTTTGCCAAACGGCCAAAAATTTGCAATCGCTTTAGTTCGCGGCCCCAATCGGCGCCAATACGCACGGCATGTACTCGATCGACGCCATCAGCGCACATTCTAAGTGCCGCGAGCGACCCCTCAGCCACTGTCACAAACCAGGCTGCTTCCGTCGTGGGCAAGCGATAACGCCAACTATTAAATGACGCAATTAACTGCGGCTGAACCGACAGAAGAGTCAATCCATGCCGCGGGGCCAAATCATTCAACCCGCCAAGCAGCCCACTAGGTATTGCACACGCCAAACGCGCAACCCCCGGCGCGGCGTCGGATACTGACAAACTCCATTCGCTCAAGTCACCACCAAACACACTGGCCATGAGCTCGCGCGCGTGGGCCTTATGCTCCTCGGTCGAATTCAACGCATCCGACCAAGGTACCACCGTGTACCGAGCCCAAGCATCGGCAACCACTACCCGCAAGCGTGCATTTGACCACTCCGTTTTACTTAAGTAAGCCTCACAACTCGCTAACGCACCTTCCCAGTCGTACCCTGATGCAGAGTTAGGATGATCCTCTTGATGAACTAACGCCGGCTTTAAGCCACGACCCATCCGCACCAAACAGAGTCGACGCGGTGCCAGATACATGCCCACTTCATCACGCCATAACGGTGACACGATTAACTTCCTCTAAAGTTGTCTCACCACGACGCACCATATCGAGCGCCACACTGCGAATAAGTCGCACTCCACCTTTCAACGACATTTCCTTCAACTGCCGTACCGGCAAGCGATTAATAATGGCCTCACGCAGCTCATCGTTTAGCACCAACAACTCGCCGATCGCCTTACGCCCTCGATACCCCGAGCCGCGACAATGCTGACAGCCGCGACCAATCGTAAACTGATAGGCGGCAGTAGCTGCCGGCGATAATTGAGACTCTTCCAATAATTGCCGCGAAGGCACGTGCGGTTCGGCGCACTGGTCACAAACCACGCGAACGAGTCGCTGCGCCAAAACACCCGACAACGCTGATACAAAACTATAAGTATCCACGCCCATATGCACGAAGCGGCTAACCACATCGAACACATTGTTGGCATGCACCGTTGTAAAGACCAAGTGTCCGGTGAGCGCCGACTGAATCGCAATCTGCGCCGTCTCTGAATCACGAATTTCACCGACCATGATTTTATCGGGATCATGACGCAAAATAGATCGTAGACCCCGTGCAAAAGTTAAACCTTTTTTCTCATTGACCGGAATTTGCAGCACGCCTTTTAGTTGATACTCCACCGGATCTTCTATGGTGACGATTTTATCGGAGCCAGTTTGAGTTTCAGAAATTGCAGCATAAAGCGTCGTGGTTTTACCGCTACCAGTAGGCCCTGTCACCAATAACATGCCATACGGCAACATACTGAGGCGGCGCACTTGAGTGACCACATGCGCATCAAATCCCAGCGCGTCGAGCGTTAATCCCTGCAAACGTTCAGTCAGCGCCTGCTTGTCAAGTGCACGCAGCACCGCATCTTCCCCGAAAATACTGGGAATTACCGAGACTCGGAAATCAATCGGCCGGCGATCCAATGCAATCGTAAAACGTCCGTCTTGAGGCACGCGGCGCTCGGCTATATCGAGCTCCGACATGACTTTAATACGTGAAATAACTTGTTCGGCTACCGCCATTCCGCTCACCGACGCAATGGTAACCAATACCCCATCGATACGGTAACGAACCGTAAGGCCGTTGGCCGTGGATTCCAAATGAATGTCACTGGCACCGGCGCGAAGTGCGTCATACACAGTCGAATGCACCAGCCGGACGATCGGACTTGCATCCTCGCTGATCGATACATAAGATAAATTATCAGGGCCCACCTGGGTGCCCACGTCGGCCTGAGCCTGCGGCAGCACGGCATCAATTGCCCGCAACCCCTCTGCCCGTCGGGCCACAAAATTCGCTAGCTCATAGGGCACAACCATGGCCCAATCCAAGGGGTCAGCAATACGCGACTCGATCCAAGTCCGTAAGCCTGAATCAAATGGATCGGCAACCAGCGCCAGTAGACCCTCGGGCCTGCGCACCACCACGCAACCGCGACGCGTCGCCTCCGAGGGCGGGATCAAATCAAAGGCGGGATCAAAATCTGCAAGCTCAGTCTCATCGACCAAACGATAATCAAGCGCCTGCGCTAAGGTTCGCGACAAACTCACAGGAGCTAGGCCGGAGGTCTCCTTCAGTATATCCATAACTGAACGCCCACTACGCTCAGCCTCCGCCATAGCATTAGAAATCACCGCTTCATCAATGCTCGGCGACTCGCTCGCCAGCGCTTCGATTGACAAGGGAGCAACCGCGTTCATTGAATACTGCCCGCCAATTGGAAAATCGGAAAATACATCAGCACTACAATCACGCCGATCAACAATCCGATTAACGTCATGAGCAAGGGTTCAATGAGCCGCGTGATAATACCGACCCAGCGCGCAATCTCGTCATCATAAAAAGCCGCAATCCGCTCAGTCATCTCACCCATATTACCGCTGCGCTCGCCCACGCGAAGCATACGAGCTGCCACCGGTGTGGTAAGGCCCTCTCGCTCCATGGCGTTGGCGATCGACTGACCCTCGCGCACTGACAGCGTGGCCCGGGCGAAAGCCGGGCGCAAGTTCTCACCTAACAACCCCGCTGACATGCCGAGCGCCGTAACGGCCGGCATTCCGCTGCGCAGCAACATGCCGACGGTCCGATACAGTCGCGCTAATTGATACAATCGTAACTGCCGACCGATAGCCGGAATTTTTGCGACCCAGGCACTCATGGCGGCGCGGCTCTTGGGACGCGTTACAGCGTAACCCACGGCGGCTAAAGCGAGACCCCCAGTCAACGCCACGCCAAAAGTATGCGCTTCAAGCATTTGTCCCCAGCGCAGTAGCAAACGGGAAGCTAAAGGCAGATCAGACCCTAGCTCTTCATAAATAGCACTAAAACGCGGCACTACATAACCCATCAGGAACAGCATGACCAGCAGGCCCGCACCTAGTAGCACCGCGGGGTAAATAGAGGCGTTAACCAAAGTCTTACGTAAGACGTCAATTTGCTGCTGGTAGGTAATAAAACGCGTGAGCGCTTCGCGCAGCGATCCGGTGCGTTCGCTTGCGCGCACGGTAGCGACATAAAGATACGGAAAGGTCGTTGGGTGTTCTGCCAATGCTGCGCCTAATGTTTGACCTTCGTAAAGACGACTTAAAATTTGCTCAAGCGGCCTGCGTACCGCGGAACTTGATTCTTTTTCAGTTAGCGCCTCCAGCGACTCGACCAATGACAACCCTGCGTCTAGCAGCGCGACTAACTCTTGGCTAAAAATAACCAATGGAATTCGTGCGGGCCGTGAGAACCGCTTTTGGCGCAGCGGCGTCAACGAAATAACGCGCAGGCCCATCAAAGCCAGTTGGCGACGGGCGTCGGCCTCATCCACCGCATCTACCTCTTGGGCGAGGACTGCATGTTCACGATCGAGAGCCTTGATGCGAAATTCCATTACGCGCTACCAATTACCGATATCGGCATTCTCGCCAGTACCGCCAGGCTGCCCATCCTTGCCGTACGACACCAAGTCAAAATCGTTACTGTGAGTACCCGGCGCCAAATATACATACGGATGTCCCCAAGGATCCTTCGGAACCTCTTTCTTCAAGTAAGGACCCGCCCAATTAGTTTCATTGGGGGGAGCGCTATTGAGCGCTGCAAGCCCTTCTTCGGTCGTGGGTAACCGCCCCACATCCAAACGAAACTGCTCGATGGCTTTATCCAACGCATCAACTTGCGCCTTAGCCGCTTTTACCTGAGACTTACCCACTTGGGAGAAATAGCGAGGTGCGACGAAACCGGCCAGCAGGCCAATAATAACCATAACCACTAATAACTCGAGCAATGTAAAGCCCCGCGAGCGAATTCGCCCGTGGCTTTTTACCGGCATTGAAAGTAATGTATGAATAGTCAACTTTGCTCCCGATACCTTGAGGGATCACTGTACGCACTCCCCTAGCAGAGTGAAGGTAGGAAAACACGGTAGGAGGCGCAAATACCCCTAACGGAGGCCCGGTGACAAGTTTTGGTTCGCTATGTAAACACGAGTATATTAGCGGATAAGGCTGATATCGGGGTTGGTTGAGTGTGCTATGTATTCCAGTTTTTTCGGATTTAATAAGCTTCCCTTCCGATTACGCCCGGACTTGGCGTTTTTATACGCAGGCGCGGACTATAAGCTTAGCCGTACCCACCTAATCCGCGCCTTACAAGGAAGCCAAACGCTAACGCTATTGTCCGGACCTCCGGGTGTAGGTAAAACCACACTAATAGAGGATGTACTGAGCATAGTAGGCACCGATTTTACGGTCTGCCGAATCAACCAACCGCAACTTTCCGGTCGCGAGATGTTGCACGCTATTTTGCTGCAAGTCGGCGCAATCTCGGATATCGAGGCAGCGAGCACCTCGCGACTAAACGTGTTGTTGTCCACCTGGATCAATACCGACGCGTCTCACCACGGTAAAATATTGCTTATTCTTGACGACGCACAACTGTTGTCGTCCGAGACGTTCAGAGATTTAACGAAACTATTACGCTCTGAACCGCAGGTTCGACAACTCTTAGTGGGACACGGCATACCGCTAATTACCCGAGAGAAAAAAGAGATTTCACTAAAGCCATTCAGCATTACTGAAACCCAGGCCTACATTGAATGGCGCCTTCGGGTCTCTGGAGCCCATACTCCAGAAATATTTACCCTCGAGGCAATCAACAGCGTATTTCAAAATGCCACCGGGATCCCTCGACTCATTAACGTACTGTGCGATGCAGCTTTGCAGGCAGCGTACACGCGCTCCTCCACTCAAGTCGGTCACATGGACATCATTACTGCAACTCAAGATTCGCGTTGGTCGGCAGCGATTGAACGCGATCGAAGCGCTAGCTCTAAACCCACCGTTTGGAGTCCATCTTTTGCACAATTACTCGTCACCCATGACCGAGCCCGTATTGGATCATGGCCATTAACCCCCGGGTTATTTACCATCGGACGTGCCCCCGACAATGAGTTGCGGCTAAATACGCTGTCAGTCAGTCGCTATCACTGTCGAATAACCACCACGGGAAATGAGTCTACTATTGAGGATCTCAATAGCACTAATGGTATTAGCGTGAATGGCCAGCTTATGAGCAAACACACTTTAAACCACGATGATCAGGTACAAGTAGGCGATCACGTATTGTTTTACCAAGAAAAGTAGCTTTAATGTGCGGTGTGCGCGCCACGCTCCGTCCAGAACTTAATCTCATTAGAAAAATCACTGCGTGAATCGCATACCGAGCGCTCGCGAAGGACCCCGGCGCAGCCTGAGCAATCTACATACCGAGGACTAACAACCCTCCCAACGCACAACGCAATGGTCGAATCAACTCGGATGCCCCTGAGTTTTATCTAATAACCGTTGATAAATCCGCAACACATTAGGCACGTAACTTTGTGTTTCACGATAAGGCGGAATTCGCCGTCCATAATGCTCAACCGCTTGCTCGCCAGCGTTATACGCAGCCAGTGCCAGCTCCACATTACTGTCAAAACGCGCTAACAAATCACTCAAATAATGCGCGCCCGCCCGCACGTTTTGCTCAGGATCGTAAATATTTTTTACACCATAACGCTTAGCAGTTGCGGGTTGCAATTGCATCAATCCAACCGCTCCTTTTTTAGAAACTGCGCGCGGATTAAATCCGGATTCCACCACAATTACCGCTCGCAATAAATCTGCCGCAATAGTGGAGGCCTTCGCCGCACCACTAATGAGTCCATCGTACTGAATCGAACGCGCCATCCAATTGCCCACGGGCGCAAGACCGCTATGGGCTGCCGAATCAACTGGCGCCGCAATCAGAAGCTGGAAGCGCGTGTCATTCGGGACATTGCTAAAGTGCGCAACGCCATTGGCGTCAGTAAACGAAAATATATCTGCCTGAGCAAGACCGGGCGCCGCTAAAACTGCCCATGCGACCAGAAATTTCAAGTGTACGGTCACTCGCGCGCTACCGAACCTGCGCGGAAGTCGTGACGGCGAACCATTGATTGCGCTCAGCCATCAAATCAGTCGCAGTCGCAAAACCATCTAAGCGAACCCACGGCTTACCAGGTGTGGATCTCATCAACGTTAGCGGTGTATGGCTCATTTTATCGCCACGATAAGCACTAAAAGCTTTCTGCGCCAGGATGCTCGCGGCAAGAGTGCCCGTATAGTGATCCCATCCATGCCCCGCGTGAAATTGCGCCGCATAGTCTTTTAGTCGCGCCGGCGTGTCTTGTTCCGGATCAATCGAAATAGACACCAAGTGCATTTGTTCAGCCGCCGCACCCAATTCTTTTTGAAACTGCGCGAAAACCTGGCTACTCAGCGGGCATATCGTGGTGCAGCTGGTATAAATGAAATTCATTACCACCGGACGCCCGTCATCCAACTCCGAAGCCAATGATACGTTTTTGCCATCATCACGAACCAGGATCACCGCTGGGCTGGTATAGCTAGCTTCTGATCGCTTCATCTCGCGGTTCATCGCCATATGATGATGTGCATGCAGATCTTCGGCAGCCATCGAGTTGATCGAATTGAAAGCCACGCAGACGATAGGCATAAGCCACAAAAACTTAAAGTAGCGCATAGGTAAACCCGATGTCGTAAGGAATCGTTGAAACCCTGCTTATTATCCGCCAATCAAACCCGCTCGGATGCTGGGTAGTACACCTACTAGGCGGTACAGCACGTTTTGCAGTATGTTATGTAAGATCTAGTTGTGCATGTGCAGCATAATATTAAGGAATCATCGCTACCCGAATAGTTCGGGCGGTTGCGCCGCCATGATCGTCCACCACCGATAACGCCACCTCGCCTGCGTGCGTCGGCACCCACGCGAGCGGGGTACTCGGGCGGCTCGCGCCGACATAGGCACCATCGGCAAACCAATAGAGTGACGCGATTTCAGATCCCGCGGTCGCGTTCAATTGCATGGAATCCACGCCTAAGCGTCCGGAGCGTAGTTGATAGGTTGCACCGCTCACCGGGAATACAATGGCGGGCGTGACGCTAGAGGCAGGCATCTCCTGACCTTTGCAGGACTCGGGTACACGGCGGCGCGGCATCCCCGCCATGGAGTAAAGACGCAGAATATCCGAAGGCCAGTATTCGAACACCTCACTCCGCGTAAAAGCTGGCGGCGTATCCAGGCAAGCGCGCCGACCCGACCGGCTGTCAATCGCAACACGCCGATGCACGCTGCTGACCCGAATCGGAGATTTCCCAGCGATAAACCAGGCTCGCGTGCGCTGGGGACAATCGATGTTTGGCAAATCTCCTGACGCCACACACACCTCCACCGAAGTCACACCCCGCGGTGGATAATCAAAACTATCCGCCAAACGCACATGCGATGCGCGCATCCCGTCGACAAACTTAAAAAACAACGGTGCCGCCACCTGCGAACCCACAAACGCCGGGTTACTGCTACCGTCAAAATTTCCAACCCATACGGCAAGCACAAAGGGACCCACCAATCCCACCGCCCACGCATCGCGAAATCCCCATGAGGTGCCCGTCTTCCAAGCCACCCGCGGATGCAAATTATTCAGACCGTCGGGCCGCGGGTTATCTTTTAAAATGCTCAACACCATAAAAGCAGCATCTTCGGACAACAGCCTGACGCTTGCACTACCCGGCGCACTTGCACCAACAAGCGTGTCGGAATATCGGAGCGGCGAATACACTCCGCCATTTCCCAACATGGCATACATCGTCACCAGCTCTTCCATGGTCACTTCACCGCCACCCAATGCGAGCGCCAGTCCATAGTGTTGCTCACTGGCCAGACGTGAGATCCCCGCAGTTTTTAGCCATTGATACAAATTCGGTTGGGCTAATCGCGACGACAAATTGACCGCTGGGATATTGCGTGATGCGATAAGCGCGTCGTGCGCCGAAACTGGGCCAATAAACGCTCCATCGAAATTCTCTGGCGCATAGGCACCAAAAGAAGTGGGGGCATCTTTAAGAATACTCTGGGTATGAATCAACCCTTGATCCATTGCCAAGGCATAAATAAACGGCTTGAGCGCAGAGCCTGGCGAGCGCTTAGCCATGGTGCCGTTCACTTGTCCCTCAATGCTGCTATCGACAAAATTCGCCGAACCTATGAGCGCCTTGATCTGCAGCGAACGGTAATCGACCAACATCACGGCCGCATTAGTAACCCCCAACGACCTTTGCGTAGCAATATACTGGGTGACCGTTCGCTCCAAGAGCTTTTGTAGGGGCATACTTAAAGACGTATGAATTTCCTGCTGTGGAGGTGTTGATTCAAGCAGCGCTGCCACTAAATGAGGTGCTTCGAATGGCAATTGACGCAGTTCCCGAAAATGCAGTGTCTGACCCGCCGCAGCCAGTGACGCGGCCGAGGTCGCATGTTTTGAAGCCCAAAGCGTCGCCAGCGCTAAGCGCGCCTTAAGCAATGACTTAGGTTCAATACCCCCGGGATCACGTGACTTAGGCGCTTGTGGAATAAGCGCGAGCGCCAGTGCTTCCGCAAAGGTCAATCGTCTAGGTGGCTTCGCGAAGTAAATCAGACTTGCGGCTCCAACGCCTTGAATATTACGCCCGTAGGGAGTCAAGTTGACATGCGCTTCTAGAATGGCATTTTTAGAGTAACGGAGTTCTAACCAGGTGGCGGCAACTATCTGACGAAATTTCCCCCAAACACTGCGCGTATTTAGGTGATACATGCGCCGCGCCAACTGCATGGTGATCGTTGATCCCCCTTGATGCGCACCGCCCGCACTCATGCGCACCACTGCGCGAATTAGAGATTGGGGATCCACGCCAAAGTGCCAGCGAAAACGTTGATCTTCGTGTAGCAGCAATGCCTCAACAAACTCTGGACTCACCTCCGCTATCGGAGTCCACAGGCGGTATTGTTGATCGGCCGCTAAAGTCAGCCGCAAGAGTTGATTGTCGGACGCGTAGACCGCGGTCGAGGTCGGCGCAAATTGAGATAGCGGAGCGTGCGGCCACACACGCAATAGGATTCCAACGGCCGCCAACCCTACGATCGCAATGCCAACCCTAAGGCTCACGGAGGCGTTACAACAATTTTTCCTGCAACAGAGCGCGCGTGGATTAACGGACTGTACATCGATTCACCATAGGCTGAAGGTACCGTATAAGTACCCGCATTGGTGGCCTTGATGTGATAACTAAATTCTTGAATCTGATTGGTGGCTTTGCCGTACAGCACGACTCGATCCTCTCGCAGATCCGCGAAATCGGGGAACCCCTCTGGGCGACTGGCCAAGAATAGACAAATGCATCCTTGATTGCCCGCTCCCTCCTCAGCGGCAACGCCATCCGCATCGGCAGTGGCTTGCTCTGCGCCTCTGGTCTCTGGATCGGTCGGCGACGCCGCCAAATTAGCCGCGTCCGGCGGCGGTGCATTTGGAACCACTAGATCAAAACCGCCGGGTAGGAGGTCAACCAATACTGCATCATCGATCAATTCATGATCGATCGCCCGAAATTTGATATGCACCGTAACTTCTTCGCCCACTTTCACTTTATCAACTGCTTTACCGGCGCCATCGAGGAACTCGCGGGTAATCTCCAAACCCTGCGTCAATACCGACGTAATAGGCGATCGATCGAATCCCGATTGATTGATCAAATAAAAACTACGTACCTCCGCGTCGCTTGTAAAATTCACCGAACTCGTATCCGCGGATAAATCCACCGCGGGGAATAGACCCGATGGTAGAGCCAAACTACGAGTGGATTTATCAGCAAGATTTGCCTGGATGCCGAGTTTGGGTGGACCCGCACTTGCGGTGGCATTTGTCGCGGTGGCGTAAGCGTCCAACGCCAATATAGTCGTTGCGGCAGACAGTGAATCGTATGCGCTGCCTGTGACGCGCGTCACCAAGGTGTCCAACATGCTATCCGGCAGCCGCGACAATCGAGCGGGAAAATGTTTTGCCAACAAATACAGCAGCATCGCGTCACTGGCCATCGGTTCATGCCAGCGATCGACCTCAGTGGTAGCACCGAACGCGACATGGCCGATGCTCTGATTCGCCAGCGACTCTTGCTTCATTAACTGGTATGCAGCTGCAAGGTAGGCTGCGGTGATATCTTGCGCCCAAATTTTCGGGTAGTTTTCGCTCACCCGTTTCTGCAAAGCAGCCGCCTCATTGGAGACCAAAATACCCAACCGGGCGAGCAAATAAATCGCATAGGCCGAGGTGCGCTCCTCGGCCAGGGACTCACCGTCGCGTCGCGCCAGCCGCGTCAGAAATGGCCGCCCGGCGTCCAATAGATCCTTAGGCACCGCTTCGCCCCGCTCACTCGCCTCGATCAACACGTGCAAGGCATATACCGACACGAAATCAAAACTCTGCGTCCCGCCGGCCCAATAGCGGAACGAGCCGTCACCGGTCTGACGCGAGCGTAATTCTTCAACCATGCTTGCAAGGCTTGCCCCATTGTGAGCCTTTAATTCACCAAACTCAGGGCGATGCGACAGTACGATGGCAGGCATCGCTTGGCTGACTAGTTGTTCGGTGCAGCTATAGGGATATCGTTCCAGGTAGCTTGTTAAGCCATGGGCCAGGCCTAAAGGTAGCGTCGATACACTGGCCTTGAGAGTACGAAACTGTGGATAGAGAGTCCGAGTAATCGGCACTTGGGTATTGCCCTTAAAACTGCCCGCAAGCAATGAATTCATGTAGCTTAACGAGGGACGTACCGACACCGACGTGGCCAACTGGGCATTCTTAGCGCCTAAAGAAGCCGCAAAACGAAGTGACCCGGAACCTAAGTCATCGCGAGTCCTGATGCGGAACATTGTCGAGGATTCGCGCATCTCGGAGATTTTGAGGACATTCTGCGAGCTGCCTAGTACTTCAAAATGCGCCGACGGTTCGAGCTTGACCGTCACTGCGGCATCCACTCCTGATCCCACCACATTATTGGCCACGCCAACGCTGACGTTAAACTCATCCCCCGGCGAGACCGTCAATGGCGCATTCGGAGAGAGCACAAAATCAGCGCGCACCACCGAGGCTTGTTCGGCAACACCAATACTGGCATCGTTCACCGCAATAGCGATAATTCTGAGACGGCCGTTAAAATAATCTGGCACCGTGAATGTCAATTCTCTTTGTGTGTTGCTCGCATCCACAATTCCTGACCACCAGGCCACGGGAAGGTCCGTCTTCCGTTTGAACGGGTTTAAGTTCGCGCCTAATAGCGATCCCTTATCGCCACCGGGTGCCGAGAGCATTGAGGCCCGAAATTCGGGAAGTATAAGATCCAGGATCTGGCGAGTCGTAACATCTAGGGATCGCTTCTGGAAAAAATGACCCAAAGGATCCGGCGTCTTATAGCGGGCCACCTGCAAAATGCCCTCATCTACCGCAAATAGGGCCATTCGCGCCGGGGCTGCAGTTTTGTAGCCAATCACAAGCTTCTGGCCCGGCTTAGCCAGGCCCGGAACACTCAGTTGAATCGCGTTGCGCCGCGCATCCAGCGCTATGGAGAAAGGTTGCACACCATAAGACAAGGGTGCGGTATAAATTTCTTCCGAGGCCGGATCCCGCACAAAACTCACGCTCACATAGCCATTACCCTCTAAGCCTTGCGGAACCTTGATTTTTTGTATGGAACTCGTGGTCGTGGTCTTAAACCATTGCCAGGAATAAACATGATCTCGCTCAATGGTAATTAAACCGGCACCCACGTAAGGCGCTTGGATTTGCATACTGATAGTATCACCGGGAGCATAGTCATGCTGATCGAGGACAATCTGTAGTTCAGCATTTTTATCCAACGAGCGGCTTAAATTAGCGGCACCCGCCACTGTGTAATCAATACGCGCATAAACCTGCCCATCGGCCGTATTGACGATATAGCTAAAATTTCCAGGCGTTTTAGTATCTAAATCGATATGCCCATTCCCCCCTGGCAAGCGCAAATCATGCTCATCTATCGGTACCTCTTTAAGACGGGATTCATATTTATAGACGCCGCTATCTTGTTTTAACAGTACGGAAACGAAGCGCCTTTCCAAGCGTTTAAGCTTTAACCCCATCGCCGCCACCGGTTTAAGTTTTTGATCAATGGCCAATAGGTCAACCGACCTCGGCCCGTCGCGAGTCACAAAATCAACCCTACCATCGGCTTTCCAGCCGACCAGAAACGGCAGACTTGAAACCAATTGTGCCGCTTCGCTAGTGACCCCGCGCCCGCCATCGGCTTCAAATCCCTGGATGACTAGACTCACCCGATAGGTCGCGCGCGCGAAGCGACTTAAGTTCAAATCAAATGTGGTTTTGCCATCGACGCCAGTACGACGATCGGTAAGATTTTCTGCAAAACCTTCTTTTGCCGCCTGCGGGTCTTTAAATTCGTAATCCCGATAGCGTGGAAAGCTAAGGGCTGAGGGTGAAAGACGCACGCTGGCCTGCACGCGCCGATTGGCAGCCGGTGTACCAAATAGATTTTCTAAATTAACTTCAGCTTGTAACTTATCGGGATTAACCCATCCATCCAATTGTTCAACGGAAAAGTGAGTGGTCATGCGCAAGCGATCAGGTAGAAATTCTTGCACCTTGACCGTCATCGACCCCATCAGATCTTCGCGCTCATCGGCTTTGACCACGTAGACATTAACCGTGTAGTTACCCGCTGGCGAACTATCACGAGTTTGGTAACGGATTTCTTCAAAACCCGCCGCCGAAAGATGGATTAATTCACGTTTAACGGCCAACCCCCGCGGATCGGTAATCTCTACGCGTAACGGCAGCCCTTCCGGCAACTTGTGCCAGTCCTGGGTTTTGATAATCGCCGCACCCCGAATCTCATCTCCCGGGCGATAAATGCCACGATCGGAAAATACAAACGCACTTAAGGCCGCGTGCTCGGCTTTATTGCTCACCCCACCCACGTCAAATCGCGAGAGATCAAGCACATCTACATGCGCCTTGATCGGCAGAAAGGAACTATCACCGCCATGCTTAGCTAAATACAGCACCGGCTCGCGCTCGTCTTTAAAGCTGCGCAAATCTTTAAAGTGAACATGCCCTTCGGCATCCGTAGTTTCGCTCTGCACAGCTTCACCGTTACGGCCGACAACCTGCACTGAGGTGCCGGCGATGGGTTCGCCGGTGGCGATGGACTGCACAAATACGTCCCAGGATCCGTCAACCGATTTCTTGGCCAGTAGCCCTAAATCCGTGACGACGACTAACCGAGTGTCCGAGGTTGAACCATCCCCTGCGCGTGATTCGATTGCACGCTTCTGCACCGGATCATAGGCCTGAACATTGAGTAGAAAAATCCCCTGGCGACTCGTGCCCGGCTTATTCATGTACTCAACGAGATCAAGCGCCTGATAGTTGGCCGTTCCCGCCGGCAATTTAGCCACCGCGACGGTATTGGTGAAACGTTCGGCAATATTAGAGTCGTTAAACTCATTGTTGCTGAAACTTGGGCTCGCAAAATCACCGCCCGATTGAGTGACGAGATGTTGTAGTTGATCGGGCAGCAAGCGTCCAACCTGCACTTTGAGTGCTGGAACGTCGCGAGTAAAAAGTAAGATTTTGCGGGGCCCAGAGAGGGCCAGCAGCGCACCCTTAAACGCTATGCGCACTTCCTTAGGATATTCGGGCATTTTAAGCACTCGATCCACCGGCGCAGCCATCAAGTAACCGCCAAAGGAACGTAGGCCTTGATCAATTTGGGTATAAATTTGTCGATTCGGGTCTGCCTTCAAAGCGAAGCTGTGTAACTCGACATGCTCACGCTCGTTCGTGACATAGTGCAAATCAACCGGCGTTGAATTGGCTAGCACCAATGGCGTCACTAGATTGGCGTTCCACGCATAGGCACGTTGCGAGTGTTTAGGCAGAGTTTTTTCCCAGTTTGCTTGCAGTTGTGCATCGGGATGCTTGAGTGGCAATACCCAGGCCTTTACGTGACCCACCATCTCAGGTTCAGTGATGGAGTGAGACGTAGCAATTACCAACGCCTGACTAGGGTTATCCCGTTCATCGCGCGCTATGGTTAAGCTCAGATCGTTGACCTGCAAACTATACAGACCCGGGATTGGCACACTGGCCGTTAGAGCCTCCTGGGTTTCATTACCGCCGCTCGCCGCATGCACTCCCGAAGCTAGTTCCAGTGCAACTCGGCCGCCCTTGGGCAACATAGCCAGCTGAGCGGTATGCACATAGGCATGTAATTTCAGTTTGTCGTAGGTGACGGTAAAAGCGGGGGCCGCTGCCTCGGTTTCGCGCTCATTAGTGACCTTATTGAACATCTTCAAACTCAAATGATGTTCAAGTGCAGTGGGATCAACGGGATGCGAAAACTTGAAAGTGGTGACAATTTTTTTGTCTGCGGCTACTACCGGGTCTTGATAGAACTCGTTGGATTCAATCGTCGCGTTGAAACTCGGCGAAGTGAAACTGATTTCATAACGGGAAAGGCGCACCTGAGGGGCGGTGAATCCATGACGCGAAAATCCTAGGGAATATTCTTGGCCCACCAGCCAATCTGACTTAGGTGTGAACACTAAAGTTTTATCGTCTTTCCAACGCCATTCACCGGCGACGACTGGCTTAACCGTAAAACCCGATTTACTCGGGTCAATCACTTTACCGGAATCCTTCAAGGGCGCTACCGATCCGGAAAAATGCACCACTGCCGCATGCGGCTTGCCGGGAGGTTCACACTCGATACAGGTTCTATCGATCGGATCTACCTTCACGTCGTACTCGACTGGCTTGGGTTGGGCCTGGTACCAACGCCATCCCGCGTAGCTTACGATCGCTAACCCTAAGGCAATCGCCAATACCAGGCTACTTCGACCGGGATGCTGCCCTACTTGGACTTTAGTTCTCGCACCTAGGGTCCCAATAGCACGCAGCCAACTAGGAGGAGCCCAGTTAAATTGACCGAAAATAAACCGGAAAATTGCACCTAGTATTCGAGCCAGCCACCTGAATATTTGGCCTATGCGGGCATTCACGGCGAGCAGCAGGTGTTTCATGGAGGTATTGTGCCAAATTATTGGACCCCCAAGTGTTTTTCTCTTCCCTGCGTGCCAAACTCAATTTACACTCCACGCAATTAAATTGCACCACAGTAACTTTAAGCCTAAGGATTAATGTATGGCGCGCGACCCCAAACACGACATTCTATTTCAGCCCATCAAGATTGGCCCCAAGACTCTGCGAAACCGTTTTTACCAGGTACCCCATTGCATCGGCGCGGGGTCGGATAAACCAGGTTTCCAGGCGGCGCACCGCTCCATCAAAGCCGAAGGAGGTTGGGCCGGGATTAATACTGAATATTGCTCTATACATCCTGAATCCGACGATACACACCGCCTCTCCGCCCGAATTTGGGATGAGGGAGACGTGCGCAATTTGCGCGCCATGACTGATCATATCCACAAGTTTGACGCCCTGGCGGGAGTAGAGCTGTGGTACGGCGGCTCACACGCGCCTTGCATGGAATCGCGTTCGACGCCGCGCGGCCCCAGCCAATATGCCTCGGAATTTGAAACCCTCACCTATTGCAAAGAGATGGATTTCGACGACATCGCCATGGTGCAGCAATACTACGTTGACGCAGCCCTACGCTCGCGCGACGCGGGTTTTGACATTATTTACGTTTATGGTGCGCACTCGTACCTGCCGCTGCAATTTCTATCGCCTTTCTATAACAAGCGTAAGGACAAATACGGGGGTTCGCTGGAAAACCGCGCCCGCTTCTGGCTTGAGACGCTTGAAAAAGTCCGCCACGCAGTGGGTAAGGAATGCGCCATTGCGACGCGTTTCGCGGTCGATACTCTGTATGGCGATGCCGGCATCGAGATCGAACGTGATGGTATGAAATTCATTGAGATGGCGGACCCACTGGTGGATCTATGGGATGTGGATGTCGGCGACATTGCCGAATGGGGCGAAGATGCGGGTCCCGCACGCTTCTACCAGCAAGGCCACCAAATTCCTTGGACGCGCTTTGTTAAGCAGGTGTCAAAGAAACCCGTGCTCGGTGTTGGTCGCTTCACCGACCCTGAAAAAATGACCGAGATCGTCACCAAGGGCATCGCCGATATCATTGGCGCTGCGCGGCCTTCGATTTCGGATCCCTGGCTGCCGAAGAAAATAGAGGAGGGTCGTTACGACGATATTCGCGTGTGTATTGGCTGCAATGTGTGTATTTCCCGCTGGGAAATCGGCGGTCCGCCAATGATTTGCACTCAAAATGCCACGGCGGGTGAAGAATATCGTCGCGGTTGGCATCCGGAAAAATTTCCAAAGCATGGTTCCAATGATTCCGTGCTGGTAGTAGGGGCGGGTCCCGCTGGGGCCGAGTGCGCTCGGGTTCTATTGGAGCGCGGCTATGCCGTGCATTTATATGACACCGCGGCAAAAATCGGTGGACACTTAAATTCCGTCGTAACTTTACCGGGTCTTGGCGAATGGGGTTATCACCGCGATTATCGCGAGCTGCAAATCAACAAACTGGTTAAGAAAAATAAGGCTAGCCAAGTTGCACTCGGGCAAAAACCCATGACCGCTGAAATGGCCTTAACCTATGGCGCGGAGAAAATCGTCATTGCCACCGGCTCGTCTTGGAATACCGATGGCACTAATTGCCTCACTCATGACCCTATCCCCGGGGCCGACGCTGCGCTTCCCGATCAGCTCACGCCAGAACAGGTGTTAGCGGGTAAGAAGTCAATCGGTAAGCGGGTGGTGATTTTAAATGCTGACACTTATTTTATGGCACCGAGCCTCGCAGAAAAGCTCCAAGTTGCAGGCCATGAAGTCACGCTGGTCAGTGGTGTGCATCTCGCTCACTACATGCATTTCACGCTCGAATATCCGAACCTCATGCGACGCATGCATGAGCTGCATATTAAAGAGATTCACAATGCGTTCGCATCGCGCATCGACAAGGGCCGACTTGAGGTATATGACATTTGGGGCGATGGCTCCAAGCGCACCTATCGAGGTCCGGGCGTACTTCCACGCGAAGCCAATAAGAGCCATCGCTGGGTGGAATTTGATTCGTTGATTCTGGTCACGGGTCGACACTCGCATAATGATTTGCACACTCAATTAAAAGCGCGCAGCGCAGAATGGTCTAAGAACGGCGTTAAAGACGTCTACTTGATTGGCGATGCTGAGGCACCCCGCCTGATTGCGGATGCAACTTTTTCGGGCCATCGATTGGCGCGCGAGATTGAAGAGAAAGGTGCGCAATTCCCCCTTCCCTACAAGCGCGAAACGGCTGTTTGGGGAACCGCGCATATGCCGGGTGGTCAATTCGAGATTGAATACAAGACCTGATCGTGGTCCGCACCGCCACTCGAATACTCTTCGAGACCTTCGGGGCGGCCGAGGTGCGGATTTTTTATGCGTTTGGTTGGGCGGCGATTGCAGTTTTTTCATGGGGCGTGTATGTCCAAATTCGTAAATACCGCCGTGGTGCTGCGTTAACGCTCGAAGGTAGGCTTTGGTCCCGTATCCGCGCGATGATCGGGGTGGTACTCAGCCATCGCAGTATCGACCGGCGTGATGCGGCTGCGGGTGGTGCGCATCGATTAATTTTTTATGGGTTTACGCTGCTGTTCATCGGCACCGCCACCATCACGTTGGAATATGACATTCTCGAACCGCTATTCGGCATTCGCTTCTGGCAGGGCGAGTTTTATTTAATTTTCTCATTGGTGCTCGATATTGCCGGCGTTGCGCTCGTCGCGGGCTTGATTTACATGATGATCCGGCGGGGTTGGATGCGCTTGCCTAAGCTGGATTACGCCAGATGCGACCGCTCACCGGGTGATCCTGATTTCGATCGTCCTCAGTATCGGCGCGAGGACTGGGCCTTTCTGTGGACATTGGTGATCATCGGCACCACGGGTTATATCCTAGAGGCGGCACGCCTGGTATGGCTGCAAGATCGACCCGATGTTTGGGACACGCGGTGGTGGTCGCCGGTGGGCGCGTTATTGGCTGAGGGATTTCGGGGAGTGGGTTTGAACACAGACGGTGCTGCGCTGCTGCGTCACGGACTGTGGTGGTTTCACGGACTACTGGCACTGGCCTTTATCGCGCTGATCCCGTACACCAAGGTCAAACATATATTTACTGCGAGCGCCTCTTGGTTAGCGCGCGACCTGTTGGCGGCGCAACGTTTACCGCGAGTGCCGGATTCGGCGGCGCAGCCCGGGGTCGCCAAGATCACTGACTTCAACTGGAAACAGCTACTGAATCTAGACGCTTGTACTAAATGCGGTCGATGTCACGAAGCCTGCCCGGCGCGAGCCGTCGGCGCGCCCTTATCACCGCGCGATGTCATTCTCTCGTTGCGCGAATTTGCGCACTCCACACTGGAGTCTGGCGTGCTACCAGATGCCGCAGTACTTAATGTGCACGGCAAGGGACCCGGCCAGATAACGATGGAAACGCTATGGTCATGCCGCACCTGTATGGCCTGTGTTGAGATCTGCCCGGTGGCCGTTGAACACATCCCTATCATCGTGCAAATGCGCCGTAAATTGGTCGAGGACGGAGCTATGGATCCCCTCCTCACCAAGACTTTGCAGACCATTCATAAGACCGGCAACTCGTTCGGCGAATCAAAACGGAAAAGAGGCGCCTGGAGCAAAGTCTTGCCATTCGCTGTCAAAGACGCCCGCAAAGAGCCGGTAGATGTACTGTGGTTCGTCGGCGACTATGCCTCCTTCGATCCGCGCAACCAAAAGGTCTCGCAGACTTTCGCGACCCTCATGCATGAAGCGGGGGTCGATTTTGGGATTCTTTACGATGGCGAATCCAACGCCGGCAACGATGTGCGTCGGGTTGGTGAGGAAGGACTATACGAAGTACTCGCTACCTCGAATATATCGGCATTAGCGGCTGCCCAATTTAAAACCGTGGTGACTACCGACCCGCACTCATTTAACACCATTAAAAATGAGTATCCGGATTTCGGCGGCAAGTTCGAGATCCAGCATTACACCACGCTAGCACGCGAACTTTTTGCCAGCGGAAGACTACGCGTCACTCATCCCTTAAAATATCGTGTAACCTTTCACGATCCGTGCCACCTGGGTCGCTTCAATAAAGGCTATGAAGCGCCACGCGAGCTGTTAAAACTTCTGGGATGTGAGCTGGTGGAAATGGGACGTTGCCGCGCGAACTCCTTTTGCTGCGGTGCCGGTGGCGGTCGCATCTGGGTGCCGGATCCGGTCGGGGCTGAAAAACCGGCACAAAATCGAATCAAGGAGGCCGCCACTATTGTCGGCCTCGAAGTGTACGTGGTGAGCTGCCCAAAGGATTTAACGATGTTTGAAGACGCCTTGAAAACGACGGGTCTTGAGGGCAAATTTGTGGTGCGCGAGCTGATTGAATTAATTCGTGAAGCGATTCACCCAGTACCTGCGATGCCTGGGCTGCCCGTAGTACCTATATCGCCCGTGACGCCAGCGGCGCCAGTATCCGCATGAAAATATTAGTCGCTGTAAAGCAAGTGGCGGCGCTTGACGAAGATTTTAAAATTCGCGGCGATGGCCGGGACATCGACCCTGATTATTTGATTCGCGACCTTAATGAGTGGGATGATTTTTCGCTCGAAGAAGCGATGAAAATCAAAGAGGCTTCGGGTGCGCCAGGCGAAGTAGAAATCGTTGCCGTCTCAGTGGGCCCTGAGAGCGTCGACGAATCATTGCGTAAGTGTCTGGCGAAAGGCGCGGATCGTGCACTTCGCGTATGGGATAATGCGATCGAAGATTCCGACCCGATTGCCATTGCCAGAGTTCTCGCGGCAGTCGCAAAGCGCGAAGCGCCAGACATGCTGTTTGCGGGTGTCCAATCGTCGGATCATTCGTTTGCATCGACCGGGATTGCCGCGGCGGCTTTTTTAAACTGGCCGCATGCAGCGGTCGTCAATATGCTTAACTACACTCCGGGCGCTAAGACTGCGGTGTTACGCCGCGAACTAGAAGGCGGCCTGTTACAAGAACTCGAGTTGCAATGCCCCGCCGTCCTGACTATTCAGCTTGGTATCAATACGCCGCGCTACGCGTCACTCCGCAGCATTAAACAAGCGGCTGCTAAGCCGATTGAAATGCTCTCGCTCGCAGATTTGCACTTGAGTGCAGGCGATGTTGGTGAATTGGGCTCGTCGTCGCGGGTGCGACGAATGTATCTACCAGAAAAGGGACGCGCACAGCTCATCGAGGGCGATGTCGCCACTAAAGCCAAGCGACTTGCTGAAATCATCAAAGAGTTCAAGGGGCAGGCATGAGTACCATTCTAGTCATCGCGGAACAGCGACGCGGCGAGCTTCGCCCGGTATCGCTTGAGCTGATAGGCGCGGCACAGACCCTGCGTCGCGCAGGGTGCGAAGTCGTGGTCGCGATAATTGCCAAAGAACCGCAGCGATACAATGAGTCTTTAAGTCTTGCAGGTGTCGATGAAATCATTAATATCATGGGCGCAGCGGAATTCGATCCCGATATTTTTGAATCCGTGGTAAGCGGCATCATGGCCGAATGTAATCCAGAACTGGTGTTGGTCGCCCATAGCGTCGATTCATTCGGCTACGTAGCGGCGCTAGCCGCGCGACATGCGATAGGTTTTGCTAGCGACGTGTTCAAAGCCGAATACGTCGACGGGGAATTAGTGGCCACTCGCGGGGGTTACGGTCAAAAGGTATGCGTCGAATTAGATTTCCCAGGCCGCAAGACCGTACTGATCACAATACGCGCCAATGTTTTCAAAGCACCCGACCAGGCGAGCACGCCTAAGATAAGCAACTTTTCAATGCCAGCGCTTCAAAGTCGATCCATGGCGCGCGAATTCATTGAATTAAGTGCTGCCGATGATGTTGACATGAGCAGCGCAGAATTTATTTTAACCGTGGGCCGCGGCATCGGAGACGAAGCCAAGGTGCCGGAGTTTCGCGAGCTCGCGGATTTGGTGGGAGCCACTCTTGGTTGCTCGCGTCCGATCGCCGACGCGGGCTGGCTACCGAAAAGCCGTCAAGTCGGTCAATCCGGCAAGACCGCTTCAGCCTGCAAGCTCTACCTCGCGATGGGCGTCTCGGGTGCGATCCAACATCTTGCGGGTATGAAGCATGTGAGTACTATCGTGGCGGTCAACACCGACGCGGAAGCCTCTATATTTAGCGTCGCCAAATACGGTATTGTCGATGACATCTTTGAGATAGCCGAGGAATTACGCCGACATTTTTAGGGGTGGAGAATGCTATGGGTAGAGAAAGAAAAATGGCTAAAAATCGGTGAACGATAAAGTACAACAGTCGGCGGGCTTAGAGCGCGGCATTGATTGGACCGGTGCTTTCTGGGTAGCGAGCGGCGTGCCGCCGCTGGTGCTGTTCTCTATCGGTGCCGTAGCGGCGACTGTAGGCAAGCTATCCTGGGTGATTTGGATGGCTTCAATTGCCATGGGTTTCATCCAGTCCTTTACCTATGCGGAAATCGCCGGGTTATTTCCAGACAAAGCGGGCGGTACTTCTATTTATGGGGCCATTGCATGGGTGCGCTACGGCAAACTTATTGCTCCCATTTCCGTATGGTGTAATTGGTTTGCCTGGTCACCCGTCCAAGCAACCGGCTCCGCGCTTGCCGCGGGCTATATTTTGAGCGGCTTGTTTGCGCCGGAGGCCGCCATCAACACCTGGCAACTCACCCTACTGGACTTAAATTTTATCAAAACGGGCTTGACTCTGCGTATCAATGCTATTTTTATGCTGGGTGCCGTAATTTTACTGGCGGTAAAATTTATTCAGGACGGCGGCATTTTGCGCTCCGCGAATACCACTAAAATCCTGGGTATTTCCGCGATGATTCCGCTGATCTTGATTGGTGTAATACCAATCCTCACGGGTGATCTCGTGCAAGCCAATTATTTTCCACTGGTGCCACTCGCGCATGATGCGGCTGGCCGAGTTATTGATGGCACCTTTAATAGAGCGGGAATTACCGTGTTTGCAGCTGGCATGTTTCTCGCAGCCTGGTCTACCTATGGGTTCGAGACTGCAGTATGTTATACGGGCGAATTTAAAAATCCTAAGACCGATACTTTCAAAGCCATCTTCTACTCAGGTCTGTTATGCGTGGTCGTGTATACGCTGGTGCCGTTCGCCTTCCAAGGTTATTTAGGGCTGGGTAACCTACTGCAACCCGCCGTGATCAATACAGCGGGTATGATCACCACGCCCGCGGTCTACGGTGGCATGCTGGCTCCCGATATTTACAGCGGTATGGGTGTCTCTACGGTCATGGCGCACATGGTGCATGCGGGACGTATCGGCGGCGTGGTAGTGGTCATCATGCTGATCTTAGCCCTGGTGCTTTCGCTGATGACTTCGATGGCCGGCTCTTCGCGCACACTGTATCAAGCCTCGTTGGACGGATGGCTGCCCAAATACCTAGCCAAGGTCAATAACCGTGGCGCGCCGACCAATGCCATGCTGACCAATCTGGCATTCAACCTCGTGCTCTTGTTGCTGTCTGACTCGGTGTTTGTCATCGGTGCCGCTAATGTGGGGTACCTGATATTTAATTTCCTCAATTTGAACTCAGGTTGGATGCACCGCTGTGACCGACCGAATCAAGAACGCCCTTGGCGTGCCGCCAATTGGATTCTAGCCGCGGGCGCGGTACTGTCCTTCGTAAACCTTGCCTTCATGGGTTTTGGTGCGGATGTGTATGGCGCGGGAACTCTGATGACGGGTTTGGTCTTCGCCGCATTAATAGTGCCGGTCTTTATCTATCGCCACTATATTCAGGACAAGGGAGTTTTTCCGGCCACGATGGCGGAAGATTTGGACTCAGTCGACGGCGAGAAAATCGTCAATCGAGCCGGGATCTGGCCCTATGTAGTGCTTATTCTGGGCGTTGCGGTGG
>JAYUFB010000103.1:0-55676 GCA_043738945.1 Gammaproteobacteria bacterium
AAGCCGCCCAGTGTTACACGAAGATCCCGCATTGGGTATTGCATTACTACATGCCGGACTGCCGCCGCAATGGGATATGCCGACTGCTCGAGGCTTGGCCCGCGAACTCGAAAAGGCACTCCAATTCGACCCAGAAGCATTATTTGTCGGGATGTATGGCGATCAACCGAATTGTTGGAGTGACGATTTAGGGCACACCGAACGTTTACGATTTACCACCAATTGCTTCACACGACTACGCTTTATCAACGCCAAGGGACAACTTGTACTAAATGCCAAGTCGTCGCCCAAGAGCGCTACGACAATGAATTTGGTGCCGTGGTTTGAAGCGCCTGGAGCGCTTTGGCGAGGGGGAAAATTTATTTTTGGCCATTGGTCTGCGCTAGGCTATTTTAGAAATAACGAGGTTATTGCCTTAGATACGGGCTGTGTTTGGGGTGGTAGTCTGAGCGCTGTACGGTTAGATCCGGTCGCGACCAACCCCGTTCAAGTCGCCTGCGCCAGATTATGAGCTCTTCGCCTCGCTATAATGAGGCGATGCTAACTTCCATGCCCTTTGATCTGCGCAGCTGGCTTGATGTTAATCGCCATCTTTTAAAACCACCGGTCGGCAATAAGCTGTTGTTCCAGGATAGTCAATTCATCGTGATGGCGGTGGGCGGACCCAATTCGCGAAAGGACTTTCATCACGATCCTAGCGCGGAGTTTTTCTTCCAGATTGAGGGCGATATGGTTTTAAAAACCATTCAAGCAGGTCAACAGAAAGATATCCCCATTCGCGCCGGTGAGGTGTTTTTACTACCTGCCGAGATCCCTCACTCACCACAACGTCCCGCCGGCAGTATCGGCATTGTAGTTGAGCGACAGCGCACACTCCATGAGTTAGACGGCTTTTCCTGGTACTGCGAGCAATGCGGTCATTGTCTGTATTTAGAACGGATTGCGGTAAGCAATATTGAAACTCAACTTCCCGAGATCTTCTCGCGTTTTTATTCAAATTTGGACAATCGTACCTGCGGGCAATGTGGCAATGTTTTGCCGCTTGCTGACTCCGTGGCCAGTTAAATGGATTTCGAGATGCTGGCGCGCCAGCACGACGCCACTGACCCACTCGCGAGTTTTGCGCAAGAATTCCATCACCCCCATGATGCGAGCGGCAAAAAACTGACTTACCTTTGCGGTCATTCGCTGGGATTACAAGCGAAGTCAGTCGCAGAATATGTCGAACAAGAATTAGCCGATTGGCGACGCCTGGGTGTATTAGGACATCACATCGGCACGCGACCGTGGATTCATTATCACAAGCACGCCGCGACCTGCCTGGCTGAATTGGTCGGCGCTAGTGCAGTTGAAGTTGTCGCCATGAACTCTTTGACTGTCAACCTTCACCTAATGATGGTGAGTTTCTTTCGACCGAACAGCACACGCAACTCGGTGCTCATCGAAAAATCAGCTTTTCCTTCGGATCGTTACGCCATCGTGTCACAACTAGAATTTCATGGCTTGTCGGCTGCAAAAAACCTGGTTGAAGTCGCGCCGCGCCAGGGCGAGCATCTGTTACGAACCTCGGATCTAATTGAAACTATTGAACGCGAAGCACCACGGTTAGGATTAGTGCTATTACCGGGAGTTCAATATCTTACCGGCCAATTTTTAGAATTGGCGCCGATCATTGCCGCCGCGCGCCGCAACGGCGTCACCGTGGGTATTGACCTTGCGCATTCCATCGGTAACAACCTGTTGCACTTACATGATTGGAACGCTGATTTCGCCATTTGGTGCCACTATAAATATCTAAATGCTGGGCCTGGCGCCATCGGCGGCTGTTTTGTGCATCAGCGACACGCGGGGCAAACTGACTTGCCCCGCTTTAGCGGCTGGTGGGGACATGACCCCCAGACGCGCTTTCGGATGGCGCCAGAATTTAAGCCCGCGCCCGGTGCTGACGGTTGGCAGCTCAGCAACCCGCCGATCTTATCAACAGCACCGTTACTCGCCTCGCTGGGTTTATTTCAGCGCGCTGGCATGAATCGATTGCGCGAAAAGTCGATCGCGCTAACAGGATTTTTACAGTATTTAATTCAAGAACTTATGCCTGAATCCGTAGAACTTATCAGCCCAACTGCGCCTCAGCAGCGTGGCTGCCAATTGAGTCTACGTCTCAAGCGCAATTCAATAGACACTAGTCTTTGCCAGCAACGCCTTATTGCCAGTGGGGTAATCGGCGATTGGCGGGAACCGGATATCCTGCGCCTTGCACCCACCCCCCTTTATAATTCTTTTAGCGACGTGTGGAAAACTGCCACCGTGCTGGCTCAGGCGCTGCAAGCGTGATTGTAAATCTCGCACCTATCAGCATTATCGGCGCGGGTCCCACGGGTACGTTATTAGCAATCCTATTGCAACGCCACGGTATGCGCGTCAATCTTTACGAAAAACGCTCGGACCCTCGCGAGGATCTCAAAAATTCGGGCCGATCTATTAACTTAGCCTTAGCAGACCGCGGCTTACACGCGCTGGCACAGGCTGGGGTCCTTGCAGAAATTAGTCACGCGCTCATGCCCATGCGCGGACGACTCATACATCATATTGATGGCACCACCGTCTTGCAGCCTTATGGCCAAAAACCCGATGAAATCAATCACTCGGTGTCGCGACTGCGTCTCAATCAAATACTGGTGGAAGTCGCCGCCAGACAACCCGGGATAAAAATCCATTTCGAGCACAGCCTTGAAGATGCAGACTTTAAAACCGGCATCGCGAAGATTCGCGACCTTGGCAATGAACGAATAGTTAATGTCAAGATGCAACCCTTACTCGCGACCGATGGCGCCGGATCCGCCCTAAGAAGGGAATTGAGCCGACAACAGCTTATTAACGCACACGAAGTAGAGCTTGATCACGGCTATAAAGAATTATCAATTCCCGCCGGCAAGCATGGACAGTATTTATTGGCGCCCGACGTACTCCATATCTGGCCACGCGGCTCATACATGTTAATTGCACTGCCCAATACCAACGGTAGCTTTACCGCGACCCTGTTCCTTCCCAAAAACGGTGCCGAAAGTTTCGCGAGCTTGAATACTGCGACAATCGATCGCTTCTTTAGTGATACTTTTCCCGATGTCCGCGCGCTGATGCCGAATTGCGTCAGGGAATTTAGCGAACATACCGTAGGTTTTCTCGGTAGCGTGTATGCGAACCCCTGGCACTACCAAAGTGCGGCCGCGATAATTGGTGACGCGGCCCACGCAATCGTACCGTTTCACGGCCAAGGTATGAATTGCTGTTTTGAGGATTGCATTGAATTCGATGCCTGCGTGATGCGCAACAACACCTGGGAAGCCGTATTTTCGGAATTCGAATCCATCCGCAAACCCAATACTGACGCGATTGCTACTATGGCATTGGAAAATTATTTAGAAATGCGGGAACACGTGGCTCATGCGAAATTCCAGTTACAACAAACCCTCGCACTAGAACTGGAGAGGCGCCACCCACAACACTTCATCCCGCGATATTCCATGGTCATGTTTCATCATGAAATCCCTTACCATGTCGCCCTCAATCGCGGGTTAGTACAATCGAAGTTGCTGGCAGAGCTTACACTCAACGCGAGCACTCTAGCCGAAGTCGATTTTGCCAAGGCTGAGCGTGAAATTAAATCGCAATTGCCGCCCGTCGTTCCAGCGTTATAAAACTATAGCCATACGCGTGACGTTCGTCAGGTTCATGGCGTAAAACATAGGTCTCGCGCCATTGCGGGTCGCGCCAGCCCGTAAAGTGCGTATCTCCGTCAATAGAGGTGTGAACCAGGGTCAAATGTAGGCGCCTTGCGAGCGTTAGGGTCTGCTGATAAACCCTAGCTCCGCCAATGACCATCAGGGACTGGGGGCCGGCTACCGCTAGGGCCTCTTCAATGCTACTGACGCGAATACTGTCTGAAGGTTCAAACTCGGATGAACCACTTAACACTAGATTGGTGCGCCCCGGTAATGCCTTCCCGATAGACTCATAGGTCTTACGTCCCATCAGCACGTATTTACCGAGCGTCAGCGACTTAAAATGCCGTAAATCAGCTGGCAAATGCCAAGGAAGCTGATTTTTTCGGCCAATAACATCGTTTTCTGCGACCGCAACCACCAGTTCCAGTTCTGCCATTCACACTCCATAATCGCTTTGAAAGTATGCGTCTCGGGTCCCAATGCCTACCCGCACTGGCCGTCCTAAAAAAGACTTCATTCCATTTTAGCTAGAACGCGGTAAACTCTTAATGTTGTGTGTCATAACGTGTAGGGGAAGGACAATGAATTCCAGAGTAATTTCGATCATGTCGTTCGGCGTCCTCTTGGGTGCTGGAGCAGTCTACGGACAAAACGCCGGTGGCGGTGGGGATTTACCCCCCAATCCAAAGGCTGGCGAGTGCTATGCTCGAATTGTTACGCCAGCTAAATTCTCTGATAAAACTGAAAAAGTCGTAGTTAAAGAAGCGTCGCAGAAAGTCCAGGTCATTCCGGCAAAAATCGAAATGGTGGATGAGAAAGTGACTTTGAAGGAAGAGTCCACTCGACTTGAAATTATTCCGGCAGTTTATGAAACGGTCCAGGAAAAAGTCACGATCAAACCTGAAAGTTCCCGTTTGGTTGCGGTTCCGGCTACGTTTAAAACTACCAGCGAGAAAATATTGATAAGTCCCGCTCATACCGAGTGGCACAACGGCACCGCATTAGGCGGCACTAAGGTCCTTAATAGCCGTCGTTCCGATTCCGGCGAATTGCGCTGCCTAGTTGAGGTTCCCGCTGTTTACAAGACGGTAAACAAGACGGTTATAGATCAGGCGGCATCAACCAACGAAGTAAAAATTCCGGCTGAATACCGCATGATTGCCAAACAAGTCATGAAAACACCGCCGACTACTAAGGAAGTTAAAATTCCTGCGGTGTATGGTACGGTCAAGGTAACCAAGGTGGTTAAACCCGCTGAACAAGTTAAGGTCGACATCCCGGCGGTCTACAATACCGTCAGCAAGCGTGAGCTTGTCAGTGAAGAAAAAGTCGACTGGCATCGCGTGGTTTGCGCCGCCAACTTAAACAATAGCAACACTATGGCCTTGCAGAAAGCACTGCAAACCGCTGGATTCTACAAAGGTCCGATTGATGGTGTCATTGGTTCCGGGACGGTTTCCGCCGCCAATCATTACGCAGCGACTCAAGGTCTACCTTCAGGAACCGACTATATTGCCCACGAAGTGGTTGAGAAGTTGAACCTACAGTTCTAAAGTCTAAGGTCTAGTATCTAATCTAAAGTCCGGCCTTAAGGAAGGTCGGGCTTTAGTCCCGCGAGCGAAACCATCCGCTTATACTGAGTCGCGGAACTAGAGTCGGCAGCACGGCATGTTCGCGGCCTTCGGTTAGGAAACATACCAAACGTCCAGCAATGGGTTCCACGTCGCGATACCCACCCGACTCAAATAAACGAAGCTCCCCCCCATGGCCAGGCTCCCACCGCTCATTTAGGTAAAGCACTAGTGACACCCGACGCTGGTTGTGATGCTGTCCCTGCGGCTGATCGACGTGGCGGGCATAGCTTGTTCCGGGTGCATAGCTTGCATAGTGCAGCTCAAGATTCCAAAGACCGAGGTATGCTGCACTGTTGAGTCGCAAACGAAGCCTTTCAAAGGTCTCCAATAGTGCGGCCTCAGCAGCAAACTTAGGCTCGGTTATCCAACAAGTGGAATCACCCCGAATTGCAATGTCCCTGTGCAAACTGGCACCCAGGCCGATTTTTGCTTCGCTAAACTCACCCTGCTGACGCCGTTTCTCAGCTGATCGTATCAACGCGTCGACCTGGCTTAAGCTCAAGAACAGGTCGTGAACCGCAATACCCTCGCTGATCAGTACATCGTCAGCAATCAACGAGCACGCTTCGATGGCGACTTCTTGAGTGTTTTCGGAACTTTACGTTTACGCGCTAGCTGGTACTTTTTTGGAGCCGGTTCCAGCATGCTGCCGCGGCAACTCTTGGCTCCGCATCGACAGGCAAATACCTCATCGACATTGTCAGCATCATCTGAATCGCGTTGGATCTGATAGTCATAAGCCAACTCTTCCCCAGGTGCAATGGTACGAATCGCCTCTATGTAAATTCGTTTCTGCAAGGTCGTACTTTCGCAATTGGGATCGCACCCGTGGTTAATATAACGCGCCTCATTGCCCCGCACCCCTCCGTCTATTACCGTTTTGCTATCCACTGTAAAGAGAAACGTATGATTGTCATTGGCATCTTTATTCTCATAGCGAGAATCGGCCTGCGCATGGGTGACTCGATCTCCTAGGTACTCCATGACCGTAGTGCCTTTGCGAATTCGCCGCAACGCGAACACCCCACGACCATGAATCTTAGAGTTTCGGACTTTAAACATGGGCAAACGACTCGCAACTTTCTTCATAATTTCCTGTTTATCTTGCAACTAGCAAGCACTACACAACTAAACGGCGATAGGCGCTTTAATGGCTGCATGACTCTGGTAGCCAATAATGTGGAAGTCGTCAAATTGATATTCAAAAAGACTGGCCGGTCGCCTACGAAACTCCAAGCGTGGAAGCGCAAAGGGGGTGCGGCTAAGCTGTAAATCCGCCTGTTCCTGATGGTTGAGGTACAGGTGGCAATCTCCCCCCGTCCAAACAAACTCACCGACCTCAAGATCACACTGCTGCGCGACCATATAGGTCAGTAAGGCATACGAGGCAATATTAAAAGGCACTCCAAGAAGCGCATCAGCGCTACGCTGGTAAAGCTGACAGGAGAGTTTGCCGCCCGCCACGTAAAACTGGAATAAAACATGACAAGGCAACAACGCCATCTGATCCAATTCGCCAACATTCCAGGCGCTAACCACTAATCGACGCGAGTTAGGATTTTGTTTCAATTGATCGACTATTTGCGCTAGTTGATCAATGCGACGCTCTTCTCCCTGCCAACTGCGCCATTGCTTCCCGTACACCGGACCTAGATTACCGTCGCTATCCGCCCACTCGTCCCAAATAGTCACCGCATGATCGTGCAGGTACTTAACATTTGTGTCACCGCTCAGAAACCACAACAACTCATGGATAATTGAACGCAAATGCAGTTTTTTGGTCGTGACCAAAGGAAATCCAGCACCGAGGCAAAAGCGCATTTGATACCCAAACACACTCAATGTACCGGTTCCGGTACGATCATCCTTACGCGCGCCCGCCTTGACTATATGTTGTAAAAAATCGAGATACTGCTGCACTTAAATCTTAAATCCTACTCATGTTGCCGCTGCTAACATTATGTTGGTAGGCATAAATCATCATACCGGCTCCAATTAGTATCATGGGAATGGTGAGCAGCATACCCATAGTCAACCAATCGCCCACTAAGTAGCCAATATTCGCGTCCGGAAGCCTGACCCATTCCACAGCGAAACGTCCGCCTCCATATACCAACAAAAACAATCCGCTCGGGCTAAGTCGCGGTCGGGACTTCGAGGTGAACCACCATAGCACTAGAAATGAGACCAACCCCTCAAGAGTCGCCTCGTACAATTGCGATGGATGCCGTGCAACCAACTCACCCACGGCATTCGGCACGCCAACACCCCAGGGCAAGTCAGTAGGTTTACCCCAAAGTTCGCCATTGATAAAATTACCGCAGCGCACAGCCATAATGCCGATACCCGGCAGGGGTGCCAAAAAATCAAACACGTCAGGGACGCTCTTCAGTTTCACCCGCGCGAAGACCACAGCGGCTGTTACTACACCCAGCAAACCGCCATGAAATGACATGCCACCATCCCAAACACGGAACAGGTTCAGCCAGCTCTGTGCAATGACGTCACGTCCGTAGAACAGACACCAACCCAATCGGCCGCCCACAATTACGCCGATGGCGCAATAAAAAATAAGGTCGTCAATATCCAGTGCGTTCCAAGTAGACCCGGCGATTCGTGCACGTCGTTTTGCCAACCACCAGGCCGCCATAAACCCGATCAAATACATTATCCCATACCAATGAATCCGCAATGGGCCAATACCTGCGATGGGGCCAATTGAAATGGCAACGGGATCAATATGTGGAAAAATTAACATCGGTTTTACTGCAGACTACCGGTAACTCGGCAAAAATAGGCCTTCAGATAACGTGTTTCCGCAATGGCGGGATGCACGGGATGATCCGGGGCCTGACCGCCCACTTCCAATATCTGGAGGTGTTTGTCCGCCGCACGCGCAGCCTTGGCAATTGCGTCCTGCAACTCTTCGCCGCTCAAATGATATGAACATGAACAGGTCACCAGAATACCGTCGACGCCCAAAATTTTCATTGCCAGCTGATTTAGCCGCTTGTAGGCCGCTATGGCCTTCGGAAGATCCTTCTTACGCTTGGCAAACGCCGGTGGATCTAGGATAACAATATCGAATTGCTTACCCTGCTTTGCCAAGTCCTCCAATACCTCAAAGGCATCGCCCTTGCGCGTCGCCAGCGTGACACCATTCTGTATCGCGTTGGCCTCCGCAAACTCTAGAGCGATCGCAGAGCTATCGATACACAAGACCTCTGCGGCGCCATTTTTACGCGCACGCACCCCCCAGGCTCCGACGTAACTAAATACATCCAACACTCGGGCGCCGGGGCGCAGGTACTTGAGCAAAGCTCTACGATTCGACGCTTGATCAAAGAACCAACCGGTTTTTTGACCCTCTGCTAACGGCACCTTAAATTCCAAGCCATCTTCAACAACCTGCAAGGTGGCGGCGAGCTCTCCTAAACCCGGTTCTACATAGCTCGATAGTCCCTCCATCTCGCGGGCCGCACTGTCATTTTTGAACACAATAGTCGTGCAACCCAACACCTTCACCAAAGCCTGTTGAATACTAAGCTTCAAGGCTTCCATTCCTGCGGTACCCATCTGCACCACACAGGTTGATCCGTAACGGTCCACCACTAACCCGGGCAGTCCGTCGGACTCACCGTACACCAATCGATAGTAAGGTTGCGCGTACAGTCGCTCGCGCAAATTGAGGGCGACTTTCAATCGAGCGACCATCCATGCCACATCGGGTAATTTCCAAGTACCCAGCAATCGCGCACAAATTAACGACTGCGGGTTAACGTAGGCCAGCCCCAAGGCGCGATCATTGTGCGCTAAAACCCTTACTAAATCGCCAGCTGCGAATTTGGGCAAGGCTGTTTGCTGGGTATCCACCTCATTGCTAAAGACCCATAAATGGCCCGCATTCAAGCGACGATCTTCATTACGTTTTAAACGCAGAGCGGGTAAATCCGCTACAGCAATAGGATCAGACATAGATGACACTTTCAGACCTAAGAATCAATATTCTAACTTATTTTCCCTTCACGGTTAAGCTCGCTCTCAATACGTCCCCGCAGCGCGCCATAGCCAAGATCCGAATACTTAGGCGCCAAGACCCAATCAAGCGCCCAAGGCTGGGCGTTTTTCGTGGCTAGTAGTTCGTTCGCATATCGCGGAAATATATGCGCATGAAGGGCCGGCTCCACGTTACCGAACATCGCGTAATTGATGCGCAGCGCCCCGCTGACCTGCAGCAATGCATCACCGACCAGCGCCATGTCGGTCAGAAATTGGGCGCGCTGCGGCAGACTCAGGCCATTCAAATGTGGCACAACCGGATCTGGCAACAACACGCAATAACCCGGCAATACCTGTTGCTCACCCATCACCACCCATCCCGATCGAAGCTTGATGACCAGAGCGGGATAATTCCCTTTCCGGCAACAATCAACCAACTCATGTATTTGTGTTTCGGCCAAGTCTAATTCACCATCAAGCGGCCGTGGTCCAACGCCAATATTGTAGGTCGTGGGAAAAAATTAAAATTTGAGGCACAGGCCCAAGTGTAAGCCCCCATGCTACGTCCCAGGATAAGATCGCCCGCGCGCAATATTGGCAGTAATAAATGCTCGTTGATAACGTCAATACTGTCACAGGTGGGACCGGCCAATACCGAAGGGAAATTCTCACCAGGCGGCACCAACGCCTCCACCGCATAGGTCACATGATCGTACAATTGCCCACTATAGCTACTGTAAATTCCATCATCCAAGTAGTACCACCATTTTCCTTCGCGCAGGGCACGACCCATTACCTGAGCCACCGTCACTACCGCAGGAGCCGAGAGGAAACGCCCTGGCTCCGCAATAATGCGAACGCCCGGCTTAAGTCGGCTCAGAGCTTTAACAATCGGCGCGCAAAATTCCTCGATGGGTAGCGCTGATTGCGCATAGTCGACCGGAAATCCGCCCCCAATATCAAGAGTACTCAATTGATGAGCATGTAAGCGCTCATTTAATACAGATCGACAAAAATCGATTGCTTCCACATGCATTTGTGGATCCGCGGTTTGGGAACCCACATGGAAAGATAAGCCGATCACTTCGAGGCGCAACTCTGCCGCTAGCGACATCATCGAGGCCACTTGCGCTGGATCGCAACCAAATTTGCGCGATAAGTCGCACTGCGCCACCGGACTACGAAAACACACCCGAATCATCAATTTCGCGCGCTTGAATTTCTCGAACTTACGCAATTCATCGGGGTTGTCGACTACAAAAGTATCGACACCGAAATCCAAAGCCGTGCGAATATCGCTATCGCGTTTTATGGGATGAGTATGAATGCATCGCTGTGGCGCTATTTTTAAGCCCCTAACCAATTCGACTTCCCCATTAGATGCAAGATCAAAATAGGCGCCTTCCTCGTTTAAAGTACTAATCAGCGCCGCATGCGGCAACGGTTTTAAGGCGTAATGAAGCACCACACCCGGCAAGGCGGCTGCCAACCGTCGATACTGAAGCCGCACTCGTTCAGCATCGATGACGAATAGCGGCGATCCATAACGCGCTACAAGATGTTGAATTGATTCCCGGGAAAACGGATCTGCGCTGCTAGGAAGCTCCAATCCTAGGTCGGCTGCAGCCCTGCTGCCGATGTTAGCCCGCGCTGAGCTCAAGCGAATCTTCGAGCAAACCACTGGCGCGTTGTAGACGATCCAAAATTGCCGCCCATTTTTCGTCTTGCGGTGGTGCTTGAACTAGTATTCTTAAAGTTGCCGCACGGTCCAAAGTCCGTAAATGATTATATAAATTATGCGCGTAGGTATCGGGTTTCTTTCCCGCATTAATCCAGGTCATATGCCGTTGAGTTTGCAGGGGCGGGCGCATGGCAAGCACCGCAACTCGTTCCTGGCGGGCAGTAATCTCGCTTGCTCTCCCTTCCAATTCGTCCGATGACACTAATTCCAATGGTGTTGTGGGAGCATAGTGTTGTTTTTGATCGCCCGGCGTTCGGGGCGCGGTACCGCCAATGAGTAGCTCTCCGACCACATGTTCCAACTGACTTCGCGTGATATACCCGGGCCGTAACAATCGGGCCTGGTTGTCGAGACACGAGACAATTGTAGACTCTAAGCCAATCTGCGACTCTCCACCGTCTAATATGACCTTGATCGCGTCGGAAAATTCGTCACGGACATGCTCGGGTTTGGTCGGACTAAGGCGTCCGAAGCGATTCGCCGATGGAGCAGCAATCCCACCGCCAAAAGCCGTTAATAACTGCTGCGCCATGGGATGCGAAGGTATCCTGATCCCGATGCTATCCTGTCCGCCGGTCACGATATCACTTACGTTGTTGGCTTTAGGCAATATAAGAGTCAATGGCCCTGGCCAGAATTTCTCGGCCAATTTTTCTGCCATTGGAGGTACCGCTGACACCCAGCGGTGTAAGTACCGCGGATTGTCTAAATGAACAATGACCGGGTGATCAGCCGGCCTGTTCTTTACCTCAAAAATCTTGCGCACCGCTGCCGGATTAGCCGCATTCGCTCCCAGGCCATAGACGGTTTCGGTGGGGAACGCGACCAAATCACCGGCCCGCAGCGCTGCTACAGCCTCTTCAATTTCAGTTTGTGTCGCTCTTACCACGCCGCCATGATATCAAGACTGAACGCAGAATTAGTGCCGCAATAGCACTAATCGAGTGTGATACGCGTCCAACTACCATCATTCTGACGATCAAGTTCATAGGCAGGCCAGTAGTGATTGTCTAGTTTTAAAGTAATGACGTCTGTTTGACCGTTCCAACTCACGGTTTTCAGCCGTAAGGAGGCCCTATCAGGTTTACCTCGCACCGCCTTGACGAACGCATCCAAGTCTGCCGTCGGTAAGCCGTCCACTTCCACAATACGCCGTCCGGCATATAGCCCGTAATGAGTGGCCGGCGAGCCATAGGCGAAATACGCTACAAAAACCCCGTTAGGCAAAATTCCGCGCTGTGCCGCCATCGCTCGGTGCGGTGCTTGTAGCGTCGCACCCGCCCATATTAATACACGATCAAGATCCCTACCGTCGAGTGCAACTGTCTTAAAATCTAGAATCTTCTCAGCATTCGCGCGCCAAATAGTCACGATTACCTGGGGCTTTTGCACAGCGGTCTCTACTTCCCGAAAACGATTGACTACCTTTCCATCAATCGCAAGCACCAAGTCACCCGGTTCTAACAACTGTGCTGCCGGAGACCCTGCTACCAAGCGCTCTATGGATAGTACCTGTCGTCGCCGCAAATTATGCTCTTCGAGGCGCCTCACCCACGCATCGGGTAAACCTAATTTGCGCGCGCTTGCCAATGATTGCAGACTAAATTCTGCCTCAAAAGAATACAACGGTCGCTTTTCGGTGACCGCATCGATCATCTCTACCACCAAATCAGCCGGGATACCGCGAATCATCTGATCCATATCGCGTTGGGTCTCAAACGCAAAACTTGACCACAAACCCAATACGTCGCCTCGCTTATTGGCTAATACCCCATCGAAGTCTCCGGGCGCGTTGACTAAACTCACGGCTTCCAGATTGTTATCGCGAAAGCGGAGCGTGCGCGACAGTGGAAAAGTGAGCACATCCAAACTTGCGACCTGGGTTTTCTGCGACATGATTTTAGAATCACTACGCTGTCCCACCACCCATACGTCATCACCCGCGGCTAGTTCGCGAGTCAAAAAACTGGCTGCACGCACAGGAGTATTGCCAATTAGCTTAGGATCATAAGAGACCACCGCCAAATTGTGCTGCGGATGAATGAATTCCACCTTCCCAGGAACTTCAACCGAACCCCCAAAAATCAAACGCACGTTACCCATCGCAATAGGCACCGTATTGCGGTCGATCACTACCAAACCGCGTTTGGTATCCACGATCAAGCCCGTTCCATGGTAATTTTTCTCGGTAACTCCGGATGCCGAATAAGGCATATCAAAGGTCACCAGCACTAATGAGGGTGCTAGGCGATCAATGCGAGCATCTCCGGTAGTCACAAACTGAGTCTGAGCTGGACTTAAGGTGGCTGAACTCGGGCCGTTACTAATACCCACGCAGGGCCAAGTACCGAGAGCATCATCCCGTTTGCATTTGCGCGCCGGGAACCATCGCCTATCCATACGAATCACTTTAAGTTGGGTAGCGCGCGGATCCTCAAGCGTCACGTAGCGCACCGCCGCGCGCTCACCGTCGGCCAGGTCAGCCAACGCCGCCTCAAAATCCGCAAGTTTATCTATATCCTTACCATTGAAAGAACTAATGAGTGCAGCCCTCGGAATTCCGGCGCTGCCAAAAACATACCCGGGATTCGCAACGTAAAGACCTTTAATAGGCAAATTAAAGTGCCGCGCTTGTTCGTAAGATAATGTGTGTACTACTGCTTCACCGAACTCGATGTACTCGTCGGCAGTAATGGCGTGCAGACTCTTAACGTCCAACGTATGCCGCAACGTCTGGCTACCACGTTGTACCTCAATACTAATTTGCTGACCGACCTTCGCATCCAACACATTTTCCAACGCAAAGAACTCGGGCACTGCGTGGCCATCAATCGAAATCACTATATCGCCAGGGGCTAAGACACCGTCGGCAGACGAACCGGGTTGTACTTCAGCCACCACTAACATGCCCGTTAACTTTGGAAATATGCTTCGAGTTCGCGCTTCTGTAGCAGAATCGAGACCCAGACGTCGCAATTCATCATAAGCCGTATATTTAAATACCGCCTCCAGAGTTCCGCGCGGCACAGGCTTGCCGACCTTAATGAAATTCAATGCCCGCGTTATAGCAGTCAGCGGCAAGTAGAAACTTGCTGCCGAACCACTTGATCCTCCCGCATTGAGCGCAACTACCCGACCGTCGATATCAATGACCGGAGAACCTGACGAACCCCCAGATGTACTCGACGCTGCTTGAAAGTAGAAAGTATTGAAATCGTTGTATTTACCATAACCATATTCAGGCGCTTCGCGGTCTAGCCGCGCCAATGTTCCAGCGAGAATAGACAATTGCTCACCCGCGTCATTTCCCACAACGCGAATTTCACGACCAATTACCGCACCCGCCGGATATAACGGCAACTCGGTCGGCTGAATAAATTTTAACTTAAGCGGATCGTAATGATAAATTCCAAAATCGTGTACCGGATCGCGGTAAACAGGATAGAGCTGCACCTCTTCGTGATTCAAAAAAATGGCTTGTGCCGTGACTGGCCCGGGAGTTACGACATGGCGATTGGTAAGGATCAAGCCGCGCTTTGCGTCGATCACAAATCCAGTGGCTTGGGCGGTGGAGTTCCACTCGGTATCGAAGGCCCTAGCGCTATCTATTTGAATAGAGACTACCGCCGTGGAAATTCGCTCCAGGGTCTCCGCCCAATTAGCGGTGCTCGTAAGCTTCGGTAATGGTGCTAAACCTAAGGCATCACCGATCGACAATATTAACAGACCGACTAACAACCATATGCGGGGCATGCCTTTCCTTGAGAGTTCTAATTTAGAACCAACATTGTAGGCGTAGCTTAGCTAAGAGCAACTCTAACCACCCGATTTTTTCGCATTCCATCCCTGTTTAACCAGCTCTGCCACAATTACCTCACGGTGGTCGCCTTGAATTTCAATGACCCCGTCCCGAACCGTGCCCCCCGACCCACAACGTTTTTTCAATTTTGTTGCAAGCGTGTCAATATCGGTCATTGAAAGCGGTAATCCTGAGACGATCGTCACACCCTTGCCTGCTCTACCCTTAATCTCTCGCCCCACCCGCACCGCTGCGACCACCGCACCGGGAGAGCCTTTTGGACAAACACATTCACGGGTTGGACGGCGGCAATTGGGACAAAGCGATCCGAGGCCAGTACTATAAACAATTCGATCAGTCATACCTTACTCACTGACAGCTAATAGGCGTAGTAGAATGCAACCATGATACTTCGCCGTAAATCGCTCAGCGTAAAAATAGGGAACGTGCTCCTGGGGGGCACGTCCCCCCTCGTAGTACAGTCGATGACTAATACGGACACCGCGGACATAGAATCAACGGTAAGCCAAGTAATTTCCTTAGCGCGTGCCGGATCTGAACTGGTGCGTATCACGGTCAACAACGACGCCGCTGCCGCGGCGGTTCCCTTTATTCGTGACGCCCTTGATAAACAGTCAATATCTACCCCGTTGGTAGGTGATTTTCACTTTAATGGTCACAAACTTCTGAAATCTCATCCGGCCTGCGCGGAAAGTCTGGGCAAATTTCGCATTAATCCTGGCAATGTCGGGCGTGGCAGTAAACGGGACTCACAATTCGCAGAAATGATTGAGATTGCGAACCAATACGATAAGCCGGTGCGTATTGGCGTGAATTGGGGCAGTCTTGACCAGGACTTATTGACCCGCATGATGGACGAGAATTCCAAATTGACGCAGCCGCTAACGGCTATCGAGGTCATGCGAGAAGCCATTGTGGTATCCGCCTTGCAAAGCGCCCAGCGCGCACAGGAGTTAGGACTGAAATCCGATAGGATCGTCATTAGCGCCAAGGTCAGCGGTGTACAAGACCTCATTAGCGTCTATCGAAATTTAGGCAAACGTTGCGAATATCCCTTACATCTGGGCCTGACTGAAGCAGGTATGGGCAGCAAAGGCATCGTCGCGTCGACTGCCGCGATGAGCGTACTTTTGCAAGAAGGCATTGGCGATACCATCCGCGTCTCCTTAACACCGGAGCCGGGCGGCGATCGCACCCAGGAAGTAATCGTCGCGCAAGAAATACTACAGACCATGGGACTCAGATCCTTCACACCGATGGTCATCGCCTGTCCCGGCTGTGGCCGCACGACCAGCACTTATTTCCAAGAATTAGCCCAAAAAATCCAAAGCCATATTCGGCATCGTATGCCCGAATGGCGTAAACAGCGTAGCGGCGTCGCCGATATGACCGTGGCCGTGATGGGCTGCGTGGTCAATGGTCCAGGCGAGAGTAAGCACGCCAACATCGGTATCAGCTTACCCGGGACGGGCGAGAATCCCGTGGCTCCGGTTTACGAAGATGGCAAGAAAACCGTCACGCTGAAAGGCGCGCATATTGCTGAGGAATTTCAGGAATTGGTCGAGCGATATATTGAACGCACCTACCCTGAGCATTCAGGATCGAGAACCCTATCATGAATAAACTCAACACAGAACAGTGCACGCCCTACACCCCCCAATCGCAACCCTTGACGCTCACCCAAGCCAAAAATCTGTGCAGGCAATTGCATAAAGACTGGAAAATCGCGAGTGATGGCAAGAGCATTCGGCGCTCACTCAAATTTAAAGACTTCTATCGCACCATGAGCTTCACCAACGCCCTTGCGTATTTAGCCCACAGCGAGGACCACCATCCCGATTTAGAACTGGGCTATAACTACTGCCACGTTACCTTTGCAACTCATTCAGTGGGGGGACTCTCCAAGAACGACTTCATTTGCGCCGCCAAGCTCGATCGACTGTAGAAACGGCGGCATATCCCCTGCCAAGCCCATCGCACGACGAGCGAACTGACGTTTCAGATAAGAATTTTTATCAACTGCTGCAAGACCGAATGCTCTTAAGCGGGCATTGATCGGATTCACGCTAGTAAATAGCCTGTCTAAACCATCGAGAGCCGTCGCGAGCAACATGTTCTCGCTTTTGCGCCAGCGCTCATAGCGGCGTAACACTGAAGTATCGCCAAACGCGCGCGCACCGCCCGCCTCACCCAACACTTGCACTAACGAAGCAGCGTCCATCAACCCCATGTTAAGACCCTGACCGGCAAGCGGGTGCACTGTATGCGCGGCGTCACCCAGTAAAACAGCACGCGGCTTCAAATAGGTCGACGCATAACGCAATGCTAGTGGGAAGCTTGCCAACTCCGTGGTTAACTCAACGTTCCCCAACTGCCCGCCGCTAGCCTCGGTCACCGCAGCGCCAAAGCCCCGAGTATCGAGCGCCCGTAATTTCGCCGCTTGCTTGCAATCAACGCTCCACACTATGGACGATCGCCCGTCCGGAAGCGGTAAAAATGCAAGCGGTCCTGCGGTTAAAAACCGCTGCCAGGCAGTACCGGCGTGAGGCTTGGCGGTACGCACATGCCCCACTAGCGCCTCTTGGTGATAGTGGTGGCTGGCAGTCCCAATCCCGAGCAACTCACGTGTCCGCGACCCCGCCCCATCCGCAGCGACCAGTAAGGGAGTACGTAACTCACGACCGTCGTGTAAGCGAATCGTAGCCGCAGCCTCCGTCAGCACAAGCTCTGCAATCGATGCCTCAATAAGCACGACGCCCGCGTGGCGTGCCGCAGTCCAAGACATTCGTTGCAAAGCGTTAGCTTCCACAATAGACCCTAGATTTGGCTCACCTATTGCAGCGCTATCAAATGTCAAATATTCTGCAGCGTCCGATGGCCCGCCCGCCCAAACGCACATACGTTCAAAGCCAAAAATACGATTGAACGGCAAACTCGCCCATATTCCACAGTGCCGCAATAACATCTGCGAGGCACGACTCAGCGCAAAAACTCGTAAACCCCAATCAGAGTCACTAGCCTTCGCTACCTCATCACTAACCCCCACTACCGCGTCACTAGCCACAAATCGGTCGGCAACCACAGCGATTCGCGCGCCTATTGCCACTCTTCGCGCGACCAATAAACAGGCAACGGCGGCAGCGGTGATGCCACTACCTGCGATCACCACATCGAAGTCACGGCTCATACCAAACTCACTCCTCGCGCAAGCTTAGGCACCCGAGTGGCCGCTCCGGTGCTTAAACGCGACAACGCCGATTTAGCCGGCGGCAACAAGTCAAAGGCCAACAATCCAAAATTCCGCAATCCTTGAACCGTCCTAAGTGGGCTGGAAAAGGTACGCACTAGCGTATCCGTGAAGGCAATGATTCCGCCACGATCCGCGGCTCGCCAAGCATCGTAGGCCGCCATCAAACCTAAATCCCACAAATCCCCCGTCCCCCGCTTATGACGCTGCGCAACCAGCTCCGCCAAGCATGCAGCATCACGTAGTCCTAAGTTAAATCCCATGCCGGCTACCGGATGCAGGCCCTGGGCAGCATTACCGACGATCACACAGCGTCCGGCACTGGTGCGTTGTGCTTGCGTTAACGATAGTGGATAGGGTACCCGTCGACCTACTTGCAAAAAACGCCCCAACCGAAAACCAAAACGTTGCTGGAGTTCGCGCAAAAACTCAACGTCAGACCAAGTAATTGCTGCCGCAGCCATCTCAGGGCTTAAGGTGAGCACCAGAGTACAGCGCCCGCCTTCTAGCGGTAGTAAGGCCAACGGGCCGCTTGTGGTAAAGCGCTCGTACGCCACGTGGTCGTGAAAGCGTTGTGGCAGCACCGTGGTAATCACTGCTGTTTGACCATAATCGCGTACGGAAGCCTCTATACCGAATGCCTGACGAACGGCCGAATTCACGCCATCGGCTGCCACCAGAATCTGCGACTCAAGCTCACTGTGCACACCGCCCACGGTTAGCGCAAGCCGGCAAGTGCGCTCATCCGCTACGATGCCTTCAATCGAGGCTGGACAAAATACAGTCAAGTTCTCAGTTGCCCTTGATTTTGCCCCCAGTAATTTTGTCCACAAGGCGGCTCCCAATACTCGATTGGGTATCACATACCCCATGGCCAGCAGACCTCGGTCCCTAGCGTCCACCCGCGCAAAACCAAAGTGACCTTGATCCGATATATGAATCTTGGCGATTGGCGTCGCTGCCATCGATATCGCAGACCAAATACCGAGTCCTTCCAAAATACGGCGACTACCGTTAGAAATCGCCGTGGTACGTTCATCAAAACTGGGCTGTGCGGCGGAGTCATATGGAATGGCTTCCACTAGCGCCACTCGCAAGCCCAAAGGCAATAGCGCAAGCGCTAGACTCGCACCCACCATGCCACCGCCTACAATGGTTACGTCATACTGATTGCTCATGCAGACCTCATAACCTGAATCAAGGCTTCTATCGCATCCGGTGTCTTCTCTAACGAACCCGTCAAAACCTCAGGACTACTATCAGTTACCAAAACATCATCCTCAATCCGAATGCCAATATTCCAAAAACCTTTAGGAATGTGCGCCGACGGCCTTAAGTAAATCCCAGGTTCTACGGTCAGGGTCATTCCAGGCTCTAGTATCCGCCATTCCCCACCGACGCGGTAATCTCCGACATCGTGTACGTCCATCCCCAACCAATGGCCGGTGCGATGGCCGAAATACTCAAGGTAAGCTTGATCCTTAATCAAACGAATCAAGCGACCCTTGAGTAGCCCTAATTTCACTAATCCCTGCGTAATGACCCGCACCGCTGCCTCATGCGGCTGATTCCAATGATTGCCAGCGCGAACCATTTCGATGGCAGCAACTTGTGCCTCAAGTACCACCTCGTACACCGCCCGCTGGGTGGTGGTAAAGCGCCCGTTGACGGGGAAGGTACGGGTGATATCAGAGGCATAGTAATCGTGCTCACACCCGGCATCGAGCAACAGCAAATCGCCATCGCGCAAACGTTGGTCGTTATTCCTATAATGCATAACGCAAGAATTTGCCCCAGCGCCAATAATAGGGGGATACGACAGGTCAGCGTTATGCGAACGAAACTCATGCAGTACTTCGGCCATGACCTCATACTCCATAAGGCCTGGCTGCGCGAATCGCATGGCACGACGATGTGCGCTTACCGCAATCGTAGCGGAGCGCCGCAAACAGCGCTGCTCTGCGCTCGTTTTATAAAGACGCATATCATCCAACACCGATCTTAACGCAACGAATTCGTGTGCTGCGCCAGTGCCGCGCACTTGCACTCGTAGGCTGTTGACCCAGCTCAGCACGCGAGGATCAAACTCAACATGTTGCCCCATGGAGTAGAATATCCGCGCACGGTGTTCCATGAGTCCCGGTAATATCTCATCGATATCCGCAATCGGAAAGGCATCGTCGGCTGCGAAGTAGGTCACCGCACCGTCGGGTCCGGCGCGAGCGCCATCCCAATATTCACGTAGCGCATCATGCTCGCGCACAAATAACAAGTATTCGCCCTGAGGACGGCCGGGGATAAGCACTGCAACCGCCTCGGGTTCTGGGAATCCGGTCAAATAATAAAAATGACTATCCTGGCGATAGGCATACTCGATATCGCCGTTGCGCCGGTGAACGGGTGACGCTGGCAATATGGCAATGGCATCCCTACCAATCATGCGCATAAACTGTTTGCGCCGGCGCGCGAATTCCTTAACTTCCACTTTTAGGTGGCTCAGTGCAAGCGCGTAGGCGGGAGATATTGCTGACGCAGGGGTTGCAGCTCTTCGAATACGACCTGCGCGGCCACTCGAATAAATTCGACCAGCTCGGCATAGGCGAGCTCGTTAGCTTCGTCTGAATCCGCTTCATCGCCGGTGGCCTGAGAGATCTCGGTAAAATCCCGAACAATCTCCCCAACATCACCTTTGAGCGCATGCAAATCACTAATTTGGCCGGTTCCCAGACCGTATAAAAATCCGGTACACCAGAGTCCCAAAGCATTCGCGCGGCCGTTCAGCGGCTGGTCGTCATCCGGTAGCAGCGGCTGGAACGCCATCCCCTGTCCACCAAAACAGGTAGCCGTTGCAGCAAAAACTTTCTCCATCATGGCAGCTGACTCGTCGGAGAGCGCAGCCTGGTCAGGCAATAGCTCATTTACCCAATCCTGCAACCCATACGGGGTCATAGAACAAAGCGCACCACACAAGGAGCCGTGCGCTTCGGCAGCGTCGGCTAAACTTCCGGCGGTAGCCAATACGTCCTCAAAATCTTTAAATCGGATATCAGCCATCATAATGGGTCAATAATACCTCAAGCCACCCCCTATTTTGGACGTAGATGCCCTTTGCATTGCGGCATCACCCGCTCTATATTGGCGGCATGAACGAAGCTAACCCAAAATCCGCGGTGGTCCTTGAACTTAAGCGTTTAGAGAAACGCCTCGAAGATCTCATCGCAACTGTCGGTCAAATCAAAGAAGAAAACCGTGCCCTACGGCAACGTCAGGACGCACTCACCTCTGAACGCGCCAACTTATTGCAAAAGAATGAACAGGTGCGTGCGCGTGTTGAAGCAATGATTGGCCGACTTAAATCTATGGAACAAGCATGAGCGAAACCCACGCAAGGGTCAGTGTGCGAATACTTGAGAAGGAATATCACATTACCTGCCCACTGGACGAACGAGCCGACTTGCTCGATTCCGCAGAATTTCTCAACGCAAAAATGCGTGAAATCCGCGACAGTGGCAAAGTAGTGGGGCTGGACCGTATTGCGGTGATCGCTGCGCTCAATATGACTAATGAATTATTAAAGATGCGCAATCGTGACACGCATCTCGAATCTGATGTCGGCGGACGCTTGCGTATCCTGCGCGAGCGCGTAGAGTCTGCCTTAGAGAAGGGTCAACAGCTTGAACTTTGAAAGCCCCTTCGCGAGCGTTTAAGTTTGGCGCTGCCTGCGGTGTTCGATGCGGATCGGGTTACCTCTCGACCCTAATTTGTAAACCCCAGGGGCCATTGCTTGCTGGCAACATTGTGCAAGTCCGCCTTGAGCGGAAAGCCTTAATTGTCGCAGTTAGCCCCACCTGTTGCTCAGGTCGGGAGCAACGGTCCAAAACGGCATTGCGGGTAGCGCCATCTCCCTCTAAGCATGAAATCAAACTTACGTAAACAATTGCGTGTGAGACGGCGCTCCCTAGGAGTCGTAGAACACCGCAGACTTTCACGCCTAGCCTCTAACGCAATCAAACACTGTGCAAGATTTTCGTTCGGTAAGCGAGTCGCTGTCTATCTACCTTTTGACGGCGAAAGCAACACCAGCGCGCTAATAAAGGCGGCCCGTAATCGAGGTGTGAAACTTTTTGTCCCGATCGTGGAGGACCTGCGCCATAGCCGGATGAATTTCTACCCGCTGACCTCAAAAACAACGCGAGGCGCATTTGGCATCGCCGTACCGCGCCGAGGTCGAGCGGTTATGCCGCGCTGGTTCAATCTTATTATCGTCCCTTGCGTAGCCACCGACCCGGGTGGGCGACGGCTCGGCATGGGAGGCGGATTCTACGATCGAGCATTTAACTACCGACGCGTGCGCAAGGTTTGGCGCGGTCCGCAGCTCATCGGCTTAAGCTTTGACTTCCAAAGAGTAGACTCCATAAGCGTAGACGTGTGGGACCTGCGACTGGATTGTCTCTCAACCGAATCAGGACTTAAGACTTTTTTGTAAGGTGGTTTATGAACTATTGGCTATTCAAATCAGAGCCCGATACCTTCAGCATAGATCATCTAGTAGCCTCGCCGAAACAGGTTACCGCCTGGGATGGGGTACGCAATTTCCAGGCACGCAATATGCTCCGAGACTCCATAAAAAAGGCTGATCTAGCGTTTTTTTACCACTCAAGCTGTGCAATCCCCGGCATCACCGGCGTGGTCAGCATTACCAAAGAGGGTTATCCGGACAAAACCGCTTTTGACCCAAAGCACCATCACTATGATGTCGATAGCGAGCCGCTTCAGCCTCGTTGGTTCGTAGTTGATATCAAGTTCAAAGTGAAATTTAAACGCATCATCACGCTCGATCAATTGCGTAAATATGAGAATAATTCCCTGCGTGATCTTTTGATATTACGGCGAGGGAATCGCCTATCAGTGACGCCCGTTTCTCAGAAGAACTGGGAATTCGTTCTCACTCTTGAATAAGTTTTTGGGGTTCGCTAGCACATCGATGAGTAAGAAGCGCGACGTATTACTTGTATTTTGATTAATCGTGTATATACTCGGTCCCCGGACTAATCCGATTATGGAGTTTTTATCATGGCAGCAAAAGCAAAGAAAGCGAAAAAGAAAGTAGCAAAGAAAAAGGCCGCTAAGAAAAAGTAAGCCTTCGCAAGTAAACAACTGTGCCCGCGTAAGCGGGCACAGTTGTTTAAGAGGTCCGGAAAATTCTCAACTCACAAGAAAAAAAATATCAAGCTGCGCTGGCTGCGATCCCATACATCGAAGACGGCATGATACTGGGCATCGGTACGGGATCCACCGTGAACCTACTCATAGATTTGATAAAAAGCCGTAAAATACAGCTCAAAGGCGCTGTATCTAGTTCACGCCAAAGCTCAGATAGGCTTGTTGCCGCGGGCATTGAAGTACTTGATTTGAACTTCGCAGGCCCCCTTCGTCTATACATTGACGGTGCCGACGAAGCCACTTCACGGGGCGAATTGATCAAGGGGGGAGGCGCCGCGTTGACCCGCGAAAAGGTGATCGCTGCCGCCAGTGAAAAATTCGTTTGCATTATCGACGACTCCAAACTGGTCGAGGTCCTGGGTAAATTCCCTTTACCGGTCGAAGTTATCCCGATGGCCCGCTCCCATGTTGCCCGTCAACTCGTGGCTCTCGGCGGCCAGCCGGTCTATCGCGAAGGCGTAGTGACCGACAATGGCAACGTAATTTTAGATGTCCATCACATAAGCTTAAGCCGACCGCAGCACATGGAGGCTACGATAAACAGCATCGCCGGCGTAGTCACGGTCGGGCTATTCGCACAGCGTGGCGCCGATATACTTATAGTTGCCGGAGATGAGGGCGTTAAAACGCAAATCTTAAGTAGGGTCTCAAATCTCGAGTCGGGTTCCGATTTCGATCACGCGATTGGGCGGTAGACCGTAAAAGTCAGCTTTGACCTGTGCGTTAGCTGCCATTTGCATGAATGCCTTGCGGCGTAGCGGAGTCAAATCGGAGCGTTGCCCGAGCATTAATTCTTCACGGCTTAAGAAGAAAGTAGTTTGCTCGGGCAAATAGGCTATTCCGTGGCTTTCAGCCTCACGTAAGATTTCAATGATATTGGGTTTCTCCATGAAACCTAACTGCGCTACCAGGCGGATTATACCGTCGCCCACAATAGTGACCGCCAAACGCTGAGATTGCGCAACTCGCGGCTGCTCTACGGTCACCACGGTCAACAACAACACTCGCTCATGTAGGACTCGATTGAATTTCAGATTATTGAGCAAGGCCCGCGGAATACCCGATGCTCGGGCATCTAAAAATATCGCCGTCCCTGCAACTCGCACGGGTGGATCGGTCTTAAGATCGTTGAGAAAATCTCGCACCGGCTTTTGATCCCGCGATAGTCGCGACATTAGTGAGGCGCGTCCGCGTTGCCAAGTCTGCATCAACCAATAGATTATAAGTCCCGCCACGAGCGGCAACCATCCGCCATCCGATAGCTTGGTCAAATTAGCAAATAGAAAGGTTACATCGACTAGCAAAAGTACGGACATTAACATCAGCAACGGCAAGTTTTTTTGCCCGCCTCGTGACTTAATAAGACTCAAAATCATGGGCGTCACTATTGTCATAGCACCCGCCACCGCCAAGCCGTAAGCCCCACTTAAAGCAGCGGCACTACCAAAACCTACCGTCAAGCCAATGGATGTCACCATCAATATCCAATTCGCGCTGGGTACGTAAGATTGCCCCGCATATCCCGAATAAAGCCGATCGACGCGAACGCGCGGTAATAGCCCCAAGCTCAATGCCTGAGTAACCACAAAAAATACGCCGGCAATGACTGATCGGGAGGCTATTGCGGCGGCAGCGATCGCAAACACAATCAACGGCCACAAAACCAAAGTCGGTGCCATTAAGAAAAATGGATTGGCGACCGCAGTCGGATGTTCAATCAGCAGCGCTCCTTCTCCCAGGTAATTCAATACCAGCGCGGGCATCACCAGCAAACCCCACGCGATGCGAATGGGAGTCTTGCCGAATTGACCCATATCGGCGTACAACGCCTCGCCTCCGGTGACCGCCAAAAAAACACCCCCCAGCACCGCAAGCGCCATCACTTGATGATCCATCAGCAAATCTAATCCATAGAGCGGGTTCAGCGCGTACAGCACCTGCGGCTCACGCAAAATCCAAAATACTCCCATCGCCGCCAAAACCAAAAACCAACCCAACATCAGCGGACCGAGCAAACGATTAATAAGCCCCTTGCCATAACGCTGGGTTAGAAACAGAGCCGTCAAAATCACCACCGCAATAGGCAAGACAGGGATCCGCCCCGGTCCCACTAATTTCAGGCCCTCTACAGCCCCTAGTACAGTGATCGCTGGCGTAATTGCGCCGTCTGCTAAAAACAATGCGGCGCCTAAAATACCTAAGGTTGTATAAATCTTTCGGCGCGGACTCGCGCGTTCGGTGTTAATCACTAGCGCGGTGAGCGCCAACACACCCCCTTCGCCTCTATTGTCTGCATTGAGCACCACCACCACGTACTTCACCAGAACCACCAATACCAAAGACCAAAATATCAACGACAGTACACCGAGAATATGTACGGGGGTGGCGGCGAGATTGGGCCCGGCAAAACAGGCCTGCAGTGCATATAGAGGACTGGTTCCGATATCACCGAACACCACCGCGAGCGCCGCAATGCAAAGTGGCGCAACACGTTGACTGGAATGGTCTTCGCTCAGCATTTTAAGTTTTAGGTGGAAGCTATAGGGCCCACCTATGTGGGCCCAATTTTGGCTGGGGGACTAGGATTCGAACCTAGGTAAACGGTGTCAGAGACCGTTGTCCTACCGCTAGACGATCCCCCAATACTGATCGCATACCGGAAGACGTATTCGCTTAACGCTTGGAGAACTGGGTTCCGCGGCGCGCCTTACGACGGCCCACCTTCTTTCGTTCCACCTCACGCGCATCACGAGTTACAAAACCAGCCTTACGCAAGGGTGATCTTAGGGTCTCATCGTATGCCATTAAAGCGCGCGTGATTCCGTGGCGAATCGCGCCGGCTTGACCGGTGATCCCGCCGCCCTCGACATGCGCACTGATATCAAACTTGCCTTCAAGTTGCACGGCACCGAACGGTTGCTGAACAATCATTCGTCCGGTTTCACGGCCGAAAAATTCCTCAATTGTGCGACCATTAATTACGACCTTGCCGGTGCCTTGGCTCATATAGACCCGTGCACTCGACGTCTTTCGACGACCCGTACCGTAAAAAGAAGGCTTTGCGGCATTTGCTGCTATTTTTGTTGCCATTGATTTTATACCTTGCGATTAAAATGCCAGCGCTTTGGGCTGTTGTGCTTGATGGGGGTGGTCTTTGCCACCGAATACGTGCAATTTCTTGAACATGCGCCGTCCTAAGGGACCTTTCGGCAACATTCCTTTAATAGCAAATTCAATGGCCCGTTCGGGATGCTCTTTAAGGAGCTTGCCCAATGAAATACTCTTCAAGTTGCCCACATAGCCCGTGTGCTGGTGATAGAACTTGTCAGTTAGCTTAGCACCGGTAACACGCACCTCACCGGCATTTATAACAACTATATGGTCGCCCAAATCTTGATGCGGGGCATAATTAGGCTTGTGCTTGCCCTTAAGGCGATGCGCAATTTCCGAAGCCAAACGGCCCAGAGTCTTGCCAGCGGCGTCAACTAGAAACCAATCGCCCCGAATTTCGTCGGGCTTTGAGAATACGGTATACATGGAAATACTCAGTTATCGCGTCTTGGATGAAAGGCGCGAAAGTGTACAGAAGCCCGGGTTCAGTTGCTAGTGTTAGTATAGAGTGGTGAAAACTCGCGAATATAGCCGTGTAGATCGATTTTTCGGCGCAATTGACAAGGCAATCAAAGTCTTAAGCGTCCAAAGCCGCGCGGCCAGACCAATACCGATCAGCTTAACGAGCCCCCCGCAATCCCTTGATGAGTCGGCTCGACTCACTTCCAGCCGGTTCCTCAGGGTCAATCATGCCGGTGAAGTGGCGGCACAAGCCCTGTACCAAGGTCAAGCGCTCACGGCACGCAGCCCCGCGGTGGCAGCTGCCCTGCACAAAAGCGCTAATGAAGAAGTAGATCACCTAGCCTGGTGTGAACAAAGAATTCGCGAACTGAAGGGTCGCACCAGCCTGCTAAACCCTCTTTGGTATGCAAGTTCCTTCGCCTTAGGAGCTTTAGCCGGAGCGTTCGGCGATCAGTTAAGTCTAGGCTTCGTTGCCGAAACAGAAAATCAGGTGGAAGCACATTTAATCCGTCATCTAAAGGCACTGCCGGCGGAAGATAGAGCCAGTCGCGTTATTTTAGAACAAATGACCCAGGATGAGATTCAGCATGGATCGATCGCGACGGCCTTAGGGGGGAAACCGTTGCCGGAATTGCTGCGTAGAGGTATGCGTTTGGCCTCAAAAGTCATGACCAAGACCTCATACTGGCTTTAGAGAATTGCCTTAGTGCTTGCGATTCCTGGGGTTATGTAATAAAACGTCGCCTTAGGTTAAACATTTCGTCTAATTCAAATAATTCGGGAGACACCATGGAAGAAGGGGCAAAAGCCTTAAGCGATATCCCAGCGATCAATCGTTTCTTGAGCTACTGCCGGATACGGACAGTCCCTTCCAAGACCGTGATCATTCACGCGGGTGACCTGCCGGACATCCTGTATTACATCATCAGCGGCTCAGTCGAAGTCATGATCGAAGACGAAGATGGCAATGAAATGGTGCTGGCGTACCTCAATAAGGGCCAATTTTTTGGTGAAATGGGTCTTTTTTACGAACAACCCACGCGCAGCGCTTGGGTACGCACGCGACAGCAATCAGAACTTGCTGAAATGACTTATCCCCGTTTTCGGCAAATTGCGGCGGAAAGCCCCGGCTTGATTTTTGAACTGGCGACTCAGCTAGCCACTCGACTAGATCGAACCAACCGAAAACTCGGTGACCTGGCGTTTGTGGATGTGACCGGCCGCGTTGCTCACGCTATTATGGATTTGTGTAGCGAGCCGGACGCGATGACGCACCCGGAAGGGATGCAAATCAAAGTAAGCCGTCAAGAATTATCGCGCTTAGTCGGTTGTTCGCGTGAAATGGCGGGACGGGTTCTCAAAGTACTAGAAGAACAAGGTCTACTACGCGCGACCGGGAAGACCATCGTAGTATTTAACGCCAGGCCCAAGGTCAAAACTAGACCGCTGGTGGTTCCAAAGACGGGCACTACCGCCTCAGCGTTGGCTAAGGGGAGGACCTCGTCAATTGCCAGCAATGATGATGACGATGAAGAAGAAGATGACGAGGATGATGACGAATAGCTAGGGCGGGCGGATAGCGAGCCTCGCGCTTACTTAAGCTGTCGCTCCCCTACCGCTTTCGATTTGTGCTCGCATGGCGGCTATAGTCTTAGCGTAATCAGGGCTATTAAATATGGCAGATCCGGACACGAAAGTGTCGGCACCCGCTGCCGCAATTTCGCGCGCGTTCTCGACTTTGACGCCGCCGTCAATTTCCAATCGAATATCGCGGCCGGAAGCCTTAATTCGAGCGCGCGCCTGCTTGAGCTTAACGAGTGCTTCCGGAATAAATTGCTGGCCACCAAAACCAGGATTGACCGACATCAGTAATATCAGATCGATTTTATCGATTACATGATCCAGCCAGCTCAGGCAAGTCGCGGGGTTAAAGACTAACCCCGGCTTGCAGCCTGAATCTCTGATTAGCTGAATAGTGCGATCGACATGTTGGGTGGCTTCTGGATGAAAACTAATATAAGTAGCTCCCGCTTTAGCGAAGTCGGGTATCAGTCGATCCACCGGCGAAACCATAAGATGCACATCAACGGGCGCTTTAATACCGGCCTTACGTAGAGCTTCACACACCAGAGGACCAATGGTGAGATTGGGGACGTAGTGATTGTCCATGACATCGAAGTGGACCCAATCGGCACCCGCCAATATTACGTTTTTTACTTCTTCGCCTAAACGTGCGAAATCCGCAGACAAGATCGAGGGTGCAATAATAATACTCATAAAGAATATTTTATCATTGCATACCGCGTGCTGTGCGTATTGTCTCGTAGGCCTCCTGTATACGCTGGGTTTTTTCTTTGGCGAACTGCGCCATAGATTCCGGCAGGCCATTAGCCACCAGTTTATCCGGATGATGTCGACTCATTTGCCGACGATAGGCGCGAATTAGCTCTTTATCGGTGATATTAGGCGCCACTTCCAGCTCCTGATAGGAGTCAGCCAATTGCGTTTGCGAACTCTTTCCGGAACGCGACTTGAGGGTAGCCTCTAAATGATCAAAATAGCGGGTAGGGATGCCAAGCTCACCCGCGACGCGAATCAAAACCGCGCGAGCAGAGGGTGAGAGACCGTTACCCGCCAAGGAGGCTCGCAATTGCAGCTCCATAAATGCGCCTAGAAGGTCCACCCGCGCGCCGCATCCCTGCCTTAGGCGCGAAAGTCTGCCCTTTAAATCGTAATTCGTTGCTTTACCGACGCGAAAGCAATTGATGGCCGTAACAATCTGATCAGCCCCGAGGTTTAACTCCCGCATAAGTCCGCGCGCGGCGTCAATCTCAGCCTCAGATACTCGACCATCGGATTTGGCCACATGCCCAAAGACCTCAAAAGTCGTTTTAAAAAAAAGCTCAGAAATGGATCCACTACTGGCAGAACGACTTGCGCTCCAGTTTTGGTCCCATAAATGACCCATTGAGGCACCTACGAGAGCTCCCCACACAGTGTGCGTGGTTAGCAGCCCAATAAGCCCACCTAATAGTTTGCCTGCCCAAGTCATTCGCGTTGACCAATCCCATCGGCACAGCGACAATCGCTGGCCGTAATTTCCCAATGTTATCAGTCCGCCTACTCCAACATGTCACTGCATTCCCAAACACCGCTGTTCGAATCCAAACTTGCGAGCCTCAAGAAAATTCATCAAGGCAAGGTACGGGATATCTACGAGGTAGATTCTGATCATTTATTGATCGTAACCACTGACCGTCTCTCAGCGTTCGATGTAGTGCTTCCTGATCCGATTCCCTATAAAGGCCAGGTCTTAACAAAAATCTCTTTATTTTGGTTTGAAAAGACCCGCCACATAACGCCCAATCACCTCGCAACCCTTCGCATGGAGGATGTCGTATTAGACGAAGAAGAGCGGAAACAATTGACGGGGCGATCCATGGTTGTAAAAAAATTAAAGGCACTACCAATCGAGGCAGTAGTTCGGGGTTACTTGATAGGCTCAGGCTATAAGGACTACTTACAGCATGGGTCGGTGTGTGGGATAAAACTTCCTAAAGAACTTAAAATAGCCGATCGCCTACCCGAACCCCTGTTCACCCCAGCGTCAAAAGCACCCGCTGGACAGCATGATGAAAATATTAATTTCGACGAAATGGTTACTTTGTTGGGCCGGCAACATGCCGCGGAAATTAGGCGGGTATCGCTGGATCTGTACGATTTTGCGGTAGCGCATGCGCGTGCGCGCAATATTATTATTGCTGACACAAAATTTGAATTCGGGCTTGACCAGAACGGCGATTTGAGTCTCATTGATGAGGCATTGACGCCTGATTCCTCGCGTTTTTGGCCGATGGCATCTTACCGTCCGGGCATAAGCCCCCCCAGTTTTGACAAACAATTCGTGCGTGATTATTTGGAATCCTTGCCTTGGAATAAGCAACCTCCAGCCCCGCACCTTCCACCCGAGGTATTACAACGGACGAGTGACAATTATCGCGAGGCACTTAGACTCTTGACCGCCTAAGATGCTGCGCTGGATAGAAGCTCTAGAAGACGGGTTATTCCAAAAATCGCGTACCCTAGCCCCACCGTGGGGACCGATATTGCGTCAAATACGCTACCCCGTCGCCATCATTCGCGATTGGATCACGGGCGAAATTAATGTTCAGGCGATGAGCCTGGCATACACCACGCTGCTGTCCCTTGCTCCGCTGCTGGTATTTATTTTTTCAGTGCTCAAGGGTTTAGGTGCGCGTGACGATTTACGCATCGTCGTGTTCGAATTCTTTCGCCCCATGGGTAGCGAGGCCGCTCAGTTGACCGGAAATGTCATGCAATACGCTGATAATTTACGCGGCGGCATTGCAGGATCGATAGGCTTCGCATTGCTGATGTATAGCGTGACGACGACCGTGCAAAAAATTGAAGCCAGCTTTAATTTTGTGTGGCGTGTTTTAACCCCCAGAAATTTCGCGAGGCGCTTCAGTGGATACTTAAGCGTTATGATTGGTGGCCCCGCATTGATCGCGGCCATATTGGGACTATTGAGTTCCGTACAACAAGGTCCGGTTGCAAGATGGGCAGGCACGCTGGCTCCCGCTATGCCCTATGCGCTAGTAACGCTAGTTTTTGCCTTCATGTATTCCCTTATCCCCAATACGCGCGTTAAACCTTTTGCAGCTATGGTCGGCGCAATTGCGGCAGGCATTACCTGGGCCCTGGTAAGCCAGCTATTCGCTGCCTTCATCCTTTATTCGTCACAAATGCTGGCGGTATACACCGGATTTGCGGTAGTGCTCACGGCCTTAATCTGGATTTATCTAAACTGGCTGATTCTGCTGCTCGGAGCGCAACTAGCCTTCTATGTTCAATATCCACAGTATTTGCGCCACGGTCAAGAATCCGTCGAGCTTACCGGCAGTGCGCGTGAGCAAGCGGCTCTATCAGTCGCGATTTTACTAGCCCGCAATGATCGCGGTAAAAAATTTTGGACCAGCAATACTCTCGCCAGTGCACTCGATGTACCAAGCACAGCGCTCGCCCCGGTGCTTGGCTGCCTAGAGCGTGCAGGCCTGTTGGCGGCCACACCTAAAGAATATTACGTGCTGGGCCGTGCCGCGGCCGACATCTATCTTTTTGAACTACTAGATGCCGTGCGTTTACAGCAACCAGGTCGCTTGCTAGTTACCGTACACGCAGAAATCTCAGCGACTAACACTATCGGCGAAATTGAGTCCGCCATGCGGCAACGACTGGGACAACGCACGCTTGAGGATTTAGCTGCCGGCAATAGTCATCAAGTCGAGTAATATTGAACCTACTCGTACTCCCCCACGGACGTCGATATCATCGCCCACTGCGACGATTCCCCGTAGCATTTCTCGCAAATTGCCAGCGATTGTGATTTCCGCCACTGGATATTGGATAACTCCATTTTCCACCCAAAATCCCGAAGCGCCACGCGAATAGTCCCCGGTGACGGTATTAACTCCCTGACCCATCAGTTCTGTCACCATAAGCCCCGTATTGAGTTTACTTAACAGAGCCGGCATTCCACCTGTCGTATTCGCCGCGACCAGTAAATTGTGAGCACCGCCGGCGTTGCCGGTGCTTTTGAGACCTAATTTGCGTGCCGAATAGCTCGATAGTAGATAGCTCATTAGGATTCCGTCGGTGACGAACTCGCGATCAACCGTAGCTACGCCTTCATCATCAAATGGTGCGCTGCCCAATCCTTTAAGAATATGCGGTCGTTCCGAAACCGAAAATCCAGCAGGAAATACTTGCTGGCCTACCGAATTTAGCAAGAATGAAGACTGGCGATACTGACTACTACCGCGTATAGCCGCCATGAAATGACCTACCAGACCGCGGGCAATTTCCGGCACCAATAGTACGGGAGCACGCTGAGTCTTGAGTTTACGAGGGCCCAACCTGGCGAGGGTACGTCGCGCACTTTCGCGTCCAATCGACTCAGCTTTGTCCAACTCCTGCCAATCACGCGAACTGCTGTACCAATAATCTCGTTGCATTTCATCGCCGCTGCCGGCAAGCACTACGCAACTGAGGCTATGCGAGGTCGTAGGGTACCCACCGACAAAACCGTGGGTATTCCCGTAAACATGCAACCCTTGATGAGAACTCACCGACGCGCCTTCTGAATTGCTAATTCGAGCATCAAATGCCAAAGCGGCCGCTTCGCAGGTCTTGGCAATTTCGATAGCTTGATCTGCGCTAAGGTCCCAGGGATGCGATAAATTCAGATCAATCGCGGTCGTGGCCATAAGCTCAGGCTCGGCTAACCCAGCGCAATCATCTAGTGCCGTGAATCGCGCGATACTACAAGCTTTAGCCACGGTTGCGCTCACGGCTTGCAATGAGAAATCAGCCGTACTGGCCGAGCCTTTGCGCTGCCCAAAATACACCGTTATGCCCATGCTCCGATCACGCTGTTGCTCCAACGTCTCAACCTCGCCCAAGCGCACCCCCACCGATAGACCGGTATCCTGGCTAACTGCGGCTTCTGCCTGCGTGGCACCACGTACCCGCGACTCATCAAGCGCGCGGGCGATAATCGCTTCAAGGTCGGTTTGCATAAGTCGGGCAGGCATTTTTGTCAATAACATCATTAATCTCCAGCATCGTCCAGAATGCAAAGCGGTGATTCTACCGGCCCTAGTGATAGCATGGGCAACATGACGACAGAGAACTTAATGGAAAACGGTGAAACCGAAGAACAACGCCTGAGCAAAAGCGCCCGCAAGCGCGAAGCCGCTTCCCTGCAGGAGCTCGGGGTCAAACTATCTGCCCTCCCCGATCAAGAAATCAAGGCCCTAGGCCTACCTGACGGCCTGTTCACGGCGCTGCGCGATTTACGTCGCTTGCCCTCCCATGGCGCGCAGGTGCGGCAGCGGCAATATATTGGTAAATTAATGCGCGATATCGATCCTGAACCGGTACTTGCCAAGCTCGCCGAGCGAAAGCAGCGCCACGACCTGGAAATTCGGCATTTTCAGGAAATAGAACAGTGGCGCGATCGATTACTCTCCGAACCCGTCAAATCTGTCGACGAATTAATTAAAGAATATCCAAACGGCGATCGTAGCTTGGTTGCTCGATTGCTGGCGAAGGCTGATCGTGAACGTATAGAACAACGCTCGCCGGTGGGTGCGCGCGAGCTGTTCGCGTACCTTAAGCAACTGATCGGATAGGGTTTTGGTAGACTATCGCGCCATGAAAGCCTTAGTTGGAATTATAATGGGGTCGTCCTCCGATTGGGAAACGATGCAAGGGGCGACTGAAACGCTCGTCACTTTAAACATACCCTTCGAGGTGCAAGTAATTTCGGCACATCGCACTCCGGACCTATTGTTCGAATACGCAGCGAGTGCTCGCGACCGAGGTCTAAAAGCAATTATTGCAGGAGCGGGGGGTGCCGCGCACCTACCTGGTATGACGGCCGCTAAGACCTCGGTACCGGTTTTAGGAGTGCCGGTAAAGTCGAAATTTCTGGATGGCCTCGACTCCCTATTGTCTATTGCCCAGATGCCGAGCGGCGTGCCGGTTGCCACCTTTGCTATCGGTATTGCCGGCGCTAAGAATGCGGCATTATTTGCGGCTGCATTGCTAGCCAACGAGTCGCTTGAAATTCGCGCGGCCCTGGACGGCTTTCGATTAGCGCAAACCACAGCCGTTTTAAATAAACCTGATCCGCGCCAACCTTGAAATTCACCCGTGTTGGTATCGTGGGCGCGGGCCAACTGGGACAGATGTTGGCGTTAGCTGGTTATCCATTAGGATTGCGCTGCTTATTCCTCGATAAGAGCGAGGACACCCCGGCAGCCCAGGTTGCTCCCATCCTGCTCGGCAATCTCGAAGATGCCTCGAAACTAAAAAAACTTGCCTCATTAAGCGATGTAATTACCTTTGACTGGGAAAATATTTCGGCCGAAGCGCTTGAGCCGCTGGCCAAAATAACCGTCATTAGACCCTCTGCGGCTGCCCTAGAGGTGTCTCAAGATCGATTGCTTGAAAAAGCGTTACTTAAACGCCTCAAGATCCCCGTCACTGCTCACGCAAGGGTCGATAGCAAGGAAGATCTAATGCGTGCGGTGAACGACATAGGACTGCCCGGCGTGCTTAAAACTCGACGCTTAGGCTACGATGGTAAAGGTCAACGCGTCATTCGCCATAGCAACGAGATCGCGAGTGCCTGGCGTGAGCTTGGCAGCCAAGCGTTAATCTATGAAAAATTTCAGGTCTTTTCGCGCGAAGTGTCGCTCGTTGCGGCTCGCTCATCGTCAGGAGAACAAGTGTTCTATCCCTTGGCGGCCAATACTCATGCCGATGGTATTCTCCGCTATAGCGTGGCGCCCTACCCCAATCCAGCGCTCGAACTTGCCGCCAAAACTTATATGAAACGCGTCATGAAAGCGCTGGATTATGCGGGAATATTGACAATCGAGTTCTTTGTAGTGAAAGGCAAATTGGTGGCCAATGAGATGGCGCCGCGTGTTCACAACTCAGGACATTGGACCATCGAAGGCTGTGTAACCAGTCAATTCGAAAATCACCTTCGGGCGATTTGTGGCCTACCCCTGGGTAGTACTAGGCCTTTAGGGTACGCAGCTATGGTAAATTTTCTAGGACAAATGCCTGACCGAGAGCGGCTACTAACCATCGAAGGCCTTGCATTCCATGATTACGGCAAATCCCCTAAACCTTACCGCAAATTAGGCCATTGCACCATTTTAAGCAAAAATAAGAATAGGCTTAATCAAGCGTTAACAGATGCTTTAAAATTAATCGAATGGAAATAACACGGCCTAATCCATGTACTTAGAACTTTTTAAGCTCCGTGAATTGCCATTTCTACTGGGTCCGGACCCACAGTTCTTATATCTCAGTAAGCAACACGCCCGCGCCAAAGCGTATATGCAATCAACGGTCTGGTTCACCGACGGTTTCGTAGTGATCACCGGCGAAATTGGGGCGGGAAAAACTACGCTCATTGAAACATTTATACGCGAACTACAACCCGACGTAGTAGTCGCACAGGTGAATCAAACTCAATTGACGCCCACCGCATTTCTACAAGCGGTTCTCGTGCAATTTGGGTTTTCACCGTTCGACATGAAAAAAGTCGAAGTGCTGACCACCCTGAACGAATTCCTCCTAGATCAACAGGCAAGCGGTCGTAAGGTTCTGTTGATTGTCGACGAAGCACAAAATTTAAGCCCGCGCGTGCTTGAAGAAATCCGCATGCTCTCTGGTGTAGAGAGTGCGAAAGAAAAATCGCTGCGCATAATTCTGGCAGGGCAACCAGAGTTGAATGAAAAACTCAATTCAGCTGAACTAGTTCAGCTAGCTCAACGGGTACGGCTTAAGTTTCACTTGTCGGCACTCACTAAGGCTGAAACCGCTGCCTATATTGATCACCGACTTGAAGTGGCGGGCTCGCAAGGTCGACGCATTTTTGCTGAAGACACCTACAATACAATATACCGCTATACCGGTGGCGTGCCACGCCTCATTAATACCCTGTGTGACACTAGCATGATGACTGCTTTCGGCAAGGACCAAGATCATGTAACCGCTGCTAACCTCGAAGCCGCTATTCGCGAGTTACAATGGGTTGAATTTGCTTCCAGCACTAATCGCATGCACATACCCAACTTTGAAGCCAGCATGGCCGCGCCACTTGCTAACAGTAGCGCCGCCATTGTAGGACGCATATTAATCGCCCATGGCGGCAAAACTGCCTTAGAGCGCGAGCTGAAACCGGGTCGGCTTGTGATTGGCCGAACACCCGACAACGATTTGCAAATCGACAGCAAATTCATTAGCCGACATCATTGCCAAATCGTGACCCAGACCAATGCCTGTGTTGTGGAAGATTTGAATAGCACCAATGGAATCTTCGTGCAATCGAAGCGAGTACGACGCCACAACCTAAATGACGGCGACGTAGTTCAGGTGGGTGAACATGAAATAATGTATATCGACGAGCGCACACCCCGCCTAAGAGGCTCGACCGATCCTACCGACACGGAAGTCCAAGAAATAACCTAACGATCAGCCTTTATGGCGTTGGCAAGTCACTACCATTTTCAGAATACTCACGCTTTAGCGATCGATAATTTTGACGTCGCAACACTAAAGTCAACGCCGCCACTTCTGCAGCGAGAGCAATAAATAGCGCGATGGTTGCTTGAACACCGGCAGCCACTAAATAAGATAACCAAAGAGCCGCTCCACCCATTAGAAAATAAATGGCGGGTAGACTTTCGTATATTGTTTTACTTAAGCGCATTGGCAAATATCTCCTAAGTCCATCCTAACTCTAACGCAAGCGCAGCACGAGTAAGATTTGACTTAAGTCATGCCCTGTTGCGGGGCACTAACCTGTGCCACCCACCGTCAGCGCGTCTATACGCAATGTAGGTTGACCCACCCCCACGGGCACCGACTGACCTTCTTTACCGCAAGTTCCGACACCCGTGTCGAGTTTCATATCATTGCCTACCATGCTGACCCGCGTCAGCACATCGGGTCCATTGCCGATCAGTGTCGCACCCTTCACCGGCGCCCCAATCTTACCGTTCTCAATCAAATACGCTTCACTCGCAGAAAACACAAATTTGCCCGACGTGATATCCACTTGACCGCCCCCAAAATTTGCGGCGTATAAACCCTTTTCAACCGATGCAATGATTTCCTCCGGCGCACGCGAGCCGGAACGCATATACGTATTGGTCATTCGCGGCAAAGTCATGTGCGCAAAAGACTCGCGTCTACCGTTTCCGGTCGCTGGTTGCCCCATCAGCCGCGCATTCAATTTATCTTGTATATATCCGCGTAGCACACCATTCTCAATCAACACTGTGCATTGCGTCGGCGTACCCTCATCATCAACATTCAAAGAACCGCGGCGCCGGTCTAAGGTGCCGTCATCAACCACCGTAATATCATCGGCAGCCACTTTTTGTCCTAACCGATTTGAGAATGCAGAAGTCCCTTTACGATTGAAGTCTCCCTCTAAACCATGTCCAATTGCTTCGTGCAGCAATATGCCGGGCCATCCCGATCCTAAAACAACCGTCATCGATCCTGCGGGTGCCGCAACCGCCTCGAGGTTCACGAGAGCTTGACGCACCGCCTCACGTCCGTGAGCAAAAGGTGCTTCCGCAGACAATAATTCGTTCAATCCAAAACGCCCACCTCCGCCACTGTAACCTTGTTCGCGACGGCCCTTATGTTCGACTATGACCGATACGTTAATTCGCACCAAAGGACGCACGTCTGCGGCCAAGGTGCCATCACTAGCGGCCACTAATATGACTTCGTGCACTGCGGCAAGAGAAGCCATCACTTGTTTAACTCTAGGGTCAATACGCCTGGTGTCCGCGTCAATACGCATTAGCCAGTCCACCTTATCCTCGTCGCGCAGGGTATCCAGGGGATCGATCGGTAGGTATAGACGGTGGGTCACAGGGCGCTGCCAGGCTTTTACCGCATTGCTGCCGCCGCTACGCGAAATAGCTCGTGCCGCATCCGAAGCTTCTATTAAAGCCGGGAGCAAGACTTCATCCGTATAAGCGAACCCGGTCTTCTCACCGCTAATTGCTCTTACACCAACACCCTGCTCAATACTATGCGAACCCTCTTTGACGATGCCATCCTCCAACGACCACGATTCTTCGCGCGATAGTTGGAAGTAAAGATCAGCATAATCAACTCCGCGACTCATTACCCGGTCAAGCACACTGCTGAGTCGGCCCTCGTCTAGTCCGGAGGGAGTCAAAATCACTCGTTCAGCTACGTCGAACATCGACACTCCTAATTTAATCTAACACCAATCTAATTTGCGATTCTGCAGCACCGGAAAATGCTCGCGGGTTTCAGCTAGTTTTACCAGATCCATATCGGCCATCACCATCCCGGCTCCTGTTGCAAGCCTTGTAATCACTTGACCCCAATAGTCCACAATTAGCGAATCACCGTAGGTCTCACGACCACTACTATGCATGCCACTTTGTGCCGGAGCTACCACGTAGCAAAGATTCTCGATGGCGCGAGCGCGCAATAAAATCTCCCAATGCGCGCGCCCTGTCGGCACCGTGAAAGCGGCTGGTATTGCCAACCATTGCGCTCCCGCCGTTACCAAACTTCGATAAAGCTCCGGAAATCGCATGTCATAACAGACAGACATGCCCAATCGACCCGCCGGTGTGTCAACTACCACCGTATGGGCTCCCGGCACAACGTGAGCGGACTCTCGATAAGATTCGTTACGCCCTGGAATATTGACATCGAATAAATGAATCTTGTCGTAGCGGGCAACCCGTTTTCCCTCAGCATCAAACAAAAGCGACGCATTGGCGACCCTATCCAACTCTGAACTACGAATATTGATGGTACCCGCCAAGATCCACAACTTTAATTGACGGGCAGTATTCGCTAAAAACTCTTGGATGGGTCCATCCGCGTCGGATTCGGCAACGCGTAACTTATCCGCACTCAACAAACCCACAAATGAGAAATTCTCTGGCAAACATGCGACTACTGCCCCTTCTGACTTAGCCTGACGGAGGTATTTTTCTGCAACACGTAGATTTTCCTCTACGATATGGCTAGACGTCATTTGAATGGCAGCGACTTTACCCATCTATCCATGTACCTCTATCACTTATGCGAATCGACCGCGGTGGTCGCATCAGAACTTTTTATCCTTTCAACTATTGGACTGTCCCATCCACCGCTTATGTGATAGTACCCCCTGGCGAGGCCACTGAGCGTCTGTTTAAACACCTGCGTAAAAACTAATACAGCTGCGCCGACTACCGGCCCCCCAGCAAGTACTCCGGCCAACGGCAAAGAATTCCCCACACTTCCCGTCACCACCGCTGTTTGATCGTAGTCCCGATTTCTCAAGCCAACACGGCCGACTAAGCCAATTTCAGCCGCAGGGCCCCTCAGAAGTACATTTTCCGTATACGCGTTGCCACCGCGTAGCTCAAAGTCGCCACGCACAGTATCAAATGCCATACCCTTATCAGTGAGATCACTAAAATCCAACGCAAGATGACGTGGCAACGCAGCAACACTCGCAAGCCCCAACACTCGGCCCGCGCCCGGGCGTATCCCGAGTACTTGGCCATTGTCTAATGCCACCTGTACCTGTCCCTTTGACTCAATCAATGCCTGTGCAGTCGGCGGACCCAACCAATTCATTTTAAAACTTAAAGTTCCCGACTTTGCGGCAATGGCATTAGCATAGCCAAGCTGCGTCAATGTGCGTTCCACGTCGGTACTATTCAAGGCCCCTTCGACTCGTCCGATCCCTGCATCGGCTCCCCGCCAGCCACCTTGCGCAACAATATCAAAACTTGGCGCAATGACCTTAAGTTGGTCCAATCGCACACCATCTTCAAGCTTGGATAGATTCACCTGTACATCGCCCAATTGACGATCACCCCAGTTGAACTGTTTTACATGCAAATCAATAGCCGGCACGTCCCTAGGCCTGACTCCAGTACTGGAATTACCGCGCATCACTGCACCCAATTCGCTGAACAAAGATAAGTGTGAAAACCGTACGTTCCAAGGTTCACTGGATTTTTCCGACGGCAAAATGATCACGCCAGCCTGATTGGATCCCTCGAACCCTATCTTCCAATGATCGTCAAACCAGCGAAGACTAATGTCTAAATCACGAAACTCCAACCCTAAATAATGTAACTGGCCAACCTGAAATTTAGCGGTTGTTAAATAATGTGACAACGGCGTCGAATCGGACTGAGGATGCGCCAAGCTTTGCCAACCAGTCAAATCCAAGGTGGGGATGGTGCCCGTAATATTTACAATCTGTGTGTCACTAAATCGAGGCTCGGTCGGGCTAAAATTCAACGCGGCATGCGCCAGTCTTAACCCATCCACACCTGAATCCATTGCCACAACAGCGCGTAACAACGACGCTAACGCAAGCCGCGCCTCCACATGTCCCCCTAATAGCCACCGAATCTCCAAACTAGTGGGCAGCGCTTGGCCAATCGGCTTATATAAAGGTTGCGGTAAATTTAATTCCAATCCCGAAAGATTGGTACTTATGTGCACGCTGCGCTCACGCTCGGGGTCCGCCGCCAATTTAACCACCGCGCGCCAGTCCGTCTGGCCGTCCAATCCCACGCTCGCTGGCAACCCCAGGGCATTGCGTAGTGCAAAACCGCTTGCCACCCCACGAATCATTAATTGAGTATGAGTAGGTTTGCCGGTCGGCGCGCGCGACTGCAACTGAAATGCACCGCCCAATAGTTGACCGCGAATATCAGCAGTCGCCACTTGAACTCCATCCAAATTAACACTGCCCACCAGATCGGTGGCAATAATTTGGGCGCCTCGATAACGTAAATGCACATTCCTAAAATCTGAGTGCACCAGCACGCGCCGTTGATCAAATTGCCTCAAGGGCAGAAATAGGTCCACTGATGCGCTGAGCGGACCACTTGCTTCAACGCTTGAAAAGGCACCTTCCGCTAAAACGTCCAGCGGTGTCGCGACAAGAAAATCCAGTACCGCTGCGGCATCAGTGCTGGTGGATCCACGCACTTGCAGCTCACCATTCTTGAAATCTACAAACCGCACAGCACCCTCGCCAACACTCACATGCCCCACTCGCGCATGCGATGTGTGCGCAGTTAAGCCTTGATTGCGAAATTCAACATCGGCAGTCAAGTCCTCTATACGCGGCCAGCCTGGGTAAAAATCCAGCGTTGTGTTATCAATTGCACATCGCGCCACAAACTCCCCGCTGTGATCGCGAAAAGGAAAATTGCGCAGTGGCCCCCGAAATAGCACATCGGCATGCGCCAAGTGCCCGGCGACCAGCGCACGATCCAGCCAAGCCAAGGTTTGCGGTGGTATGACCCCGTGCGGCAAATATTTCCGTGCACTTGCCACGTTACCGTCATTGACGCGACTTACCAATGTTAAAAATGGCGCACCTCCATCAACCCGCTGCCAAGCAAATTGAGTCAAGCTACGAGCATCGTGATTACTCGCTTCGAGGCTAGTGGTAGCTACTAACCACTGTTGCGGCGTTCGCTTCCAGAAAATGACCCCTTTTAGCACTTCCAAATCAATAACTTTGGGAAACTGGATCGGCCAAATGATACCGGCGTTGCGAGCATCTAAAACTACCTGGCCACCCGCATCAGTGCCGGCTACCGTCCCTGTCAAACCGGCTAAACCTGGCATTGCACCTTTAGCGCCAAATCCTAAACCGCGAAATTTACCCACCAGCTGCATATGCCACAAGTCTTTACTATGCGCCCGCCACAGATTAAGAAAGCCATCAGAACACTCACCCGAAGGGGCGATACTGCGCAGTCCTTCTTTAATATCGGGAAAAGGTAGCAATCCAGCTAAAGGCAATAGACTCTGAGCACGTAAGTAGCTGGCGCGCACCGTGACATTTAACAAGCCATCCTTATTCGCGCGCCAGCTCACATCGAAATCAACAGGTGGATCGCGGCGCTGCACTTGAACGGCGCGCACGCCCCGACCTAGCAAACTCCATTGATCGCCCCGCCGATTGACCGAAAAATTCCCAGAAATTTCTTGAAACTTAGCGCCAGTGCCATCGCGTAAGTGCGTAACTACTTCGCGTGCTAGAAATCGCAAAGTAGCCTTTTTGAGCTGCTGTCCATGCCCCTGCATGCCGAGCTCAAAAGCACCGCTACCGCTATCCAGCGCTTCCAAATAGTCCGGCAGAAGTTTTCGCCAACCGGAGAATGCGATGCCAAAAGCCTTGGAGTGTAGAGTCCAATCGAGTGAGCTAATATCACCTAGGCCGTTTGCCGAACCGGAAAGTTCGAGTGTGCCGCCCAATACAGGCGGAAGTGTTGCGCTGGCAAAAAAACCAGTGCTCGATTCACGCCTTAGAACAATATTCACATCTTCAAAGAGCAGCCGCGGCAACGCAGAATTCCATTGACCCAACGCGATATGTCCGCCGCGAATATCGAGTCGACCCGCTGGAAAATCGTCAAGATTTAGATTAACTAGAGAACCAGCATCTTGATTAATCTCAATTTCAGCGGCTAACGCAAAACTACTGGCGCCTAGACGCACAATAGTAATATTGGGTGCATCGAGCTGAATGCGGCCTGCCAATAATTTTCCGCTGCGCAATAGTTGCCAGAAATCAAATGCCAAGCGACCACCTTTGGCACGTGCAAGAACGCGCTGATCGTCATTCGAGCGTAACTCCAATTGTTGAAAGTAAAGTTCCGGCCCGTACCAGCGTAAGGTCGGTGTTACACGCTCAAACCGAATATGGAGCCCTGTTTTCGCAAACATCCAATCCTTGATTTCAGACTGGTACTGTGGCGCTCGGTCAATTATTAGTTTCACAGAGAGGGTCGAGAGGAGCGCGAGCGCGATGATCCCCACAAAGGTCAGCGCCAAATACTTACCAATTTTGCGAAATGTTTTCTTGAATTGCATTACATCAGAACAACGTCATACTGATCTACCGAATAGAGCGCTTCGGTCTGCAAACGAACGGGCTTACCCGTCATTAGTTCTAACTCAGCCAGTGCCGAGGACTCTTCGTCAAGCAAACGTTCAATGACATCTTGATGCGCTAGTACCATAAGTTGTTGGCAATCAAACTGCCTGGATTGTCTTACTACTTCGCGACATACTTCAAAACAAACCGTTTCAACCGTTTTGACAAAGCCGCGTCCTTCACAGGTAGGACATGCTCTACATAACAAATGTTCCAAACTTTCCCGCGTACGTTTGCGGGTCATTTCAACCAGGCCTAATGGCGAGACAGAAGATATATTAGTCTTTACATGATCATCGCTCAACGCCCTTTCAAGAGTCTGAATTACTTGGCGACGGTGCTCCATTTCTTCCATATCGATAAAATCGATGATGATAATGCCACCCAAATTCCGCAACCGAAGCTGCCGCGCGATGGTCACGGCAGCTTCGAGATTGGTGCGAAAAATCGTCTCTTCGAGATTTCGGTGGCCCACATAAGCACCTGTATTAACATCAATAGTGGTCATTGCTTCGGTTTGATCAATCATCAAATAGCCGCCCGATTTCAATGACACCTTACGATCGAGAGCTTTCTGAATTTCTTCTTCAACATGGTGCAGTTCAAAGATTGGCAAACTCGCGGCATAAATCTCAATTTTTGCTGCTACCTCTGGCATGAATGACTGAGCGAACTCCAACATCTCGCGATGTGCGCTATGTTGGTCAATAAGCACTATACTTACATCAGGACTCAGTAAATCCCGCAGCATGCGCAAATGCAACGGTAAGTCAGCATGCACCAATTGGCCGGGCTGAGTACGCAATCCCTTCTGACGCAAAAACTCCCATAGCTTACGCAAATACGTCATGTCTGCTAGTAGCGCTTGCGCCGACGCGTCCTCGGCCGCAGTACGCACAATGTACCCCGCTTCTTCACCCGAGATTAAGTTCTGCTGCACGGTGACACGCAAGCGCTCGCGTTCCACCGGGTTTTCGATGCGTGCCGATACGCCAATTCCGCTACTCTTCGGCATATAGACCATGTGCCTAGATGGCAGAGTAATGAAAGTCGTAAGCCTAGCGCCTTTAGTACCGAGAGGATCTTTGACAACTTGCACCAAGATTTCCGCGCCCTCACTCACGAGTTCACGAATATTCTCAGTGCGAGGAGATTCTATTCCAGTGTCCGCGTAACGCGGGTCGAAAATATCTGACGCGTGCAGAAATGCGGTTCGTTCAAGACCAATTTCGATGAACGCCGCCTGCATACCCGGCAAAACCCGCGAAACTTTCCCCTTATAAATATTCCCGATTATTCCACGGTGACCAGCGCGCTCCAGAAACACTTCTTGTAGTACGCCATTCTCGACCACGGCCGCCCGAGCTTCATGCGCACTTGCATTGATTAGTATTTCGGCACTCATGTCTTTTGCCAACGTGGCACTCCCACTTCGTCCAGGAGCTGTGCGGTTTCAAACAGCGGCAAACCCATCACGCCGGAATAGCTGCCTCGCAAACTTTCTATAAATACCGCCGCATACCCCTGAATGGCGTAGCCTCCGGCTTTATCTTGCGGCTCAGTGGTATCCCAATAGAGATCGGATTCGGCGACGCTGATCCTGCGAAAAACGACCTCGCTGCAACTTATTCGCTGTAAAGTTCCCGATGATGTACTCAAGGCGATCGCCGTAAGTACCCGATGTGTTTGACCCGACAACTCTCGCAACATGGCGGCGGCGTCGGATCTATTGCAGGGCTTGGCGAGAATTTTCTCTCCCAAAACTACCGTAGTATCGGCTGCAAGAACCGGTGCATCAGGGGTTTTTTTCCAGCCTGCCTGCGCCTTCGCGACTGCCAAGCGTGTAACGTAATTCATGGCGACCTCGCCAGGCAGCACGGCCTCGTCCACCGCAATCTCGACGATACGGTACGGCACCCCGATCTGGCGCAGCAAATCACGGCGTCGCGGCGACCCGGAGGCTAAATTTACGAACTGGGTGTTCATACGCGGTGATACGGGTGACCGGCTAAATAACTTATCGCCCGATATAGTTGTTCAGCCACAATCACGCGCGCTAACGCATGCGGCAGAGTGAGCGGTGATAGCGACCAACTAAAATTAGCTCGAGCACGACATGCCGGGGCAAGCCCATCTGGGCCGCCGATGAGTAGCGCCAACGATCTACCTTCGCGTAACTGCCCGGACAGCCATTGGCTCAATTGTTCTGTGCTCATCGCAGTACCCTTAATCTCCATCGCGACCACAAAATCGTCGGGTCGCAGCACGGCTTGCATAAGTTCGCCTTCGCGGATAACAGCACGGATGGAGTCTTTGCCGCTGCGACGAGTGGCCACAGCAATTTCCTGGAGCTCAAGACTGAGCGGCGTGCGCAGGCGCTTTTGGTACTCTTTAAAACCCGTGTTTACCCAGTCGGGTAAACGAGTGCCAGCCGCTATCAACCGGCATTTCATATGAATTACGCCTATTTTGTTAGATTCGAGCTACCGTACGTTTGCTGATCGTAAGATCCCAAAGCTTCTCCAGACCATAAAATTCGCGCACCCGCGGCAGCATCACGTGGACGATTATTTCATGTAAATCAATCAACACCCAATCACTGTCCTGACGGCCCTCAACGCCATAGGGTCGAAATCCGGCCGCTTTAGCTTTTTCAACCACGCGTTCGGCAACAGACCGCACATGACGATCAGAAGTGCCACTGGCAATAATCATCGTATCGGTAATATCAGTTAATCCGCGCACGTCGAGTATTTTCACTTCGTGAGCCTTCATGTCAGCCAAAGCCTCAAGCACGACCGTTTGCAGCGATGACTGTTCCGTCATTTTCCGGGTTTTCACCGCTCTAGACTTCGCGGCCTTTTTTGATTTAGGTACCGACTTAAGCTTGAGTACCGACTTAAGCTTGAGTACCGACATTGGCGCTTTGGCATTACTGCGTTTAGCAACCGCTTTTGATTTAACCGTCTTTTTTATAGGCACTACGATATCCGTGTTTTAGTGTAACAATTGGCTTCAATAATAAGTTTACGCACCGCATCTGGCATCAGAAATCGCGGGTCACGCCCGACGGCTACTAATTGCCGGACGTCGGTCGATGAAATCTCAAGCTGCGTCACCGCGTGAATATAGATACATCCAGCTCGCGCTTCGTGCAAATCATTAATTCGTCCTGTACCGCGGTCGACCAGTAATTCGCCCAGCGGTCCCATACCCGGGGCACGCCACCCCGGTCGATGCGCAACTACCAGATGAGCTAGTTGCAACAATTCACGCCATTGATACCATTTGGGAAGACTTAAGAAGGCATCCATACCGACGATCAAGCAAATACTACGATCTGGATATTCATGACGTAACTCGGCCAACGTTTCCACCGAATAACACGGCCCAATCTTGCGAACTTCACGATCATCCACCACAAAACTTGGCTGACCCTGCGTCGCAGCGCGCACCATTTCTAATCGCAGTTGTGCTGCCGCAATCGGCTGATCACGATGCGGCGGGTTTCCCGCCGGCAGAAACCTAATCTCGTTAAGCCGAAGCGCCTGTTGTAACTCAAAGGCAGTACGTAGGTGACCGTAGTGTATGGGATCAAAGGTGCCACCAAAAATACCCATAGGATTCATAACGCTACCCTGCCTGAAATAGCGGTCGCTTGCAAAGTGCAGGCTAATCCTGCCGTCAGACCATTAATTGCCGTCCACGGATCGCCCATTGCCAAACCCTTGATTATTCGATCCGTTTGACTCGCTTTTGCGATCAAACCGGCCAACGGTAGTCTACCTAAACGCGCAAGTGCGCGTGCCGAAGGCGTACTCGCCTGATTCCAGCCACTGGCGCGAGAATTTGCGTGTAAACGTTGGCGTTCGCGCGCCTGGAATAGGCCACGCAATTCACGTACTAAAGCCCATAGTATTAGCACAGGTTCAACGCCTTCACTCTTAAGTCCCAACAAAATATGCAGCGCACGCGCCGCATCGCCCTCGGCAGCGGCTTCGGCCAGTTGGAATACATTGTAGCGAGCGCTATCTCCCACCGACGAGCGGACCAAATCTGCATCAATGGGCGCTCTGCCAGCTAATAGTCCGAGTTTTTGCAATTCTTGATTCGCCGCCAACAAATTGCCCTCCACTCGATCTACAATCATTTGTGCTGCGCTAGGCTCGATCACTAGATTGGCTCGCATCGCCCGTCCCTGCAACCACATGGGTAGCGCCGCCCTATCGACAGGCCAGATAGGCACCCAGACGCCCAGCCGCTCAAAGGCGCGAACCCAAGGTGATTCAGTGGTTTTCTTATCAAGTTTGCCGGTAACAACTACGCACAGAACATCGGGCGGAGGTTTTTCGATCAGATCCGCTAACTGCGACGCGCCTTTGTCAGGTTTACCGCTCGGCAAACGCAATTCGAACAAGCGTCGCTCGGCAAACAAGGATAAGGATTGGCTTTCGTGATACAAATCGTCCCACGCAAAACTGCGATCAATAAAAAATACCTTGCGATCGGTGAATCCTGCCGCACGAGCCGCGGTCCGTATCGCATCTGTAACCTCACTCACTAACAAATGCTCGTCACCGGATACGAGGTAGCCTTTGCTCAGGCCGCGAGTCAGGCTCGCCAATAGTTGATCTGGGTTTAGCCGCATTGTGTGGCCAGCAGCAGCGCACGCGCCGTTTCATATTCAGCTACCATTTGATCGACCAAAGCCAACACGGGCTCAATACTGTCAACGCCACTCACACTCTGTCCAGCGCTCCAAATATCTTTCCAAACCTTGGTTTGGTTGTCGGCACCAAAATTCATTTTATTTTTAACCGCATCCTTCAGATTATCCGGGTCTAGCCCCGCGTGCACGATACTGGCGCGCAAATAATTCCCTGCCACGCCGCTAAAAGAACTAGTGTAAACGATATCAGCGGCACTACTATCCACTAGCATTTTCTTATAAGCTGGACTGGCGTTGGCTTCTTCGGAAGCAATAAATCGAGTCCCCAAATAAGCGAGATCAGCGCCCAAAACCTGTGCCGCAAGAACATCAGCACCGGTACTCATTGCGCCCGATAAAACAATGCATCCTGGGTAAATTTTGCGAATTTCCTTTACTAGTGCAAACGGACTCAGGGTACCAGCATGTCCACCGGCCCCCGCACATACTGCTATGACGCCATCGACCCCCTGTTCAATCGCCTTCTCGGCGTGCCTAAGATTAATGACATCATGAAAGACTTGGCCACCATAGTCGTGTACCGCTGCAACCACTTCCGAAGGGGGACGCAAACTGGTGATCACAATGGGTACTCGATATTTCACACATAGAGCGACGTCGTGCTCCAATCGATCATTACTAGCATGCACTATTTGGTTAACCGCAAAGGGAGCAACCTTCATTCCGGGATGAGCCGCCGTGAAATTGGCGAGTTCCTCCGTAATCTGGCTAAGCCATTCATCCAGCTGGGAAGCTGGCCGCGCATTCAGGGCGGGAAATGAGCCTATCACCCCAGCCTTACATTGTGCCAATACCAATTCGGGAGTAGATACAATAAACATGGGCGCAGCGATCACGGGCAGTCGAAGTCGGCCTTGTAAGTTTGTGGGTAAGGGCATGTTCGGCAACTATTGGGTCAGCCTAAAACGCATCTGAGGAAAAAAATATGCAATTTGAATCCATTATTTACGAACGCCGCGACAATATTGCCTACGTTACCCTTAATCGGCCGGAGCAACTCAACGCCCTTAATCCTCAATTAACCACTGATCTTACCGTTGCTGCCACGCTAATAGCATCAGACTCGGAAGTGCGCGCAATTCTACTGACGGGCAGCGGTCGAGCTTTCTGCTCAGGAGCCGACTTGTTAAACGAGGACTTTTCTACGAGTTCTACAAGTGCCGGACCCGACATCGAAGGCGTAATGCGCAAGTATTATAATCCCATGGTCACCACCTGGTACGATTTAACAAAACCGGTGGTAGTTGCGGTCAACGGCGTGGCGGCCGGCGCAGGAGCCAGCCTGGCATTATTAGGCGATATCGTGCTAGCCGCTCGCTCAGCAACTTTTTTACTGACTTTCGCACCTAAACTCGGACTAATGCCCGATTTAGGGGCTAGTTTTTTTCTTCCGCGATTGATTGGAGCGGCCCGGGCGCGCGGCCTTGCCCTATTGGGCGACGCGCTATCGGCCGAGGATGCGGCTAATTGGGGATTAATTTGGGCAAGTATTGAAGATTCGCAGCTATTGGCAAACGCCGAGGCATTGGCGCGCCGTTTAAGCCATGGCCCGACCCAAGCTTATCGACTTATTAAATCTGCTTTTAATAACCCCTCAGACACCTTACCGGAGCAACTTGCCGTTGAGCTGCTGCATCAATCAGCGCTAGGCAAAACCGCGGATTTTGCCGAAGGCATAGCCGCATTTCGCGCCAAGCGAGTGCCCAATTTTAAAGGCTACTAGCCCCATTTAGCCCTAGAAGCGACGTCGGCCTATTGAAGAAGTCGACACCTTTACTTCGGTAGGCGTATTGCAACTGCCGCAGCCCCCACAACCACCCGCCGTTTTGCGCGATTTCGAACGCAAGCGTAGCGGGACTAAACTTATGAATAAGTAAGCAATACTTGCGAGCAACAATAGAGTTACCAAGAAATAGTCCAGAAATTTCATGCTGTAAAACTCGATGCGACGCGAAAAACTACAAACGCGCCCGCGTAAGCTAGCGCGAACTGATAAGCCGCCATGATAATTGGATACCGCCAGGAATTCGTTTCACGTCGTACCGTTGCAAGGGTGGATAAACACTGAGGGGCAAATACGTACCAAGCAAGCAACGATAAAGCGGTCGGAAGGCTCCAAGACTGCGCAATTAGGGGCGTCAAGGTATTGCTAATGTCATTGCTGGCAGATAGTGCATACACGGTACCCAATGCACCAACCGCAACCTCGCGCGCCGCCAACCCTGGCACCAAAGCAATCGATATTTGCCAATTGAATCCGATTGGGGCGAACAATACCGCGAGCATCGCGCCTAAGCGACCCGCAATGCTGTACTGAATCGCAGGTCCCGTGGCACCGGGCGGCGCTATAGGAAATGAACTCAATCCCCACAAGATAACCATCAATGCCACAATAATAGTGCCCACTCGAGTTAGGAATATTTCCACGCGCTGCCACAGACCCAAGCCAAGGCTGCGCAAATTAGGCCAGTGGTAAGCCGGTAATTCCAACATCAGCGACTGGAAGCGAGAGCCAGCACCAGTTTTTTTTAGCACATAGGCTACCGCCATTGCACCCACTACCCCCGCAATATAGAGCGCAAACAAAACTATCCCTTGTAATTGCAAACCACCCCAAATCGCTCGTCGCGGAATGAAGGCCCCAATGATCAGTGCATAGACAGGCAGGCGCGCAGAACACGTCATGAGCGGCGCAATCATAATGGTCACCAATCGATCACGCGGGTTTTGAATAGTGCGCGTAGCCATAATGCCGGGAATTGCGCATGCAAAACTTGATAATAACGGAATAAAAGCTCGACCTGAGAGACCCACACTACCCATCACTCGATCCAGTAAGAAAGCTGCACGCGGCAAATAGCCGGAATCCTCCAAGACAAGTATGAAAAAGAACAAAATGATGATCTGTGGCAGAAAAACTAAAACGCTGCCGACGCCGGCAAGCACGCCGTTAACCAACAAATCCTTAAACAAACTGGTCGGCAACAAACTCCCTAACCAATCACTGGTAGCCGTAACTCCCCATTTCACCGCATCCATGGGCAGCTGGGCCCAGGCAAATACTGCTTGAAACACGAGGAACAATATCAACGCCAAAATCAATGGTCCCGCAAACGGGTGTAAAACAACTGCATCTACTCGATCGCTAAATGTGTGGCTATCAATTCGATCACCCCCCACGACACCTAAAATCCTTCGCACCTCAGTTTGATCTTGTTCTAGCTCAAGCTGGGTCGGTGATTGCCATTGCCTTGCTACGTGTACCAATGGTACCGAGACGCATGCAAGCACCCGGGTCAGTGCATTCGCACCTGAAACCTTGACACCCACGGTTTCCACTACCGGCACACCGAGCTCGGCTGCTAATCGCTGCGAGTCAATCGCCAAGCCCTTACCGCGTGCAATATCAATCATGTTCAAGCACACCACCATCGGTAACCCTAAGCGCTTTATACTGAGAACCAGGCGTAAGTTCTGACGCAAATTAGTCGCATCGGTAACACAGACCACGAAGTCGGGTGCGGGATCTCTGGGGCTGCTACCTAATAAAGTATCAACCGTTACCTGTTCGTCAGGAGTGACGGGGTCCAGGCTGTAGGCTCCGGGTAAGTCAAGAATGCGAACTCGAGCTGAACCTGAGCGGAGCATCCCCTCCTTCCGCTCCACTGTCACGCCCGCGTAGTTGGCAACTTTTTGGCGACTACCGGTCAGAATATTAAACAGTGCAGTTTTACCGCAGTTTGGATTACCTACCAATGCAACCAAGGGGTACGGGGAGTCAACAAGAGCATCCATAGGCTCTAAACAACCAAAGGCTGCTCCGGACAAACGCGAATACAGGCAGCCTCAAATAAACGCAAAGCAAAGGTTCCCGTCCCGACGCGCACCGCCAGAGGTTCGCGAGCAATCAACCCCCGGGCCACAATTCTGACCAATTCACCCGGCAAAAAGCCAAGTTCAGCTAGGCGGCGACCCACTTCGGGGGAGGCTAAGTTACTGGAGCAAACCGATACCACTCGGGCCACTGTTCCCGGAGCCAGATCGACCAGAGGAATTCCGGTTTTAGGTATCATAAACGCGACTCTACATGAGAATCATTCCCATTACCATTACTGCCAATTTTGCTGCACTGCACGCTGGAATAGACTAGGCGTGAGCTGAGATCCTGCTAATCTTGGAGCCCCAAAGGCTTCCGGAGGCATCTGATATGCCTACGATTTTTGAAAAAATTATCGCTGGCGAAGTGCCGGCAACCGTCCTTTACCGGGATGAACGAGTGATCGCGTTTCTGGACATAAAGCCGACGGCGCCCCTACACGTACTTATCGTACCCAATAAGTTTATTGCAACCGTCAATGACATTAGTGACGACGATGAGTCGCTGATTGGCCACATGGTTATTGTGGCGCGCGATATCGCGAAACAACAAGGTATCGCCGAAAACGGCTACCGTTTGATCATAAATTGCAATGCTCACGGAGGACAGGAGGTCTACCACTTGCACATGCATCTCATCGGCGGTCGAGCCCTGGGGCCAATGATTCAGCGTGTTCGATAATCAAAATATAAGGATAAGGTCGATGCAAAAGAAAAAAGTCCCGGCCGCCAAAAAAAAGGCAGCGTTAAAACCCAGGCACAAAATCAGCGCGCACGGTAAATCCACACATACCAAAGTGACGACCACCAAAACGACCGCTATTGACGCTGCGCAAATGCAAGCGACATCGGTAATGCGCCAGCTTTATCCGCCCATTGAACCATTTCGACAAGAGTTTTTGCGCGTCTCCGAGATTCATGAGATCTACTATGAAGAGAGTGGCAATCCCGCTGGCAAACCTGTCGTATTTCTACACGGCGGTCCAGGTGCAGGCTCCGATAAGCGAGCACGGCAATTTTTCGACCCACACCACTATCGTATTGTCGTATTCGATCAGCGCGGCTGCGGCCGCAGCCGCCCAAGTGCCAGCCTGGTCGAAAATACCACCTGGCATTTGGTCGCCGATATAGAACGCCTCCGCAAACACTTAGCTATCGAGAGATGGTTAGTTTTTGGTGGCTCATGGGGTAGCACTTTGGCTCTAGCCTACGCGGAAGCCCACCCTGAGCGCGTCAGCGAAATTGTTTTACGCGGTATTTTTCTACTACGCTACGGAGAAATTCGCTGGATGTACCAACATGGTGCTTCAGAAATATTTCCAGAGTATTGGGAAGCTTACCGCAACATTATTCCGCTTGATGAGCGCGACGACTATTTAAGCGCATATCACAAGCGTTTAATCGGCAGTGATCAACGCGCGGCCGTAGCCGCCGCTCGTGCATGGTCGGTTTGGGAGGCTTCCACCAGCTTCCTATACAGTAATCCCGACAGCATAAAGAAATGGGGTGAAGACCAGTTCGCTCTGGCCGTGGCTCGAATTGAGTGCCATTATTTTGTGAATCGCGGCTTTTTACGCAGCGAAACACAGCTGCTAGACGACGTGGCGAGAATTCGTGGTATTCCCGCAACTATTGTTCAAGGTCGGTACGATCTGGTGTGTCCTGCCACCAGCGCATGGGACTTACATAGGGTTTGGCCTGAGGCGGATTTTAAGATCGTGCCGAACGCTGGCCACTCGGCATTTGAGCCAGGCAACACCCATGAGTTAGTGCTCGCCACCGATCGGTACCGAAGTCGCTAAATATGCCGCTACTTGCAACCCTGGAACTCGCGCGGACCTCTGATGCGGACGCTATCGCAGAAATGTCACGTGATCATATAGAGGCGGGGTTAACCTGGGCGTGGACCCCTGCGCGCGTGCAACACTTTATTACCGCTGAAGAATCCCTAGGGGTAGTCGCACGCCGCGAACATCACCTGGCGGCCTTCGCCATCATGCATTTCGGCGACGAAGTCGCACATTTAAACCTACTTGCCGTTGATCCTCGCTATCGACACCAAGGGCTGGGTCGACAGCTCGTAGATTGGTTGGTCATCACCGCCATAGAAGCCGGAATATTTCGAATTAATTTGGAAGTACGTGCGCACAATAACATTGCGCGTATTTTCTACCAAAAACTAGGTTTTGAAAGTCTGGGGCTTGTGCAAGGCTACTACCAAGGACGCGAGTCCGCGCTCCGTATGGCAAGACGTCTTTAAAAAAAATTGCCCAATTTAAGCGCGGCTAGGTAACGCTGCGTCCAGGTATCCAGGAAGTTCCCGCTAGCGGCACTCCGGCCATTGCCGCCGATTCAACAGTCAAGGCGACTAAATCTTCTTTTTCTAAGTGATGCACATTTTGTTTGCCGCAGGCGCGCGCGATGGTGCTTAATTCCATATTAACGGTCTGCAAATAATTCTTCAGCCGCTTCGCACCCACCGCAGGATCAAGTCGCAGCTCAAGCGTCGAGTCTTGCGTAGTGACCCCGACCGGACACTTCCCGGTATGGCAGTGGTGACAAAAGCCCGGAGCCGTGCCTAATTCACTGTATTCTTTGAGCGCCGATATATGCTGCCCATTTGACACATAAGTATCGCTATTGCAGCCCAATGCGATGAGAACTCCTTGGCCCATTGCGACGGCATCGGCGCCCATGGCCAATGCCTTGGCAACATCGGCACCGCTTCGGATGCCACCGGAAATCACCAACTGCACTGTACCGCGCATATTTAAATCATCCAAGGCGTCTACCGCCTGTCGCAATGCGGCAAGTGTTGGTATCCCCACATGCTCAATAAATACGCTTTGAGTTGCCGCGGTACCTCCTTGCATACCATCGACGACCACCACGTCTGCGCCCGCATGAACCGCGAGCTTTACGTCATTAAATACTCGGGTAGCACCCACTTTAACGTAGATTGGTATCCGCCAATCCGTAATCTCGCGCAGCTCTTTAATCTTGATTACCAGATCATCAGGCCCAGTCCAATCAGGATGACGCGACGCAGAACGCTGATCGACTCCTTCGGGCAAAGTACGCATACGCGCCACTCGTGGATTGACCTTCTGCCCCAATAACATACCACCGCCGCCCGGTTTAGCCCCTTGACCTATAACTATTTCTATAGCGTCAGCACGCCGCACGTCATCCGGATTAAAACCGTAGCGCGATGGCAAACATTGATACACCAAGGTCTTCGAGGAGTTACGCTCCTCCGACGTCATGCCGCCATCACCCGTAGTCGTCGAGGTACCCAATTCGGTCGCGGCACGACCCAGCGCATCTTTTACGCGCGCCGATAAAGCGCCGAAACTCATACCCGCAATGGTAACGGGGATCGCGAGCTCAATGGGGTGAGAAGCAAATCGAGTCCCCAATACTGTCTTGGTCGAACATCGTTCACGATATCCTTCTAGTGGATAACGTGACAAGGAAGCAGCGAGAAATAGTAAATCATCAAAATTTGGAACGCGACGTTTAGCCCCTAGCCCGCG
>JAYUFB010000104.1:0-23073 GCA_043738945.1 Gammaproteobacteria bacterium
CGGCCGCGGCCGCGGCTCAGAGTATTATCAATCACGCCTATGTGACTGTGAAGGTTTGCGTTCCCGGTAGCAATACACAGTGTGCAACTATAGACCATGTATTACTTGATACGGGTTCGTGGGGATTGCGACTGGTCGGTTCAGTGCTGGCCGCAAACTCCCTGGTGCTTAACGCAGAAACAGATGCACTGGGACAGACAATAAAAGAATGCGCGCGCTTTGCGGGTAAGCAGACCTGGGGTCCCGTAACGTTAGCCGATGTGTATTTAGCGGGCGAAGTCGCCGCTAAATTGCCAATACACGTGCTTGAAGATCCCGCCACCAATCCTAAAGCGCCCTTCAGCTGTAGTGGGAACAACACGATAACTAACGCCGTTTCAGACCTTTTTGCCAACGGGTTACTGGGAGTGGGTGTTTTGGCCCAAGACTGCGGAGCGGCCTGCGTCAGCGCAGCCGCGCCGTTGCCTTTTTATTACGGTTGCACCGCGTCTGGCGCCTGCACCGAGGAGAATGTTGCATTGGCCAATCAGGTCACTAATCCCGTGGCCATGTTTGCCACCGATAACAACGGGGTCATTGTCAATCTTCCCAATCTGGTAAACGCTAACGGCGATATTACGGTACAGGGCGAGCTAATATTTGGAATCGCCACGCAGGCTGATAATTCACTGCCTGCAACGGGGCTGGCTGTCTTAGGTACCGATAGCGCGGGAAAGTTTATGACTACCTACAACGGCGGTACCACTCAGCTACCAGGGCAAATTGACTCGGGCTCCACTAATTATGTATTCGCTGACCCTAACTTACCGGGGTGCAACACTGCAGATTGGGTTGGCTATTACTGCCCTAAGGTACCTCCACAGAGTGTATTTGCAGTTAATACTGGGGTGGGTGTCAATAACGCTACTAGCACCGTCAATTTCGCGATTGCAGACCCGAATACCTTTATACAGAAAGTACCGACTGGCAAAGGCACAGCCTATATCAGTCTGGCTAATGGCGGCGGATCCACGCGATTCATCTGGGGCATGCCTTTTTTCTATGGCAAGAAGATTTATTTCGGCATTGATCAGCGCGTCAGCGGTACCTACACTGGACCCTTTTTCGCTTACTAACTAACCTGCTCCTGACAATTCCTTGGCAATCTCGGCAAAACCTCGACCCGCGGCGATATCCTTGGCGGCAATACCGGCATGGTTTCGTAGCGACGAATTGGCCCTAGCCGCGAGTAACAAATGACAAATGTTAGAGAATCCGCCTCTACTAGCAACAATTAGCGCGGTATCGCCTACTTTATTTTGCACGTCCAGTTCAGGATTTTGAACGAGTAGCGCTTGTACGACCTCGGTGTGCCCGGTGGCAGCCGCAATAATCAATGGAGTGTCACCACCTGAATCGCGACGGTTAATTCCGGCACCCGCACTCAGCAACGGCGCGAGAACCGCCGCCTCTTTCTGGGTGGCGGCCGCATGTAAAATAGTGGCGCCGCGGATATCCGTCGAATCCCGACTCGCCCCGGCAGCGATTAAGGCTGCCACCACAGTAGTGGAACCCGCTGCCGCTGCATGCCAGAGTGCCGTACGCTTTTCACGATCTTCCGCGTCAATCTTCACGTGGCGCGCCAACAGCCCTTGCACCAATGGAAGCTGATTGGCAGTTGAGGCCAGGATTAGTGGAGTATGACCGTCCGCATCAGTAGCATCGGGGTTAGCGCCACTCGCGAGCAATAATTGCGCTACTTCTTCTGAATGTGGAGCGCGCAGTGCGCCGAGAAGCGCCGTCTGCTCAGTCGCCGCGTGAGCGTCCGGCTTTACGCCTCCTTTGAGTAACACCTTGACTACGGGTAAATCATTGCGACTGGCAGCCAGCCACAATGCGGTATGACCTGAATGATCGGTCGCGGTGGTGTCAGCTCCGCGTGCCAACAAAAGTTGTAAACTGTCAAGGGCGTGAGCGTCAGCCGCCACTTGAATTAACGGATCTCCCTGCGGGAGTTTTAAATTAACATCACTACCTGAGCCCAATAATTGCTGGACGGTCGCCGAATCATTGCGTGATATGGCCAACGCAAGCGGCGGCCAGCCACGATAAATCTCACCCGGATGCGCCGGATCGAATTTACCCGTTTGCCGAGGGCCTACCGAGACCACGTTGGCGCGCAAACCCTGGGCTTTTAGCTCAGTAGCTGCCGCTTCGGCTCCGACTGCGAGCGCATCATCTAGTGCGTTATAACCCCGGTCGTCATGCTTATCAAGAATCGCACCCGCATGCTGTAACGACTTTATAGTCTGGGGTTGATTGGCTCGCGCCGCATAGAAAAGCGCTGTACGTTGCCTAATATCCACAGCCTGCACATCAGCACCGTGTTGCAGCAACAAATCTGTCATTGCAACATCATGGCGTTCCGCCGCAACCATTAGAACCGTAGTTCCCGCGTTATCGACTGCGCGAATCGGAGCGCCCAAGTCCAATAGAGTCGTTGCCGAAACCAAAGCCCCCGCTTCAACCGCAAAGAACAGCGCGCCTCGGCCAAATTCATCGCGTACGGCCACGCTAGGCGCGCCGATTCTACGTAACTCCGCAGCATTGTTTTTGCGCGCACAATCGATAACCCATGCCGTCATCAGCGAAGGATCTGAAGCGCCCACCAACTCGCTATCCAGCAAGGGTCGCGGTGATTTCATGGCCTCTGTGGCGCGCACGTAGCCCAACTTTGCCGAACGCTCCAACCATTGTCGACCCGCGCCCGGCGGCGCGTCCTTGTCACGACCGAGTTCCCCCGCGAGCACGAAGGCCGCCGCCGCCTGATTATGCTCGGCCGCCACCTGAAGCAGATCGCGCGCGTGTTTTGCATCAGGCACTACGCCCACTCCGTTGAGATATATCAAACCTAATAAGTACTGAGCATCGGCATTCCCGGTTGCACCCGCAGTGTTTAGGAGTTCAATCGCCTTCGCGAACTGCAGTGTTCGCAACGCCGCTCGCGCGGGCTCAAGCGGATCCTTGGGCTTTAGAGGGCTAAGCGGTGCACTAAGGGCCGAAAGGCTAAACGCACAGCATAGGCTTACGATAAAACTATGCCATTGGCGTGGGTTTTTCACTAAGCGGTACCGAATTTGGTTTCTACTTGGATACCAATCGATTTCAAGAAATCATTCGGCAGAATGCCGCCGGCACTCACAATGACTGCATCATTATTCATTTTCAACTCTTTCCCAGATAGTTTCATACTCACTTCATTACCCCTTATCTCGCTAATTTGCGAGCCCAGAAGAATTTTAAGCTGACCCTTGGCAGCGGCTTCATCAACGCGCTGCCGGTTGCGCTGCTTGGCTCGTTGAAAGGCATCGCCGCGATAGGAAAGTGTAACTGTCGTATCACCCAACTCCGCAATACTGGCCGCCGCCTCAAGTGCACTATCGCCGCCGCCGACCACCACGACTTCTTTGCCACGATATTGTTCAGGATCAATAAGCCGATAAACCACTTTTGGCAGCTCTTCACCCGGTACTCCTAGCTTGCGAGGCGTACCTCGACGTCCGATCGCCAGCAACACGGTCGAGGCGGTGTATTTATTTTTAGTCGCAATAATGTGAAAAACACCGTCCTTGGAGTCAATCTTTTCCACGCGTTCTTGATAGAGGATTTTTAACTTATTACTGGTGCACGCATCAGTCCAAAATTTAAGTAATTGCTCCTTGGAGGTATTGCGAAAGTGAACTTTGCCTATGATCGGCAATTCCACCGGCGCGGTCATGACTAGCTTGCCCCGGGGATACTGAAATACCGCTCCTCCCAGAGAATCTTGTTCTATGGTTTGATAGCTTAAGCCCATTTTTTGCGCCGCAAGCGACGCGGCAAGACCCGCAGGCCCAGCGCCGACAATCAACACATCGAGCGCGCCAGGGCGTTTAAGGCCCGCTTTGGCAATTGACTCGAGCGCCTGCTGACCTTGCATAAGTGCATTTTTTATCAGCCCCATACCCCCCAGTTCACCGGCCACATAAATGCCGGGCACGTTAGATTCAAAACTCGGTTTAAGCAGGGGGATGTCTAAACCCCGACGTTCAGTGCCAAATACCAGGGTAATCGCATCAAAGGGGCAAACCGTTTTACACGCCCCGTGACCAATACAATCACTAGGACCCACCAATACGGCTTTGCCATTAATCAAGCCCAACACCTCATGGTGAGGCTGTTCGGGGCAAGCTTTGACGCAAGTTCCGCAACCAAGACATCGACTTGGATCAATAATCGGATGTAACGACGCAGGTTCGGTCATGCCTGCCGCGATGGTATCCTTTTGTGCACTTAGGCCGCGAACGTGCATTCGATGTTGCCGCCCGAGATAGACGGCGACAAAAGCAAAAATTAGCACGCCGTACAAAACTAGCGACCAAAAATCCATGCGTTTTGAGTTCCTACAGATTTAAACTTATTACGACTCCAGTAAGGTATAGAGTACTGGTCGCAAGTTGAAGTTTCTGTGAAATGGCTCTCGTGTCAACCTGTATCCGGTATAGCACAGTGTCGCTTATCGCACACATTGTTTCGCATCAATCGTTCATGATTATATGTGCCTAGCTAGGCCCTAATGTAACTTAATGCAGCCCAGTGGATGAGGTGAATTCCGATTTAAGGACGCGTTTTGTTTAAATTAAGAGGAGATTTCCATTGAACGGATTTTGGTTCTTAGCGGGGGTGCTGACGACCCTGGCCGCTGTATTCGTTCTGCGACCTGGAAGGCGAAGCGCTGCGTGGAAAATGGCAGCAGTCGCCGGATCCATAGTGCTGGGCATGTTGCTACTTTATCGCTGGCTTGGACATCCCGAGCAAACAATTACAAGTTCGGCTTCGGCAATGGCCGCACCCACCAAAACATCGACCCTGACTTCCTCATCCGGTCCAAACAAAAAAGCCGATGCGGGTTCAATGAACACCGCCATTGCGTCCTTAGAAGCACGTCTCGCCAAAGGCGGCGGCGGTCCCGACGACTGGGAATTGCTGGCGAAGTCCTACGAATTTCTCGGTCGACCCGAGGATGCAAAGAAGGCGCGCGCGAGGCAGCTGCCGCCGGTGCCGCAGGAAGAGAATTCCAGCATGGGTACACTCGCTAGCGCGCCGCTGGCCGCGACTATACGCATACCCACGTCGAGTACGAATGCAGCGGGAACCAACACGATAAGCGGCGAAGTGTCACTGGCTAGTACTTTGAGCGGCAAAGCCGCTGCCGGTGCGACACTTTTTATTGTCGCAAAGTCTGTGGACGCTCCAGGACCTCCGGTGGCGGTGATTCGTAGCACGGTAGGCACTTGGCCGGTGAAATTTACATTGGATGATTCGCAATCGATGGTCCCCGGCAGAAATATCTCAAGCGCAGCTCGTGTAAAAGTCGAGGCGCGAATTTCCCAAAGCGGACAAGCATTACCGTCCGCTGGCGATCTGCAAGGCTCTAGCGAGATCATTAAACCCACTGATCATCCAGCAATCAAAATAATCATCGATAAGGTCGTTAATTGAGTGTAGAAGCCGCCAAGGTCTCCTTTAATAACGGGCAACGTCTGCATGGACCCATTTTGTGGGGCATTGTAGTCGCCGTGTTAATTGCGTGGGGTAGGCATGCGCATCTTGAGCGTTACATCTCGCCGTTGCGCGGACTCGGATATTGGCTGGGAATCTTCGGCGGTTCATTGATGGTATTTCTATTGATTTATTCAGCGCGCAAACGCGCCCCCTGGTTAGGCTGGCTCGGGGGAATACCCACTTGGTTTGAAATCCACATGGTATTGGGGATCGTGGGACCCTTATTTATATTGTTTCATTGCAACTTTCACTTAGGAGCCACCAATAGCAATGTCGCGCTGATCTGCATGTTGCTGGTGTCTGGAAGCGGTGTCATTGGCCGCTATATTTATACGCGATTGCATGCGCATATGGATGGCAACGAAGATACGCTCGAGCAACTTAAAGCGGTGGCTACTCGGCTGCGTTCTCAAACCACTTCGATCGCATTACTGCCCGGTTTGTTGGATGCTATAGAAGCAGTGGAGCAGCGGTATATCGTGCCACCCAAGGGGATTTTCGGCCGGCTTTGGCATCTGCCCAGCGGCGGGGTTCGTTTCGCCCTAGCACGCCTAACTGTGCGTCGAGAAATTAAAGAAGCGGTAGAAAAGGCTTTGCGGCGTGAGTCGGAATTGATTGCGCAGCACGCGCAGCGTATTGCAGTGGTCGCCCGTCGTTATGCGGATAGACGGTTGGAAGCCGGTCGTCGCGTGGTCGAATATAAATCCTATGCGAAGTTATTTTCGTTTTGGCATGTGTTGCATATTCCGCTATTTTTTATGTTGTTAATTGCGGGTCTCGTACATGTTGTTGCGGTCAATGTTTACTGAGTGGGCACGAAAAATAAGATGGGAGGACAAAGTATTGCCAAAGCAATGGGTGTCGCATGGATGCTGGCAATCTCAATGATCGTAGGATCTAATGCCTTAGGTGCATCAGTGGAAACACTGCTCATGCCGGGCAAGGTGTCGCGCGCCCACGTAAAACAGGAAGAGACCTGCGCCAATTGCCATGATCGATCCAATGTTCGGACCCAGACTTCGCTTTGCTTAGATTGTCACAAGGAAATTGCAGCCGACGTGCGCGGCCATACGAGATTTCACGGCCATATGCCCAACATTGGCACGGGTGAGTGCCGCGCTTGCCATACCGAACATAAAGGGCGAGAGGCCGATATTACTCAACTCAGCCGCGCACAATTTGATCATCACCTCACTAATTTTGACCTAAAAGGTGCACACAGCACGCTGGACTGCACCAGTTGTCACAAACCGAATGTGGCTTATCGGAAGGCGCCTGAAGCCTGCGTAGGCTGCCATAAATCTGACGATGTACATCACGGCCAATACAAGCAATCCTGTGGCGAATGCCATAGCTCGTCCAGTTGGAGTGGCGGCAAATTCGATCATAGTAAGACGGATTTCAACCTTACAGGCGCGCACACATCGATTACGTGCGATGCCTGCCATATCGGCGGACATTATAAACCGACCCCTAAGAGTTGTAATGGCTGTCACGCGACCGACGATGAACACCGCGGGGCTCGCGGCGCGGATTGCGGCAAATGCCACACGACCAAGGAATGGAAAACCGCCAAGTACGACCACCTCAAAGAGACCGGCTACGAACTGTTAGGTGTACACGAGAAGGCCACCTGCGTTGCGTGTCATCGCAGCGGTAACTATAAGGACAAGATTCCGAAGGATTGTAATGGCTGTCATCAGTCGGATGACTCACATGCGGCCAGGCTTGGCCCGAAGTGCAATGACTGTCATGGTAACGACAAATGGAAGCCGGTCACCTATGACCACCTCGCAAAAACTAAGTATGCGTTAATCGGAAACCACATTAAATTAGACTGCCATGTTTGCCATACGGCACCGGTGAAGACTCAGAAATTAGCCAAAGACTGCCTAGGATGCCATCGCAGTGAAGATCCCCATGGTGGCAAAATTAAGGGCGGCTGCGATACCTGCCATGGACAAAAAACCTGGACCTCCGACATTATTTTCGATCACGACCTGACCCACTATCCGCTACTGGGATTACATCGAGTTGTGAGCTGCGCCCAGTGTCATAAAACTTTGGCGTTTACGGGCACTCCGACTAAGTGTATTGAGTGTCATTCGCATGATGACGTGCATAAGGGCGGATTGGGTAAAAAATGCGAAAGCTGTCATTCCTCCAATGGTTGGCCGATTTGGGTGTTTGATCATGCGAAGGAAGCCCACTTTCCCCTGCTTGGTGCTCACGCTAAACTGAAATGCGCCGACTGCCACCACGAGATACCCGGTTCCGTAAAGATGTCGCAACAATGCGGCGCATGTCATCACCAAGATGATCGTCACTTAGGGCTGTTCGGGGCGCAATGTGACCGATGTCACAGCAGCTACTCCTGGAAAGGCGCGAGGATCCAATAGGGAATCTTATGAAATTACGTTACCTCTTGGGAATCATTGCACCGTTTTTACTAACGATGTTGGCGTTCGTACCTACTCCGAGCTCCGCGGCAGCTACCCCAGCGCCAATTACGGTGCCGTTCGATCACTTCACGACGGGTTTTGAACTCGATGGCGTACATCGCGATCTGCCCTGCGAGTCTTGCCACTTAAATGCTGTGTTTAAGGCTACGCCACGCACCTGTGGCGCTTGTCATATGTCCGGCTCGCAGTTTAATGCGACGCCCAAAACGGCGACGCATATCCCGAGCACTAATAATTGCATCGCGTGCCATAACACGACGTCATTCCGTCCTCAAATGCACTTTGATCATGCTGAGGTACTCGGTAGCTGCGTCAGTTGTCACAATGGCACCAATCCGCAGGCACTGGCTAAGAATAAAGACAAGACCAAAGGCAAATTACATCCTGATACTAGCGATCTCTGTGAAGCCTGTCATACCGTCTTGAGCTGGAATCCACCTAAGGTAGTGGACCACACTCAGATCCCGCTCGCGGTCAATGGCCGTTGTATCGTTTGTCATAACGGCGTAGATGCTTCTGGCAAATCTAGCAATCACATCGTTACCGCTTTGGAATGCGGTGATTGCCATCTAACAATTAGTTGGAAAGGTGCCCGATTTGACCACACCGGTATCGTGAGCGGCTGCGCGAACTGTCACAACGGCGTTAAATCTGTGGGCAAACAAGGCAGCCACATGCCCACCACTAACCTGTGCGAGAGCTGCCATACCACGGGCATTGGCACGAAGACCCCGAGTTGGGTGCCCTCGAAGTTTGATCACACGCAGATGACGGTAACCACCTGCGCAACTTGTCATAGTGGTACGTTCAAGATCTCCACTGGCTTTGTTTCGACCGCACCCACTAATCACGTTCCGCCGATTCCGCCCTTAAAAGACTGCGCTTTTTGTCACGGGAACACCCCGGCGGCTGAGACTTGGGACATGATCGTCGTCGGCATTCCCGGTCTTCATACGGGCTTTGAAACCACCAAGAACTGCGCACAGTGCCATGGCGGTCAAACTTTCGCTGGCAAACCGGCACCGTATATTCCAATGGCGATTTCGGGCGTTTCACCCACCAAATTGGCGCCACTCGCACCGTCACACATTCCGATCAATGCGGGCGTCGACTGTAGTAGTTGCCACGATAAGGCCTATAATGCCGGGGGCTTCGGACCAGCGACTGGCATGACCCCGGACAGACATACGTTCGTTTCCGCAACCTGCGATACCTGTCACGACACAGGTAAAAGTTTTTATGTGGGCAGTGGCACTGCGCTGCAGTTACGGCCACAAAATCACGTCACGAGCACCGATTCGCGCATGGCCACTGGCGACTGTGGTCAGTGTCATACACCCAAAGACTGGATGAGCAGCATGATGCCTACCGGGCACATGCCAAACCCTGCCAGCCAGAAATGCATTACTTGTCATACCTCGTCGCCCAACGACTATACGGCTGCGACTTTGGCGTCCGTTTCAGTCCTGCACACCGGCATTACCGGAACTTGCGCGCTTTGTCATGGCGATTATTCAGCTGCGCTGACTTGGGCGAATAATTTCACGCCTAAGGATGCGATACTTACTCCGTCGCATATTCCTTATTTGTCGGGTACCGATTGTAGTTCCTGCCATACCGCGAACTATGTCACCGGCGGTTTCGGTCCCACCAACATGAGTGCGGCCAAGCATGCGTTTGTGCCTACCTCCTGCGACACCTGCCACGAAGCGGGCTTGAATTTCTTCCTCGGTGCCTCGACGCCGCCTCTGCAAGGACGACCTGCGGGTCACTTGTCTAGTGGCAACCCTCAGCAGGTTTCCGGTGACTGTTCGGCTTGTCATAGTACGACTGACTGGACAAGTACTGTATTGCCACCGGGGCACATGCCCAATCCCGGCAGTCAGACCTGTGCGGTTTGCCACACTGCAATCACTGGCACCGCTGCTAGCTACGCTACGCTTGCCAGCATTTCGGTCTTACATACGGGAATCACCGGTACTTGCAGCGTGTGCCACGGCAACACCACCACGCAATTGACCTTCTTTAATAATACCGATAACCCGAAGGCGGCAATTCTCACGCCCTCGCATATCCCTTATCTGTCGGGCGCCGATTGTAGTTCCTGCCACACCGCGAACTATGTCACGGGCGGTTTTGGTCCCACCAACATGAGTGCCGCCAAACATGCATTTGTGCCGACCTCTTGCGACACATGCCACGAAGCGGGCTTGAATTTCTTCCTCGGTGCCTCAATGCCGGTCCTGCAGGGCAGACCTCCTGGGCACCTTACGAGCACTAATGTCCAGTTGGTAAGCGGTGACTGTTCGGGTTGTCACAACACAACCGATTGGAAAACCACAGTACTGCCGGCGGGACATATGCCAAATCCCGGCAGCCAAGCTTGCGCGGTCTGCCACACCGCCATTACCAGCGCCGCTGCCAGCTACCAAACCTTAGCCAGCATCGCCGTATTGCATACAGGCATTAGCGGAAATTGCTCGCTGTGCCACGGCAACGCGCAACTAACGTTCTACAATAACTCCGCTAACCCGAAGGCCGCGGCTGGTACTCCAACGCCGCATATTCCTTATTCAAACGGTGTGGACTGTAGCGCCTGCCACGCCACGAACTACGTAAGCGGTGGCTTCGGCCCCACGAACATGAGTCCAGCCAAGCATGCGTTTGTGCCTACAACCTGCAATACGTGTCACGACAAGGCAGCAAATCTTTATCTCGGTGCCTCTGTACCTACACTGCAATTACGGCCGACAAACCACACGGCGACGCCGAATCCTGCGCAGCAAGCGACCGGTGATTGCAACCAATGCCATAACACGACAGTGTGGACCACCCCGCTACTACTGCCAGGCGGGCATATGCCCATTCCGGGCACACAGACTTGCTCGGTTTGCCATTTGGGAGATCTCAAGACTAACCTATACAAAGTATTTGCAAGCACAGCAGTCCTGCACACCAATATCACCACCGGCTGTGCGCAGTGTCATGGCACCTCGGCACCGTTACCGTTCTTCAACAGTGACATGGTCATTAAAGCCGCTGGTCCGCTCACGCCATCGCATATACCCGCTTTCAATGGCACAGATTGTAGTTCGTGCCATGCGCCAAACTATGTGGCAGGTGGGTTTGGTCCAATGAACATGACTCAGGCCACGCACGCAGGAGTGGCCGGTACCGCTTGCACTGCCTGTCATGAAACGGGAAATTTCTTTATGGGAGCCGCGAGTCCCCTATTGCAAGGTCGACCAGCCAATCACACCGCCGGCCAACAGGTTGCACCAAACGACTGCGCCCTCTGCCATAGCACTGCCAATTGGAATACCACGGTACTGCCAACGGGCCACATGCCGAATCCCGCTAACCTCGCGTGCAATGTCTGCCATACCGCGGCACCCACTAATTACACGACGTTAGCGACCAATTCTGTATTACACACCGGGATCAGCGGCAATTGCGTTCAGTGCCACGGCGTAGCGCAGCTCACGTTCTACAATCACACAGCGGAGCCTAAGTCCGCAGCGCTTGCGCCACCTCATATTCCGTTGCTGCCGGGAACTGACTGCAGCACCTGCCATACATCGACGACTTACGCGGTCGGCAGTTTCGGGCCGATGAATATGAGCGTGGCGACTCACTCGTTTGTCACCACTACCTGCGTTACTTGCCATGAGAAAGGGCTGAGCTTCTCGATGGGCGCAGCGAATCCTGCGTTGCAACCGCGCCCGACCACGGGATCACACGTCTCGGGCCCGGGACTCACGAGCGATTGCTCGGTCTGTCATACCACCAAGGACTGGAGCACCACCTCTCTGCCGAGCGGTCACATGCCAAATCCGGCGAATCAAGCCTGCGCGGTATGCCACGTGGCGATACCGACCTACACTACGCTTGCGGCCAACGCCGTGATGCACACCGGCGTCACCAGCGCCCAATGCGCCCAGTGCCATGGTGCCTTCACCGCACTGACGTGGACCAATAATTTCACGCCCAAGGATGCGGTGCTCGCCCCGGCGCATATCCCGTTCTTAGGCGGCACTAGCTGTGGCTCGTGTCATAGCACAAGCAGCTACGCGGTCGGCACTTTCGGGCCGATGAACATGAGCGTGGCGACTCACTCGTTTGTCACCACTACCTGCGTTACTTGCCATGAGAAAGGCTTGAGCTTCTCGATGGGTGCGGCGAATCCTGCGTTGCAACCGCGCCCGACCACAGGATCACACGTCTCGGGCCAGGGACTCACGAGCGATTGCTCGGTCTGTCATACCACCAAGAACTGGAGCACCACCTCACTGCCGCTCGGTCACATGCCAAATCCGGCGAATCAAGCCTGCACGGTCTGTCACATTAGTCCGATCACCCACAATTCTCTAAACTCGAATGCCAGTCTGCATACCGGTATTGCAAGCGGGTGCATTTCTTGTCATGGCGCACCGAACTCGGCGGCACCGGTATTTGCGGTTGGATTTACGCCAAAGGCCGCCTCTGGGTTGGCTCCGCCACATATTCCAACGGGCAGTACGCCTTGCGAGTTCTGTCATTCAACTAGCAACTTCAATGCGTTCAGCGGCACGGCTATGAATCCGACCACGCACTCTAGGATGTTCGGGATAATTGGTACTACTTGCGACGCCTGCCACGACGTCGCATCGAAGGCAGCTTTTTATCCTGGATCCGGGTTGAACCTGACGATTCGTACCGATCAGGGCAACAATCACTTCGTCGGCCAGGATTGCAGCAACAGTGGATGTCACGTCACATCGAGCTTTAGTGCGGGCCATGCACAAACTGGCGTGCAACCCAAAACCCGCAGTAAAATCGCGGCCGTAGTGAGTGCGCCGGGTGCACGCCGACAAGCCGGTATAGTCGAATCAGGCGAACCCGGTCGCGGAAGATTTGGTGGCGGACTTGGTATTGGACAGCGCAGTACTACAAGTACATCGACTCACGCGGGCATCACTGGCAATTGCATTAGTTGCCATAACGGAGTACTTGCAGCGGCCAAGGGTCCCACTCACATTGCGAGCAGCAACACCTGCGAGACCTGCCACTCGACTATTGCTTGGCTACCGGCGCACTTCGATCACCAGGGCGTCGCCGCGAATTGTTCAAGCTGCCATAACGGTGTGAATGCACCTGGCAAACCGATAAACCACATCGCTACCCGCGATGAATGCAGTGTCTGTCACGGCACGGTCGCCTGGCAACCGGTCATATTTAGTCATACGGGCCTGCGTGCAACTTGCCAAAGCTGTCACAACGGGATCGCGGCAGTGGGTAAACAAGTGCAACACGTGATCACAACTCAGGATTGCAGCACCTGTCACAACACACTGAGCTGGACTTTGGTTGCCCCGCCGAAACCGCAGCTAAAACCCTTGCTACCGGGCAATCGCAAGAGCACGGGAGGTGGTTCAATAACCGCCCCGAAGAACGGTCCGAACCAGTGATTGAATTGGCGAAGCCTACCTACCTGCGAGCGCAGGTGTCGCCGCTTTGTGCAATTGCGCTATTGATAGGATGCCTAAGCTTACACAATGCTCCCGCGGCAAACTTACCGGGTATTGCGCTAGGGCCATTGGTGCAGGTGATCAATACTGAAGAGAAAGAAGATCATGCGGATATTACCGTGCAGTTTGCGTGCTCGGTACGATATATCGGTAATATGCCGATCAACCACGGCACGAACACCACTATTACGCTGCGCTTAGGGCCTGATTGCGGTTCTCTCCTAAATGGTGTGCCACCGGAGCTTCCGTTAGTCGGTGGTAACACTCAGTTGGTCACCGGTGCACGCCTTGAATCAATGATCCCGGGGGAAGTTAGGCTCGAACTCACCTGGGCGCGTGACTTAAATTTTGTGATGGCACCAAGCGCTTCGGGATTGGGCTTGCGAATTCGACTGCTAGGTACTGGCCATAAAAAGGCCAGCGTATTTTTATCCGAAGTCGAAGCGCCTCAAGGATATGCGGTTAACCTGGATTCTTCACAGACCAAAATTGAGCGCGAACAAGTTCAAGCGGCTGCGGCGAGTCTACAAACCCAAGCCTTTGTGTCCGAGACCGATATCGAAGATCAGCATTGGTATCGTTTACGGGTAGGACCTTTCAGCACGAAGAAGGAAGCCGAGCGAGTATTGGAGGTTGCCTTGGCCACATACCCGCGCGCCTGGCTTGCCGTGAATGACGAACAAACGGATTTGACAGTGGCGGAACATGCTGGCGTGCAATCAGCCGCCGACAGCGGGCCTACCGACCCCGCAGTATCCGACGCGGAGCGCGCTAAAATTCTAGGCGATGCGCGCGTTGCGCTCGCTAAGCATCAATACCCGGAAGCCACCGATTTGTTAACGCGTTTACTACGCCAGCCTGAATATCCTGCACGAGCCGATGCGCAAGAACTTGCAGGCTTAGTGCGTGAACGGGCTGGGCAATTGGCGCAAGCGAAAGCCGAATATCAGGCGTATCTCGCGCGCTACCCGAATGGGTCCGCAGCCGATCGAGTCCGCGGTCGATTGCAGACGCTGGCCACCGCATCCTTAACGCCGAAAAATGTGGGTGAATTTGGCGCGAAAGTAAATGCCGGTTGGAGCGCTGCCGGTAGCTTGGCGTTGACCTACCAATATGGCAAAACTCAGACTAATGCAACCGGTGTCACCACCAGCGCAACTTCGGTCAACGCGGCGCTTGTATATGGCGATGTATTGGTGCGGAACCGAGGTGAGCGTTATGACTTTACCGGCCGTTTCAATTCGGGTTATACCAAAAATATTTTAACCGCGGGCGGCGGAAGCCAAGACCGTGTTACGGCGGCGTACGGTGAAATCACTGATCGCACGACGGGCTTGACGGGTCGCCTCGGCCGTCAGTCACTCGCCAGCCAGGGAGGCATCGGCTTATTTGATGGTTTATATGTTGGCTACCAGGTCAACTCAAAATTCACGATAGGTGCCGCCGCGGGGTTACCCGCCTTGTCGAGCTACTCCAAAATCTCTAGTAAACAAAAATTCGCTACCATTGCGGCCGAATACGGACCTTTCCGTAAGGCATGGGTTTTCGACGCCTACCTATACGATCAGACGACTGCGGGTGGCACTGATCGACGCGCACTTGGCTTGCAGACTCGATATTCATTACCGGGCTTCACCGCAGTGGTTCTCACCGATTATGATATTCAATTGCAATCACTCAATTCGATCACGCTTATCGGCAACATTAAAGTGTCGAAGAACTGGGTAATGGGTATGGACATCGATCATCGACGAAGTCCACAGCTGTCTTTAAGCAATGCGTTGATTGGTCAAAATGCAACTGACATACCGACCCTGGAAAACCCACCTGTTACTAATCCACCTACTGTACCAACGCCACCCTCTTACACCTTGGCGCAAATAAAACAATTTGCGCTGGATCGATCGGCCACCAGCGACACCTTCGTCATCTCAGCCAGCCGCGCCATTGGCGAGCGCTGGCAGTTCATGGCCGACGTGTCGGCCTTACGCTTAACGGGAACCCCCGCCTCTGGCGGCGTTGCTAATACCTTATCGACTGGTCTGGATAAAAATGCTGCCATCACCGTGTCCGGTGCGAGTCTTTTACAGGCCAGCGACTTACATATTTTTAGTTTGCGCGAAGACAACTCACCCAGCTCCCGTAGCACGACCGTATCCTGGGATGCGCGCTTCGCTCTGCACGGTGCCTGGCGCCTAGGCCCTCGGCTAAGCGTTGAGCAATTGAAAAATCCCACGCTCGGCAGCAAACAAACGCTGTTTTTACCCCAGGTACGTGGCGATTGGACCAGCCGTAGTTCGATATTTGAACTAACCGGTGGATACCAAATCGAGCGACAACAAACTTTGCAACAACCCACGCTAATTATTGGTCCGGCCCAGACTACTTCCTTAGATCAACGCGCCTTGTACATATCAGCGGCATACCGTCTGCGCTTCTAGAACCTATGCAATGCCGTATAGTGCGGATTATCGGGCTTGGGGTTCTAGCACTTGGAACGCTGACCGCCTGTAATGTCATAGCCGCCAAGGCGGTCTCAGGCGCTAGCGACGAAATCATAGACGAACAAAGTGGTAGCACCCTCTCCGTCGTAACAAAGCCATTGGTATTCGCACGCGAGCGCACCGACGTTGCTGCCCATGCGCGCGACTACGCCACCCTGGTAGCCCTTGAGCTCGACCAATCGGGCAAATACGCTTATAACTTGTTACTGTATCGATGGTCCACCGTAGACCGACGAATGTCACCTCCCCCCGAGGACAATACCGGCAAGCTGCAAATCCTCGCGGAAGGACGAACCATTGAATTGACTCCGTTAGAGCGAGTCCCTATTGGATTAGCAAAACGCAAGGAATTACACACACCGGAGCACGGCGATGTAGTGACTCACGCCTACGCCATTGATGTTGCAACGCTCAAGTTCATCGCCAATAGCCGCGTCTTAAGTGTGCGCATGCCTCAAGAAACCTTCGATTCACCGTTTGCCTTATGGCAGGACGGGCGCAAAGAGCTGCAGGGATTTCTGTTAAAAATGGGCGCTCCTTAAGCGCTGCCCGCTAGCGGCGTTCGTTACCGCACAGACCGTCAGCACGGTGGGTGAGAATATGACCTGTTGAGTACAGTACCGATAAAGACTAAGGAGAGCGTAATGAAGAAGACTTTTGTAATGACCTGCCTCGTGGTTGGCACCATGCTGGGTCCCGTGATGGCCTTGGCCGCCGACGATCAGGATGCCGACCGTTCACACCCCGTGGCATTTGTGAAGGATTCGGCGATTACCACGAAGATTAAGGCCAAGCTTGCGGTTGCGCATTTGACCAGCCTCGGACGGATTCATGTTGATACGGATAAAGATGGCGTCGTATGGCTGAGTGGTAGTGCGAGGACGCAGGATGCCATCGACAAAGCGATATCAATCGCCCGCGAGACGGAGCACGTAAAGTCTGTCCATAGCGATTTGACCATCAAAAAAGACGATTGATAGTGTAACGCGAAGCTGGTTTATCGAGGGATGACGCGCCGCAGGATAGGGCGCGCCATCCTGCCTGCGTCGCAAGTCACCCTTCCTCTTAGTGAGTTTTATGATCGTCCGATGGGCTTAGTCGCGCCCATATCATCTGTTTAACGAAATAAAGTAGGCTGGTAAGTACCACAAGGTACGCTAAAACGTAATAACCCATTCGAATACGTTCATTGGCATGCGGATCGGCAGCCCAAGCCAGAAACGAAGTAATGTCACTCGCTTTCCCTTGTATATCGACATGTTGCGGGGCGGTCGTCGCACTAGAGATGCCTAGAGCATCCGGCATCTTGGTGCCCGGGTAGACCGAGTTATCCACGCTACCGTCGGCCGTGTTGTGATAGGCCAATAGATACGAGTACAAATAATTCACTCCACCATCGCGAGCCTTAGCAATAAGACTCAAATCGGGCGGAACTATGCCAAACGACTGAAGCGCGTCTTTTTCAGCTAGCATTGCTAATATTGGAGAATCTACAGATCCAGTTCCGCGCCACTCATCAATTTGGTGCTTGGCAATACCTATGCTGCGTAAGTCGCGGAATCGGACATACTTGAGGCTGTGACAGCTACGACAGTTCGTCATCAACGTATCTGCACCGCGCCCGAGGGTCGTTGTGTCAGTCACGATTTTAACAGCGCTGGTGCCCGCCAGGGCGGGCATCGTCAATGACAGGAGGCATGCTACGACCCACCACAGCACTCTATTTTTATTCACCAGTCAAACCCCCGGACTGTTTGCCAAGGCTTCAGCATTAATCAGCGCTTGTACATCGGGTGGCAGGCCGCGCTTAATTAACCAGCGCTCTTCAACTTTTGCGAGCCCAAAAATAAGTACGAAATAGGCGAAGTAACCGATGGTGGCCATTTGTCCGATCACCACGATAGTGCCAGCGGGTGGCTGGTAACCTACATAGCCTAGTACCAGCATGTCGATCACAAACAGATAAAAAAGTACTCGATAAATAGGTCGGTAGCGCGCGCCGCCCGGAATGGAGGAACGGTCCAGAGCTGGCATAAAGGCAAACATCATGACTGATAGACCCATCGCCACCACTCCACCCACCATATTGGGTACCGAACGTAAGATCGCGTAGAAGGGTAAGAAATACCATTCCGGTACAATGTGATTAGGAGTCTGCAATGGATTAGCGGGAATACTATTGGCGGGCTCACTCAAGCTATCCGGCACAAAAAACACTACTACACTATATAAAATTAGAAACACACCGAGGCCGAACAGATCCTTACTCGTAAAATACGGGTGAAACGGAATATTATCTTTAGCTTTTAAGTCGATGCCGCTGGGGTTGCTGCTCTTGACGGCATGTAAGGCTACCAAATGAATGACTACCGCACCGATGATCAGGAACGGAAAAAGGAAGTGCAACGCATAGAAGCGGTTCAGGGTGGCGTCCCCTACCGAATAATCGCCACGCAACCAAATCACCACTTGTTCGCCGTAAACTGGCGTAGCACGAAACAAATTAGTGATGACCGTTGCACCCCAGAATGACATTTGTCCCCACGGCAGGAGATACCCCATGAAAGCGGTCGCCATGAGCATCAACAACAATCCTTGGCCCGTCCACCACAAGAGTTCTCGGGGTGCCCGGTAGGATCCATAATATAGTGTGCGCGCCATGTGAATAAAGATGACGAAGAAAAATGCCGAAGCACCCGTTGCATGCATATAACGCAACAGCCAGCCGTAGTTCACGTCGCGCATGATGTGTTGAATCGAATCGAACGCGTTGGCCACGTCGGCCTTGTAATGCATCGCAAGGAAGATACCGGTAGCGACTTGCAGTACTAGAACGAATCCCGCCAAAAAACCGAAATTCCACCAATAGCTAAGATTACGCGGCGTGGGATATCCAGTTAGTTCATCCTTGATAAAGCTTGTAAACGGGAAACGTCGATCTATCCAATTTATAATACGACCAGACATGGGTAATTCCTAGGCTTTGCCGATAATGATCTTATCGTTCCCCACGAAACGATAAGGTGGGATGACCAAATTAGTCGGCGCCGGTCCCAGCGTAACCCGTCCGCTCTCGTCATATTGACTACCATGACAATGGCAGACCCAGCCGAGAGCTTCTTTATTGGGCACGCAGCCCATGTGGGTACAAACACCCACAACTACTAACCACTCCGGATTGAGTGCACGTTTACTATCGGGCTCAGGGTCTGAGCCGCCATTTGATGCAGCCGCCGTAGCAATCTGTTGCGGCGTTCGCCGAACAATAAAAACTGGCTGTCCCTGCCAGGCGACTGTGTGCACCGCACCCAGCGAGATGCCCGACAAATCGACTTCCACTTCCGCTTGTGCCAATACGTCGCTGCTCGGATTCATACTAGCCACAAACGGTACAGCCGTTGCCGCCACGCCCGCGCCCGCCACGACGGTCGTCAATTTGAGCAGCAGCGTGCGTCGAGCATTATCGCGGACAGTATTACTCACTTTCAGGTCGGCCGTTTTACCCAACTCTTACACCAGGCCCCGGAAGCCACGCTTTTCGCAGGGAATATGAGACAACCGCCTTCAAGATCGCCTGGCTTACCTCGATAAAGGGTGCAGTTATCACAGTGTTGATCAGCCTTTTCTGATTTAAGGATATAGCCACGCGCCTTGGCCGTCGGCTCATCGGGCGTCAGCGGCGTTAGCGCCGCTACCGCAGCATACGAACGATTGTTAACAAATAGGGCTGCGAACGGGACGAGCATTCCCGCGATCAAGCCACTCTGCACTACCGTGCGTCGCGAGACGGGTTTATCACCTACAGGCACCGCCTCAGTTGCAAAAGGATCACGAATATTCATAGTCATCGTCCTCAAGATTTTCAAATTCCAAACAATACGCATAGTGTCTACCTAAATTCACCTCGGTTTAAGTGCGTTACCGTACACAGCATTGCTTTATTTGCTGCAAGCCAGCACCACTTTCAAGCGGCCGCACCTATTCCGTCATTTACTTCTCCACTCGCTTGAGTTTGTCAATGTTTAGGGCAAGGGGCTGGGTATCATTAGTGAGCGTCAAGTGAAGCTTCACAAGATGCGCGACCGAACGCGCGCCCATTTTTTCCATAACTTTGGCACGATGGATTTCAACGGTACGCTCGCTTAAGTGCAAATCGATGGCGATCACTTTGTTTGCGGCACCCTCCGCGACCATACTCATTACCTGTCGCTCGCGAGGAGTCAACGTTTCAAGCCGGTGTTGTACTTCGGCATGGCGCGCCACCGTGGTGCGATTCTCGGCATCCAGCTTTAGGGCAAGATTAATGTGATCGAGCAGCTCTTGATCGCGAAAGGGCTTCTGAATGAATTCGAAGGCTCCTTCCTTCATGGCCTGAACCGCCATAGGTACATCGCCGTGACCAGTAATAAAGATGACGGGTAGCGTCGAACCCATTCGATTAAGGTGCCGCTGCACGTCCAAGCCACTCATGTCCGGCATGCGTATATCAAGCACCAGGCATCCAGGTGCGTCCGGTGTAAAGTTCGCCAAAAATTGACTCGGCCCCGAAAATACAGTCGTTTTGTAGCCCACTGTGCTCAATAGCGTATCCAAAGCGCGCCGCATGCCATCGTCGTCATCGACGACATATACCATTGGCACGATCTTGGTGGTTTCGCTTGGCTTAACCATGCGTGTTATGTTCCGTTTCTACGACCGGCAAGCGAAACCAAAAACGACTACCACCTGCCGGAGAATTCTCAAACCCGATGGTCCCATCGTGGGACTCAACAATCGCGCGACTCGACGCCAAGCCAAGACCTGTGCCCTGTCGCTTCGTGGTAAAGAACGGCCGAAATAGCTTGTCTTGCAATTCTGCCGCTACGCCTGGACCCGAGTCGCTGACGCTGGTCTCAACACAATACCGATCTGTGGAGACATCGATTCGTATCATCAGCGCCCCTTCAGTTTGCATGCTCGCGTCCACTGCGTTCTGGACCAAGGTGAACAACACATGTTGAATTCTCAGTCGATCGATCAGCAAATCAGGCAGCACGGATGGTACGTCTAATTGCAGACAGCCCTTGATGCGCAGCGTGAGAATGTCAAGAATGGGACGTATCTCTGCAATCAGTTCGGACATTTGACATCGATCCGATTTCGGTAAATCTTGCTCAAACAGGCGACGAATGCGCTTTATACCTTCCCCCGCGCTGAGCGCTTCGTGGCTAATTTGCCGGAAGACCTCTAATGCGCGATCCACCATCGGTTCTGGACGGTCCAGCATCCGTTCCCCTGCCTGCGAAAAAGTCGCGATAGCGCCCAGCGGTTGATTAAGTTCATGAGCAACGCCGCTTGCCATCTCGGCAAGCGCAGAAACCCGGGATATCTCCATCAATTGGTTGAGAATAACGTCCGACCCGGACCATTGTTTTTTATTTTCGCCCAATTGTCGTTCCTTACGAAGTTATGGTCAATAATAATAGCCTCAGTTAGTGTGCCAGATTAGTCGGCGGCGTACAGCTGTGGATTCCCGTAAGACTCTGCGCCGGCCCCTTACTAAAAAACACACCCTATACATTCCGTAAATTGCTATTTTTTAATAACAAATATGATACTGTAAAATTTATTATAACTCGACGAGCAGATCCGCTCACCCACGTCGTTGGCCACTGCTCTGTTCAGAGTACTTAGGGTTTTTAATGCGCGAAATTGGCGCCATAGCGCAGAGGCTGCTGCAACTCACCCCCGACGCACTACTCGTGGTGGATAAACAGGGAATCATTCAATTTTCTAATGAAGCTTCAAGCAGCCTGTTTGGTTACACGGCCGAGCGACTCGTGGGCCGACCAATCAAGTTATTAATCCCGGAGCGGTTTCACATCCGTCACGAGGCGCACGTGTCAAGTTATTTTCGCGAGCCGAGTAATCGCGAAATGGGATCCCGAATCAGGGATTTGTTTGCGCAGCGGGCCAACGGATCTGAATTTCCTGCAGGTATAAGATTGGCCCCTTTTCAGGATGGCGACGAGCTTTTTGTAGCGGCGTCGATCCGGGATATGACCGAGCACCTTACTATCAGTGATGCACTCATTGCCGCGCGCGAAGTAGCCGACCGTGCAAACCGTGCCAAGAGCCGGTTTCTGGCTACGGCGAGTCACGATTTACGCCAGCCTCTGCAAGCAGTCCGTATGCTTAACGCTTCCATGCAGAAATTGACGCAACACGCGCCGAATTTGAACGAGCTTGTCTGCCGCCAGGAGCAAGCAATTGACAGCGCAACCCGTCTACTCAATGCGCTGTTGGATATCAGTCGCTTAGAATCCGGCACCATCGAGCCGGAGCTGACAGCCGTCAGTCTGGCGGACGTATTTTCCGACTTAGAAGGCGAATTCGAAGCCTCGGCCGCAACCAAGAATCTGCAGCTGGGATTCATGAATACGCAAATAGTGTTGTCGACGGACCGCATGCTATTCCTTCAGCTTCTGCAAAATCTCATCGGCAATGCCGTGAAGTACACGGAGTCCGGTCACGTACGCATTTCGCACGCGATTGATGCCGATGACGTGATAGTGACAGTCGAGGATTCGGGCATGGGAATTGCGCAGGACAAAGTAGGTCATATATTCGATGAGTACTATCAGGTCGGTCTGCACAGCACCCAACGATTGGGCGTCGGTCTTGGTCTTGCTATCGTACGCGAAATATCTCGACTGCTCGGTTACTCGATTGCAGTTACCTCGAACCTAGGTGATGGCACCTGCTTCCGCGTACGCATACCGCGGCATCGACTGCTGTCCGAAAGCGAGGCACTGGTGCCTACGAGTTCCAACCTCTTAGTGCCGCAACCGCCGTCTCGGTGTCGAGTGGTATTGCTCGACGATAATGACTCCGTGCGTATGGCAACGGAATTATTTTTATCCCTCGAAGGCTTTGAAACACGCAGTGCTGTTACTGCTGCGGAAGCCGAAATCCTAATGGAAGACATGCGGCCAAATGATGTATTCATTACGGATTATCACCTCGAGGGGAAACTCA
>JAYUFB010000105.1:0-55591 GCA_043738945.1 Gammaproteobacteria bacterium
CATCAGCATCAGCATCAGCATCAGCATCAGCATCAGCATCAGCATCAGCATCAGCATCAGCATCACTATGGCCTGCTCGTGGGTGCAGCCTTGATATTCACTATCGTTTGGTTTGGGTTGCTAGCAGGCCGTGCACTATATGATCCGGACGAAGGTCGCTATGCCGAAATTCCGCGCGAGATGCTGGCCGGCGATATCCTCATTCCGCATCTGAATGGGCTCATATATCTTGAAAAGCCGCCTTTGCAGTATTGGATCACGGCACTTGCCTATCGCTTGTTTGGTGAAAGTGAAGGGATTGCACGCCTCTGGACTGGGGTCACCGGATATTTGTCGTTAGGCCTGGTGTTTTTACTGGGTCGGCAATTATGGGGATTTGATGCCGGGCTCAAAGCCCTAACGTTCACCGCAGGCTCCGTATTATTCGTTTTATTGGGTCACCAGCTGACGCTCGATATGTCGATGAGCTTTTTGTTGCTGGGCGCGCTCGCTTGTTTTCTGCTGGCACAAACTCAGCGCGAATTTCCCACGCCGCGACCCTGGCGTTTATGGATGCTCGGATGTTGGGTGTTTGTGGCGTTTGCGGTACTCACTAAAGGGTTAATTGGCGTGTTGATTCCGGGCGCTACTTTGGTTCTTTATGGGTTTTGGCAGCGTGATCGCGAAATTTTCAAATTTCTGAATATACGATGGGGTTTTCCGTTATTTTTGCTGATCGCAGCGCCATGGTTTATTTTAGCAGCACGCGCCAATAAGGAGTTTCTGCAATTCTTTTTTGTGCGCGAACATTTTCAGCGATTTCTAACGCCCATCGAGCACCGCACTGAGCCGTGGTGGTTTTTTGTGGCCGTGCTAATTATCGGAGTGCTGCCCTGGATAGCCGAAGCGGTGCGAGCCTTATGGAGGACTTTGAAAAAACCCTCATTGCCGGGTCGCTTTGATGCAGAGCGCGTGTTGTGGGTTTGGTGTGTATTTGTGATGGTGTTTTTTTCCCTGTCCGACTCGAAGTTGATTCCCTATATATTGCCGGTGGTGCCGGCCTTGGCCTTGTTGTGTTCGGCCCCAAGTTTAGGTGAGAGTCGCTTAAGTACAGTGCTGGGTTCTGCGCTGTCATTAATTGCCGCCGTCGGGATATTGGCGTACGCAAGTGCCCGTTGGAGTTCGGCCGGGGGTCGTGCGCTGGCTTTACAATTACAGCCTATTTTAACGCTAAGCGGTTTTTTTCTGGCCGCAGTCGCAGGGTTTTGCCTGGTGCTTGCGTGGCAGCGGGTGCGCATCGGACGAGCTTTACTGTGCGGGGCTTGGTTCTGTGTGACCGTTAGTATTTTGCAGGCAGGTGTCGGGGCGGAGCGTTTTTTTAGCGCGAAAGAGATGGCGATGGCGATTCGCTCCAGATCTGCGCCGGTGGTGCCGGTGTTTGCGGTACGGACCTATGATCAATCGTTACCTTTCTATCTGAAGCAAGCGGTAGTTCTGGTGGACTATCACGATGAATTTTCCCTAGGGTTAGGCCAGGAACCGCAAAAGGGCATGGCAACCGTCCAGGAGTTTGCGCAGGCTTGGCGGACCTTGGAGGATGGGTTTGCGGTGATGCCGGACTCAACTTGGGCGGGTTTTCAAGCTCAAGGGCTGCCGATGCATGAGATTGCGCGCTTTTCCAGGCGGGTTTTAGTGCGGCGCTAGATTTAAGTTAATTGCCGAGGAGTCGTGGGTGCGGGTGGGGTAAGATTGAATCTACAGTTAAGCGCAAATTAGGAGAGAGTAAGGTGGCTAAGCCGAATTATCGTCACGTCAAGAAGCAGAAGGAAACGGCTCGAAAAGCTCGCCAAGATGCTAAACAGCAGAAGCGCGCTTTGTTGCCGGAGGAGGGACTTGCGCCAGTTCCCTCGGTTACCGATGAGATTAAGGTCGTGTGATGCGATGACCTATGTTGCCGAGCAAGTGCTAGAAACAATCCAATCGAAAATTGCGTACCTGGAACGGGCCAATTCCGAACTCAGTGATGTGGTGTTTCGCCAAGACCGAGAGATTCAAACGCTGGTTGCTAAAATGACGGAGCTATCGGATCGGCTTGCAAGTGTTGTCCACGACGACTCGCCGCAAACGGTCGAAGAACGACCACCTCACTATTAATGGTGTTTAAGCATGAATAAAAATTGGCTAAACGATACATTGGGTCCTTTAAATTTTTTGGTAGCCGTACGCGAGCGATATTCGGTCAAGCGAACCTGCAATGACTTAATGAAGCTTTACCGTGAATCAGACCGTGCGCACCCCGCGGCGACCGTCATGGAACGTTATGCCGCAATCGTCGCCGAACGCACCGGTGCCGATAAACTGGAAGTCGATCGTATATTGCAACGCGTGGAGGAAAGTTTTGCAACCTGGCCCGTCGAGCGACCCATTAATTTTCGAGATGTGGTGCAGTATTTGGCAATCACCCAGTATTTTGATGAACACCCAAGTGAAAGCGGAATTCGCGCACGAGTGTCTTCTGTAGTCGAAGAATTGATTCCTGAGCATATCTAACCATTAGGCACAAAAAAACCATGGATATAGCGATGATCGGTTTGGGAAAGATGGGTGCCAATATGGCGCAGCGCTTAGTGCGCGGGGGTCATCGAGTGGTGGGTTTTGACCCCTCGGAGGCGGCGCGTAAAGTCATCGAAGAAAAGGGCGCTGAATCTGCGGCAACCTTAAGCTTGTTAGTTGCGAAACTTAAAGTGCCGCGCATTCTTTGGCTCATGGTGCCGGCGGGGGAGATAACCGATGCTAGCATTGCTGCGCTATTGCCTCTGTTGACGCAGGGCGATACCGTCATTGATGGAGGTAATTCCAATTATCGTGATACCCAGCGTCGGGCGGCGTTATTGGCAGAGAGTAAGATTCAGTATATCGATTCGGGTACTAGTGGTGGAGTTTGGGGTTTGGAAGAAGGATACAGTTTGATGATCGGCGGCGATGCCGCAACGATTGAGCGCTTAACACCTATTTTCGCGACCCTTGCGCCGGCTCCCGATCGTGGCTGGGGTCGAGTCGGCGAAGTGGGCTCCGGTCATTACACTAAAATGATCCACAATGGCATCGAATATGGCTTGATGCAGGCCTACGCAGAAGGATTTTCAATTCTGCAGCACAAAACCGATTTTAAATTAGACCTGCATCAAATAGCGGAAATCTGGCGCTATGGCAGTGTGGTGAGATCTTGGCTATTGGATTTAACAGCCAATGCGCTTGAGAAAAATCCAAGTCTAGAGGGAATCGCGCCTTATGTTGCCGACTCAGGCGAAGGTCGTTGGACGGTGGCCGAAGCAATCGAATTAGGGGTGCCTGCGGTCGTTATCACGCAGTCGTTAATCAGTCGATTACGGTCCCGCGATGCGGACTCCTTTTCGGACAAGCTAGTGGCGGCGATGCGCAATCAGTTTGGGGGGCACGCGGTCAAGAAAGAGTAATCGCTACTCGCTCAAGGCATTGCTCTTAGTGGCGATTCGTTGCAGGAGTTCTTGCCAGGATTTGACAAAGGCTTGCGCCCCCTCATGTTGTAGTTGGGCCCCCAGTGCATCGACATCGACCCCAGCCTTGGTAAATGCGGTTATAACGCTTTCTGCATCGCCGCCATCGGGCAGGATGCCGCGAAATTTTCCCTGAGCGGCTAGAGCGAGTAAGGTCTTTTCCGGTAGGGTGTTGATCGTGTCGGGAGCTGCTAGGGCTTCGACATAAAGGCAAGGCGATGCTTTTGGATCCTTTGTTCCAGTACTCGCCCATAGCAAACGCTGCGGTTTTGCGCCAAGGGCCGCGAGTTTACGCCAGCGCTGCGATTCTAATAGTTCTCGGTAGGCTTTATAGGTGCGTTTCGCGACGGCTATGCCTAATTGATTGTTGAGTTCCTCGGGCACTTTTCCGCTCACAGCACGATCCCAGCGACTGACAAATAACGAGGCCACGGATTCGACCCGAGGCGCAAGGCCCGCCGCGATGCGTCGCTCTAGTCCGCGCAAATAGGCGTCGGCTGCGGCGAGGTAGTGTTCGCGTGAAAACAGCAAGGTGACATTAATCGGAACCCCCGCGAAGATTGACTCCTCAATGGCTTTGACTCCGGCCGCGGTTCCGGGGATCTTGACGTATAGGTTCGGACGATTTGCTTGTCGCTGAATTGACAGAGCAGCTGCGAGGGTTCCTTCGGCATCCTCGGTGAGTAGGGGCGATACCTCCATGGAGACCCATCCGTCGGCACCCTGCGTCGAATCAAAAACTGGGCGAAATAGATCGGCGGCGCGCGTTAAGTCCTCTAAGGCAAGCTCAATGAATAGGGGCTCAGCCAAGGTGCCCGTGCGCGCCTTTGTGGCAATACCGGCATCGTAGGCCGTTGTCGAGCCAATCGCTTCATCGAATATCGTGGGATTCGAGGTAAGACCCGTAATGGAAAACTCCGCGATATATCGCTGTAGAGTGCCATTGTTCAAAATCTCACGCGTGATATTGTCGAGCCAGAGACTTTGGGGGAGTTCGTGCAGAGTTTGAGTAATGTTCATAGCTACTCTTTAATTGTGGCCAGTCAAAAAATAATTTAAGTTACATTTTAGAAGATCACCGATGTGATCAATCACGCAATCTGGAGGTGGGGTTACCGTGGTCGCACTGGCATCCCGTGCATAGTGACCCTGACGCACCCATATAGTTGTAAGCTTCTGGCCCAGCGCTTGTTTCATCGCTGCCAAAATACTGGATTTGTCATCGATCATGACATAGTGAGCGGCTGGATATAATCGCTGCATTTGATCAAGCATCTTATCTTTATGTAAGTAAATCAATACTCGTGAATCCACCGCTTGCGATATCCCGGAGCGTTGTATCTTGCGGGGTTGAAATACTATATCACCGTCCGAGAGGATCACTGTTTTTCCGAGTGAGGTTAGATGCGCGAGTACCGAGAGTGCTAACGGATACAGCCGTTGCACAAAAGGATACTCTAGGAGAAATTCGGATATGCGTAGTAACGCTGTATTTCCCTCTAATTCAGTGCGGAAGCTTTGTAAAGTGGCGAGGTAATCGGCGCGGCCCATTTCTTGACGTAATTCGTTAAATAGCCGCCAATATCGTTCGCGCTGCGCAGCACCAAAATCCTGTTCCAAGCGCGTCCCAAGATCGGCCGCAAACTGATCGTTATCGAGTAAGGTATTATCAACATCCAATAAAAATACGACATCCCCCTTCAGCATGGAGGGTTTTTCTCTAGTTGGGGATCGTGCCAACTCTCATCGGTTGCCAATAGACCCTTAGCGGCCACAGGCCCCCAAGTGCCGGGTTCGTACGGTAGCACGTCGGGGCTGGATACCAAGATGGGGTCCACCACTCGCCAGGCCGCTTCGACGCAATCATCTTGTGTGAATAGTGAGGTGTCGCCTCGAATCGCGTCTCCTAGAAGTCGCTCATAGGGAGACTTCTCACCGTTGACGTGGTTTCGTGCAATAAGCTCGATTGGTTCACCCTGCATTTCGTCGCCTATTTTTTTTACTAAGGCACCTGCGCCAATTACAACTTCGGGGCTCAAACGAAAGCGGAAATGATTATCAGTATCACCTTGCTTTAAGTCAAAAATAGGTAGGGGAGGAGATTTCAGCGTAACCATGACTTCAGTGGCAGTCAGCGGTAAGCACTTGCCGGTACGGATATAAAAAGGCACGTCGGCCCACCGCCAGGTATCGATATGCAAGCGCAGCGCTGCGAAAGTTTCGATCTGCGAATCGGCAGCCACTCCTTTCTCTGAGCGATATCCCTGGAATTGGCCCCGCACGATATCGCTCGGGGTTACCGGACGCATGGCGCGAAATAGGCGTAGTTTTTCCGCTTGCATGGCGTCGGCTGTGTGGCCTACGGGTGCATCCATCGCAAGCAACGCAATGACCTGCAGCAAGTGATTCTGAACCACGTCGCGGATGGCGCCGACTTCCTCGTAGAAACTACCGCGACCTTGAACACCAAAATCCTCGGCCATGGTAATTTGTATGTTACGAATGTAATGACGATTCCAAATCGGCTCAAGGAAGGCATTGGCAAAACGAAAATACAGGAGGTTTTGCACGGCTTCCTTGCCGAGATAGTGATCGATGCGGAAGATAGCAGATTCTGCAAATACTTCATGCAGAGTACGATCCAGGGCTTGAGCGGTCGTAAGGTCACGGCCAAAGGGTTTTTCTACGATGACGCGTGCATCAGTGGCGCTACCGGAATTTTTCAAACCCTTGACTACCGTAGCAAACATACTGGGTGGAATGGCGAGGTAGTGAATTGGGTGAATAGCGGAACCTAATTCTTGTCGCAGCTTAGCAAAAGTGCTTGGATCGGCGTAGTCCCCATCTACATAATGTAGCTGCGCTGCGAGTTTGGCAAAAATGTCGGCGTCAAATTCACCGCTGTGGCGCACGCTGTCTTCGGCTCGAGCTCGAAGCTCATCGACACTCCATCCGCTGCGTCCCACGCCGATAATGGGCAACGCAAAGACGCCACGTTGAATCATCATGTAGAGGGCTGGAAATATTTTCTTATAGGCTAGATCGCCAGTGGCTCCAAAGAAAACAAAGGCATCAGATGGAATGGCGGTAGTCATAGGAATAGTCTTAAGTTTAGGGTTCACTCACTTTGACAATCATTTTTCCGAAATTTCGGCCCTCAAGTAAACCGAGGAACGCTTGTGGTGCGTTGTGAATCCCCGTGACGATGTCCTCTCGGTATTTGATTTGTCCGGAGCGTAGCCAGGTTTGCATGGCATTCTGAAATTCAGGTAATCGGTGGCCGTAGTCATCAAAAATAATAAATCCGCGTAAGGTGATGCGTTTGACTAGAAAGGTGCGCATCGCCGCGGGGAGCCAATTGGTGTCGTCAGGCCTGGGACTCTTATTGTAATGCGAAATGAGGCCACATAGCGGTATTCTGGCTTGCGCGTTCAGCAAAGGAAGTACCGCGCGAAATACCTTACCACCGACATTTTCGAAGTAAACGTCGATGCCCTTAGGCGTAGCGGCGGTAAGTTGTTCCACAAAAGTTTCTGAGCGGTGATCGATGCAGGCATCGAAACCCAATTCTTCAATTGCCCATTGGCATTTTTCAGGGCCCCCCGCGATACCCACTATGCGGCATCCTTTGATTTTCGCGATTTGGCCGACTATAGAACCCACCGCACCGGTTGCAGCCGCTACCACGACAGTTTCGCCTGATTTTGGTTGGCCAATATCCAATAGTCCCATATAGGCCGTGAAACCCGGCATGCCTAGCACGCCTAGGGCATAGGAGGGATGCGGGCTATCCGCTGGTAATTTAACCAAGCCCTGCCCATCAGAGACGCTAAATTCCTGCCATCCCCCCGCAGAGACGACCAGTTCGCCCACGGAGAAGTTTGGGTTTAGTGACTTATCGACGCGGGATACGGTACCGCCCGTCATTACTTCGCCAATAGCCACGGGTGTCGCATACGATGCGGCGTCACTCATGCGTCCGCGCATGTACGGATCTAGCGACAGCCAGAGCGTGCGAAGCAGGATTTCACCATTTCGCAAATCGGGAATCGACGTTTCTTCAAGTCTGAATGCATCGAGTGTGGCCGTGTCTTGAGGGCGCATGGCAAGCACAACGCGGTTATTTTTAGTACGCATTTTAGGTACCTAATAGTCGACCCACTAAGGCCGTGATGCCCATTGCGAGGGCGCTCCAAAACGTAACGCGTAGGGCGCCAGTCAATTTGCTCGCTCCGCCTACTTTGGCTGATAAGCCGCCAAGCAGAACTAACGACAGCAAAGAAACGCCGACCGTCCATTCAATTAAATATTGCGGTGGGGCGAATAACACAACCAGTACGGGCAGGCTGGCACCCGTAGCGAAACTTAAGGCTGACACTAGAGCTGCTTGTAGTGGCCGAGCCCTGGTATGAATCGACATGCCCAGTTCGTCGCGCGCATGGGCACCTAGGGCATCATGGGCCATTAGTTGTGCGGCGACCTGCTGGGCGAGACTTAAGTCGAGTCCGCGCTTAACGTAAATTTCGCTGAGTTCACGACTCTCACCCGCAAAATCGACGGCTAATTCGGCGCGCTCCTGTTCTAATGATGCGGCTTCGCTGTCGGCTTGCGAGTGGACTGAAATGTATTCACCGGTGGCCATCGACATGGCGCCTGCGACAAGGCCAGCAGTGGCAGTCAGGAAAATATTAGAATGCGCGACATGGGCGGCTGCAACGCCTACGATCAAACTTGAGACGGAGACGATGCCATCATTCGCTCCGAGGACGCTCGCGCGTAACCAACCGATAGCGTTTAAAGTGTGGCGTTCATGCTGACGTGGGCGCATCTTGAGTTGATCCTGTCTATAATTACCGATAATAACATTAGCTAACACAAGTTCCCATGGCGAATCTGTACTACGACCACGCGGCGGAACCGACCGCATCGACACTTCCCTTAGAAGGCACAGTGCGTGCAGACGTGGCCGTGGTGGGCGGTGGTTTTACTGGATTGTCGACAGCCTTGCATTTGGCGGAGCTTGGAGCGCAGGTCGTGCTTCTTGAAGCGCATGAGCCCGGTTGGGGCGCTTCGGGCCGCAATGGCGGCCAGGTTAATCCAGGATTGAAATTCGATCCGGATACGGTTGAGCGTGATCATGGTGAACTGGGTGTGCGCATGAATGCACTCTCCGCTAGCGCGCCGGCGTTTGTCTTTGATCTGATCAAACGACATCGAATCTCGTGCGAAGCGCGCCAACTCGGAACGGTGCGTGCGGCAACTAATGCTAAGCAGGTTATCGCGTTACGAAATTCACTTGAGCAGTGGACCCGGCGGAGCGCTCCCGTCGAGTGGCTCAAGGCCGCAGACATTGCGATGTTGACCGGTACGAATCGGTATGAGGCGGGGTTGCTTGATCGGCGCGGTGGCGATTTGAATCCCTTGAGCTTTGCGCGTGGACTCGCCGGAGTTGCACTGCGCGCAGGGGCGACGCTGCATGGTGATTCACGCGTATTGGGCATGCGACGTGAGGGCGCTGGCTGGACGCTGAGTACGGCTTGCGGGTCAGTTCAAGCGGATCGAGTGGTATTGGCCACCAATGGATATACCGATAATCTATGGCCCGGCTTGAGACGTTCGCTGGTACCCGTATTCGGTGCGATAGCGGCAACTGTGCCGCTGTCAGCTGCGGTTTTGGCACAAGTAATGCCTAGTCGTGCGGTACTCTATGAGATCGGCGCCGTGACCGTTTACTACCGTATTGATGCGGGCGGACGATTATTGATTGGGGGGCGGGGTCCCATGCACGAGGTGCAGTCCCCAAGCGCTATTCCCCATTTGCTCAACTACGCCTACCGGTTATGGCCGGCGCTAGGCGGCATCACATGGAGTCATGCTTGGGGTGGGCGGTTGGCAATGACTCGGGATCAGTATCCGCATGTCCACGAACCGGCGAGTGGCGTCCTTGCGTGCCTTGGGTTTAATGGTCGCGGAATCGCTATGGCGACGACTCTAGGCGCCGCATTGGCTAACCGTTTAGTGCACTCTACACCGTTGGATATGCCGGTGAGCCCGGTTAAGCCTATCGGGTTGCATGCGCTTTGGCCGCTCGCGGTACGCGCGGCAATTGCACGTGGACGGGTGAGTGATTTCCTCGGCTTTTAAGAGAATCAAATATCGTTAAAAAAATGACGAAGTCGGCGCATGTCGATAACGACGTCAAAATGCTGACCCGGGGGTAGCTTAGTACCGGTTGCAAAATCGTAGCGCGCATCGAGATTGCGGATTTCCGGATGTAAATCATGCATGGCACGTTTGAACATTTCCCTTGGCACCCATTCTGAGTTGGATGAGAGAGAACCGAATTCATCGTGATAGAGGGTCGCCGTAGATTTATCGGCGGGTGTCGATGCGATTGCGAAAACACGCGGATGGCGGTGATCAATCCGTACTTGCTTCGCGCCCTTTTCAATGAGTTGCCATTCGTTACCCTGTGGCACCGCGATAAGATCAAAACTATGGTGCTGGGCGCTCAACATTGCAACTAAAAACGCTATAGAGGCCAATATTCGTCGAGCGTTAATGCTGAAGTTTCTTGTTAGGGCATTTACTGAAGCCACTAAAAAACACAGCAGAACAGCCGTCATCGCAAAAATAGTGCGATAGGTGGCATAGCGTTCGGAGGCTATTAAACTGACCGTGCAAGCAACTACCGGAAGGCAGGTGAGTCCTATTATCCAAATCAATCCGCGCGTCCGTCCAAAACGCCGCCATTCAAGCAACGCACCAGCAATGAGAATAAGGCCCACCAGCGTGGCGCCGCCAAAATAAAGTGCGTGGTCGCGTTGGTTATCGTCATTGAGGACTAATAAATTTAAGGCATTGGGTAAGGATTCGCTTAAAAACCATGTAATTTTTTCCAAACCATGTTGTTCGAAGGCAATGCGTCCGGACTTAACAAACACGCCGAAGAAGTACAGCGCTGACATGGTCGCGTAAGCAAGAGTGAGCGATAAGCCGATGACCGCAATATGAGTAGTCGCCCAGCGCAGGGTTTGGGACATGTTGCGCTCGCGTCGGGCAATCAATGCGGCGCTCAAGGGCACGAGGTAAAAAAGTGTGCTGGGTTGATAAATCAACGCACTAATGGTGACTAAGCCTAGGGCCACGCACCATTGTAAGGGCGACAGCGATTCGCTAGCGTTACTGCTTTCAGCCGCAAAAAAACCTCCCATCGCGATAAGGGCGGCAGCGGCATAGGGCCAGCCGACGGCCCAGCTTGCGATTACCTGGGCGGAGGGCACAAGCGCGACTAAAGTAGCAAAACAAATACTTAAGTTTGTAGACCAACCGACCGACTTCAGGCTCTTAAAAGAGACCAATGAGATAGCGCCCAGAAGCATCGCCGCCAGCAAGCGCATCCATTGAAGGTCTTGCACAGAATTTGTCTGCGAGTAGGTGGATTGCAGCAACCAACCATAGATGGGCCTCGCATGTGAGGCGCAAAATTTTAAGACCTTGCCCGGTTCTTCATACGCTTCGCGCAAGTTCGAGTAATCGTCGCGTAGCCCAAAATCGTGAAAAGTCGCAGGCCAGTAAACCATTAGCGGTGTCAGAAATAACATCATTGATAATACCCAGGTGCGCAGGTCAACGAAACCAACGACGCGCGTGAAGAGGCCCGCCGTAGGAGTCGCAATAGGCACCGAAATGGGCACCGAAATGGGCGCCGCAATGGTTGCCGCAATGGGCGCCGCAATGGTTGCCATGGGGGTCGAAAAAGTGGGGTCTGGGGTGCTCACAATGGAATGTAGTTAGTGCTTTAGGACTAGGTTTAAGAAGCGCCTATTTTACCGTTTTTGGACCTTATAAATCTGTGGGGTAGCTCGCGAAAACAGGTTAAATTGGCGTTAATTGGCCCGCCAAATCGCGTGGTTTGGGGCATTTATAGCTTGTTGACGCCTTCGATCCTAGACCTGGGTCTCAGCGACTCGCTGGTGCTTCGAGGTAGTCTATTAGCGAAGGAATCTATTGGTTATGCCACTGAGAACGCGATTTATTCTGCCGACGCTATTGCTGGTCGCTAGCATTTCGTCGATGGGTGAGGCACGGCAGCGAATTTATACGTTCGTCGACGCCGATGGCGTTAGGCATTTTACGGATGCGCCGGATAATGCGCGATATCGGCTATTAATACTCAATGCTCATGGTCTGACTGTCAGTGGTCAACAATATGATGAGAAACTGCTGGCACGCTCAGGGCGATATGATGCGATTATTCAAACGGCAGCGGACGCGACGGCGGTTGAATCGAACCTACTGCGCGCCGTGATCGTGGTGGAGTCTGGGTTTAACTCAAAAGCGGTTTCCAAATGCGGTGCCGTAGGGCTAATGCAGCTCATGCCGGGAACGGCAACTCGCTATGGTGCGTCAAATCCTTACGATCCGAGACAAAACGTGCATGCCGGTGCCCGTTATTTGAAATTCTTAATAGATCGTTTTGGTCAAAATATTACGTTGGCGCTCGCTGCCTACAATGCAGGCGAGCAAGCGGTGGATCGTAATGGTGGCCATATTCCACCCTATAGTGAAACGCAAGCCTACGTACCCAGAGTGCTAAAAATTTACCGCTTATTAAGCCAACAAACACGCAGCGAGCCATCGCGCAGCCAGCAATCGCGATCTACTTAGTGCTCGCTCCACTTCTTAGAGGAAGTGGAGCGAGGAGTTCTGGCGAATTTTCCTTTCGAGCTTAGCTCTTCGCGACCACGCCACCCGGAGTCAATTTGTCAATCGCTTGAGGCAGTACGGTTGACAACTTGGCAGCCAAATCCTGAGCGGTCATGCCCACCTTCGCGCCGAGTTGCTTTAAGGTGTCCGCGCCAAAGGTCTTGTGAACCTGGTCGGCCGTAATCGGAAGATTCTCTCCAGCACCTATCCACGACTTAACGGTGGCACCAAGCCCCTGTTGTTCGAACTGCGAGACGATGCCTTGTACGCCGCCATGCTTCGCGATTAGTCCATTGACTACCGAAACCATTTCAGCTCCAACTATACCGCCTAAAACTCCATCTAATAGACCCATGATGTTCCCCTGCCTTTTGTGACTAGAACGCAAAAACAACATTAATTGTAGTAATCGTATCGAGTTTCTTGAGTGGCACAGCGCCCGGCGCTTGAGCGGGCGGTTTGGTGTTGTCCGTTATCCCGTATCCTACGCTCAAGGCCAGTTTGTCTGACATTTTTACCGTCAGTGCAAGATTGTCCTTCAGCAAGATGTCGCTCTTACCGCTTTCAAAATAAAACTTATTGGTGAAAACGGTAGTCGTGGAGAACTTGTGTAAGTAATCCAATCCGCCGGTGAGGATAGCGTCACCGGAAGCATCGCCGGGTACGCGTGAAATTACGTTGCCGCTGCCCGCAGGATCTTTATTAATTTGCTCGGGACGTACTTTTCTATAACCAACACCCAATTGACCCGTTAGTTTGTCGATATCGGTGTTAATCATATTGTAGCCAAAACCGGCCGTCGCGGCCGCCTGGTATTGGAACCCGTTGAACATGTCGTGTTCATAGCGTAATCCGCCAAAGGTAAACATATCCGCCGAGATGGCGTAATTCGCTTGATACTGGACCGCCCATTTTTCGGAAGACACGATACCCGTGCTCTTGCCGTAGAGTCCGATCACATTGAATGCGTTTTTCCACGGACCATCAATGCGTGCCAAATCGATAATGGTGTTGAGTGATTGAGCTTGGCTATTGCCGCTGGAACTTAAAAAACCAAACTGCCCCTTGCCGAACCAAACATTTTCAGGTGGCGGGGGCGAAGGCGGGGCATCGGCAAAAGCGCCGGCTACCGGTGTGAGAATCAACGCCAAAACACCCATGCTACGAAAACTAGACATGTAGACCCCTTGAATATGCGGTTGCATATGAACAAGCGCGGAAGGCTACAGGAGCGCTTGCAGCATCATCAAGTTACGACACATTAATTAACAATGTGCTACTGCAACGCGCCGAATACTTTTTTGAGCAGGTTACTAGATTGTCCGAGCGGATCTTTTCGAATAGCCCGCTCTTCATCAGACATGATTAAGAATAGTCCATCCAAAGTTTTTTCCGTAACATAGGATTCAAGGCTACCTTCTTCGGGTTTGAGTAGTCCGAGCGCAACCCCTTTTTCTGCAACCTTGTTGTAGCTTTCCGCTAGTTTCACTTTCTGGGTTTCTTTGAGAATGATAGGCGCGAATTTAAGTTTCAAAGGCGAGTATGTCGCCGACTTAAAATATTGTGTGGCGGAATCTTGTCCTCCGCTGAGAATTTTCTTAGCGTCATCGAGCGTCATTTTTTGTAGCGCTTGTTTTAATAACACTTTACTCTCAGGGACTGCCGCTTCTGCCGCGCGATTCATGGAGGTCTTTAATTGATCGGCTTGATCACCCATGCCAAGCATGCGCATCATGCTCTCAGCCTTGGCGAGTTTTGGGGGTAACGGAATCATGACGGCAGGGTTTTTCAAAAAACCATCGGTAACCCCAAGTTTACCAACCGCTTGATTAATGCCTTGATCGAGCGCTTTTTTTAGACCCGAAGATGCGTCGGCGTTGGTAAGTGTGCTCAAGTCCAGGCCGAAAGCGCTTGTGAGTAACGCGCAACCGAGTAGCCCACAACCAAACACTGCAAAGACCTTACGAAAGGCGTTACGAAAGCCGTTACAAAAGGCGCCACCAAAGTCAGCGCGCTGAATCACTTGTTTTATTTGCATTAAAAGTCTCCCGTTACCAAAAAATACGGCCCAGATAAATCACACCCAGACTTAAGAATAGCGCAGACGCAACCCAATGAATCGCTTTCAGGGGTAGGCGATTGGACAGTGCTTTACCGAGAATGACGATAGGCACGTTAGCCGTCATCATGCCGGCGGTAGTCCCGGCAATTACCGCTAATAAGCTCGGATACGCTGCGGCTAAGGCAATAGTTGCAATTTGTGTTTTGTCACCGATTTCAGCGACAAAAAAACTGGTAAGAGTGGCGATGAATGCGCCGCCAGCGCTAACATTTTTGTTCTTGTCTGATAGTTGGTCTGGTTTCAAGGTCCAAAGGGCCATACCGATCATGCTAATACCGACCAGCGCTTGCACTACGGTGGGCTTTAAGAGGCTACCAAGCCACAGGCCAATAAACCCGGCTGCGGCATGATTGGCAAGGGTTGCACAAAAAATTCCAGCGATAATCGGTAGAGGCTTTCGATAGCGGGCCGCTAGAACCAGTGCAAGGAGCTGGGTGCGATCACCTATTTCAGCGATGGCAACCGTTGAGAGCGACACAAAGAAAGCTTCCATCTGGTTAGTTTATACGCGTTCACGTGATTAAATATTGCTACTATGAGCGCTGGTTACGGGATTATCCAACTCGGATTGTGCCTTCACCATGCTTCGCCACCATGCTGCCGTGAGCACCTCGCCGTGATGGCGGATAAATACCGGGCGCAATGTCTCAGGGATGGCGAGAAACGGTAACCATTGTTCGGGAAACACGTCGTGTGGACCGCAATGGAACCAGGGTTCAGCACTGGTTTCCTCTTCATCACAAGTGGGCTGCGGAAGGTCGCGAAATACGACGTCAGTGACCATACATAGCTCATCGTAGTCGTAAAAAATAACCCGGCCGTGACTGGTGACGCCGAAATTTTTTAACAGCAAATCACCGGGAAATACATTGCTAGCCGCTAAATCGCGCAACGCCTGGCCGTAGTCGACAATAGCGGCCTCAGTGGCTGCCGGCTCCGCTTCGCGTAGAAATAGATTCAAAGGTCGTAAGCGCCGTTCGATATAGCAATGTTCGACAATCAAATCTTCGCCTTCGATACGACAGCTGGTCCGGGCATGCTCTAATAGTTCTTCTGCCAATTGCGGCATGAAACGCGCTCTCGGTAGGCGCAAGCGTTTGAATTCTTGAGCATCGACCAAGCGACCGGCGCGATCATGACGAAATACAAATTTATAACGATCCATGACATCCTCTCGAGAGCTGGTCTTAGGTGCGCCGAATTTGTCACGGATTACTTTGAACACTAAATCATGCGAGGGCAGGGTAAAGACAATCATTACTAGGCCGCGGTCTCCGGGCGCATGCACAAAGCTATCTATGGATGCTTGCATATGGCGTTGCAGGGCAAAGTATCGCTCGGTTTTGCCTTGTTTGGCACGACCCAATACGGTGTATAGCTCGTCCACGGGCTTGCGCGGCATGAAGGAGCGTAACAAGGTGATGGCTACGCTCACCACAGGAAGGTCGACCTGAAAATACGACCGTGCATATCCAAATAACGAACCTACATCGGCACGCGACAATAAAACTGCGTCAATGGTGACGCCGGATTTCCCATGGGAGAACGACAGGACCAAGGGTGTCAGGGTGCTATCGCCAATTAATCGGCCGACCACGAAGGCGTGCATGCCGCGGTAGAACACCGGCTCGATCAGTTCGATGGAGTCGGGCGCGGTGCCGTGGCGTCCTAAAGTAAAAAAACGGCCGATTTCTGCGCTAATTTGGTGTACGACATTCTCGATGTTATCGATTGCCTGAAAGAATGGCAGATCGGTAATGACTTCACGGATGGTTGTAGGCAACCCTGCGATGCGGTAAACGTGAATGGGCATAGTGCCCGCGCCGCTGCCTAAACGGGTGGAGCAAAATTCGACCTCCTTATTAACGCCGACTGTCCCAAAAGTATCGCGAGTGACTGAATTGAAAAAAGTACGATAAAAGTCACTGTCGGGGCGATCAATTACAATGAGTTCATAGGCGTTTTTAATTTCCCGCCAGATCGCGACATCTCTTTGGCTTGAACTTAAGGCATTGCTAATTGCCTGTACGCAGCGACCTACACTTTGCTCGTACAGTTCAATGCGCGCCACCGCATCGCGTTGCGCCGTAAGCCATTCTTGGGCGAGAAAATGTGCCGCCGCAAGCCGCGTGATGCGACCAAATTCTTGGTTGTAGCCCTCAAAGTGTTCGGCAATAACCGCTGCTAAATTAGGCATCGGAAAATTGTTCGGTTTCCGTACTTCCCGTCATGGCTCCCGTGGACACTTCACCGGCGATAGTATTTTGCACAGCGTCGAAGTAACTCGTGCCGACAAAGGTTTGGTGCTTAGTGGCTCGGTAGCCTGCGGATTCCTCAGCAAATTCGCGTTGTTGCAGTTGTGAGTAGCCGAACATGCCGTGGTCGCGATAGGCCGTGGCAAGTTCAAACATCGACAGATTTAGCGCATGCCAGCCTGCGAGGGTGATGAATTGGAACCGATAACCCATGGAGGCGAGATCTTCGCGCCATTTTTGCATGCTGGCCTGATCTAACTTTGCCTGCCAGTTAAACGAGGGCGAGCAATTGTAGGCGAGTAGTTTGCCGGGAAATTGTGCGTGTATAGCGGCAGCAAATTGGCGTGCTTGTTGCATATCGGGTTTGGAAGTCTCGCACCAAATTAGGTCGGCATAGGGTGCGTAAGCCAGCCCGCGGGCGATGGCTTGTTCGATACCGGCGTTAACGTGGAAGAAGCCCTCGACTGAGCGTTTGCCGGTCAGGAACTTGGCGTCGCGCGGGTCATGATCCGAGAGTAATAGATTGGCGGCATCAGCGTCAGTGCGTGCGATGATGACGGTAGGTACGTCCATTACGTCGGCTGCTAGGCGTGCTGCGACTAGTTTGTTGATGGCTTCGCCGGTGGAGACGAGTACCTTGCCACCCATGTGGCCGCATTTCTTGGCCGAGGAGAGTTGATCTTCAAAATGCACTGCGGCGGCACCGGCGCGAATCATGGCTTTGGTTAATTCAAAGGCATTGAGATTGCCGCCAAAGCCCGCCTCCGCATCGGCGATGATAGGAACTAACCAATCGATGGCGGTTTTGCCCTCTAGATGATGAATTTGGTCAGTACGCAGTAAAGCGTTGTTAATACGTTCCACCATGTTGGGCACGGAGTCGACCGGGTAGAGGCTCTGATCAGGATACATTTCGCCGGCGCTATTAGCATCGCCCGCGACCTGCCAGCCTGAACAATAGATGGCTTTGAGACCCGCTTGTACGACTTGTACCGCTTGATTGCCGCTCATGCAGCCAAGGGCACCGATAACGGGATTATTGTGTAATAGATTCCAGAATTTCTCGGCACCTTGCCGCGCCAATGAGTATTCGATGGTAATGGAGCCTTTGAGTTTCTTTACTGCGTCACTGCTGTAGGGTCGCTTAATGCCCGCCCAGCGAACATCGGCATGGGAGTGGCGTTGAGGTGGGGGTTGGGGCTGGTTGGTTTTATTCATAAATCGTCCTTGCAGGTTGTTCCATGGACAGATTAGAGTGTTTAAGGCCATAATTTACACAATAGAAATTTCACAATGTGAATTTCACAATATGAGGCGCTGTGGGACTTATTAGGCAAGGGCATTTTCTCGGCGCTAAGTTGCGCTCGTTGCGCAAGCGTAACGGATTGACGCTGGATGAATTGTCGGCGCGCTGCGTACAAATCGACGCGGCTGACGCGCCATCGGTGTCATATCTGAGCATGATTGAGACCGGTAAACGCATGCCGTCGACCCATACTTTAGGGCTATTAGCCGGAATTTTCGGTAAGGAGTCGCGTTGGTTTTTAGATGAAAATACCGAGGTGGATGCCGCCCCGGTGGCGCGGGGACGGGGTGGCTTGAGTTCGATGCCGCTGGAACCCGCATTCTTATTTTCTCATGAGCTTTTGCAAAATGCTTTGCCGGAGTTGTTGTCGCAGACTGGAACTAGCGGGCGTCAATTTGCTGAGCTTTTGATTCGTGTGTGGCAGGAAACTCATCATAATAATTTTCCGGATATTGAGCGCGCTGCGGAGGAGTGTGGAGGGCGACAAATGCCGCTTAAGCTTGATGCGCTCATGGACATATGTGTGCGTCTTGGGTTGCAAATTCGGTGGTTCGACAGCGATGCGCGTAAGCCGAGTGGTGCGTTATTGCGTTCGCGCTTTGAAGCGCCGGGAACTCTACTTATCAACAAGCGACTGCGTAATCAAGAAGAGCGCTTAAAGTACGAAATTGCGTTTCTCATCGGTCACAAAGTATTGCATAACGGGGATGGGCTGATTTCCCAATCGAGCGGATCGCCGGCTGTCGCGCGTGGAGTAGGTTCGCCTGTAGCCATGGGGCCTCAGGATGTGCTCTTAGCCTGGCGAGATTTTGAGTGCAGTTTTTTCGCGGGCGCTTTGCTTTGTCCACGCATGCCGTTTCGGCGTTTTCTAATTCGCGAAGCGCACAACATTTCGGCGGGTGATAAGTTAGGTGTTACCGCGGCTTTAATTATGCGCCGTATGACGGCGGTTTCACCTTATCGGCACTGGCATTTTTTTGATGCCTATCCGCCCGGGAATTTACGGGCCGTATATCGCGGTAATGGCATTCCGTTGCCCTGGGGCAATATGAGTTTGGTCTCGGATCCCTGCCCACGTTGGGCCGTGTTTAGATTATTACAGACTGCGCCGGGTTTGAAGCTGGCTTCGCAAAAGCCCAAATCACAGATCTCGGTGATGCAGGATGGGCCGCAGGCGCGATTGTATTGTTGTCATTCGTTATTGACGCGTGATGCTGTGAATGAATTGCATGTATTGTCGGTGGGCATCGATCTGGTGCCGGCACTGGATGCACAAGGGTTTAAGGGTGAGGACATCGTTGCTATGGTTGCGGAATCGTGTCGTCGCGGAGGCGGCGACGGGATCATTCCCGCCGCCGCCGCTGCCAGCATTCGCGCAGCCTCCAAGGTGCTGAACATTGCTTGGATATCCGCAGCCCTTGAATCTAAGGCTAGTGTGATCTGTCCCCGCAGCGCGGCGTGCCCGCGACTACCCAAGGGTTGTGTTTGAGTCTTATTTAGTACATCCAAGGGCGGCGATTTTGCGCGGCCGCTTTCATCACTCGGAATAGATTGCCGGCTTGCGTGAAGTCATCGGAACTGCCGCGCTCGTCGTAATGGCCAGCGATCCCGTTGAGCGCCCAACCCGCATCGCCGTGCCCGAGGCCTGTGGAGGCGGTACCCTTGGCGTTCACGTTTTCATAGTTGATCTCAGCGCCACTATTATGGATTGCCATTTTGCCGTCCCGTTGTTGATTATGCACGGGGCAGCGGGCACGATTCACCGGTAGGTGTTGATGATTGGTGCGTACTCGGTAGAGCTGGGCATCATGATAGGCAAACAGCCGGCCCTGAAGCACTTTGTCCGGACTATAACCCATGCCGGGGACGATATTAGCAGGTGAAAATGCCAATCGACACGTCCCACTTTGGGAAATCCCCGGCGGCAATTGCGGTGAACAGGTCGCGCTGAGCGTGATAGGGTCGGTGCCTGCAAGTATAGTGGCGTCCGCTGCGCTTAAATTCTTGATCCCTTGCTGCGTCTTAAGATGCCATTTTACTCAGACTCGTTCACCGTAAGCATTAATTAGGCTGAAGGTGTGGCTGCCAAAACCGTCCATACGCCGAAAACCATCGGGTGTGCCGCGGTCGCTGAATAACATAGTAACTTGATGCAGACTCTCAGGAGCCTTACTCCAAAAATTCCACATCATTTGTGGAGATTTTAAATTGGTGTGGGGATCGCGCTTTTGAGTGTGAATGAAGTCAGGAAATTTAGTCGGATCTTCAATAAAGAACATCGGCGTATTGTTACCGACTAAGTCCCAATTGCCGTCTTCTTGCCGACAGAATTTAGTAGCTTGGCTTTCGTGTATTTCGAAATGTGGTGGGTGACGGTGAAAGTACCATAAGCGCCAGAGCCCTTTGCATGCACTACGCGCTCTGGAATACGCTCGCGGTTGAAGTGTTGCAATTTCTCGATGAGGTGAAAGTCCTGTAATAACAGCGGACCGCGGGGGCCGGCGCTGAGCGAGTTTTGATTATCACTACCGGAATGCCGGAAGCGGTGGTTTAGCGATGGACACGAGGACTCTCGTTAGATGAGTGATGAATGGTATTCTGGACTTCTTTGTCGATTTATAAAGACGATTGTATCTATTTATTTGATAGGGATAGGCTATATGAAAGTATACTCGTGGAATGTGAACGGAATACGTGCGGTGCTCAAGAAAAATGAGTTTCAGCCCTTTTTAGCGGCGCACCAGCCGGATGTTCTGTGTCTCCAAGAAACCAAGGCTGAGCGATCGCAAATCGAAATCGACCTACCAGGTTATCGGGAATACTGGAATTCGGCGGTTAAAAAAGGTTACTCCGGTACCGCGATAATTTCCAAACAAGAACCCATTAATGTAACCAATGGCTTTCCAATTGATTTTGCCAAGTCCTATGCCTTGATTGACAGCATGCAGCGCGATAGCGCGACCGAAGGTCGGGTGATGACCGCCGAGTATGCTAAGTTTTTTGTGGTGACGGTTTATACCCCTAATGCTAAAGAGGACTTAAGTCGCTTAGAGTTGCGTTATAAGGCGTGGGACCCTGCGTTTTTGGCCTATGTCGTATATCTCGAGAAAATGAAACCGGTCATTTTTTGTGGCGACCTTAATGTCGCCCATACCGAATTAGATTTGGCAAATCCAAAATCGAACGTTGGTAAGAAAGGCTTTACGAATGAGGAGCGCGAAGGATTTCAAAAGATGGTGGACGCCGGCTTTGTCGACACCTTCAGATTATTTACTAAAGGAAATGGGCATTATTCTTGGTGGAGTCATTTTGCCAATTCACGTTCACGCAATATTGGGTGGAGAATTGATTATGTGCTGGTCTCAGCCGCGTTGCGTGCTGGGGTTAATAGCGCCGCAATTCACGCCGATATCACGGGCAGCGATCATTGCCCCGTGAGCGTTACTTTGAGCTGATTGCGTGACCGATGGCGGCTACGAAGTGCTCACCGTAGCGCGCCAGCTTAGCTTGCCCGACCCCCGGAATATGCGCGAATTGATCCAAGGTCATGGGGCGGCGTTCAGCCATTGCGCGCAGCGTGGCGTCATGAAAAACTACGTAGGGCGGAATACCCGCGTCGTCCGCCAGTTGCTTGCGCAGCGCCCGTAGGCGGTCAAAAAGCGAGGTCTCGGACCCGGACGCAGACACCGCTCCCGCCCCCGACACCGCTCCCGCCCCCGCTCCCGCCCCCGACACCGCCCCCGATGCACCCCTCGGCCCGGATCCTTTACGTTTACGCTCTGTTTTGATCGGACGCGCCATGACCATTGCCCGTGCACCGCGTAAAATTTCCCAGCTTTTGTTGTTGAGCGATAAGACCCGATAGGCGTCTAAGGTTTCGTCTGCCAGTCCTTGATGGACGAGTGAGCGCGCCAGCAAGCGCCAATCAGCTAGGCTTCGATGCTTACCGATTCCGTATACGCTTAAATTGCTATGACCCCTGGCTAGAATTCGTTCAGATGCAAGGCCTAATAAAATTTCGATGAGATAGGCGGCCCCAAATCGTTGACTTTGTTCGGCGAGTCGGGCGACGCAGGATAAAAATTGCTGCGCATCGGTACTAACGTCTTGCAGATCGCGCGGAACGCAACAATTGTCACAGGCCCCGCACGCTCCAGGATAAACCTCACCCAAGTAACGTAACTGAACGGTGCGCCGACAATCGCTAGACTGGGCATAGCTAAGTACGTTGCGTAGTTGCTCACGCGCTACGCGTTGTTCTTCGACGAGTGGATCGCCGGTAATGGGGTCCACTTTTTGCTGAATGAGATACTCGGCCGTGCCAATGTCAGCCGCCCCGAAGTATAGGATGCAGTGAGCGGGATCGCCATCGCGCCCGGCACGTCCCGATTCTTGGTAGTAGCCTTCGAGGGTTCTAGGTAAGTCGTAGTGAATGACCCACCGAACGTCGGGTTTATTGATACCCATGCCAAAAGCGATGGTCGCTACGATGACTTGCACGTCATCGCGAATAAAGGCTTCTTGATTGTGGCGCCGAGTTTCAGCGTCAAGGCCGGCGTGATAGGGACGGGCGCGCAGTCCGTCTGCGCTCAATTTTGCAGCCAATTCATCGACGCGGCGGCGCGAGAGACAATAGACAATGCCGGCGCCTCCAGAGTCACGCAGGTGCGCCAGGAGTTCGGGATAGGTTTGTTGATTCTTAGGTCGAACTTTGTAGTGCAAATTTGCGCGATTAAAGCTCGTAAGGTGCACGGCGGGTTCGCGCAACGCGAGCTGTGTAACGATATCCGCTTGTACGCGCGGGGTCGCCGTAGCGGTGAAGGCGAGTACCGGTACTGTTGGATAGCGCTTGCGCAATGAGGACAGTTGGCGGTAGTCGGGCCGAAAGTCGTGTCCCCATTCTGAGACGCAATGGGCTTCGTCAATGACGAACGCATTGAGGCTATGTTTGCTCGCCAGCCTATCTAGCACATGAATCAAAAAATCCGCGAGCAACAACCGTTCGGGCGCAAGGTATACGAGTTTATATTTGCCCTGCATGAGGGCTGCCGTCCGCTCAGCTATTTCCCGATGCTCCAAGCTCGAATTGATAAAAGTCGCGGGGATGCCATTGTCGAGCAATTGACGAACTTGGTCCTGCATTAAGGCGATCAACGGCGAGACGACCACGGTGACTCCCGGTTGCAGCAGTGCGGGGAGTTGGAAGCATAGGGATTTGCCGCCGCCCGTGGGCATGAGCGCCAACAGATCTCGGCCCGCCAGGGCATCTTGCACCACGGCCTCTTGCCCTGGGCGAAAGGCATCGAAACCGAATAGTTTTTTTAACGAAGTGTTTAGGTTTTCAAATGACTGATGGCGAAGATTCATGATGCGGCGCGAGCTTAAAACCACATCCGCTGCAGCTCTTTTTCTCGATCAAAGAGCTGGTGTTTGAGCGCGCCGAGCACATGCGCGAAGAACAACGCGTAGAGTAAATAGGCACTTTGGGCGTGCCACTCACCTAAAATTTTATGAAAATGTTCTTTTTCGATTGGCTGCATTGCCATGACTTGTGGGATCCTAAACCATGGGATGGTGCCAAACAGTGAGAGCGGATGGGTGGGGGCACCCTTCCAGGCTGAATCGTGCAACCATCCGGTGAGCGGCACGGCTAAAATAATTAAATACAATGCACCATGCACGCCGTGCGCGAGCGCGCGTTCCCAGGGTTTGTAGTGGGTGGGTAGGGCGGGCGGTTGGTGCCCGATGCGCCAGAGTATGCGCAGTAACACCATGCCCAACATGGTAATGCCAATAGATTTGTGCAAGTCCACCAATGTGCGTGTCCGCTGTTCATCGTCATACACCAGCATCATTCCTGAATTTATCGCGATAGCAAGTGCGATAAGCCAATGTAAAACTATGGCTGGCCGAGTGTATTTATCCTCCAGAGTCATGCAATGTTCCTACAATGTCCACTCTGTAGTATATCTATATTCACGCGGGCAATCTTGTTAGCTTGCCCTTATGCTGCGCGTTTACAAAATGAGACTACGTAGGTGCCCAATTTATTCCAAACACTTCAATTAGAATCGCCGCGCCTGAACCCGCGTCCGGTTTCGATGCGCAGCACCTTGATCTCTCTGGGCGCGCTACTGACGTTTTTGGCACTGCTCGCTCAGGCATTTTTCCGTCAGGGAATTGCTAGCTGGTCGGTGGGATTGGCCTATATTGCTTACGATACTTTTTTATTGTTCTTCACGGCATCGCAGCTTAAGTGGATCGTAGCGCCTAGAGGTTTCGTGCGGGAGAGCATTGGTCCGAGTGTCGGCGTTATTATTGCCGCACACAATGAGGAGCGAGCGCTTCCCATCACGATAGAGAGCTTACTCGGTCAGCAAGATACGCCTGATTTGATCGTTATCGCGGATGACGGTTCAACCGACGGCACGGCGGATATGTTGGCGCGTCGCTATGGGCTTGCGCCCGGCAAGCGGCGATACGCGGAAGGTCGGCCGGAATTGCTATGGCTACGCCTACCACAAGGGGGTAAAGCGCGAGCGCTCAATACGGCAATCGACTTTACACATACCGATATTATTCTCACCGTCGATGCGGACACTTTGTGCGAAGAACATGCCGTAGCAGTCATGCGCGCGGCGTTTGCTACGGAATTAAATCTGGTTGCGGCCACAGGTGTTTTGACGCCCGTGTGTGGTCGTAGCCTTGCGGGGCGTTTTTTTCAGTGGTTTCAGCGCTATGAATACATTCGTAATTTCGTATCGCGTTTCGCCTGGATGCAGCTTAATTCATTGCTGCTTATTTCTGGTGCGTTTGCCGCTTTTCGGCGTGAGGCATTGATTGAGGTTGGGGGGTTCGATCCGAGCTGTCTGGTCGAGGATTACGAATTGATCCACCGATTACATCGCCACAGCGTCAACCATGCGCTTAACTGGACGGTGCGGGTGCTAGGCGGTGCCCGAGCACGTACCGATGCACCTGAGACTCTGGCAACATTTTTGCGCCAGCGGCGACGGTGGTTTGCGGGCTTCTTGCAGACGCAACGCTGGAACCGCGATATGACGGGCAATGTGCGCTTCGGCTGGTTAGGGCAGGCCATGATGCCGGTCAAAGTGCTCGATACGCTGCAACCTATTTATGGACTGACTGCTTTCGGAATTTTGATTGGTGCGATTGGACTGGGGCGATTACGGGTGGCCTTGCCCATTATTCTAATCATGCTAAGTAAGGTAGTAATTGACTTGGTATTCCATCTTTGGATACTCGGTGTCTATCGTCGTTGGACCGGCGGTGATCATCCCATTAGCTATGGGAAGGCTTTATTAGCAGCCTTATTGGAACCGTTTAGTTTCCAGTTATTGCGACACGCGGGGGCCGTATGGGGTTGGTGGACATTCCTGACGGGACGTCAGTCCTGGGGCCGAACCTCGCGCCAGGGAATAGTTTCGCAAAAATAATGCACAGGTCAGCGCTGCATGTACTCAAATAGTTCAATGCCGATGGAGTGAGTGCCCACGTGTGCGGCGAAGGGTTCGTCTATTTGGGTGAGCTTAATAAGCACCGCCTCCTCGGGGGTGAGCGGTCCAAAACCTTGGCCGAGTTCGCAAAAAGTCGTGTAGTCACCGAAATTGGATCCGCAATGCTCGCAGCGATTCATCCAATAAAATGATTGCGTCGTATCGCTATAGGTTATTCGGTAGTGCTTAGACTGTTCGGCCATTCGTGCGCTAACGGATGTCGTTAAATCTGTGATGTAACTAATCAATGAAGGCGCATGAAGAGATTCCCATTCATCGTCTTTGGGGTCGTCGGCGATGTATAGGTGTTGCGATCCAGGCGGCAGTATGAAGCCATGGATTTTGCTGATTTTCTGGCAATGCCAGCAGATTCGTGTTGTAGCAGCGATAAAATAATAATCAGCCCGCATGTTGGGACCATTCTCCTCGGGTTGCCAGCGCGTGAAGAGTTCTAGATCAACACGCTCAGGGACATACCAGAGTTTTGCCGCATCATCCCAATGAGCACCCAGGCGCTTAGCTTCGTCTTTGTCGTGGAACGGGACATGCAAGTATCGGTTAGGCATATCCATATTGTCGTTCCAGCTGACCCGAAAAGCTCGCGCAATTTCGGGTGCAAATCGCTGGATATGGCAAGGACTGTACCTCGGGCGACTAATCCAAGTCAGCACATAGCGCTTCGCGGGTCGGTGTCGGCACGGGGCTTAAATCATGGCGATAATGCGGATGGTCAATACCGACACTGAGCGAGGCACCCGCCTTGAGCGCCGCGACCATTGAGCCGGTTAGTTCAAAGCGCAAGAAGTGCACCGCCGAGGTTTTTTCCGCGTTTTCGCGCGGCAGATCTTCATCGGCTATCCCAAACACACGGTCCAATTCGCTGATTCGCACCCAACATCGATTCTCGACCGATTTTAAGGCCATTAACGCCACGCGCCGCTCTTCAGGGTTGGGGTATTCCAACAGCATGGTCGCCTTCCAGTTCTTGCCGTCGGGAATGAGAGGATTGTACGCGTCCAGCTCATCTTGAATTCCCGCGCTCTCAAATACGCGCTCGGCGCGTAGCATCTCCTGTACTTGGTATTGTATGGTTTTTCTATCTTCAAAGCACAGGCTGCAATTCGGTCCTACCGCAACGTTACGGGGTTGTTTGTATTCAATGATTTCATTGCGCAAGTGGTCGCGCTGTTTGGCGTAACTTTCAAGGCCGAGTAGATCTTCGGGTCGCAATTTTTGCATGATAAAAGCCTCTTTTATATTCCGTACGCGATACGGAGTAATTTCAATGGATGGGTAGGTGGACGGGATTCGGTAAGGCCACTTTCTATTTGATGACCCGCCATAGGGCAGTCGCTGGCGTAGTAATCGCAGTGGCTGGCCTCGACTCGTTGCATCACCGGCTTGCCGATTTTCATGGAAATGTCGCGAAATCGGGTTTTCACCGCGTAGGTGCCATTGTGTCCCGAGCAGCGCTCGATTGCCTCCACCGTGGTATCGGGGACCAGTGAAAGCACATCGCGAGTTTTAAGGCCGATATTCTGTACCCGTAAATGGCAGGCCACGTGGTAGGCCACTTTGCCTAGCGGTTTTTTGAAGTCCGTGCGCAACTTGCCGCCCTTGTGTCTGATCATAAGATATTCAAAAGGATCAAAGATGTGTGCCTTGACTTTATGCACCAAGGGATCCTCGGGGAACATCAACGGCAGCTCTTGTTTGAACATCAGCACGCAGGAGGGAATGGGGGCGACGATGTCGTAGCCTCGGTCAATCATGGCGACAAGCGCAGGAATATTGACTTCTGCAAGTTTGGCTACCGCATCAAGATCACCGAGTTCGAGTTTAGGCATTCCGCAGCAATTTTCCTTTTCGGCGATGACTACTTCGATATTGTTGTGTTCGAATAACGCCACCAAATCTTCGCCGAGTTCCGGCTCGTTGCGATTGCCATAACACGTCGCAAACAAAGCTACTTTGCCGCGGGTGGTGCCGACTGCTTCAGCGGCTTCAGCGGCTTCAGCGGCTTCGGTGGACGCAGTGCGCCCCTTTAAACGACTGCGTAAGGTACGCGAATGATAAGTGGGGATGGGCGCTGTTGGGTGCACCCCTAAGACTTTATCTAAAACCTTGCGACCTATGGTCGTGCGGTTAACCGCGTTCACTGCATGGACCACGATGGGAATTCCGGCAAATTTTCCGACGGCGTCAGTTGCGCTTAAGATCTTATCGGTGAGTTTGGTCTCGCCTTTTTGGTGCTTAATGGCTTTGGCACGCAGCATTAGGTGCGGAAAATCCACATTCCATTCATGCGGCGGAACATAAGGGCATTTACTCATGTAGCACATATCACATAAGTAGCAATGATCGACGACTTCCCAATAAACAGGCTTCGCTACGCCGTCCAATTCCATGGTTTTAGAATTATCGATCGCGTCGAACAAGGTTGGGAAGGAGTTGCAAAGGCTAAAGCAGCGACGACAGCCATGGCAGATATCGAATACGCGTTCCATCTCTTTAAAAACGGCGGGTTCTGAATAAAATTCAGGGTTTTTCCAATCCAACGCGTGTCGCGTGGGTGCCTCAAGACTGCCTTCGCGTGCTGGAGGTCCGTTTTGATCCGATCCCATGGTTACGATGCTCTTAGGTGGCAATTACTGAACGGTGAAAAAAATGGGGCGACAGATATTGCGACTATTAAGTGCTATGCCTGCCGCCACCTGTGAAAGCGCGAAGTGCGCGCTGTTAAAGACGACTAAAGACTATCAAAAGCCTTTTGAAAGCGATTGGCGTGTGAGCGCTCAGCTTTTGCCAAGGTCTCAAACCAATCAGCGATTTCGCCGAAGCCTTCGCCTCGCGCCGTCTTCGCCATCCCAGGGTACATATCCGAGTACTCATGAGTCTCGCCTGCAATGGCAGCCTTCAGATTCAGTGAGGTGGCTCCAATCGGTAGACCAGTGGCGGGGTCGCCGACAGCTTCGAGATATTCCAAATGACCGTGTGCATGGCCGGTTTCGCCTTCAGCGGTTGAGCGAAATACGGTAGAGACGTCGTTGAGGCCTTCTACATCGGCTTTGGCCGCGAAATACAAGTAACGACGGTTTGCCTGGGATTCCCCAGAAAACGCGTCTTTGAGGTTCTGTTCAGTCTTGCTACCTTTGAGGTCCATGATTAACTCCTTAAATTGAATACAACCCTAATAATTAGAGGGTTTGCGATACAGCGGCGACGGTAGTCCTTTCCGCTATTTTAAGTCAAACGAAGATGCCTATCCCTTCGATAGGCATCTTCTATCGTTAACAGTCAAAAACGCGCTAACACTTTAAAATGAATAGCCAGCCGAGATCACCAAGGCCTGTGGGCCGAAGCTAATATGCGAAGTGCGAATCACTCCGGCCGTATTCGCGGTGATCTTAGTCTTGACCTGAGTGATCGAGTAGGAAGCATACAAATTCCAATGCTCGGCAGCCCGGTAGCTTAGGCCCACCGTACCCGCCGGCCCCACCGAGGACGGTAGTGAGATTTTTGTGGGACCTCCACTGGCAGCATTGCCCGCGGCCGTAGAGTTTCGATCGTAAAAACTGGTGTAGTTGACGCCAACGCCTATGTAGGGGCGTAGTTTGGCGGATTCGTCCAAGAATTTATAGTTGAGTAGGACCGTCGGCGCGAACCATCTCGCGGTTGAGATGACCTGACCATTGTAAGGCACTGAGCCTAAGGTCGCAGGTCCCTTACCCTCGGTTTTGGTCAAGGGCGGCAAACCTAGTGCAAGTTCGGCTTCAAAATGCGGCGATAGCCGTCTGACATAGGCCAAATACAGCGTATTGACGTCTTTGGCCTTGAAATTAACCCCAGGGGAGGTGGCGGTAGCAGGGGGAACATAAGGACCCGTTAGATCGTCGGCCGTTGAGTGGTAGAACACTGCGTAAAGGCCTAAACGCAGACTGTTGTCATAGGTGCTAGCGCTGTCATCCGCGAAGGCCGGCAGGGCAGCGGCACCCAGGAGCAGGGCGAGTGCGGAGGTAGCTCTGGCGGCTAATTTTTTAGGTGTCGTCATGGCTTATCCTCCTAAGATCTGGTTGAAGAACGAGCGGGCGGCTAGCGTGCAGAAAGGTGCCACCGCTTCGTGGTAATTTTGGGTCAATACTTGCTCCGCCGCGATCAATGTATCGCCGGGACCCGCCGGCGGCGGGGCCATCAGCTGGGCCAGTAGGCCCGCTTGGGTAGCTTGGAAACCCGCTTCAATCGGCGCGTATGAGTCATTGGGGGCAGGGCCACCTTTAGGATCCAGGTCGAGCACCGAGACCAGGTGCGACGTGAACAGACTCGGTAATAGACTATTCCAAAATCCCTGCATCACGCCGGTGTTGAACTGAAAAAATACGGTGGGATCGTTCTCGCCGCCGCAAAGCAGTGTCGGGCTAGTGGGCGTCCAGCCACCATTGCGCAGATCGTTTTTATAGAGCGCCAACCGAAAAGTCTGTGTGGGCGCTGTAGCGGCGAGGGGAACACCAAGGACTTGTAATTGAGTGACAGGATTAGGAACTCCACCGTCCGGATTGCTTGCAGCGTCTGCCGCATAACTCACGCGATAATCATTATTGATTAAATAGGGCGTGCCGAATCCTAAATCGAATAGCGGGGTAAACGGATTTTTGGGATCGCTGGGTTCCAATAATAACTGAGTTAGCACCAAGGATGAGGCAACCGTCGGCGTCACGATATTAAACGCCGCAGTCAGCGGCAGCAAATTGTTCGAGAATATGTAGTCAATGGAGTTCTTGCTTGGCAACAGCGTATCAATGCCGGCCGCATAGGTGGGCGAATAAATATCGGTGGTTGCCGCATAGATATTGCCGTAGGCATGCTGATAGCTAGTGGTCAGAAGTGGTGCGAACACGGTCGACCCTAAGTTCACATAGCCAAAGACCAGCAGGTCGCCAAATGTCTCTAAGGCATAGGGGCCCGACATGGGTGCTGCCGCAGTAACCGTTTGGTTGGCCGCTTGCATCGCGCGTTGGGTCGCCATCGCCACATAACCGCCTTGCGAATACCCGGTCAGAAATAGCTTGCCGTTGTCGCTGGTGCTGGATGTTTGGGTTTTGGGCAACGCGATGCGAGCGGCCGCTAATATGTCCATCATTTCGCTCGATTGTTGAACGGCGTTTAAATAGGGGTGATAACCCAGAGTCGAAATATCGTAGCCGGCGTAATTCGGGGCAACCACGATGTATCCTTGCGCGGCAAACATGGCCGCAATTAACGCGCCTTCGGTATTAGAGGGATTGGTAGGGTCCGCAATATTCAAGGTCCTATCGGTGTTCGTACCATGCGCATACTCCACAATTGGCCTCGCACCGGAGCACGTGGACGCGGGTCCGGTTGGCACCATCAAAGCGCCTGACGACTGAGTGGGTTCATTCGCTCCCCCGACCGTCCAAAATTTAAGGTAGTAAAAATCCACGCCGCAGGTGGGAGCGCCAGCAATTTGTAAGAGTTGCGAACCCGATGCGCTGGCGCTCAAGGCGGCTTGAAATGCCGGAGCACTCAACGAGGCAATACGAAAGGGCGGATTAACCGATAGAGTGCCACGAGCCGTGGAACTGGTGGTAATTGAGGTTGGCGAGCTACTACCGCCGCAGGCGGTCAGTAGCGCAGCGGTCACAGCAAAAAGAACGAAACGAAATTTATACATGCCTCTCTCCATAAGAATTATGTTCGCGATGCCTGATTCTAACGCTTGCCAGCGACAACCACGATGAGAAGCTTATTTTTGGGTGATCTTGGGTAATGACCCTAGATTTGATTTAAAAAAGAGAAAAAACATGTGGTTTGTGAAGGGCGCCTTACATTAAAGCCAATTGTTATTACCATTGTGGTAACGTGTAGTTTTGGAGACGAAGCCAAACGTCACCCCGTATCGATGCGGGAATCGATCAGTAAGGCAATGAACGAGGTGAGTTATGGTCGCGCTCAAGGTTCGCAAAGTGGGGAATTCGCTCGGGCTGGTGCTGCCGAAGGAAGTGGTTAATCGCCTTCGCGTCAGCGAGGGCGAGGAAGTGTTCCTGATCGAGGGGCCAAACAATACTTACCGTATCACACCCTTCGATCCGGCCTTCGAAAAGAAGATGGCGAAGGCTGAAGAGATCATGTCGCGTTATCGGAACACGCTCCATGTTCTAGCGAAATGAGCGAGCCGGTCTGGATCGATGATGTCTTGGTGCGCGCAATCCATGACCGGCAGCTAATCGAGCATGGAGGTGCCGCAGGTCTGCGCGACGAATCGTTGCTCCACTCCGCACTGGGACGACCGCTCAATCATTTCGCTTACGCCAGTTCCGACATCATTGAACTCGCTATGCTGTACACCGCAGGCATCGTGCAAAATCCCCCCTTTGTCGACGGCAACAAGCGCACCGGCTTTGTGGTGGGTGTGCTCTTCCTCGAACTCAATGGCAATTGTTTCACGGCGAGTGAGGAAGCGGCGGCGCAAGCGGTTCTTGAACTCGCTGCCGGCACGATCAATGAAGTGGGCTTGTGCGCCTTTTTTCGTGCTAACGTAAAGCCGTAACTTAATTGAGCTATGACATGGTGGGCTGCCTGTATTTATAGGTTGGAGTGAAAACGTGCCAGGACTTTTCTTTGAGGAATTCTCGATAGGGCAGCTATTTACGCATGCGATTAGGCGCACCGTGACTGAGGCGGACAATGTATTTTTCTCGGCGTTGACACACAATCCGGCTGCGTTGCATTTGGACGAAGAGTATTGTCGTACTCAAACCGAGTTTGGTCAGAGGATTGTGAATAGCGCGTTTACCTTAGGATTGATGGTGGGCATTTCCGTGGGTGACACCACTTTAGGGACTACGGTGGCAAATCTAGGCTGGGATGAAGTCCGTTTTCCCAAACCGTTATTTCACGGTGATACGGTTCGGGTGGAATCAGAAGTGCTGGAGACCCGGGCCAGTGGTTCGCGTCCCAAAAACGGGATCGTGGTATTTGCTCATCGTGCTTTTAACCAGCGCAATGAGTTAGTGGCGACCTGTAAACGCTCGGCTCTTATGCATCGGAAGCCTGCCGTTTGAGCGCGCGTTCCTTATTGTTTGTTCCGGGAGATAGTGATCGGAAACTCGCTAAGAGCGAAAGCTCGAAAGCAGACATCATTATTTTTGATCTTGAAGATGCGGTAGCGGTCAATGAAAAGCCGGCGGCGCGTGGGCGTATTGCTGAGTTTCTGGCTGAACATCCCGATCGCACTCAGCAGCAATTGTGGGTGCGAATCAATTCCCTGGATACTGTGGATGCGTTGCTGGATCTAAAGGCGGTAGTTCCTTTGGCGCCTGATGGAATTATTCAGCCTAAGACTCGGTCGTCTGCCGATGTGATGCAATTGGCTCATTACCTGGACGCACTAGAAGCAGCTTATGGCGTTGTTCGGGCTGCAATCAAGATACTGCCGATCGCGACCGAGACTGCGGAGTCGTTGTTTTCTTTAAATAGCTTTGGCAGTTGCGGGTCGAGGTTATATGGGATGACTTGGGGTGCCGAAGATCTGGGCGCCGCGTTGGGTGCTACTGCGAATAAGGACTCGAGTGGAGCGTGGACTTCACCTTTTCAACTAGCGCGTTCGCTTTGTCTGTTCGGTGCACACGCTGCTGGGGTGCCGGCAATTGATACGTTGTTTGCCAATTTTCGGGATATTGCCGGCTTGCGCGTGGCTTGTATCGAAGCGCATCGCGATGGTTTTACCGGTAAGCTTGCAATACATCCCGATCAAGTAGCTGTCATCAATGAGTGTTTTGGATCGAGCGCTGCTGAGATTGCGCATGCCGCAAGGGTGGTGGCGTTATTTGCAGCAAATCCGGGGGTAGCGGCGCTGTCACTCGACGGCAAGATGGTCGACATTCCTCACCTGCGGCAAGCCGAGAATATACTGGCTCGGCGTACTTAATTTTAGTTGAAAGAAGGACTCATGGTCGCAGCAAAAATCACGTTGACGCATTTACAGCGTCTCGAAGCAGAAGCTATCCACATCATGCGTGAAGTGGTGGCTGAAGCGGAAAAGCCGGTAATGCTGTATTCCATCGGCAAGGATTCGGCGGTCATGCTGCATTTGGCGCGCAAAGCGTTTTATCCGAGTTCTCCGCCGTTTCCGTTATTGCACATCGATACGACTTGGAAATTTCGCGCTATGTACGAATTCCGTGATCGAATGGCGCGTGACACGGGTATGCATTTGATCGTATATCAGAATCCTGAGGCCAAGCGGCGTGGCATTAATCCTTTTGAACATGGTTCGGCTCTACACACCGAGCTATGGAAGACCGAAGGACTCAAGCAAGCGCTTGTCCAACACGGCTTTGACGTCGCTTTTGGAGGCGCGCGTCGTGATGAAGAGAAGAGCCGTGCGAAAGAGCGAATTTTTTCATTTCGATCTGCCGCCCAGCGCTGGGACCCGAAGCAGCAACGGCCGGAGTTGTGGCATTTGTTCAATACCAAAAAGGCCAAGGGCGAAAGCATTCGCGTGTTTCCCATTTCCAATTGGACTGAGTTAGATATTTGGCAGTACATCCTGTTGGAGAATATTGCGATTGTGCCCTTGTATTTGTCGGCTCCGCGACCCACGGTCATGCGCGACGGGCAAATGCTGATGGTTGATGATGAGCGCTTTCCTTTAAATCCGGGCGAGACACCCGTGTTGCGTTCTATTCGTTTCCGCACTTTGGGCTGCTATCCCCTCACCGGTGCGGTTGAGAGTCTTGCTGCGACGCTGCCTGATGTCATTCGTGAGATGTTACTCACGAAAACTTCTGAGCGTTATGGCCGGGCTATTGATCACGACCAGAGTGCAAGTATGGAGAAGAAAAAACAAGAGGGATACTTCTGATGGTTGGCGAAGTTAACGCGGAGGGCGCGCACGAGACCTACGCGCAGGATCAACATAAAACTTTGCTGCGATTTATTACCTGCGGCAGTGTTGACGATGGTAAGTCGACCTTAATTGGACGCTTGCTATACGACTCTAAGATGATACTTGAGGATCAACTTGAGGCGCTTGAAGCTGACTCCAAACGCCTAGGCACCCAGGGCCAGAATATCGATTTTGCATTGCTAGTGGATGGTTTGGCCGCCGAGCGAGAACAGGGCATCACTATTGACGTCGCCTATCGGTTTTTCTCAACCGACAGACGGAAATTTATCGTAGCTGATACTCCAGGTCACGAGCAGTACACCCGCAACATGGTGACTGGTGCCTCAACGGCGGATCTTGCGGTGGTACTCATCGATGCGCGCAAAGGAGTGTTGACTCAAACTCGCAGGCATGCCTATCTGGCGCATTTGATCGGCATTCGTAACCTGGTTTTGACTGTCAACAAAATGGATTTGATCGGTTATGATCAAGTGAAGTACCAGGCTATCGTGGAGGATTTTAGAATATTTGCGACGAGTATCGGCATTAATGATTTTGTGGCCATACCGATTTCGGGACTGGATGGCGATAATATCGCGTCGCATTCCAATAAGATGCCGTGGTACACGGGTAAGGCGCTGATTGAGCATCTGGAGGCTGTTGAGGTCGATGTCACAGTTGATCAATTGCAGCCCTTTCGGATGCCGGTGCAGTGGGTCAATCGACCGAATCTAGATTTTCGCGGTTTTTCTGGGTTAATTTGTGCTGGCATGATTAAACCCGGCGACAAGATTCGAGTCTTGCCCTCCGGTAAAACATCGACGGTGAGTCGGATCGTAACGTTTGACGGAGAGTTACCCTATGCTGTCGCGGGTCAATCCGTTACTTTGAGTTTGACGGATGAAGTGGACTGTTCGCGCGGTGATGTTATAGCCGCCGCCGATTCGCCTCCGCAGGTGGCGGATCAGTTCGAGTCGACTCTTGTGTGGTTGTCGGATGAGCCTTTGTTGCCTGGCCGTCCGTACTGGTTGAAATTAGCTACTCAGACCGTCGGTGCCAGTGTGCACGCGCCAAAATATCAAATTAACGTCAACACCCTGGATCAATTAGCGGCTAAAACCTTGGAGCTTAACGCGATTGGGGTCGCGAATATTGTTACCGACAAACCGGTGGTGTTCGAGCCGTACGAAATAAATCGCGATTTGGGTGGGTTCATTTTAATCGACAAAGTTACCAATGCTACGGTGGCGGCGGGCATGATTAACTTCGCCCTGCGACGCAGCCAAAATATACATTGGCAGGCCATCGAGGTGAGTCGAGAAGGTCGAGCGGCGTTGAAACATCAGCGGCCTTCGGTACTGTGGTTTACAGGACTATCGGGTGCAGGAAAATCTACCATAGCGAACTTTGTGGAGAAGAAGCTACACCGCATGAATCGACATACCTTCATGCTCGACGGCGATAACGTGCGGCACGGACTGAATAAGGATCTTGGCTTCACCGATGCCGATCGAGTGGAGAATATTCGTCGTGTCGGCGAGGTCTCCAGGTTGATGACCGATGCCGGTATCATTGTGATCACGGCCTTCATTTCGCCATTTAGGGCCGAGCGACAAATGGTGCGCGACATGATGGCCCCGGGCGAGTTCATTGAAATATTTGTGGATACGCCTCTCGCCGTTGCGGAAAAGCGTGACGTTAAGGGGCTCTATAAAAAGGCACGCGCTGGGAAACTCGCGAACTTTACTGGAATTGATAGTCCCTATGAGGCGCCCATCGCCGCGGAGATTCGTATCGATACCACGGGAATGACGCCTGAACAGGCGGCGACCCTCGTGGTCAATGAGTTGTTGGGTGGCAGTTAGGCTATGCCGGGGGATATCGCCTCGCGTGTTGGATTGCTAAAGGGTTACGCGAATTTACCTGAGCGCTTTTACGCGCGCGTTAAGCCGACGCCGGTTCCTAAGCCTAACCTCATTCAGTTTAATCGTGCGCTGGCTTCACAGCTTAATCTAGATATTGGTGCGCTTGAGGATATTGGACTGGCTGCAGTATTCTCGGGTAATACCGTGATCGACGCTAGCGAGCCTATTGCCATGGCCTATGCCGGGCATCAGTTTGGGCACTTCGTCCCTCAACTCGGTGACGGGCGCGCCATTCTGTTGGGCGAAGCGCAAGATCGCGAAGGAATTCGTCGTGAGATCCAGTTGAAAGGTGCGGGTAGGACTCCTTACTCGCGCAGTGGCGATGGACGAGCGGCGTTGGGTCCAGTACTGCGTGAATATTTGGTGAGCGAAGCGATGTACGCTTTGGGCGTGCCTGGCACGCGCGCATTGGCGGCGGTAACCACGGGCGAGTCGGTGGCGCGCGAGGAGATGTTGCCGGGCGCGATTTTTACTCGCGTGGCTTTAAGTCACGTGCGTGTCGGTAGCTTTCAGTTTTTTGCCGCACGCGAGGATCATGCGGCGATCAAGTTACTCGCTGATTACGTGATAGCTCGCCATTTCCCAGAATTAAAAACAACTGAGCGGCCGTATCTTGAGTTGCTGCGCGCTGTGTGCGAGCGGCAAGCATCGTTGGTTGCGCGTTGGATGCAGGTGGGATTTATCCATGGCGTCATGAACACTGACAATATGACCCTGTCGGGTGAGACTATAGATTTCGGACCCTGCGCCTTTGTGGATAGTTACGACCCTGCGACCGTATTTAGCTCGATTGATAGCCGCGGCCGCTATGCATATGAAAACCAGCCGCAGGCGGGGCAGTGGAATTTGGCGCGCTTTGCCGAGACTTTGCTGCCGCTTATCGATGCGGATTCGGCTTCGAAGAATGCGGTTGTATTAGCGACTTCTGTGCTTGAGGAGTTTCCCTCGCGATTTGAGGGCCATTGGCTTGCGGGCATGCGCCGTAAGTTGGGCCTTGTCACTGATGAACCGAGTGATTTGCAACTTGCGCGTGACTTGCTCGCCGCGATGCATCGCGGTCAGGCTGATTTCACGCTGACGTTTCGTGAGCTGTGCGATGTCGCGGGGGAGACCACGGCTATCGCGGGCAGGCTTTTTTCTGACCCGAGCGGCTTAGACGACTGGCTGGGGCGTTGGCGTTCACGCTTGGAGCGCGAGCCGCCCGATGCGCGGGCCTCACGTGCAGCATTAATGCGATCGGCTAACCCGGTATTTATTCCACGCAATCACCGCGTGGAGTTGGTTATTCGTGCAGCGCTTGAGCGTGAAGATTTTAAGCCGTTCGAGGAATTACTCGCGGTACTCTCACGACCTTATACAGACCAGCCGGGTTTCGAGGACTATGCTTTGCCACCGCGCCCGGAAGAACGGGTGTTGCATACTTTTTGTGGGACTTGAATCGTAGGGGCGTAAGCAGGCTGCAAGTGTTTCGGTGCCTTCCGCGTCCAAGCTTTAGGGCGCCAATTTGGCACCTTAGACCCCCGCTAATTGAAGAATCACGTCGTCCGTAAAACGAACCCCTTTACAGCGTGCAGCATACAGGGCGGCACCGACCACCGGTTGTAGCAAGGGTGCTCGCAGTTCCGACGCGAGATTGGCGTTCAGTAACGCACCCTTGAAGGGTTCTAAGATGAGTTTTCCGGTATTGAAAACACCGCCGGTGTAGGACACGGGCAGAGTAAGATTTTGCGGCACCTGGAGTGTCCGTCGAATGGCTGCCACCAGCTCGGCGAGTTCATCGGCCGCGCGCTCATAAATACGCATCGCGGCGTCATCGCCTGCGAGCGCGGCTTCGCTCACCAATTTAGATATCTGAGCGATGGTGCTGCGCTCTTTAGCCGGTAGATTGTTAATTTTCCCGGCAAGATCAATCGCGTCGCGTAGGTTAAAGTGTTGCATGAATAACTGGTGCAGCGGTCCCTTGGGGCTGCGACCGTCGCTCATGCGTGAGAACGCGGTCAATCCTTCGCGCGCGATCCAGTAGGCGGAGCCTTCATCACCGAATAGCTCGCCCCAACCCCCGGCGCGCGCGCTTAGGCCCAAATATTCGCCGTAGCCAATAGAGCCCGTACCGGCGACTACACTGATGCCATCGACACAGGCGAGTGAGCCTGCCCAACTACAGACCATGTCATTGCCGCAGGTGTATTGCGTTAGTTTCAGTACCGTGCTGGGCAAAATTGCTAAGCGGGCATCCTCGATGCTGTCTTCGCCGTAGGCGGGGAGCCCAAAAAAAGCGTGCTTAATAGCGTCTGCGGAAAGTTTAGTTTGATTCAATATGGCGGTGACGCCTTCGCGGATGACCTCGCGTACCCCTTCTAGGGTGACCTCTGGGTAGTACGAGCTACCGCCCGTGTGGGTGGCGAGCACTTGACCTTTATCATCAAGCAACAGAAATGCGGTTTTGGTGCCTCCGCCATCGACGCCGAGATACATACAAATTCCTTTATGTAGCGTGAATAGTCACGCCTTTAACCACTCTACTCACGGTGCCGGAGGCGCTGGGGTTGTCAGGGGATTTGCCTAATTCGAGCGATCGGTAAAAGGCATAAATTTGAGCACACATCACATAAGGAAAACACAATTCGAGATCGCCTGCCGCGCTCATTCCGGGAATCAAAACGCAATCGCCCGCATCCGCATCATCGCCGGATATGCCAGAAATCGCGAGTACTTGGCTGGCAACGCCATCGTTGCGTAGCTCACGTAGGAGATCCAAATCATAGCGTCTTGTCAGAGGATCATTGGATAAATATACAATCACCAGAGTTTCGGAATTGACGAAAGTTTTGGGTCCATGCCTAAAGCCCAGCGGAGAGTTCGACATAGACACGATACCGCCATCGGTCAATTCGAGTAATTTAAGTGCAGCTTCGTTGGCAAGTCCCGTCAATCCACGGCTACCTAGATAGACCACGCGGCGAAACGGCTTCGACGCCATTGTTTGAAGTCGTTGGCTAATACCTGCAAGTACGGCCGAACTCGCTGTTGAGAATCGCTCGACGAATGCTTTGGTGGCTGACCCAGACACGAATGTGCAATAGCCAGCGTACAGCATCGAACTAAAACTTGAGGTCATCGCGAAGCTTCGATCGTGGGTCGCTTCGGGTAGCAGTAGTGCGAAACTATGCGGGCGATTTGAACAGCGCTTAAACAGTTCACCTTGCGCATTGCAGGTGATGGCTAATTGGTAGCACTCTTTGACATGACGGTCGGCAAGGTCCACCGCAGCAAGGCTCTCAGGGCTACTACCTGATCGTGCGAATGACACGAGTAAGGTCGGCACGTCCGGTTGCAGACATTGCAAAGGACCCGCTACTAAGTCGGTGGTGGCAATCGCTTCAACGCGTTTCCCCAAATGTTGCATTAGCTCAGGCTGCAGGCATTGTCCAATATAGGCTGATGATCCCGCGCCGGTTAAAATGATTCGTAGATCCTTCTTGGCAAGTAACGGCTTTAAGAATGCGCCAAGCTTGAGCGCGTTCATTTCAATGAGGTCGCGAGTGGCCTGCCACATGGCGGGTTGGTGCGTGATTTCTTGCGCCGTCCAAGTCGCATTGCGAGTTTTGAGATCCGCGTCGCTTAAATTAAGGTATGTCATTGCTTTAAACCTTTAAGCCCCGCAGGCTGCGGCGTATTGATTAAGAACGGTACCAATGTGATGCATCACTATTTCTCGCGCCGTAAGTTTCAACTTTCCTTCGCGAATGGCTTGATACTCGTTTGGCATGTACTGGCTGAGTAAGGCGAACGTGGGCGGATGCGCGTCCAAGTTAGCAAAAAGTTTCTGCACGGCGGTTTTGACTGATATTACAGGCCAGTAGTAACGAATTCGATCGCTGAGACTGTACTGTTGTTGGAGCAACAAGCTTTCACCGCTGGCTTCGTAGTATTTGCGCCAGTGGCTGGGATCCGCTTTCATCACGTCCATGAGTGTTTCTTTGACACGCGACGAGCGTGCGACACCTAGCCACTCGCGCTCGATTTGATCGAGTGCCCAAATCGCTTCGCGCAGCGCAAAGGTTACGCCAGGTCCCACCTTAAGAATGGCGAAGTGGCCTTTGACTAGGGCCTTCAGTGCGGATTGGCTTTGATAGTCAGTCGAATGCGCCTCGTAGACCAGGGTCGGCTGAGCTTCGATAAAGGCGCTTAAGTTGATGGCTTGCTCCGGTACATACTCGACCACTTTGTCATGATCGAATTCAACTCCGGGCTGCACGACGAGACCGATTACTCGCGGCCAGACCTCGGCGATTCCTGAATCGCTAAGGGCTGACTTGTGGGCATTCACGGTGGCGAGTGCTGCTTGTGGCGCGGTAACTTGAATTTTATCGAGTGATTCGTGTGCCCCGCCGGGCGTGGGCACTTCGGAGCCCAATATATAGACCGGCGCTTCGCCTCCCTTGCGGCGCCATACGTTTTCGGTCGCCACACACAAACGAGCGGCGCGTGTCGCAATTACTGCATCAGAGAGCGGTAACACATCACCCGCACAGGGCATGGAACAATCCAAATGGATTTTATGAAATCCGGCCTCGACGTATTGCTCCACTAAAATCTGTGCCTTGTCCATGGCCTCAAGTGCCGGCAAATGCTGCCAACAATTAGGTCCCAGATGATCACCGCCCAAAATAACGCGGTCCGCCGGCAGCCCTACAGAGGCCGCTATTCCAAGAACTAATTGACGGAAGTCGGCCGGACGCATCCCCGTATAGCCACCGTCTTGATTGACTTGATTGGAAGTCGCCTCAATAAGCGCAGGGCTATCGCTGGCTTTCGCTTGCCGCAATGCAGCCTCGATCACTAAAGGATGAGCCGAACACACTGAAAAGATGCCGACGGGTGAACCCGCGTGGTGTCGCTTTATTAGATCGACTAGATAACTCACGATGACTCCTTAAGGTTATCTTTTAATGCTGGAAGGGCTAGCGCCGCGCGGTCGCAATCGGTTGGTCAGGTTCAAGCGCCAAGATGACCGCGGCCGCGAAGGCTAATGCAATACCGATACCTTTGAGTGAAGAAGGCATCACGCCGAGTATGATCAGCGACAAGAGCGCGGTAATGAGCGGAGCACCTGCGTTGGCGAGCGGCGCCACTACGATGGCGCGGCCATAGCGGAAGGCGTATACGAGCGCTAACGCACCGACGGAATTAAGGATTTGAATGGAGGCTGAAAGATATGGCCCATTTAATCCCCAATTAATAGGCTGGGAGAAATCGGTTAAGTACAGAGCCGCGGGTATTAATAAAATACCGGTAATCGTCATGTAGAAAAAAATACTTTCCGCGTTCATGAAGCCGTTAGCAAAACGCATGAAATACGCCTGCACGCCCCATGCCGTCATGATGAGTTGCGCATAGACAAACCACGAAGCGCCAAAGCCTGTGGCATGTTCACCGGTATAATCAAACAGGGGCAGCGATAGTAGCGCCAGAACGACGCCGATCGCACCGCGCGGCGAGACGCGTTCCTTCAGCAGCAGCATCGATAGCACGATGGTCACCACGGGTGAGAGTGCGATCAGCGGGAAAATCAGGTAGGGAGGACCCATCCTCACTGCGTGAAATAACAGCATCTGGCCACCCGCGCCTAACAAGCCAATGGCGAGGCCAAACAGCACCGATTTACCATCCGTTTGAATATTCCAGGCCACCCGCGATAGGGCGTACAGAGCGGGTGGCAACATCGTCAGCGCCCAAACGCAGTAGGTCAGCGTCTCGGGAAATCCGTTCTGGGCGGGTACTCCGGTAAATGCGCCCCAAACTCCCCAAAAGAAGGTGGTTATCAGGGCGTAGGTGAGCCAGAGTTTTTGGTTTAACAATTGGATTCCCTTTTAATTATTGACCTGCCGCCAAATATACAGTAAAACAACGATAATGAAAGATAATCGCTAAGAAGGACATGAAAACTGTGGGTCCGAAAGCATATTGAGGGTCGGTTTGCCGGGTGGCGACGAGGACAGAGTTGAGTAGTTAACAGATATTTGAGCGAGGGATATAGCAATGACCAAGAATAATTTAAAGGCACAATTACCGTTGTCGCAAGCGATTGGTGCTGTCGCAATTGGAGTGCTTTTGCAAAGCCACGCCTTCGCGCAAACCGCAGGTACGTCCAGTAAGACACCGGATACTAAATCAAGTGACCTTGAAGAAATCGTAGTTACCGGCTTACGAGCGAGCTTGGAAAAGTCGCTCGAAATGAAAAAGAACGCGTCGGTTGTTTTGGACTCGATTAATGCACTGGAGCTAGGTCGATTTCCAGATGCTGACGTCGCGGACTCGTTAAGCCATTTGCCAGGCATCACTATTAGCCGTACCACTGGTGGTGAGGGACTCAAGATTACTGTGCAGGGGTTGGGACCTTCGTACAACCTCATTACGCTGAATAATCGAATTCTTGCAACCGATGACGATGGTCGCCAACTGGCGTTTGACGTGCTACCAGCGGAAGTAATCTCGGGGGCAGATGTCCTTAAATCAGCGCAGGCCTCTGCCTTGGAAGGCAGTATCGGTGGGACTGTAAATTTGCGTACCGCTAGTCCGTTCGATAACGCGGGCTTTCATGGTGGAGTACACGCCGAAGGGGACTACAACTCCATGTCGCATCTTCATGGTAGTAAGTTCTCCGCGTTTGTAACGAATACCAACGACGATAGGACTATGGGATTTTTATTGGGCGCAGTGCATTCCGAAAATAACACGCGTACCGATGCGCTCAACGCTTTCAATCAGTCGACCGGGGGGCCGCAGACCGTTCCGTTTGGTGGCTTGGCCGGCGATCCGAATGTTGTTACCCTGGACCAGTCAGCATCGCCTTGTTGCATTACTTTCGGTTCAATTTTTGACAAGAAAAAGCGTGATGCAATATCAGGTAGTTTTGAGTGGCATCCAAGCGAGGAATTCAAACTCGTGGCGGACGGACTGTTTACGCGTTTGAGAGATCCGCAGATCGGATACAACCAGTCGTATTTCTTTGCCTCGGACATTAACGGTGCGCGGTGGAGCAATCCCGTAGTTAACAACGGCCAGATTACTGGTGTGACATCGGATACCTTTCAGCCAGAAATTGTTAATAACACGACCAATCGCGTGGTTGACACGTCACTGTTTGGGCTGAAGGCCACCTGGAATCCAAATGACAAGTTAAGTTTTACGGGTGATGTGTATCGCTCAAAAGCCGATAGGCCCGAGGGTGGAGGAGATACTTTTGTGACTGCGGGCTTGGTATCGAATCAGCCTACTGCACAAGATACTTTAATTTTCAACGAACTTCCCAATAGCCTGCCAAGCCTCAACGTGTTGGTACCGCCGACTCAACTGGGACTCACGACCTGCCCACAAGGTACCAATAGTTTGACGAATCCGGGTTCTTGCTCGTACACGTCTCTAATGAACTCAGGATTTCTCAATAATAATAAATACTGGTCAACGCACTATGTGGGGCTTAATGGCTACTCGGTTCACGATCAAGTGACGGGGTTTACCCTCGACGGATCCTACGCAGTAGAAGCGGGGTGGTTCAAAAAAATCCAATTCGGTGTCGGCGAGTCTCGACGCGAAAAGAGTCGCCAAGACGTCAGCAATGATTGGACCAATGGTTCAGGCCAGTATGGAACACTGTACAACACCGCAGGCAGTCCTGTTCAAAGTGACCCCTATTCATTTGGTTCCCAGGGCTTCAATGTCATTTCCTTTAGCAATCCGCCGAATTTCATGCAAGGGGCTGGCGGATCTTATCCCACCGCGCTGCCGCAATTGAACGTCACCCAACTGCTGGCATTCTTGAAAAGTTTGGACGGCAAGCCCAATCCGCAGTTTTGCCCAACGCTGCCCTGCGCAGCTCCTTTTGATTTTGCTGCAACACTGCCACAGGCTAATCCGTTTAATTCATACGATGTCACCGAAAAATCGCTGTCGTTTTATGGCGAACTTCTGTTCGCCGGTACGGATTGGTCTGGAAATTTAGGATTACGTATTGTGCGCACTAATACCACAGCCTCCACTCACGTGGCGGTACCGACCTCGTTGTGGACGCTAAACGATGCGGCTTCGACTGTGACTTATAACGTGCAATATTCCACGTCTCTGCCCGTAGCCTCTGAAACGCATTACGTGATCCCTCTGCCCTCGCTTAACCTTAATTACTGGGCGGTACCAGAGAAAGTGCAGGTGCGATTCGCACTGGCAAAAACCATGTCCCGCACGAACCTCAGTGACCTGGCACCGACATCGAGTAACCAAGCCATCAATGGGGTAGCTATATTGAATTACACGGGAACCGCTGGACTGAGACCGGTTAAAGCGTCGCAGGCGGATATTTCGGTGGAGTGGTACTACCAGCCGCATTCCGCGCTAACGGCAGCAGTTTTCGGTAAGAAAATCCGCGATGACATCTATACGGGAGCTCAGTTCGACGTCGATCTGGCCACGCTAAAATATGTCGGTGGGCCGCCGGGAACACCGGGAGTGACAGGCGTCCCTTTCCATTGGATCGTCACGGCGCCGGCCAACGGGTATAGAAGCGATTACTACGGCATCGAGCTTGCGTGGCAGCACCTATTGGATAATGGCTTCGGTATCCACGTTCAATATACACATACCACGAACAAGAGTTACGATCAGACCGGTAATTCCGTTGGTGCAATTAATGCGGTACCGCCGACGACAATTTCGGCGGGATTGCTGTATGAGAAAGGCCCTTTAAGCACTGATATAAACTGGGACTATGCTTCAAGCTACGAGTTCTATTGCTCCCAGTGCACCGAGGTTCAAGGTTGGCCGGCTATTTCCAGTCCGTTCAAATGGGTCACGGCCAGTGCGCACTATAAGTTCACCAAGGAATTCCAGATGTATGTCGAAGGAAAAAATCTCACTAACTCGGTTGCGCGCACCTATTTGAACGGTAACCCACGGTTACCGTGGGGACCCGGTCAATTAATCGGTCAGAGCGCCAGTGGCGTCGGGGCGGGATACACCGCCTACGGCCGCTTCTTCACGCTTGGAGCGTCGTACCAGTTCTAGTCCGCTATTCCGGCGTCAATTCGATCAAAAGCGATTGATCGAAGTTGACGTGGAGGCGGGCGGTCAGGTGCTACACCCTGAGAATTCGATGCGTAGGGCGTATGGTTCCGCACGCGGGGTACTCGGCCGATTAAAAATACGGCTGCAACGCTAAAACTAAGCATTCAAGATCGTTGAGATCGTTATACAGGTGCGGTGATACGCGAACACAGCCATCGCGTAGATCTGCGAATATCCGCGCCTTGTGTAGAGCTAACTGTGCTCGCTCTGCATCGCGGATTCGCAGTAGCACGGTATTGGCGCGGGCATTTAAAGGGCGCGCCGAGGCGATTACCGCGCTCGGCACCCTATCGTGCAATTGAGATATCAACGCTTGATTGTGCGCATAGATCGCTTCAACTCCAATACCGAGCAATAACTCGACTGCGGCGCTCGCCAGAACGAAGGGTGCAATCGAGGGCGTGCCTCCCCAAAAACGCAAAGCATTGGCGGCGGGTCGAAACTCATGAATGTCGAACGCAAAGGGATCTTCATGAGAAAACCAACCCGTATCGACAGGTTCGGCCATCGCCATAGCGCTGTCCGCCATCCATAAAAACCCCGCACCCGGACCCCCACACAGAAACTTCACACTTGAGCCGACTACAAAATCAGCCGACCAGTCCGCTACATTAATCGGTACTACACCCACTGTCTGAGTCGCATCGACTATGGTCACAACGCCGCGCTCGCGGGCAATTTGAGTGATTTGTTGGACCGGCAGGCGCGCGCTGCGGTTAGAGAAGGCATGTGTAATCAATGCTAATTGTGTGCGGTCATCCAGAGCCGCTTGCCAGGTTTGTAAGTCTTCGGCTGCCGCACCGCGCGGAATAAATATTGGCTCATAGCCGACTTTCGATGCGGCCTTAAGGACAAAGCCGATTGAAGGAAAATCCTCTTCGCAGAGCAGTAGGCGATTGCGACCGTGCCGAGCTGGTAGTCCGTGAAGAATTTTTGTAACAGCGCTAGAAACATTCGCTTGCGGGCAGACATTGTCAATCCGCACTCCGAGCAGACGCGCCACCACGCCCCGGAACCGCTCTATTTCAGCCAACCACCCGGCCCACGCGTCCCCGCCTAATTCCTGCCACGGCTTTAAATAGCGCCGTGCCAGCGCATGCTCGCTGGCTACGGGAAGACATCCGACCGAATGGCTCAGCAAATAGCTGCCCTGTGGCATCCGAAAATGTTGTTTCATTGGTTTTCCTTGAGTCTCGCGCTGCTAGCCTAAACTGATATTCGTATGATCTCTCGGGTCCAGTTAAGATGCCACTCAACGATGACAAAGGGGCACCAATTGTGAGTAACCCGAGCCAAGCTTTCGAGCGCTGGATTCGAGGCGCATTTGTCGCTATGAACAGCGAACTGGAGAACCTGTACTTCGCTGAAGCAGACCGGGCCAATGTCGAGGGAGTTGGCGCTGCGATAAAGGCAGCACTTCGCGATGAAGGTCACGCCCATGTCATCGAACTATGGCATGAAGGCAACACGGGAGATGGATTTGAGAGCGGCTTTAGCGTGCTGGGCAACGTCGGCATGTATCTGGCGGCTCTGCGTCGTCACGAACTGACCAATCCAGCCCGTGAACAACGCTCGCCCTTTGTCGAAGCATCGTCTTTAGCCATGCATGTCGGCGCATCCATTGGTATGGCGCCACGTTTTGCGACTGCGCATCTATCCACTCACAATAAAGCCATCGAGGGTGTTCGCAAAAGCTTTACCAATCTAGCGGATGAATTTTTGTTCATTGATGAAAACACTCGTGGAATCTTGTGTTTTCAGCGTGCCGCCGAGGAACTCCGCCGCAGCGTGAAACTCGGCGTCAGCAATCCGGTCAGTGAGCATTCCTTTAAAGCGGCTGCCGATGCTCTGAACGATGCGATTGCGGTCAACGAGCGCCTATTTGCTAACCTTAACGTGGATCGATTCTTTTATAGCGTGCGGCCCTATTACAAGCCGTATCGGGTCGGGCGGTCCGAATATCGTGGCGCCAACGCCGGTGATTTCTCAGGAATCAATGAAATTGATTTGTTGCTGGGATTATGTCAAGCGAGCGATCCCTACTATGCGCAACTACTGGTTGATAAAATGCAATTCATGGTTCCCGATGATCAACAACGCTTGCGGGAGTGCATGCGCTATCGAAGCCTGTTGGATGAATTCCTGTTGTTAGTGGAGCGGCACTCTGCCAGCGAATGGTTTCGGCGCAATGGCGCGGCTTTCTTGCGGGTGTGCGACCTATATGCAAAAACGGCTAGGCAACATCATGATCAGCTAGTGAGTCGGTTTATTGCGCTGCCAGCCAAGGCGCTTGATGAAAAACACTTAGCAGCAATTACTGCCAGTGGTCCGCCGCTCGAAATATTGCTGCGTTCCTTGGAGACCTTGCGCGACTACCGAACCGCGGCACGGCGCTCGGATCTTGACACTCGTTGCGATGACCTCGCGCGATTGCGTGTCGCGTTCGGTTGACCGAGTTGACCGGGTTGGACGCTGGAGGGGTCGTGATGGTCAGCAACGCGATCGATTCGCTCATGCGTGTGTATCAGGGCGACGTACCCGGTGCGTCTGTCTCTGTCATTCGGAATGAGCAAGTGGTTTTTAGCCGCGCGTACGGTCTTGCGGATCTGGAGAGTCGCACCTTAGCGACTCCGGCCACTAACTATCGCCTCGCGTCCATGACCAAACAGTTCACCGCAGCCGCGATACTGCTACTTGCAGAAGATGGGTGCCTTTCGCTCGATGATGCGATTATAAAATGGCTGCCAATGCTTCCGCACGCGGCGGTAATCACCATCCGGCATCTGCTCACACACACCTCGGGGCTTATCGATTACGAGGACCTTATCCCTGACGGAACCTCCCGCCAATTGCACGATGCCGACGTCCTTCATTTGCTAGAAACACAAAATCAAACGTATTTCGTGCTCGGTACGAGCTTTCGCTATAGCAATAGCGGCTACGCGCTGCTAGCGCTTATCGTTAGACAAGCGTCAAACCAGGATTTCGCGATGTTTCTGCAAGAGCGCATCTTTGCGCCGCTCGGGATGCAAAATACGCTGGCTTATGAGGAGGGCATCTCGACCATCAGCAATCGCGCCTTTGGCTATTCCGTTGCGGAACACTCGTGGACGCGAACAGATCAGAGTCTGACGAGTGCTGTACTAGGCGATGGTGGCATCTATTCTTCAATTGACGACTTGGGGAAGTGGGATGCTGCGTTGTATGACTCCCGTCTGTTGAGCGCCGAATCACTTAGATTGGCTTTCACGCCCGCGACTCGTACAGCGGACCCTAGCGTCGCGTACGCTTTGGGATGGCGGGTGACTGGCGATGCGGTGTGGCATTCCGGCGAGACGCTAGGATTCCGTACCGTCATCGTGCGCTATCCGCGTCAGTATTTCACGGTCATTGTTTTGACGAATCGGAGTGATCCGGAACCGTATTCTTTGGCGCTGGCGATCGCCAAACTCATTTGGCCCAACGCTGATTCGACCCGTGCATCCCAGGTTGTTGTCGGTCCCGATTGCGGGGCTCATCCCTTGCCCATCGGCTCCCAGTAGCCAGACATCCGCCTCCGCAAAAGGCACCGCAAAATCTAACTTAAAATCATCGCGGGCACTCAGAATCGGTACGTCAGATCGACTCCATACGTGCGCGGCTCGCCGACGAGGCTGTAGTCGAATCCGATTGCGCCTGTGTCCGGATCGCTCTGATTCAAACCGTAAGCCAGGTATTGGCGATTGGTGAGATTCTTGATCCACGCGCTGCCGCCTAGGCCGCGCTTTGCGGTGCTGTCGAACGACAGACGGGCGTTTGCGACGCCGTAGGCAGCCTGCGCGATGCGCTCGGTATTGAATGCATCAAAGTACTGCTTGGCGTAGTAGTTGCCGTCCACTAGTATCCGCCAGTCCGCAGCCGCCGTACGGGCGAAGCGCCAGTCGAGACCCATGCTCGCGCTGAAATTCGGCGCCTGGATCAGCCGGTTTCCGGCACGGTCCTTTCCGTGCAGCACGAGTTCCAGGTACTTGCTGTTAAGCAGACCGAGGCCCGAGCGAATCTCGAAATCGTCAGTCACCTTGGCCCGGAATTCGATCTCCGCGCCATCAACCCGCGATTTCGGAGCGTTGATCGTGTGAAAACCGGTACCACCGCCCAGCAGCGAAAATGCATCTAGAAACTGTTGGTTGCGGTAGTCGTAGTGAAACAACGCGAGATTGAGTGAGCCGCGTCGGTTCCACAGGTCGGCCTTAAGTCCGATTTCAGTCGAGGTGAGCTTCTCCGGATCTGCGAAGTTGAGCTCGCTTTCGCTGTTGAAGGCCTGCCCGTTGAATGCGGCACCTCGATAGCCCTGACTGAAGCTGGCGTACGCCAGGAGCTCGTCAGAAGGCTTCCAGTCGACCCCGACCTTGACGCTGACGTTATTGTTGTCCTGGCTTCGACCGGTGGTAGGCCCCTGCGCGCCCAGCCCCGTTTGGTAGTGAGTGTAGGTCGGTGCCAGCGCACCAATCGTTTGTGTCCAGAGTGTCGTTCCGCCGTCGGGAGTGTTGCCGATGGGCGCCGCGAGTAACCCGCCCTCGAGCGCATAAAAGTCCCGGATCGATACCTGATCCTTGGTAACTCGGACGCCTGCTCGCAGCGTCACCGTCGGAGCGAGCGCGAAGGTCGTGTTAAGGAAAGCAGCCTTACTGTCCTTGATCTGATCAAAACTGTTGTATTCGTCAAACCCATACAGCGCGCTGGCGCCTGGCGGCACAAACGAGCCGGGGTAGCCGTCGAAAAAATGGAATTCGACGGTCGCGTGCGTGCTCTCGCGTCCGTAATACAGGCCGGCCAGCCACCCGAACGCACCGGTGTCGTGCGAGGCGAGGCGAAACTCCTGAGAGAAAGCGTTGACGCTCGAGAAGTACGTATTCGGATCGTCAAGACGCGCCGTAATAGGCAGCCCGCCGTCGTCGCTCTTCTCGTACCATCGTCCGTAATCGAAGCCGGAAACAGACGTCAGTGTGGCGTGCTCGCTGACCTGCCAGTCAACTTTGAGCGACACGCTATCATTGCGAATATCCTTGTGCACTGCGTACTTCGCACCGTTTTCGAACCAACCGATAGTGCCGTTGAATCCCGTGACGTTCGGGTCAATGTTGAGTGCGTGAGCGCCGTAGGGCGTACCACCCGAACGGCTCATCGAGGCCTTGAGCGTCGTCGTCAGGCGATCACTCAGCTTGGACATCAGAGTGAAGCGGCCGGCGAGCGCGTCGACGCCGTTAAGTGGCTCGACGCCAGGCACGACGCTGTGGACCCAACCGTCGCGCTTGTCGTACAACACCGCGGCACGCCAGCCAAGCTCGTTGTCGAGGATCGGGCCACCGGTGGCGGCACGCACCGAATAGGCACCGTAATTCCCGGCACCGGCCGTGACATAGCCATCGTACCCGTTCAGGTTGGGGTTCTTCGAGTAGAAGCTGACCGCGCCACCAGTGGCATTCTTGCCGTACAGCGTACCCTGCGGGCCGCGCAGTACCTCAACGCGCTCTAGGTCGTAAACCTGCAAGGCCTGCACCGCGCCCACGCTCTTGTAGACCTCGTCCACGTACATCGCGATGGGGCTGCTCTGGTTCTCGCTGAAATCCTGCGTCGTTACTCCGCGCAGCGTAAAGGTTGGCTGCGCCTCCGGGCCGTAGGGTGAGTTGAGCATCATGTTCGGGACGGCAGCCGAAATGTCGCCGGCCTGGCGAACGCCGCGCTCATCCAGTTCCGCCGAGGTCACCGCCGTGATCGCGAGCGGCACGTCCTGCAGTCTCTCGACGCGGCGTTGTGCGGTGACGATGATTTCCGCGAGCTCGCTCTCAGCGCGCGCAGTGCCTGGCAGCATCGCAGCTGCGAAGGCCGCGACGGCCAGCGGTAATACCAGGTGGCGGCCGGTCACGGAGCCATGGATTCTTTGGATTATTGAGCGCATGCGTATCCCCTGTTTCGGCGAACGGCCGCTCGAGACCTGCAGCCCGCGCCGCGCCCTGCGGTGCGACTGCTTAGCAACGGAGTTGATCGTCGCGGGCGCAAATTCACGATTTGCCGATTATTGATGTTGTCAAGTCGCGTTCGGAGTGACTCTATTCCGGGCGGGGCGGCGAGTCAAACGCCGCCAGCGTATGTGACAGTGGAATCACCTTGACCAGAGGATTGTCCTAATGGTCTCAGCGTGCGAGACGATTGAGGAGCACAGTCTGTAGATCGCGTCGACTATCTAATACAGCCATGATTGAGACCTGCTTATTCCCCGCTCGGTAGATTATGCGCCAGGGCGCACTAATTATTTCCCGGTATTGCGAGATGCCGGAGTGCAACAATTCAGGTACGATGCGGCCGCGATTGGGCAAGCTAACTAACAGCGCGGCTTTGGTTTCCAGTCTATGCAAGATTGTCAACGCATCATTGACGCTGTCCTGTGCGATGTAGTCGACGATCTCGGTCAGATCTTGCTGTGCCGTTTGCGTCCACAAGACCTGATAGGCCTTGGCATCACCCACGCTGCTGCTTCAACAATGACGCACGAAGCCCGTCGAACACCTTGTTTTGCGGCGTGACACGATTCTGCTGTGCATCGGCCTCGCCCTGCACCATCAGCCTCAACATTAAAAAGGCATCCTGCTGCTTACGGTAAGTTGCGTAGTCCTGTACCACTGCACTGGCCGAACCGTTCTGCGTCAAGATGATATTGGCTCCCCCGCGCGTCTCCTGTAACAAACGGCTCGCGGAAGTCTTGAAATCGGTTAGGCTAATAATTTGTTCTTGCATTAAGGGTTACCGAATAAGGACTGAATATAGTCATTTTAACTTAAGGTTGAGTAAAGACAAGACAAATCGTCCTTAAGCTTTGCAAGTCCTACTCCGGCGTCACTTCAATCAACAGCGATTGATCGAAGCTCACGTCAAGCCGTGCGCTGGGGCCTTGCACCCGTCCGAGTTCCTTAGAGTGTACATAGTCGGTGACATGGTACGCTTTCGCGTCGAGGCCTCGTAGTTCAACGGTGCCCGCGTGATGCTTGGCATAGAATGCATAGTAATACTTTTCGCCTTTGTGAATCACGTGGGTCTCAGGCTTATCGAAGCCGATGTCGTACAAGCCTCCTAAGTATTCGCCGTCGGTTAGGCGTTTGTCTTGGTAGAGCGCGGTCCACTTACCCCAGCTCGCTTCGCGCTCGGGGGTTAAAATAAGTTTCGGATCTTTCTTTCCTGATGCCTGAGGCCACGCGAAATTGGTGCCGATGACACCGCCCACGCCGAAGGTCGAGGCGAAGTCGGTACCGCCGTCACTCAGTTCAACGTGATCGCCGAAATAGGCGAGCTTGTCGCCGGCGAGCGCTTTTAAGGTTTTGCCTTTCAGGCGTACTTGCCAGGAGCTTTCCGGATCAGCGGCCACCGTCATATTGAGATAGGGGAGCGTAAAGAACGAATACCCCGTACCACAGGGGCATATCTCTATTACTGCCCCGGGCTTTGTGGCTTGCGCCGTGCTCCAAATATTTTCAAAAAAAGCCGGCATCCCCTCGAATGAATCTTCCGGAGCCTGGTGCGTATGCGTTTTATTAAAGCAAGCCGGTGCGGCGTTCAAATGTTGTCCATCGATTTTAAGCCCGTCGAATCCCCATTCTCCGAGCGCTTTGCGCACGAATGCAGCGGCGTCTTGGCGAACCGCGTCGTAGGATGGGCACAGGTAGTTGGCATTCCACCAAGTGATTTTTTGCAGGCTACCATTTTGGTTCTTGAGCAGCCAAGTGGGATGCTCCCGCGCGGTGCGCGAGGCGGGCGTTGCCGCAAGCGGTGACCACCAAAGCTGCGCTTTAAGCCCTGCTGCGTGAATGCGCTCCACGAGCGCTTTCATGTCGGCATCGCCACGCGGAAATTTTTTAAGGGTGGGGGTCCAATCCCCAACCGCCACTTGCCAGCCGTCATCTAAGGTCGCCCAGCGGAACCCTAAGTGCTTGGCTACGGGTAGAGTCTCAAAAACTTGGGTTGGCGTGAACTCCCGGCCATAGCCCCACGCGCACCATATGGGCTCGAATGCGGAGCTGGGTGAATCCGGGATCTTGATGCCCTGACTTTGCATCACGGCGCTGTAAGCCCGTAAAGTCGCGAAATGATCACCGTGGTGGAGGGTGACGAAGCTGCGTACGGTTTCGAAACTCTCGCCGGGCTTAAGGGTGGTGGGGCGCTCGGCATTGAGACCCATTTCCACCTCCCCATTGGAGTGGCGACTAAGAGGTAAGGAGAGAATTTTCGGCACGAGTTCTATATGACCTATCCCGATCCCGATATCGCGTCTCCATACGTCCATGATGGGCGTGCCGCCACCATAGTCGGAATCGTTCATGCCCAGAAAGTTAGCCCGCGCGTAGCCCTTCTTGACGGGCAATACCCAGTCTGGCCGTTTCTCATAGGACGCACTTTGGTAGGACCAAAAAGCGGGTTCTGGGTCTCCGGGGACGGATGCCAGGTAGTAGTGATTGTTAAGATAGCCTTGCACGGCGAGGGGTTTCGTCCCTACGTTACGGTAACGAACGCGAAGGAATAACCAGTGCGGTCGATTAGTGTAGGAAGTTACTTCTACGCGCTTTTCAACGTCTTTTGCCTGACCCACGAGAATCGTGCGAGTGCCGGTGCCGATAGCGTCGGTCATGGCTTCTTCGTTGTGACTTTGCAGCGCAAAGTTGTGGATCTCGCCACGCGGGGTACGCAAGGTTTCAGAATCGGTAAATGGCCCTAATGGCTTATCGCCTGCCAACGAGGTCTCGACCCGACTATGCATTTTCTCGTCAAAATCGAGGCGGATGCCCACACCTTCCACCGATACCAGAGACGAGGCGACCAGAAGTGCTAGCGAAATCACGGCATGCTCCAAATAATAAAATAAATTGACCCTAATCCTGATACCACAGGTTTTGATACTATAGGCGTCAACGTAGAGCTTTTGTAGGGATTTCCACAGTGCGTGATACCAGTCAGAGACGAACAAAAATTCTTGCGATGCTGCGTGATCAAGGCAGCGTGCAAGTGGCACCTGCGGCCCATATGTTTCGAGTATCGACCCAAACCATTCGGCAGGATTTAAAGTTTCTGACTAACTTAGGGATGGCGGCACGCTCCTATGGCGGCGCGGTGTTGCATAGTGCTAACGAGACCACGCCTGAGGCGGAGGTGGAACTTAAGCGACGGCTATTCGCGGACGAGAAGTCCCAGATCGGCCGCGTCGCGGCATCGTTAATTGCGGCGGGCGACTCGATCATTCTCGACTCGGGAACCACGACCTTGCAGATTGCCATTCACATCCCCGACGACATCGAGGCGAGAATTGTCACCAACGATTTAGGGATCGCCAACGAGTTAGCCCATCACGCGAATGTGCAACTCACCATGCTAGGGGGATCGCTGCGTCGTAAGACCCTATCGATGTATGGTACCCAAGCCGAAAGCGCTATGCACAGTTTGTCGGTTAATAAGGTATTTTTGGGCGTTGACGGCTTTGATTTGGATCGAGGCATCACTACCCATTTTGAACCGGAAGCCATTCTGAATCGTTTGATGTGTGCAGCGGCTGCGCAGATTATCGTCGTGACCGATTCGTCTAAGTTCGGGAGAACATGCCTACATCGAATCCTGGATCCGGCGCGAGTACATACCTTAATTACTGACGATAAGATTGATTCTGCACTCGCGGAGCGTCTAAGTGTGTTAGGGGTTAAGGTTATACGCGTGCCGCTACGTTCTTGATTCGCCGCGCTATTGGTTGAGCGGGCTACTGTAACGTTATTGTTAAATGGTGCCTCATTGACTAATATTAACTTGTGGCAAGTGCAATCGGTCGTAAAATAAAACCCATAGACAAGCCGTTATATAAGGAAATCGCAATGAAGCCATTCGCCGCACGAATCGTAAATTTCTTAGGCACGGAACGTCGATTAATGACAATCGGTGTACTGGTGGCATTTGCGGGGCTTATCAGTGCCTGTGGTGGAGGTGGCGGTGGTGGCGGAGGCGGTGGTGGTGTGACTTTGTCGTCGATTGCAGTCACCCCAAAGGCCAGCCTCGTAGTGGGAGCGACGCAGCAATTTGCGGCGACCGGCACCTACAGCGATAAAACGACCAAAGATATTTCATCCACTGCTGCTTGGAGTTCATCGAGTAACGCGATAGCCACCATTTCTGCGAGCGGACTCGGAACTGCCGTAGCCGGCGGTACC
>JAYUFB010000106.1:0-22994 GCA_043738945.1 Gammaproteobacteria bacterium
CTCTTGCCAGAATGAAATAACAAGACGATCATCCAACCCGCTGCGATCGCTTCTCAACTTGATTGTCGCGCAGCTTCCATCCAGATCGTCGCGCTACACGAACCAGTCTCAAACAGCGTATGGTCGTCTATGGGTTTATCGGTCGCCTTCGACCTCACACCAAAATTAAAGACATAGGCTTGTCCCTTAACGAGGATTCCCACTGCCATCCCGGGGATACTGAATTGCCTCATTAAGGGCCAGATCACTCGATCGACGCTATCTTCAATGGGGGTCTTCGGGTGGTCTACGACATCACTGTTTGCCGATAGCGGGATAGAGACGCACAGAATGGCGATCGCCGCGCTTAAGATTTTGGGTTGCATCATGCTTCGCTCGCGAGCGGTGCTATTACGCAGCTAGGGGTCGATATCGAATAGTCGAGGGTTCATGGGTGGCGTATTATGACCGAACTCTTAATCAGGATACGCCAGCTGCTGATTTGAACGCCACCTTTCCATTGACCAATTGGAGTGAGCGCGAGGCTAGTTGCCACGAACAGTTCGTTAAGCTGAGCTTGAACTTAGGGTGTACTTTGATTTGACGTTTAGCAAGCAGTCTTGGTGTAAATTATTTGCTCGCTGGGATGGGTTACTTGGTACCTAACTGTCGATGGAGCCAACGATGAAGAATCGCGTGATTATCGTTAAAGGAACCGAGGTCACCATCGTCACCCGACATGAACAGGACTTTATCTCTCTTACGGATATGGTGCGAGGTTTCGAAGGTGGCGGCGCACTAATTGAGCAATGGCTTAAAAATAAAGACACTGTATTGTTTCTTGGGGTTTGGGAGTAACTAAAAAACCGAATTTTGATTCCCTCGAATTCGAAGGAATTAAAAATGAGGCTGGTCGCAACAGTTTTTTTCTATCCGCCAAGAAATGGATATACGCTACCAGTGCGATCGGAGTGCATGCTAAGGCTGGCCGCTACGGCGGTACCTTTGCTCATCGCGACATTGCTTTTGAATTTGGTTCGTGGCTTAGCCCGGAGTGAGTGTAAGATCCAGAAGCAGACAACGCACACCAACGGCGCTATCCCAAGATCGACCTGCAACGTTTGAGCAAGAATAGCAAAAAGCGGCGCGACGCCAAAGGTAAAAATGCGAAGCCCATGCATACAACGCTGGGCCAGCACCACCGCGTAAAAAAGACGCTGGTGCCGCCGCTAAACAGGTTGCCCGGGGAGCGGAAATTCTCGCGCTGGTTGGACGAGCGTGTCCCTGAGATGCTGTGGGCGTGCCTGGTACGCGCAGTGCTGTCGCGTCGTGAGGCCTTAGAAGCTTTCCGTGGGGTGGCGCTCATCGCGAGGGAATTCAAAGGTTCCCCGGCGGTTCTCAGCGAAATCATACCTACGCACTCTAATCTCGCTGCGCGTTTCCCCGAACTCATTCCACGAATCATTCAGATAGTCGGCAAATATCAGCTCGGCTACGCTGCGCTGCGGCCACTCATCGCGATTGAGTCATTGCCCGGTCGAGAGCATTGGATCGCAGCCCTCGGTATGGAGTCCGATCCGCAGGAACTCAACTCGCTGGCGGATGCCATTGCAGAGTTTCTTGATCATCAATCGGAAGAATCCACCGACGTTCGGTGGTTACTCGTGTTGTACAGCGGGCTGTCGCGCAAGATGATCTACCCCGCATCTATGAGTGAGCGCGTTGATAGTATTTGTCTGTATCCGAACCATGGTGACATGCGAAAGGTACGGCCTTCTATTCGATCTTCCGAACCCATAGTATGGATGCCGCTCGGTGGTGGAGATCCCGTATTTCCTTGGAGCCTGCAGTTCTGGCAGGAGTGTCACAGTCGGACACCGTGTTTTATCGTGGAGACAGCAGCAGTGAAAGTTCCAGAACCGAAGGTCGCCGACATAGGTCCGCGAGTCGTTCAAGCTCTCAACGACGTTTCCAATCATTGGATAGGCACCAGCACCTCGACAGCGGTGGACGCCGTGCACGAAGGCACGTTTACGTTTGTGCTATATGCGCTGACATGCCTGTTGGAGATGGTGGGAGTGAACCGGCTGGGAATCGCAGGTCGCTTGTTGCTGCGAACGCTTGCTGACTGTCGCATCACGCTGGCATATCTGCAACACAAGAGCGATCCCGATCTGTGGGCGAAGTTCCGCAAGTACGGGGTCGGACAGGCAAAGCTGGCCTTGTTGAAACTTGAGGAGGCAGTGAAGCCCCCTCATAGCATTTCCATGGAGACTTTGAAACGCCTCGCCAATGAGGATGTTTGGCAGGAATATGCGGATATTGACCTAGGTAATTGGGCGGGAATAGATCTGCGCAAGATGGCCGAAGAGTCGGGCACCAACGACGTATACGACGCCCTCTACGGCTGGAACTCCGGCTTCGCACATGGTCACTGGTCGGCGATGCGTGACGTTACGCTTACTACATGCCTGAATCCGCTGCATCGCCTGCACCGCGTTCCGGCTGGCGGTGAGCGTGGCTTAGGTGATGTGGTGCCCGATGCCGCTGAGATTGTCGAAGCAATGATCGTTGGCTTGCTGCGAGCTTATCCCGGCGCCAGCATCAGTTTGAGCAAGCCAGTAAATGCATCCTCAGCGGAGGCACCACCAACCGGCGAAGGCACCGAATCGCCGCCTGCCGCAAGTGGCTCTAGTGGGTAGCGGAGCAAAGAGAACGACAATGCTGGAGTGGGTGCCAGGCGGGGACACCTAGCGGAATATATGCCGCGTTGCTTACGGCGTGCTTACTTTTCGCTATAGCCGGATTAAATTGAGAAGTTTGTTTATCATTAATGTGGCTCCCCGGGACGGATTATTCGCGCTACGCGCTCACCCCTGCGGGGTCGCCCTAAAGGGCGATCGCCAGCGTCGCTTCGCTCCGCTGTCGTCGAACCAACTTGTCTTCTGTCGGCGGTTCGAATTAGGCGCGTCGAGCAACTTGGACCGCTTAGGAGTATTAGTATCGGTTAAATATGGCTCCCCGGGACGGATTCGAACCGCCGACCAACGGATTAACAGTCCGTCGCTCTACCGCTGAGCTACCGAGGAATATTTTAAGAGGCGCGGATTGTCGATAAGCTGCGCGCTTAAGTCAAGAAAAGTACGCAATGATCGCAGTATTCGCGCTAATAGGTAAGCGTTACGCCGGAACTTTAGCGAGCGTCACAACTCTCGAAATACGGTTAAGTGCATCGGCTAACGTCTTCATACTACAGGCAAAAGATATACGAATATGGCCCGGCGCACCGAATCCTGATCCGGGCACTACCGCAACGCCGCCCTCAACTAACAGGTACTCTGCGAACGCGCTATCGTCTTTCATGTTTAAGTTGCGCATGGCCCCCTCAACGTTCGCAAACGCGTAAAAAGTACCCGCACCCGCAAGGCACGATATACCGGGTATCGCATTTAGCCCCGCGACCACAAAGTCATGCCGCTCTTGAAATGCCTTGTTCATCGTCACAACACAAGCCTGATCGCCATTCAAAGCCACCGTCGCCGCACGCTGCGAAATACTGCACGGGTTGGAGGTCGACTGACCCTGAATCGTCGCCATCGCCGCCACTAAATCGCGCGGTCCGCCGCAGTAGCCAATACGCCACCCTGTCATGGCATACGCCTTGGAACAGCCATTAATGGTGACTGTTCGATCGTATAGCGCCGGGTTAGCTTGAGCGAAGCTTAAAAACGGCTCAGTTGCCCAATAGATATGTTCGTACATCTCGTCAGAAGCGATCATCACTTGTGGATGTAGGGCAAGCACAGCTCCCAGGGCCTGCAATTCCGCACGCGTGTAGGCTGCGCCGGTGGGGTTGCTGGGGCTGTTGATAAAGACCATTTTGGTGCGTGGAGTGATGGCAGCGGCCAGTTGTATGGGTGTGATCTTGTAGCCCTGCTCAGCACCCGCATAGACACAAACGGGCACGCCGTCGGCGAGCAATGCCATGTCCGGGTAGGACACCCAGTATGGCGCCGGAATTACGCACTCGTCACCCGCGTCCAGCAGTGCCGCACACACGTTAAAACAGGTTTGCTTGGCACCGGAGGAGACAATGATTTGGCTGCGATCATAGGTCAATTCATTATCGCGCTTGAACTTGGCGATAATGGCATCTTTAAGTTCCACCGTTCCGTCGACGGCGGTATAGCGGGTTATGCCTTTACGAATAGCGTCGACCCCCGCATCCGCAATATGCACGGGTGTATCGAAATCCGGTTCGCCGGCCCCCAATCCAATAATATCCTTACCTTCGCTCTTGAGTTTGGCGGCGCGGGCAGTGACCGCAAGAGTGGGTGAGGGTTTGATTTTTTGAACACGCTTGGACAGGGAAAACGGCACTTCGGTTACCTACTTTAAAAATAATGCTTCAGTTTACAAAAAATAGCGCGACGGTGCCAGAATGTACGCATGAGTTTTGAATTACATTCCGAATACCAGCCCGCCGGCGATCAACCGCAAGCGATTGAGAAGCTAGTGGACGGACTTAGCAGTGGCCTTGCCCACCAAACTCTCTTAGGGGTCACCGGGTCCGGGAAGACTTTTACCATTGCTAATGTCATCCAGCAGCTACAACGTCCTACCTTGGTACTTGCGCATAACAAAACCCTTGCGGCCCAGTTGTACGGAGAGTTCAAAGGTTTTTTCCCAAAAAATTCGGTGGAATATTTCGTTTCCTATTACGACTACTACCAACCCGAGGCCTACGTTCCAGCCTCCGATACTTTTATCGAGAAAGATGCGTCCATTAATGAACACATTGAGCAAATGCGCTTGTCGGCGACCAAGGCATTACTTGAGCGTCCCGACTCCATTATTGTGGCTACGGTGTCGGCGATTTACGGTTTAGGCGACCCGCAAGCCTATTTGAGTATGGTTTTACATCTTTCGCGAGGCGATCGGCTGGAGCAGCGAAAATTACTGCGACGACTGGCCGATATGCAGTACACCCGCAACGAAATCGATCTGCGACAAGGTACTTATCGGGTACGTGGCGATGTGATCGACATATTTCCCGCAGAGTCTGAGCGCGAAGCGGTGCGGGTCGAGTTGTTTGACGATGAGATAGAGGCTTTGAGCTTCTTTGATCCGTTAACCGGGGAAGTTATGCGCAAGGTGCCGCGCCTGACCGTATACCCCTCAACTCATTATGTGACGCCCAAAGAGCGGGTACAAAAAGCGGTCGATGATATTCGCGAGGAGTTACGTGGTCGACTTCTGGAGCTTCACGGTGCGAGTAAGCTGGTAGAGGCGCAGCGACTGCAGCAGCGCACGATTTTCGATCTTGAGATGATGAATGAGGTCGGGTATTGCGCCGGTATCGAGAACTATTCGCGCTACTTGTCTGGGCGCATGCCGGGCGAACCGCCTCCCTGTCTATTTGACTATTTGCCGAAGAATGCCTTATTGGTTATCGATGAGAGTCATCAGACCATTCCTCAGCTTGGAGCGATGTATAAAGGCGATCGCTCACGCAAAGAGACGCTGGTTGAGTACGGGTTTCGTTTGCCCTCGGCGCTCGATAATCGTCCGTTGCGATTTGAAGAATTCGAACATATGGCGCCGCAGGCCATTTATGTTTCGGCGACACCGTCGGTGTATGAGAAAAAAATGTCGGGTCAGGTGGTCGAGCAAGTCGTGCGGCCCACGGGCCTGATTGATCCCGTGGTGGAGATAAGGCCGGTGAAGACTCAGGTAGATGATTTATTGTCGGAAATCCGAATTCGCGTATTGCGTAAAGAACGGGTACTGGTGACGACCCTTACCAAACGTATGGCGGAGGACTTGACTGAGTATTTGAGCGAGCATGATGTCAAAGTTCGTTATTTGCATTCTGATATAGAAACCGTCGAGCGATCAGAAATTATTCGTGACCTACGTCTGGGAAAATTCGATGTCATTGTGGGCATTAACTTGCTGCGTGAAGGGCTCGACATGCCGGAAGTTTCTTTGGTTGCGATTCTCGACGCGGATAAAGAAGGTTTTCTTCGTTCTGAGGGTTCATTAATTCAGACCATCGGTAGGGCTGCCCGAAATCTGAACGGTAGGGCGATCCTCTATGCGGATGTACGCACGGGTTCCATTGAGCGAGCGATCGCTGAGACCGATCGCCGTCGCGCCAAACAAGTAGAATTTAATACGCTGCATGGCATTACTCCGCGCAGCATCGTCAAAGCGGTCACCGATGTCATGGAAGGAGCGAGGGACGTGCAGGGTAAGGAGGGTGGTGACTCAAGTGCTCTGTATGCACAGTTAGCGCCTGATCAAGCTCTCAAACGTATCAAGAAACTTGAAATAGAAATGACTAAATTGGCGCGCAATTTAGAATTCGAACAAGCCGCACGCATCCGCGACGAAATTCAGAAATTACGCCACGCGGCGTTTGGTATTCCTGACCAGCAGGCGGGCTAGCTCAAAGGGAGCGAGTTCAAAGGGAGCGAACTTACGGGTTGCTGGTCGGCGCAACAACGCTCTTCTTAGCGGGTTTGGGGGGTGGCGTATAGGCTGTAAAAGGGCCCAGACCACAACTGGGTCCTTCGCGCAAACCCCCAGCACTATAGATGACAGTAATGATGTCGATGCTGCAATAATCATTGGTTGAAGTTTTGTGGCTGAAAGATTTTTCGTACCCCAAGCTGGGGCATTTATACGGCAATGTGCTTTTCCAAATTTTCTTACCATGCATGTAGAACAAAATGGTTTGATCATCCAATACTTCAGTGTGATCAACCTGGCTTAAACTTAAGCAATTAGGGTTTTTGGTTGGCTCGATGGCGGTAACCGCCTGGGTTGATAGTGAGGGAGTGCTCACAGCGGCTAAAATGCCGGTAATGGTTACGACTCTGACTAGACTCTGGGTAATGGCAGTCATTTTTGTTTCCTCATTTGCAAATAGACCGTAATACTCTCTATCCTAGTGCGAATGGTCGCGGTACGCGACAGTTAATACGAGGCAATTTCATGAAACGTCCAATTGAAGCTCTATTTGCGATGGTTTTTTCGGTGTCCTTGTTGCAAGGGTGTATTCCTGTTCAAGATGCGGCCACTAATCCGGTATACGCTAAGACTCGTACGGGCGCAGGAATAGGAGCTGCGGCCGGCGCGGTGATTGGCTTAATTACGCGCGGTGATAAATTGGACAATGCGCTCATTGGAGCCGCATTGGGTGGTATTGCGGGCGGGGCCATTGGTAATTACCAAGACCGACAGGAGCACAAATTACGCCAACAAATGGCGGGAACCGGTGTGCAAGTAGTTCGTAAGGATGACAACATCACGCTCAATATGCCGGGCGGGATAACTTTTCTCACCGATAGTTCCGAGGTGCGAGCCGAGTCCTATCCCATATTGGATAAACTGGCCGGCACACTCGGCGAATATCACGAAACTGTTATTGAAGTCGCTGGACATACTGATTCCACCGGAGGAGTGGACCACAATCAAAAATTATCGGAACGTCGGGCGCAGTCGGTAGCCGCGTATCTGACGAGTAAGGGGGTTGAATCCGCGCGTCTCATGGTGGTGGGAGACGGTGAACGTGACCCGATAGCATCGAACGATACTCCCGCGGGGCGCCAGCAAAATCGGCGTGTGGAAATGACTATTGTACCGGTGGCAAAGAAAACCTAGTGACTGCAACCGCTTAGTGGACTCAAGATTTGAATCCAATCAACCCGTGACAACGAACTAAAGGTATGACGTATATTTCGCCGTCCTTTTATTTAATCCGGAGATTTGATTATGCGTAAGGTAATTTCTGTTGCACTAGCAGTCTGGGTTGCGGTTCCCCTCCTCTCGGTCGCCGCCGAAATGTCGCCAACTAAGGATATTGTAGGCACCGCGATTGCTGCGGGTCAGTTTAAGACTTTGGTCACTGCGCTGAAAGCGGCAGGTCTGGTTGACACGCTGAAGGGTAAAGGCCCCTTTACCGTATTTGCACCCACCGATTCGGCGTTTGCCAAGCTACCAGAAGGTACAGTGGCTTCTTTGCTCAAGCCCGAAAATAAGGCTAAGCTTACTGGTATTTTGACATACCACGTGGTGGCGGGCGATGTGAAGGCGGCTGATGTTGTGAAGCTGACGACTGCTAAAACCCTGAATGGTGGATCTGTGACGATAGCCGCCAATGACGGTGTCGTGAAAATTGACGACGCGACCGTCGTTAAAGCAGACATTGCAACTACCAATGGAACGATCCACGTGATTGACACGGTACTTATGCCTAAGTAACTTCTTAACTTTGCGGCAGCGACGAGCTGCCGCGTTTTCTAAGCTTACAGCCCTGTTCGCTACCCGTTCATTTCGCGCCGCGATAGATTTACTTAGCGGGATAGATTCCTCTCTAATTTTTGTCATTCATTCGCTACTATACGAAGTGCAAATCTTAGCAGCGCTAGCGCTGCTAAGATTTGTCGTGACCTCCGTGCGGCGCGGGCGCCCAGCCAAGAGCGCTGATCGCCCGCTAACGCCTCAATGCGATTAATGCGTGGTCAGTCGCCACATGCTGCGACCATGGGTTGCGGCATAAAGGTCACCGGAACGGGTTAGACCGAGCTGGTAGACCGCGGTGGGAGGCAGGCCGTTGCCGGCCACGACCCATTGGGTCGAGCCTTTCTTGAGCATCAGTACTCCAAAATCGGTACCTACGAATAAGTCGCCTCGTTTTTCATCACGCGCTAGCGCCGTTACGGGTAGGTCGCCCAAGTTGTAACTGATGTCGTTAAAATTGGCGCTACCATTTTTGTTTACGTTGACTTCGAACACATGTCCAGGGGTTGTTGGTGTGTAAGCTCCGTAGCCGGTGTACGACACCCAGGCGTGGCTTGCGTTGCGGGCATCTACGGCGATCCCACTAACCACGCGGCGCGGCGAAGTGATCGAATCGACCCGTTGAAAATTGACCGTTGCGGGATCAGGTGCATCAGCATTGTTAGTGAGAAACACTCGTCCACGGCTAGTACCTGTCCACATGTTATGAGAATCACCTGTCGAGCGTGTGACTAAAGCTACTACACCGCCAGTACGGTCTGCTCCGAAACTAGGTCCAGTAAGATCGGCGCCGAGGGGCACCCAATCACCGCACATCACGGTGAAATCACCTGTGAACTCATTGCAATGTAAATCCAGGTAGGCACGCGCTCCGCCGCTATCAACAGTGCGCCATACATGCTGGAGACCCGCAAAAATACTACCACCGACTATCGGATCCGCAATAATCGGGACATAGAATTCGCTGCTCTCTCCGCTGCCGAGCAGCGGATCGGCGATCCAGTCCCAACCGGCCGTTGCGCCGCCTTGAAAATTCACATCGACCTGTGGGTTATAGTAAGTATGAAAGCGAATATTGGAGTCCACTGCGTCGAAGCCTGTGTTGCCGCCGTCGCCGCCAATGCTTTCAAAAAACGCGGTACTCGCTTCACCGAAAGCCCAGGTTCCGTTATCTTGCGTACCTCCCATCCATGTACTGTCTACATTGCGAGGGTCGAAGGCTACGGATTGGAACTGCAGCGTGGTCAGCCCATCATTGACCGGTTCGATGACCGTGGGAATAGCGGCAAGCCAGGAGCCACAGTCGACCAGGTCCGCCCCAGTGAGCCCGCGAGTGGTGCATTGTGCAGTCGCATCGATTAGTTGGCCACTGGTTCGTACCACTCCGCCATCCGAACCCGCCAGCACCTGGATCGAGTTATGCGGATTAAATACCAGCGTGTGCTGGTCGGGGTGCATACCGCCGGCGGGCACTTGCGCATCACGCGTCATGTCGGTGAAGCTTACGCCCGCATTGTTGGAGCGCATCACTGCACGTCCATTAGAAGCGGCGGGCACCTGGCCGAATATTTCAGGATAATTCATGCTGCCGCCGATCCATACCGTATCGGGATGACCGGGTGGAGTGGCAATGTAAATGTCGTAGAAACACTGGCCCTGACAGAACCCGAAGCTACCGAAGCCGGCGCTGCCTGGGGTGTGATTCGAAAGCGCAATCCAACCGGCATTGGTAATGCCATTGCTGAGCGCTTGCGCGGGGACGCGCGCGTTGTCGACTCGGTAGATGTACGAAGTGCCCGGTGCGTCAAGCGAGTCTCCTAGATAAATCCGCGTGTCTTCGTCTTTACGGGCGAGGGCGATAACGAGTCGATTAAAGCCATCATTGGGCGCACCGGTTGCAAACACTGTGCGAAATTGTGTGTCACCGTCCAAACTCAATGATGAGCGCACCACGCCAAATCCGAATATCGACAGGTACACGGTGTCAAGGTCATTCGGATCCAACAGAATTTGCATGACACCGCCCGTGAAATTACCACCGGGAGCAGTATTTAAAACTCGAGCAAAGCTCGCACCGCCGTCATGTGACTCATACAACCCAAGATTTGCTGTTTGAGGTGGCAGGGAGGGATTGGCAGAGGCTGCTGCACCGTGCAATGCCGACATGGTGCCAAAGTAAAGGTGCGAGGAGTCGCGTGGATCAATGGTAATAGTCGCGATCGACAATCCATTGGCAAATGGTACTGATGCGGGTAGTACATGCCAGGTGGTACCACCATCGATTGATTTAAATAGACCCACACCCGCTTCAGAATCACCCGATGAATTTTGCTCGCCCGTTCCGGCGTAAATAATTTTTCCTCGTGCGCGTGGATCCACTGCCAGAGAGCCGATGGCATTAGAATCAAGTCCTGTCGAGGCGACGGTCCAGTTAAGTTTGCCGCTAAACGGATGTTTGGCTACCCAGACGCCTCCGCCGGCCGCACCCAGGAACGCGCGACAGGATCCAAAATCATCGTCTTTACAGCCCGGTGTGAGCGCCAGAGCAGTTACGCGCCCCGCAGCGGTAAAGGCCCGACCCGTATAAGTCACTTTGGCCGGTACGGGTGAAACGGGGGGTGCCAACAGCGACCATGAGGGGGTGTCTCCGTTTTCATAATTCGTACCGAGCGCCTTGAATGCGGCACGCGCTGCATCCGACTGGGCATTGTTCACGTCCGGTGCCGGATAAGCCATATTTTTGTACCGACTATAGTCAGGTCGACTGATGCCATCGTCCTTGCCAACCAGGTCGACATGGGTAGCTTTAGATACAGCGCCCGCGCTTGCGGTAAACGCGAGAACAGTGAATAAGTTCGCCAGCATCGATCGCGCAATTAAGTGCCGCCTCGCGGGCCGCCTAGCTGCTGATTTTATTATGTAATCCTGCATTGGAATTCCCCTTGTCATTTGATATAATTGAGAATAGCGCCACCAGCTTATAAGCTTTAGCGATATTCGGTGCGCATGCAATAATTAGTTACCCTACGCATCCGTCCTACGGAGTTCAAAACAAGTGGGAGAGATACCGGTAGGCTACCGCGGCACGCCGATAAAGATTAATAGACAGATCCACGAACAGCGGTAACCAGACAAAATTGAGCCGGAACAGTCCGATGAACAACAATATCATTAGGCAGCTAAATTTGAAGTCAACCCAATTGCGGTAGGAGGTCATCGAGGCCACCAATAAATTGACGGTGCCTAACATCACGCAGGCGCTCGCAAAGCCCCGGTTGATCCAACGCCACTCGCGGCTTGAAAGCACAAAATAAGCACCGACAATAATTTTCGCGGGCGCAGTCCAACCCAGCACTGGAGCGACAATTGCAATGGCTGCAAGGGTCCAATAAAAAAGAGTCGGTTTCCAGACAAGTAACCCTGACGGTTCACCTCCACGAGCATACAACCCGAACCAAATAGCCCATGCGCCAAATCCGGCAAATGCAATCCGTAGCAGCCAAGCGCTTGGAGTAGCAGCTTGGCGGATGCGCCAAGCCCAAGCGATCAGTAGCGGCACCACCCACACCGTGGTCGTCATAAATGGAGTCATTGGGTCCACCAATAGCTGATCACCAGACCGCAGACCCATAAAATTTCCGCGGCGATTGCGTTACGGGTTGACATCAGCGTGCGGGGCGCTAAATGCACGGCTGCGAATTGGGTCTGCGCAAGCGCTGCTTGGAACGGCGATGTGTGGGTTTGTCGCAGTGTCTTCTTTACGTATTTCAAGGTGCGACTGGGCGCTGTTTGCATGCGTGCTAGGAAGCTGCGGCGACGTGCTGTGGCCCCTTCGATCAATTGATCGCGTAGGCAAGTAGGGCACTTGCTGCTGGCAAATTTAAGATGACCCCGACTGCACGGTAACATTTGACCACTTTGCTTAACCGCATAAACACTCAGTGACCCGACCCACTCGTGTGCGCTTGGGCGATTAATGGCTAAGGCCGAAAATGCGCGATCGAATAATTCTCGTAGCGGATTGGGTAACGCCTCGTGAACACTGGCCGGAACTTTGCGCACATTCTTGTGTGCGCTAGTGCCGTACGGGTAAAGCCGATCCCGAATGCGTCCGGCTAACTCGGGTGGATAGTCGCGACTATTGACACCCACGCCGCTGAAGGGGTGTATCCCATAGTTCAATAGGCGGAAGAGAATCGTGGCCAGAGCGAAGCGATCCTGCGCCTCCGGGTGCGTCACGGCCCCGCCTTGGAATTCTGGTGCCAGATAGTCGGGCGTGACTTGTGGAGCATCGGAACAAAACTCGTCGGTGGCAATATGGAAGCCATCGCAGTCGAGGATTGATACGAATAATTCAGATTTATAAACCTTCACGTTCATCGGTTTTAAGTCGACGATGGCGATGCGCATCGAGTGCAGGCAGCTAATGATGGCGGCTAGATTAAAGCAGACTGCGACCAGCTTACCGTAGTCGATATCGAAGTCTTCTTGACTGGCCTGCCGGCGATTTAGCAGATAGTCAAGTTCGAGCGTTCGATCAAATGCAATTTTTCGCATCGCGAATCCGACAAAACGGGATTCATGCAAAATCAACGCTTCAGGCCAGGCGAGCTGCACGATACCCTGATATTCGGCTGGAATTTGCGGCAGAGTGGGTCTGTGATTGAGCATCCATTGAATTTTGTGCCGGTAGTGCTCTAGCTGTGGCGAGGTAGTGGTGGAGTGATAAACCTTTGCAACTAAGTGTGCTTGGGTATCAATCGCAAATATTTCCCCCGCACCCCCGGATTTCCCTGTGGGAGTCAGCGTGATTTGTTCGGTTCGACCTCCCGGCCAGGCCAACTGCGCGAATTTTCTTAAGGTGTGTTCGGCAGGCACGGGATTGATCCGGGGGCGGCCTACAATCAGGTGAAAAATGCGAGCAGTAGAGTTTTATCGTCATGCGAAATGTCGGAAGCCCGCGGACTCTCTAACAAATTTCGCAAGGCTTGGTTGCCGATAGGAACCGTTGCAGCACGCAGAAAAGTTTCAATGGGGTCGATGAAAGGCCGAAAAAAGCCGCTACGGGCGCGGTTGACGGCGAAGGGTGCGGTACCGTCCGACATCAATCCGATCATGCATCCTTGCCGAGATTCTGGAATCGGAGTAATCCGCAGATGTTGTTTCCAATTTTCATCGGTTACGAAATACGTCTCGTCAGCGTATTCGCCATTTTCGGGCGCTGAGAGTATTGAATCACCGCTTGAGTTTTGTACGATTGCAAAACCATCACCGACGTGGAAAAAGAAACCTCGTTGTGGTGTTACGACGCATCCCACTAAGGTGCACGCATAATCGCTAAGCACTAGTTGATGCGTGCTTGCGCGTTCCGCCAGTTGGACACGCACAGTCTCAATCGCGCATTGAACGGACGCCTCGAAGCAGTCGCTGTTGCTAAGTAATAGAGTGGATATTTTTTCAACCAAGGCGTGAGCAACAAAATCAGCGCCTTTGCCGCCCTCCAGTGCCGATCCGGCTCCGTCACAAACGGTGGCTATTAGCGCACCGTGTTCTACAGTGAAATGACTAGCATCCTGAGTCGCATGATTCTGCTCCGAATTGCGTTTGCCAGTAGTTGAGACCGAGAATACGCTCCACATAACCTTATCAGGTTGAAAGTTGCGCCCAGCTGTCCACAGGATTTAACTGCACGGTGCCTCCGGCCGGCGCGCGCGAGACTGCGCGAATGCTGCGACTCAGCCAGATAAACAACTCCTTGAATTTGAGTCCGTTGAGGCTCAACGCACCCTTGTTACTAAATTGACCCAGAGTATCTTTATTCGCTTGGTCACCTATTCCGATGGCCATGATAGTCACTTTGTGAGCGGTCTCCGCAGTCTTGCACTCAGCGGCTGTCTGTCGCCAGTCGTCGGTCGGCTCGCCATCTGAGAGCAACATGATAATAGGGCGCTTATAAGATACCCCTGCTGATCGCATCTGGCTTTTCTGCGACTCGACTTCATCCAGTGCGCAGCGCATTGCGGCACCGAGCGGCGTCAGGCCACCCGCAAGAAGTTCTGGAGGAACAAAATCCATCGCATCGGTCCAATCGCCCATGACCTCTACATTTCCATCGCCGCCAAAGGAAATCACCAGTACTCGTCCGCAGCGGGCGGCGATCGAGTCTGCCTTGAGGTCAGTAGCGAGGGCTTTGAGTCCCTCATTGAGCAATTGGATCTTATTATCTTCCTGCATGCTTCCTGAGCAATCGAGGACTAGAATCAGCGGTGCACGCTCGTCGCTGTTATCAATGAGGGCAACGTCTGGGATTATGGTGTTCATGTCTTTGAATCTACCATGCGCCGGAATGACTGGAAACACCTATTGGATATCTTGCAAATCGCACGCGAGCTTTGGCTGTGTAGTTTTTCGGTGGCTAATTCCGAGCAGTGGTTACCAAGGCGCTTTAATGAACCCCAGCGGGAATACCGCGCCCCTTGCGCCATATCGCAGCAAACTCGTGCGGCCGTGTAACATGAGGCCACCCCGAGCCTTAGTCTCAAGGTCCAGGGGCTGTAGATAGTGCACTTGCGGCCAGCTCTGATCGGCCACCATTACACACATATTTCAAATGCCCGCACCCAGCAAACTACTTTTGGGTGCAATACGCCGACAGGGCTGCCCGGCAATGATCGCATCGCCAAGGTTTTGCAGATCAGGACTCCCTAATTTCGGCGTCACTTGCACGTTGACCACATAAATGACTTCGCCAGGTTTCATGGCGCGCTGCGACCTGCGGACCGGTCGGTCTTCGTCGGTCACTTTCTCATACAGCACTTCATTTTTGGCAATTCGGGTGGCGATACTGACGCTTTTGGTAACCCCGAGACAGCGCCCGTTAGGGGCCCATTTCGCGTGCCAAAAATACGTCTCCTCAATAACTGAGGCGTCACGGCCGCTGACGCGGATGCGGACGCTGCCGCCCCAGCTTCGATCTGCCATTAAACGGGGTTTCGGCGCACTCGGGCACAGGTCGGGCAAGTTCTTAAATGTTGTACCGCCGTCATCATAGGCGTAGATCTGCTCCATTTCATCGAAGCGCAGCGGTTCCGCTGCCGAAGCGGCACAGATCAAATTCGCAAGTAGCGCCCACCTTACGACATATCGACTATGCATAAGGTGCCATTTTTGGCGGGGTGGGGCTGGCGGGGTCGTATTCCATTATTTCAGCGTTTTCTAGGGACACACCGGTGAGCGCCAGGAGGAAGGCCCAGTGACTCACGAGCAGAGTCGTGTCGCTATCGGCGCGTGTGGACATCTGCGACCGAAAACTATTAGCGCGTGCAATAGTCGCCTCCAAGGGCTCAGTCCCCTCATGCCACCATTGGCGCGGTAGATGGGCGAACTCATGCTGTGGGAATCGCATCGCTAGTACATCGGGAGTACTGCCGACATCGCAGGTAAACGCTGCCCGTTCGCGAACTTCCTGCAGGACGTCAACCGGTAGGTCGTACAGGGCCCGTATGGGTTCGACCGTTTGCAAGGCTCGCGTGTAGGGTGAGACCAGAATACGAGTTAACTTACTGGTGGCGAGTGTTTTTGCGGCTGCAGCTGCTTGCGCGATACCGAAGGGCGTCAACTCCGGATCTTTAATTCCGGGGTCGACCCCGCTCTGATTGAAATGCAGATTAAAATAACTTTGCCCATGACGTAACAGAAACATATCGGCCCCTAAGTGGCGCATTGATGCAAAATTGCCCCCAACAATAAACCATAACGAGCATAACTTTATGCCAATAATTTCCCGTCGCATCGTGAGGCCGAATACAATCGGCGGTACATGAAATCACCTCGGCTACTCTTAAGCGGTCTTGTCGCCAACGCACTTGTCGCCTGTGCAAGTTTGCTGGTGGCTTGCGCAATAGGGCCAGTGGAGCCGTTGTCGTTAGGACAGGAGGCGTCCACAAGACCTCCCATTGTGTTTGTGCATGGCAATGGTGACACAGCGGCGCTTTGGCAAACAACAATCTGGCGTTTTGAATCCAATGGCTGGCCGCGTAGCCGGTTACACGCGATAGAGGTGCCTTATCCGTTCGCGCGTGATGACAACAATCAAGAGCAACCGGGCAGCACTTCGACGGCGGAGAACAGGGATTATTTGAAGCGCGAAGTAGCGCAGGTGCTGAAAACTACAGGCGCTAGTAAAGTTGTGCTATTTGGTAATTCTCGCGGCGGTTATGCAATTCGCGACTACATTCAGAACGGCGGCGGCGCGGCTACGGTTTCCATGGCGATTTTGAGCGGCGTGCCCAATCACGGTGTTTGGTCGATCAAGAATTTCAGGGAGGGAAATGAGTTTGCTGGCACGGGGCCGTTTTTGACCCAACTCAATGCCGCTAAAGATGCGGCGGGCGATGAGGTCGTAGGGCCGGTCAAGTGGTTGACTATTCGCTCCGATAATAACGACAAGTATGCGCAGCCCACTGATCTGTGGATCGGTGCTCACGGTACCGCGACTCACGTGAGCTATGACGGGCCTGAGCTTAAAGGGGCTACCAACGTGGTGATTCCGCACATCGATCATCGCGAAACAGCGTACTCGCCTGCGGCATTTTCAGCGGCCTTCGCATTCATTACCGGCAAGCTACCGAAGACAACTGATATTCGGCGAGAAAACGCCATTATTCTTAGCGGCAAAATAACGGGTCGCGGACTAAACTCCTTGGAGGCGCAATCCGGAAATTATTCCAATAATTTGCCAATTCCGGGTGCGACCTTGGAGATTTACGCCACCGACGACGCAGGAATCCGAAGGGGAGGTCCGGTGCTGCAGAGTACCGTCGGAAAGGATGGCCAGTGGGGGCCTTTGCATGCCGGGGCAGGAGTGCACTACGAGTTCGTCATGGATGCGCCTGGCTATGCCACCACCCATCTTTACCGGAGCCCGTTTCCGCGCTCTAGCGATATTGTCAATCTGCGACCGGAGCGACTAAACGAAGCCGAACGTAAGGTCCAGTCTGTGGTTACGCTGTTTCGACCGCGCGGCTACTTCGACCGGCAGCGCGATAAAATTGTGTTTGATGGACAAACGCTACTCCCGGGTGTTCCGGCAGTGGGCGCAGGTGTGGCTAGTTCAAAATTGCTGATTACCGAAGGGGGTAACCGTGCTATCAGCGGCGAATTCAATGGTGAACACATTACGGGTAGAACTTGGCCGGTCGTTGACAATAACGCAGTAGTGCTTGAGATAACACAGTAGCGCTTAGCTTAGCGCCACGGGGTGCTTGCCTAAGGCAACTTAAGTTAGGGGGTTTTTGTGATTTCTCTTTATCGGAAGCGTCGAATCCGGTATCTTTCCGCAACCCGTGCGCGCTTAGCTCAGCGGTAGAGCATCACCTTGACATGGTGGGGGTCAGTGGTTCGATCCCACTAGCGCGCACCACTCTCTTAAGGTTAGATATTTATGCCGGTAGTGACGCTTCCTGACGGGAGCCCAAGAAGTTTCGATAAGCCCGTTTCCATCGCCGATATCGCCGCGAGCATCGGTCCCGGTCTTGCAAAAGCGGCGTTGGCCGGCAAGATTGACGGGGTTTTGGTTGATACGTCCGCAATCGTTACGCAGGATGCGGCGGTCAGTATCATCACCGATAAAGACCCGCAAGGCTTAGACGTGATTCGTCACTCGACCGCGCACTTGTTAGCGAACGCGGTGCAAGAGTTATTCCCGGACGCGCAAGTCACTATTGGCCCGGTGATTGAAGACGGTTTCTTTTATGATTTTGCTTATAAGCGTCCATTCTCGACCGATGATTTAGCGGCTATTGAAATACGCATGGCCGAAATTGCTGCAAAAGATTTAAAAGTGACTCGGCGGGTGATGCCGCGCGATGCGGCGGTTTCTCACTTTAAAGCGATCGGCGAGCACTACAAAGCTGAAATCATTGGCGCGATCCCGGCGGGCGAGAATATTAGTCTGTATGGACAAGGCACTTGGGAGGATCTATGTCGAGGTCCGCATGTACCCAGCACGGGGAAGCTTAAAGCCTTCAAGCTGATGAAAGTGGCGGGTGCTTACTGGCGTGGCGATTCGCGTAATGAGATGTTGCAGCGGATATACGGGACGGCGTGGGCGAATGAGAAGCAGCTTAAAGAGTACCTCACGCGACTTGATGAGGCGGAGAAGCGCGATCACCGACGCATTGGCAAGGAATTGGACTTATTCCACCTGCAAGAAGAGGCTCCGGGCGCAGTGTTTTGGCACCCCAAAGGCTGGACTTTGTTTCAGACCTTGATTGCTTATATGCGGGAGCGGCAACGCGATGGGGGTTATCACGAGGTTAATACGCCCGAGATTATGGATCGCGAGCTGTGGGTGCAGTCGGGGCATATTGAGAAATTCGGCGAAAATATGTTCATGACGAAGACACCGGATGAGCGTGTTTTTGCGATTAAGCCGATGAATTGTCCGGGGCATGTGCAAGTCTTTAAGCAGGGTTTGCGTAGTTATCGGGAATTGCCGTTGCGTATTGCTGAGTTTGGCAAGGTGCATCGTTATGAGCCTTCGGGTGCGTTGCACGGGTTGATGCGGGTGCGTGCCTTCACTCAGGACGATGCGCATATTTTTTGTACCGCGGAACAGATAACGGCGGAATCAGTCAAGGTGACTGAACTGATATTGAGTATTTACCGGGATTTCGGCTTTACCGATGTGCGCATCAAGTTCTCGGATCGGCCGGCAAAACGTGTGGGCTCGGATGAAATTTGGGATAAATCGGAGGCGGCGCTTAAGCACGCGGCGGAGGCGGCGGGAATTGAGACGTCGCTTAATCCGGGTGAAGGGGCCTTTTATGGGCCTAAGTTGGAATTTGTATTGCGCGACGCGATCGGCCGCGATTGGCAGTGCGGCACTCTGCAAGTGGATTTGAATCTGCCGGGGCGATTGGGGGCAAGTTATATCGCGGAGGATAGTCAAAAGCACACGCCGGTGATGTTGCATCGGGCGATGTTTGGCTCTTTGGAACGATTTATTGGTATTTTAATTGAACATCATGCGGGCAAACTGCCTACTTGGTTATCGCCGGTACAGGCTGTAATCATGGGAATTGCCAAGGATCAGGACGAATATTGCCTGGAAGTTGCGGAAAACCTGAAAAATCAGGGGCTTCGGGTCGAAACGGACTTGAGGTATGAGAAGGTAGGCTTTAAAATCCGCGAGCACACACTTAAACGCGTTCCTTTCCTCTTAGTCGCTGGCGGCCGGGAAGTCGAGGCACGCACCCTGGCCGTGCGCACGCGAGCGGGCAAAGATTTGGGTAGTATCAAGCTTGCAGAGCTTGGCGCCTTACTTTGCGCTGAAGTCGCGAGCCGCGGCCGTCTTGTATTGGAGGATCAAGTATCGCAACGTCGAAGCGCGTAAGGCGCAATGAGGAGATCTCCGCACCCTCGGTGCGCGTGATCGCAGCGGATGGAAGCCAAGCAGGGGTCATGACACGCGCAGAGGCGCTGCAATTGGCAGTTTCCCAAACACTGGACCTGGTAGAGGTCTCACCCATGGCGGAACCGCCTGTGGTTCGTGTGATGGATTTTGGCAAGTTTTTATTCGAACAGAATAAGAAAGCGCACGCTGCAAAGCGTAAGCAGAAGCAGATTCAGGTTAAGGAAATCAAGTTTCGTCCTGGAACGGAAGAAGCGGACTACCAGGTAAAAATGCGTAGTATCCTGCGATTCCTTTCGGAGGGTGATAAGGCTAAGGTGACTTTACGTTACCGTGGCCGTGAGCTCGTGCATCAAGACATCGGCCGCCGGCTCTTGACGCGGATATCTGAAGATCTCGCCCCGCATTCGGTGGTCGAGCAGACTCCGCTGATGGAAGGTAAACAGATGATCATGGTGTTCGGGCCCAAAAAGAAGTGAATAGTAGACCCTAAAAAGTCTATTACCCGCCTGTAGCGGTCTGGAAGGCGATTCGCAAGATTCGTTTGAAGGGCTTGTGATCAGGGCTATAAAAGTAGGAGTTTAAGTAATGCCCAAGTTAAAGACTAAAAGGGCTGCGTCGAAGCGTTTTCGCAAAACTGCGAATGGCTTTAAGCGTGGCCAATCCCATCGTCGTCATATTTTGACTAAAAAACCGAGCAAACGTAAGCGTCAGCTGCGTCGCGGCATGCAGGTGCATGAAAGCGACGTGAATCGCATCAAAAAACTGTTGCCGAACGCTTAGGGTTTAAGGAGATAAAATATGGCACGAGTTAAACGTGGTGTTGTTGCGGGTCGACGACACAAGAAGATTCTTAAGAAAGCCAAGGGCTATTTCAATGCCCGACGTAAAGTATTCCGTACGGCTAAGCAGGCGGTCATTAAGGCGGGTCAGTACGCCTACCGCGGCCGTCGCGAGAAAAAGCGTGAGTATCGCGCATTGTGGATCGCGCGTATCAACGCGGCTTCACGTCTGTGCGGTCTGTCTTATAGTCGCTTGATTGACGGCTTGAGCAAGGCAGGATTAGCGATTGATCGTAAGGTTTTGGCGGACCTGGCGGTTCACGATATGCCGGCATTTACGGCAATCGCTGAAAAAGCTAAAGCCAGTCTACCGGCGTAAGGGACGGTGTTTGAACGCGGGCGGGTCTTTGGGCCCGTTCGTGTTCTTTAATCGCGGGAGTCGGCGGTGACCACTTTGGAACCCCTTTCACAACTTGTTGCGCAGGCGATCATTGACGTCGATGCGGCGGCGGATAGCGTGGCGCTCGATGAAGTACGAGTGCGCTTGTTGGGTAAGAAAGGCTTGCTCACTGAGCAGCTTAAGGGATTAGGGGCGTTGCCTGTCGGTAAGCGTCCCGCAGCGGGCCAAAAAATCAACGACGCGAAGCTTATGGTGCAAGTTGCCCTGGATAAGCGACGTCAAGAGTTTGAAACGGCGGAGCTTGCGCAAGAATTAGCCGCAGGTGCGATTGATGTGGGTTTACCGGGACGTGGCCAAGGTTCTGGGAGTTTACATCCGGTGACTCGGACACGGCTGCGGATTGAGCATATTTTCATGCAGGCCGGCTTTCAAATTGCGAGTGGTCCGGAGGTGGAAGATGACTTCCATAATTTCGAAGCGCTTAATATTCCAAAAAATCATCCGGCACGTGCGATGCACGATACTTTTTATTTTCCAGATGGACGTTTACTGCGGACGCATACTTCGCCGGTACAGATTCGTGCGATGCGTACGAGCCCGCCACCGATGGCCATTATCGCGCCAGGTCGCGTGTATCGATGTGATTCAGATATGACGCATACGCCGATGTTTCACCAGGTCGAAGGGTTGGTGATCGGTGAACAAGTCAATTTCGCGAATTTGAAATCGATGTTGCATACCTTTGTGGAACATTTCTTTGAGCAGTCGTTACGAATGCGCTTACGGCCGTCGTATTTTCCATTCACTGAGCCGTCGGCTGAAGTCGATATTGAATGCGTGTTTTGCCATGGCAAAGGCTGCCGAGTCTGCAAACAGACGGGTTGGTTGGAGATTTTGGGTTGCGGGATGATTCATCCCCATGTCTTAGGCGCTGCGGGCATTGACGCAGAAAAATGGCAGGGCTATGCCTTTGGTATGGGTATTGAAAGACTGACCATGCTGCGCTACGGAGTGGATGATTTGCGGCTATTTTATGAAAACGATTTGCAGTTTCTGAAGCAATTCCCGTGAAAGTCACCCGTCATTGGCTGCAAGAGATCACTCCGATCGAAGTCGGCGCGTCGCAACTTGCGCAAGAATTGACTATGGCGGGGTTGGAGGTGGAATCGGTTTCACCGGTAGCACCGCTCTTTGCCGATGTGGTCGTGGGGCTGGTGATCGAGTGCACTCGTCATCCGGATGCGGAGAAATTATCGGTGTGCCAGGTCACCACCGACGGGACTAATCGGTTACAGATAGTCTGCGGGGCGGCGAATGTGCGAGCGGGCCTTAATGTGGCTGTCGCGATGTTAGGCGCTCGCTTGCCGAATAATATTGTGATTAAGCGCGCCAAATTGCGTGGGTTGGAATCACAGGGGATGTTGTGCTCGGCGCGTGAATTGGGCTTAGGGGCGGAGCATCAGGGCATTATGGAATTGCCTGTCGCCTTGAGTGTCGGGACTGATTTGCGTGAGGCACTTGATCTTGATGATGTGGTCTTGGAAGTGAACGTCACGCCGAATCGCGGTGATTGCATGAGTGTGTTTGGGGTTGCGCGTGATTACGCGGCCGCTCGATCGCGGGTGTATTTAACTCAGAAGATCGCGCCCGTAACTCCCGTTCACAATGAGCAAATATCCGTAATGATTGTCGCTGCCGGTGATTGTCCGGCATTTGCGTCGCGCGTGATTCGTAAGGTTAGCGGCGGCGTGGCAACGCCATTATGGATGCGTGAACGTCTTCGTCGTGTGGGGATCAACAGCATTTCGCCCGTGGTCGACGTCACTAACTACGTCATGATCGAGTTGGGCCAGCCGATGCATGCGTACGACCGACATGCGTTGAAGGGTGGTTTAGTGGTTCGGCGCGCGAGTGCGCAAGAATCCCTGACCTTGCTGGATGATCAAGAATATTTATTGGACCCTGAATTTGTGGTGGTCGCCGACGATGCGGGAGCTGCGGGACTTGCCGGGATTATGGGTGGAAGGCGCACGGCGATTTCCGATACAACCACTGATATTGTGCTCGAGGCGGCGCATTGGGTGCCGGACGCGATCGCGGGAAGGGCGCGACG
>JAYUFB010000107.1:0-22472 GCA_043738945.1 Gammaproteobacteria bacterium
AACGAAGACAACTACGCTCTAGCTGCCTAATCGCAGCTGAACCCTGACCGGCCTGTGCTGATGCGAACGGTTCAGGGGTAGCGCTCATCAGCTAGTGGGGCACGCGTGTCTGGGGTGCGCCTTGCGAATCGCTTCCGGGCTGGCTGAATGCTTTCCCTGCCCGTCGGGTTAGCGTACGGCGAGAACAATAGACTGGGCTACGTACGTAGATCTTGGAACGTAGGACTTATGGACGGGGGTTCGATTCCCCCCGGCTCCACCAATTTAACGCTTTGTTGCATGGATTTTTTATATGGCAAGCAATGACGTCCTAAAATCCAAACCACCCCGCAGCGTGCTCGGCCGAGTACTGCGCGGATTTATTATTTATCTTTGCCTGATCGCGGTGGGAGTGGCACTTTGGGCCTGGATCTCGCTGTCGTGGTCTTACTCGGACGGTGAGCGGGCGGGTATATTACAAAAATTCTCGAATCGCGGTTGGCTGTGTAAAACTCAAGAAGGCGAACTTGCCATGTTTATTGTGGCGGGCGTGGCACCACAAATTTGGGAATTTAGCGTTCGCGATCCTGCGATATCGTCACAAATGAATGCTGCGGTGGGACGCCGCGTGCAGCTTCACTACACCGAGCACCCTGGTATTCCGACTAATTGTTTCGCGGATACTCGTTATCTGGTGGATCGAATCACCGTGGTGGACGCGCCTGCGGTTACGCGTTAGTAAGCCTTCAGTTTTTGCCCTAGGCCGTGGGTTTTCTGGATTTGCTGTTTGATAATTTCCGCGGTACGTAGCGCCAGCAAGCCATCCTCGCCGGTGACCTCGGGCCTTGTCCCGGTCAACGCTGCTTGTAAGAACGAGGCTATTTCCGCATTGAGCGCATCGCTTTGATCGTAGTTATTTTCTTCGATCGCGACCTGCGGCATACCATCAGCACCGACGCCCTGCTTGCGAATCACCGTTAATATTTTCTGCTGTAAATCAACCGACAGGTAAGCATCATCCTGAAACAAGCGTAGTTTTCGTTCAGTCTTGAGGCTGACCCGACTCGCAGTCGCATTGGCGACACAACCATTTGCAAATCTTATGCGCGCGTTCACGATATCGGTCTCGCTTGAGAATACGCTACTGCCGATTGCGTCGACCGCAACCACTTCAGAGCGCACAATGCTCAGAATTAGATCAATATCGTGGATCATTAAATCCAATACCACATCGACGTCAGTACCCCGATGCTTAAACGGCGCAAGACGCGCCGACTCTATAAATCTTGGCACCTTCAGAATGGGCTGTAGTGCCTGAACGGCTGCATTAAATCGTTCCAAATGCCCTACTTGTAAGACTTTTTTGGCCTGTCTTGCAATCTTCACTAGCAGCGCGGCATCATCGACCGTTACCGTCATCGGCTTCTCTACTAAGACATGGACTCCCGCCTCAAGAAAAGTTTTGGCGATTTCAAAATGCGTTGCAGTTGGAGTCACAATACTGACTGCATCGACTAGACCGAGTAATTCGCGATAATCGGTGTAAGCCACGACACCCAATTCAGCGGCCAACGTGGCGCCCGCTGCAACCGCGACATCGGCGACCCCGACTAGCTGACTTGCGGCCAAAGTGGCATATTTTTGCGCATGAAATCGCCCTAAATAGCCACTCCCGATAACAGCGGTTCGCAATACTCTGGCGGTGGTTGAGGTAGTCATCACGCCATTCTACCGCCCTAAACCGATTGACAGCGGTTTGGTTTATAATGGCAAATGCGTTTTTCAAATTTCTTAAATTTTGTACCGAAAGACGGTATAGGACGCCAGGCCAGTCTTGCTCTGATTGGACTTGGTCTCGGACTCATTGTATTGCCGGCCTTTATTTTTGTTGCCGGATCACAAGTGTTGGGCCGCTATGACGGCGCGAGTCTTGGTACTTCTTATTCCAGTATCTACAGCGGTCTTAAAGCCGGATCCATAGCCGCTTGGATTATGGTGCTCGGCCCGTATGGATTTTATCTGCTTTTTAAAGGGCTACGTTTTTGGTGGCGTGCCAGCAGTAAATTAGCCTAGATCCGCCCTCGTTAGCGAGTTCAGGGATTATGTTGTATTCGATTAGAACTGCGTCACAAAATTGGAGAGTTTTTTTGTAGAGCTTGTCGCAATTTGGGAACATACACCCATGGCGATTAAAAAATCTTTGTTGGCACTTTTAAAACCAAGACAATCTACCTTGCAACGTGCGCGTCTATCTGCGATTCCCGCTGAGCTCACCTTTGCAAGTACGGCTGGACTCAGACTCTTAAGTGACGAGCAGCGCGGTGGCGATCCCTACAATACCTCCGGTAGCTTCGACCGCAGCCGTGCCCGGGAGCGGGTCGGCAAACGATAATACGCTAGTGCACCCGGAATTCGCTGCCCGGATACCAATCTGGAAAACGCCGGGCCTTCGCCAATTGCAGCCCCACACTCAAATAAAGTTTCAAATCGTCGATCGCTCCGCGTAAATCCCACTCGACGAGGTATTGATCTGCTGGCTGGTGATAGCGAAACGCCTCGAAATCGGTCAATTCTTTTTCGCCCCAAGTTGGACCGCGTGCCGCATCGTCTATACCCGCTTTGCCATACAAAGCCGGGATCCCTTTTTTTGCGAAACTAATCTGCGATGATCGGTAATACTGGCCTTGGTAGGCATTCGGATCAGGCCGTATTTCTCGTCCTTGAAAATTAGCCGCATCCCGAAATAGCCCCTCTAACTCGGAATTTCCGTAACCAAACACCGTGACATCCCGAGTAGGTCCGCCGATGGGTAAAGTATCCAAGTTAATAACGCCCAACGTCTCGCGCAGTGGAAAAATTGGGTGTTCCACGTAGTAGGTCGAACCCAAAAGACCTGATTCTTCACCTGCCAGCGCCAAAAACACCATGCTACGATCGGGTTTTGGTAAGGTCCGACTCAAGGACTGAGCCAGCATTAACAAACCCGCAGTGCCACTCGCATTATCACGCGCACCATTGAATAGATGATCCCAATGCGCGGTAAATAAGATGTATTCACGACCGCGATGGGTGCCGGGAAGTACCGCAACGACGTTTGAGGCCGTTAGCGTACGAATAGTGTTGTGGATCGACGCATCCACGCGCAGGCCCAAGGACACAGGCTTAAACCCGGAACGTGCAGCCGCCTGCGAAAGCACGGCGAGATCGAGCTTGGCACTCCCAAACAACGCGCTTGCTGAGCTTGCGCTTAACCACCCTTCCACTATCGGCAAATTTGCATTGGACTCGTGGGAGGCGTGCAGCTGGCGACCTGTCCAGGTATTGACCACCGCATTCCAAGATATCGCGGCCGCGCGAGCCTCATGTACTAATAAAACGCCGCTGGCACCGTGCCGCGCTGCTTCCTCTATTTTGTAGCGCCACAGACCATAGGTCGTCATGGCGCTCGCGAAGCGTGGATCGTTGAGCAAAACCAGCACGGTTTTGCCCCGCACATCGGTGTTAGCATAATCATCCCAAGCGTACTCTGGCGCCACAATCCCATACCCCACAAATATGAGTTCGCTGCCTTGCAATTGGGTAACGGGCACTTCGCGCCGAGTCCAAATCACCATGTCCTCGCCGTGACGCAGTGGCAACGAACTAGGGAGCAATACCTTAAGTGATGCGTCAGTGGCTAGAATTTCAACCATCGGCACGGGTTGCAGGTAACTGGCACCACTGGCCGGTTTAAGCCCCAAATGGCGCAACTGTTCCACTAAATACTGAGTAGTCTTAACATCGCCCGAATCTTGCGGAAGACCGCCTTTAAATTCATCGGAAGATAAATTGCGAATATGCTCGCGAAAGCCTCGTTCGTCGATATCCGTTGAAGGCCGTACCAGCCGCGGACTATTGCCGGCGCAGGCGGCCAGTAGCGCCATAGCAAATCCCGCAATCGGCGGCCGAATAGAGCGAATCTGCACTTTTCTCAATTCTCCCACGTGCTTCAATGAACGAACGTGGCTACACGCGCTCATATACAATTGTGAATATCCAGTTTATCAGGAGAATGGGTACGGTGATGACCAATAGGCTTTCAGTCAAACGTTCGTGGATTTACGGGCTTACGGTGTGTTTAAGTTCGGTGGGCCTTGCCGCCCTTTTAGGCGCCGCTATGACCCCTCCCGCTGCGGTCTTGGCAACCTCGGTCGCATTGGCAACCACTGAACAGGAGAATTATGTGGCGCGTCGGGTGAGCGACATAGTTGCCCACGAACACTATCGGCGAGCACCGCTTGACGACCGTTTATCGAGCTTGATATTGGACCGTTATCTTGATTCGATTGATGGTGGCCGCAGTTATTTCTATGCCAGTGATATTGCGGAATTTGAGCATTACCGCTATGAACTTGATGATGCGATCAAATCCGGTGAGGTAGAACCCGCATTTGTCATTTTTCGCCGCTATCAACAGCGCAGCCGAGAACGTATGAACTACGCCATTGAGTTGCTGGCCAAAAAACCCGATTTTAGTATTGACGAAACCTTTAATTTTGATCGCGAAAAAGAACCCTGGCCTGCCAACGCCTCGGAGATGAATGAACTATGGCGCAAGCGAATAAAAAATGATGCACTGTCGCTAGTTGCCGCGGGCAAGCAATGGCCGGATGCGGTTGAAGTATTACGCAAACGCTACGAGCGGGTCGCCAAGCGAATGGACCAAAGCAAACCAGATGATGTATTCGAAGTCTTTATGAATGCCTTCGTCCTGTCATTAGATCCCCACTCGAATTATTTCTCGGCACGTAATTCTGAGGAATACAACATTCAGATGAGTCTGAGCTATGAGGGTATCGGTGCTTCACTACAGCTCACCGATGACTACGTCACTATTACCGACTTGATTGCCGGCGGACCCGCTGCGGTCAGCGGTAAGCTCGCCGCCAATGATCGGATTACTGCGGTTGGCGAGGGCAAGGCTGGCGAGCTTAACGATGTCATCGGCTGGCGATTAGATGATGTGGTGCAAAAAATACGCGGACCTGGCGGAACCCTGGTTCGACTGCAAATTTTGCCGGCGGGTGCCGCTCCAGGTTCGGTGCAGAAAATTATAGAATTTACCCGCAACCGCGTTTCACTCGAAGCACAAGCATCGCATAAGGCGATACGCACCGTGGAGCGCCACGGGCACGATGTGAAAATAGGTGTGATCACCGTACCAAGTTTTTACCAGGATTACGACGCCTGTCGAGCCGGTGTGAAGAATTGTCGCAGCACCACGCGCGATGTACAGCGCCTAATCACTGAATTACGCAAAGAGGGTGCGCAAGTATTAATCATGGATCTACGCGCCAATGGCGGCGGATTTTTACCCGAAGCCGAATCCCTGACAGGACTATTTATTCAAAAAGGACCGGTCGTACAGCTGCGCGATACCACGGGACGTATAGAAGTTGATGATGATCCTGATCCAAGTATTTTTTATGACGGCCCGCTTGTCGTTTTGGTAGATCGATTCAGCGCTTCGGCATCAGAAATTTTTGCCGGCGCGATTCAAGACTATGGCCGAGGCCTCATTATTGGGCAACAAACCTATGGCAAGGGTACCGTACAAAATGCCCACCCCTTGAACTACACCGTATTTGGCCGCAAACCCGATTTAGGCCAGCTCAATGTGACAATTGGTAAATACTATCGAATTACCGGAGAAAGCACTCAGGATCGAGGCGTGAGCCCTGATATCACAATGCCGTCCTTAATTGATGCTAACGAGGTTGGCGAAAGCACTCGTGATCGCGCCCTACCGTGGGATCACATCGCCGCTGCACCCTTCAAGCCGCACGGAGACTTGAAACCCGCTGCGTTAAGCTTGCAAAAATTACATGATGCGCGCACGCAGAATAGTGCCGATTTCAAATATTTGAAGGAAGACATTACGGCATTACAGTCTATGCGTAGCCAAAAGACATTGTCGTTATCGCTGTCCGTACGGGAGACGGAACGTAAACGTCTGGAAGGTGAGCGACTAGCGAGGGAGAACACCTGGCGCGCATCGCATCATATTGCGCCGTTAAAATCCTTAGAGGAACTCAAAGACGACGGGGCAGCTGGAATTTTGCTGGAGGAAGCCTCACAAATTGCGGCAGATTTTGCTGACATAGGGAGCCGTTCAGGCGGTCCGATGCTAACTCATACAAGCTCCGGGATAAGCCCGTAAGGTCATACGCCTTAACGCAACAGCAAGGTATAAATATCCCAATAGTCATCTGCGAGTACATTCCAAACTGGGGCCGTATTGCCTGTTGAAAGTGAATCTGTGGTCGGTACGGTATCCTCGGAATTACGGTACTCGCAGGTGGATCGCAGACGATCCAATTTCACTTTCACGGCCCCCATCGGCGGCTTCTGGCCAGTTACCGCGTTGCAGGCTTGTTGCACACGGTGCATATAGTCGTTGCATTCTGCTGCCGAACCGAAAGTCATTTCGTGCACCCTACGTGCAACTGATTCCTTGGTCTTTGAGGTCACACCGTACGCATCGATGGTCTCACAAAGAATCTCAGCATAGCCCATAACCGCCATGTTAATACTGCGTCGCGCCACCAGCGAAATGCCAGAAAACTCAGGCGCGGCTTCACTCAAAATAGCGCTTCGTGCCGCATGTAATTCGCCAACCGTAGCGTCGGCCACCTGCACGGCGTTTCGGATAGTGGCAAGTTCCTTGATGCGGCGGCGGTGTTCAAAATAGTGCCAAAAAGCGGTCAGGCGCGAAATGACTAATTGCGCGGTAGTGAATTGTTCGCGTTGCGCATCGGCATGTGCAGCGGCGGCACTTAAGCGTGTGTCAATATCGGCCAGTTGTGTCGCTACAGTGGACTGGCTCTCGATCTTATGCCTGGCAATCTCACGAGTCTCCTGTTGGCGACTCAGCTCTTGCACAAATACCGTCAATTGTTGATGACAGCTCTTCCACAGAGCACGTAATTGAAAGTACACGAGTGCCCCGGGTCCCAACTTTGGATCACCGAGCAATTCCGCTAATGCATCGGTTTGTTCTTGAATGCGAATGGTGGCGCCTTCTTGTTGCTTAAGGCGATCATGCAATAGATGCAGCTCATCTTGCAGATCGGCGTAGGCCTTTTTTAAGCCCGCGCGATTCTGGAAGAGTTGCATAAGCCGCTCTTCTTCTGGACTTACCCCGCCCGATTCGGCACTCGTTTTAAGAAAATTCAACTTATCCAGCAAAATGCAGCCTATCCTTCAAACCGATGTCCACGTTCAGCGCAATATTCAAGCCATTTATTTAACAACATATTGCGCGTCCAACGCTGATCTAGTTCACGGTTAAGCCCTGAATGCAGCTGGGTCAACTGCGGATGTCGGCGAAAGCCGCGAAAACTGCGGACTTCAGCCAGTCGCGCATCGTGGTACACACAGACTTCCAAGTCCGGATCTGCAATAACTTGGCCTAAATCTTCAAATTCATAGGTAAGGCGGAATATGCTGGTGTAGCGGCTAAGCTCTAGCGGTTCTAAATACAAATTGCAATCGTTCGCAACACTCGATACTTGCGCGCGCACTACCGCCCGTAAATCCGGTACCAACCATCCCAGCCGCACAAAATTACTCTCGTACAGTGTCATCAAACTAACAAAGCTTCCGGCTTGCGCGCGCCAGGAAGTTGCACACCATTGATCAGTTATCATGTTCTCACTATACCATGCAGCCCCCCAATTTTTAGGGTCGTAGTCGGCGTTCAATTCCGGTACGATCTAAAATTCGGCTGGCTATTTCCTCGATGGAACACTCGGTCGCATCAATCACCGGGATGCTATTACGCTCGTATAGCGACTCGGCGGCGCGCACTTCGAATGCGACTTGCGATGCAGACGAATAGCGGCTATCGGGGCGTCGTTCCTGACGGATTTGTTGTAGGCGCTCCGGTCTAATGGTCAAGCCAAACAACTTAGCGGCGTAGGACTCAAGCGCGTGTGGCAGTTTTCTTGATTCAAAATCCTCTTCCGTCAAAGGATAGTTCGCTGCAAAAATTCCGTATTGCATCGCTAAATATAAACAAGTTGGCGTCTTGCCGGAACGTGATACACCTATCAGAATAATATCCGCGCGCTCGTAATCCCGAAGCACAGAACCATCATCATTGGCGAGTGCAAAATTGGTCGCGTCAATACGCTTGGCATAATCATGGGTATCGGCCATGCGATGAGTTCGTCCGGCCATATGCGAAGACTGGGTCTTTAGCTCATGCTCAAGAGGCCCTAAAAAAGGGTCAAAAAAATCTAGGAAAAAACCGGCGCTGCCGCGAACTATATTGCGTACATCCTCTTGCACTAAGGTACTGAATACAATAGGCCTAATGCCTTCCTCAGCGGCCACTCGATCAATCCTCCGGACCGCCTCAACAGCCTTGTCAACGGTGGAGATAAATGGCACAGTCAGCTGCCGGAACTCCATCCCGTCGAACTGGATCATAAGGCTATGACCCATGGTCTCTGCGGTGATGCCGGTTTGATCGGAAACAAAAAATACGGTTCTTTTGATCACTGTACTCTCGAAGTTTGCCGCGCGATTTGCCAAGTGTTTCATTTAATGGAAAATTCAACAAGCTATGCGAAACCCCTACATCATCCCTCTTAACAGCGTGAGAAACACCGACGTCGCAATAGTAGGCGGAAAAAACGCCTCGATCGGCGAGATGATCGCGAATTTAAGCGCACTAGGTGTATCAGTGCCCGGTGGATTCGCAACCACGGCGCACGCGTACCGAGATTTCTTAAGCCAGAACGGACTTGACAGCCGAATAAAATCCACTCTCGACACTTTAAACGTCGATGATGTTGAAAAATTAGCTCAAGTGGGCAAGCTAATACGCAGCTGGATACTCAATACTCCTTTTCCACCCCGCCTTCGAGAAGAAGCGGTCGTGGCGTGGCGTCAAATGGGGGAAGGCAATGAATTTGCGGTGGCGGTACGGTCATCGGCTACCGCCGAAGATTTACCCGAGGCCTCGTTCGCCGGCCAACAAGAGACTTTTCTCAATGTTCGCGGGGAGGAACATTTATTGACCTGTATGCATGAGGTCTATGCGTCGCTGTTTAACGATAGAGCAATCGCCTATCGCGTACACAATAATTTCGATCACAGCGAGGTCGCGCTGTCGATAGGCGTTCAATACATGGTGCGTAGCGATTTGGGTAGTTCAGGAGTCATGTTCACTCTCGATACAGACTCCGGTTTCCGCGATGTAGTATTTATCACTTCGGCCTACGGTTTGGGCGAAACCGTGGTTCAAGGCGCGGTTAATCCCGATGAATTTTATGTCTATAAACCTGGGCTGCGAGCAGGTCTGCCTTGCGTATTGCGGCGTAATCTGGGAGGCAAGGCTATCAAAATGGTCTATGGCGAAAGCGGCTCGCACGAGCGCGTTCGAAATATCGACGTAGCGCACAGCGATCGAAATCGGTTTTCCATAGACGACGCCGATATCTTGAGCTTAGCCCAGCAAGCCCTGATCATCGAGGATCATTACAAGACACCCATGGATATCGAATGGGGCAAGGACGGTAGCACGGGTAAGATCTACATTTTACAAGCCCGCCCGGAAACCGTGCAAAGTCGAGCGGGACGATCCATTCAACGCTTTACTTTAAAATCGCGCTCAACATTGCTCACCACGGGTCGCAGCATCGGTCAACGCATTGGTGCGGGTCGTGCAAGAGTCATTAGCGACGTGAAAGACATGTCTCGAGTGCAAGCCGGTGACGTGCTGGTGGCTGATATGACAGATCCGGATTGGGAGCCGGTCATGAAGCGTGCGGCAGCGATTGTCACTAATCGCGGCGGGCGGACCTGTCATGCTGCGATCATAGCGCGTGAGCTTGGCATCCCCGCCGTCGTAGGTTGTGGTACCGCCACCAGCGCGATCAAAGAAAATCAGGCGGTTACCGTGTCGTGCGCGGAAGGCGATACCGGCTATGTGTATGACGGTATGTTGGATTACGACCAGCGCACTATTGAAGTAGCGGCTATGCCTAGCATCCCCGTACGTATTATGATGAATGTGGGTAATCCTGATCGAGCTTTCGATTTCGCCGGCATTCCGCACAAAGGCGTCGGACTTGCTAGGCTTGAGTTCATTATTAATCGAATGATTGGTGTACATCCGCGCGCCCTATTAGAATTTGAAAAACAAAGTTCGCAAATAAAGGATGCCATCAACAAACAAATGGCAGGCTACGCAGATCCAGTGAGCTTCTATGTAGATAAATTAGCGGAAGGAATCTCGCAGATTGCTGCCGCTTTTTTCCCAGAACCAGTGATTGTGCGTTTATCGGATTTTAAATCCAATGAATACGCCAATCTTATTGGCGGCAAGCAATACGAGCCCCACGAGGAAAATCCCATGCTGGGATTTCGCGGCGCCTCGCGCTACATAGACTTAAAATTTAGACCTTGTTTCGAACTAGAATGTCGGGCCTTAAAACGGGCTCGCGAGCAGATGGGTCTAACCAACATTCAGGTCATGGTGCCGTTTGTGCGAACCCTAAGCGAGGCGCAGGCGGTCACACAGTTGCTCGCAGAGAACGGCTTAAAGCGCGGCGATCGGGGTCTTAAGCACATTATGATGTGTGAGTTACCCACCAACGCGATTCTAGCGGAACGCTATTTGGAATATTTTGATGGCATGTCGATTGGCTCCAACGACATGACACAGCTAGCATTAGGGTTAGACCGCGATTCAGCCGTTGTAGCAAAATTATTTGATGAACGTGACGAGGCGGTCAAAGCCCTCATGTCACTCGCCATAAAAGCCTGTAAGGCACAAGGAAAATACGTCGGCATTTGCGGTCAGGGACCCTCGGACCATCCGGAGCTAGCGCGCTGGTTGGTCGACCAAGGCATTGACAGTATTTCGCTCAATCCTGATACGGTAGTAGAAACCTGGATGTTTCTGGCGGGCGCAAAGCCGCTCTAGTAGCCACGCCGCTACAAGGATCGTAAGAAATGCTCTCGATAGTATTGAAGTTCGCGAATCGACTCGCGCACGTCGTCAAGCGCTAAATGAGTTCCGGATTTTTTAAAATTACTGGCGACGCGCGGCGCCCAGCGTTGCGCCAACTCTTTAAGGGTACTAACGTCAAGATTGCGATAATGAAAAAATTTTTCAAGACTCGGCATATGGCGCGCCAAAAAACGCCGATCCTGACAAATACTATTGCCACAAATAGGTGATCGCCCCTTCTCAACCCAAGTCTGCAAGAACTCAAGAGTGCTCTGTTGCGCGCTATCCTCGTCAATCTCACTGTTTCTAACGCGCTCGCTTAAACCCGATCCTGCGTGTTGTTTGCGGTTCCAATCATCCATACCCAACAGCACCGTTTCGCTCTGGTGTATCGCGAAGAGCGGGCCTTCCGCCAGCACATTTAAGTGTTTGTCGGTTACGATAGTTGCAATTTCGATGATTAGATCAGTGTCAGGGTTAAGTCCCGTCATTTCTAAATCGAGCCAAATTAGATTTTCAGGAGATTTCACAGCATGCCTTGGTGGTCTAAAGTCGCTATCCTAGCAGAGCGAACCTGCGGTCAGTAATATGAGCAATACGGGAGTCGTTCTCGCCAGTTACGGTCGCGGCGTGCTGGTACAAGCCGCTGGCGGTACACTGCACTGCGGTCTTATCGGACGCAAACTACGCATAGTATGCGGCGATCAAGTCACTTGGGCGACCCAGGTGACTGCGGATACGCCTTCGGTTCAAAGCGTGGCTCCGCGCCGCAATCTCATAGAACGAATTGACGCTCGCGGTCGAGCGGAGCCCGTGGTCGCCAATATCGATAGGCTAGCCATTGTGGTGGCAGCGGAACCCTCACCTGACTGGTATCTCGTGGATCGATACTGGGCCGGGGCAATCCTGAAGGATATTGAAGTTCTGTTGATTGTCAGTAAAGTGGATTTAGGTACCCAAAATCAACAATTAGAAATCGCGAATTACCAGCGTTTGAAACTGCCGATTCTTGAGGTGTCGTCGCCCCATGCGATGGGCATTGATGAATTGCGCCTTGCGCTAACGAATAGTGTGACGTTATTAGTGGGGCAATCGGGAGTCGGAAAGTCGTCGCTGGTGAATGCTCTGGTTCCGGAGGCGGCCGCACAGACGGCTGAGCTTACCCGCGACTCCGAGGGTCGTCACACCACCACAACGGCGCGTTGGTATCAATTGGGCGCGGACTCGGCAATCATTGATGCGCCGGGAGTGCGTGATTTTGCGCCGCCGGCCCGAATTGTTCGTGCAGCCGAGCGTGGCTTTATAGAAATTCATGCCTTGAGCGTTAAATGCCGATTTAATGATTGTCTACATCTAGAAGAGCCGGGCTGTGCGGTGCGGTTCGCGGTAGCACAAAACACTATTTCGCCGCGGCGCTACGAGAGCTATCGTCGCTTAAATCGACTCTTCCAGGAAATGGCGACTTAGGAAACGGCGGTACGTCCGGCTAGGGCATGTGCGAGCGTGCCGCCATCGACATATTCCAACTCGCCACCCATAGGCACCCCGTGGGCGATGCGCGATGTGCGAATTCCCGCACGTAAGGCAATCTCGCCCAGATAGTGCGCGGTAGCTTGCCCTTCTACGGTCGAATTTGTCGCGAGAATTACTTCACGTACCTCTCCGTCCCTTAGCAAACTTTCAAATTCATCTAAACCAAGTTGGTCGGGCCCTATTCCATCTAAGGGTGATAGATGACCCATCAGTACAAAATAGCGACCGCGAAATCCACCTGACTGTTCAATCGCGACCACATCAGCCGGGGACTCAACCACGCACAACTGGGCGTCATCGCGCTGGGTCGAGGCACATATCATGCACAGTTCGCTTTCAGTCAACATACGGCAACGCCGACAATGGCCCACGTTATTGACAGCATCGGCCAAGGATTGGCTGAGCGCTCGACCGCCTTCGCGATCGCGTTCTAACAAATAAAAAGCCATACGCTGCGCGGACTTCGGTCCTACGCCCGGCAAGCATCGCAGTGATTCAATCAACCTTGCAAGGGTGGGTGTATATTTCATCAAAAACTAGAACGGCAATTTTATGCCCGGAGGCAACTTCAATCCAGACATCAATCCGGAGTACTGTTCAGAAGTAAGAGCGGCGATCTTGCGATGCGCGTCATTAAAGGCAGCCACTAACAAATCCTCAAGCATGTCTTTATCTTCACTTAGCAATTTAGGTTCAATTGTAATTTTTTTGACCTCGTGATGTCCATTAAGCAGTACCCGTACCATACCCGCTCCGGCTTCACCACTGACCTCAAGATTAACCAATTCGGCTTGCGCCCTTTTCATGGTCTCCTGCATTTCTTGTGCTTGCCGCATCAAATTCCCAAGCCCGCCTTTCATCATCTTGTATTGCTCCTCAGCTAATTTCCAGGTTTGACCGAGGTAATATCCACCTCGGCACCAAAACGCTCGCGCAAGCTCTTAACGCTCGGATCATCATCAAATGCGCTCGACGCGCGGCTGACTTTCTCTTGCTCAGCCACCAATCGCTGTCGTGCGGGTGTCGTTAGTTGTGTTTCTAATTCGAATGCAATCCGAATAGGATGCCCGACGTATTTCGATAATGCCTGCACTAGTTTATCTTCGATTTGTGAGCTACGCCGATCGCCCGCTGCAGCATCTAAGCGCAGCGTTAGAAAATTATGCTCGAACGAGGCGGGTACGCAATTGAGCGCAAATTGCCGCACCATACCAGATAAATTCGCCGCATCGACCACAGCAGGCCAGGCTCTCAAGTCGATGACTCCGGATGCCGGCGCGGCGCGAGGCGTCGCTACTTGGGTAACCGAGCTAGGGGTTATCGTGCTAAGTGGCTTCGCACTAAGTGACTTCACCTTTGGGCCAGGGGCACTCGGCGCGCCATCGGGGCGAAATGCCAGCATCCGTAGCAAACTCATTTCAAACCCTAAGCGTGGTTCCGGTGCCATGCTTAAATCACGCCGCCCGCTTATCGCAATCTGATAATAAAGTTGCACATCCTCAGGGGTTATAAGCTTCGCTAAGCGCGCTAGCGCTTGGGCGTCGAACTCCTCGTCACCCGCAACCGCTCCAGGCACGATTTGCACAATCGCAATTCGCTGCAAAAATGCGGCGACCTCTACCAGAGCGCGGTCATAATCAGGGGAGCTGCGATCCAGCGATTCCACCTCCGCCAATAATTCCGAACCATCCTGGCGAGCCAGAGCCTCGATTAATCTCTGAACATGACCACGATCGATGGTACCCAACATTAATCGCGTGTTCTCTTCACTTAAAAGTCCGCCGCCAAAAGCAATCAATTGATCCATCAAACTTAAGGCATCACGCATGCTACCGTCCGCCGCGCGCGCCAGTAATCCGATCGCGGCCGGTTCGAACTCAAGTTTTTCAGCGGAGGCTATAAATTTCAAGCGCTCGCCGATAAGATTCGCGGATAGCCGTTTCAGGCTAAACTGCAAACAGCGCGACAGCACCGTTACTGGTAATTTTTGCGGATCCGTGGTCGCCAATAAGAACTTCACGTGCGGGGGTGGTTCTTCAAGAGTTTTCAATAACGCGTTAAAAGAATGATTCGATAACATATGAACTTCATCGATCAGATATACCTTGTAGCGACCGCGGCTCGGCGAATACTGGACGTTATCTAGTAGATCTCGAGTATCATCAACCTTAGTGCGCGAGGCGGCATCGACTTCGATCAAATCCACAAACCTGCCTTCATCAATTTCCCGACAGGCCGAACATATTCCGCAAGGATTAGCGCTGACACCAGTGTCACAATTTAGCGACTTCGCGAGGATACGAGCGACGGTTGTTTTACCGACGCCGCGCGTTCCGGTAAACAAAAATGCGTGGTGCACTTTATTGCTATCTAGAGCATTACCCAATGCCCGCAACACATGTTCTTGCCCCACCATTTCGGAGAACCGTTTGGGACGCCATTTGCGCGCTAGTACGATATAACTCATAAGTAAGTTTTACTATTCAAGGAGGCGGCCCGCGTCAGCATAGACTTCGGCGCCCGACTATGCCTCTACCGCTGCTCCCTTCCGGGCCTGACGGGGTTCGTGGCAAGTCGTCGCGAAGCTGCAAACGCGAGCCACCATAGACTAGGGTGGCTCGTGAAATCAATAATTGGCGGAGAGGGAGGGATTCGAACCCTCGAACACCTTTTAGGATGTTACTCACTTTCCAGGCGAGCGCCTTCGACCACTCGGCCACCTCTCCACTTTACTCAAACAAACCAATTGCCGCGCGCAAGAGTACCGGAGCGCACCTCTGTGATCAAATCTATCCGGCAGCTTTATTAGTCGGTGCCGCCTTATAGCGCGGCGGCTGGTCCAAACAGGCATCCTTAAGCCCTGCAGCGGGAGCTGCAACCGCATCAGCCGCTGGTATAGCGAGCGCGCCCTGGGTATTAGGCGAGTCTAGACCTGAGGGTACCTTTAAGGGCGCCACTTGGCGTGCGCGCTGGTATTCCTGATGAGCATGACAATCGGCCACTAACGAGTGACAACCGCCCAACAAGCCAAAACCAAAAACTCCAACCATTAATCGAACCATCATGCTGCTTGATCCTTCATATCTATTCCGGCTGCGCCCATCGCGCGCAACACTGTTTCTGAGTGCATAGCCATCATTTCGACTAGCGGTAAACGCATTCCGTTCCCAATAAGCCCCATTTTCGCTAACGCCCATTTCACAGGAATGGGATTTGCCTCTACAAATAGGTCCCGATGTAAAGGTTGTAAAGTAAGGTCAAGCGCACGCGCTTTGGCCCAATCGCCCTGCAGCGCTGCGGCAAAAATCTCATGCATCCGGCGCGGTGCCACATTCGCCGACACCGAAATAACGCCCCGAGCACCCGCCGTCATCAAATCGAGCGCTGTGGCATCGTCGCCTGACAAAACCGTAAATCCAACCCTAGACTCGGCCAACACCTCACGCGCACGCTGCACAGAGCCACTGGCCTCCTTAAGCGCCACAATTTTTGGATGCCTGCTTAGTCGAGAGACCGTCCCTGGCAAAAGATCCACAGCGGTCCTACTGGGCACATTGTACAGAATTACCGGGACTTTCGAGGCTTCCGCCGCCGCCATAAAATGCTGAAATAGCCCCTCTTGGGGTGGCTTATTGTAGTAAGGGGTCACAAGCATCACAGCGTCTACCCCCAATTCGGACAAACTGGCCGTGCGAGCCACGGTAGCGGCCGTGTCATTAGTCCCAGAACCTACAATTACCGGCATTTTGCCTCGACAACGCTGTACCGCGCGGCGACACAAAAGAGCAATTTCCTCCAGACTCAATGCGGGAGATTCCCCGGTAGTGCCGCCCACAATTAACCCGTCGCTCCCCTCGTGCAAATGGAAGTCTAACAAACGATCCCAGGCGGGCCAGTCCAAACCACCTTCCGAGGTCATGGGGGTCACCACGGCTACCAGACTTCCAGAAAACATGAGTCAACTCCCCAATTGTTACGATATATCACTACCTTAATGGCGAGACAGGCACCCTGGCAAGCATCCACAGGGTAGAATTTACAGCAATGAAACAACATATTGTAATTTCCGCGGTGGGCAGCGACCGAGTCGGCATGGTCCACGAGTTATCCAAAGCGGTCGCCGACTGTGGCGGCAGCATCAGCGAAAGCCGTATGACGGCATTAGGTAACGAATTTGCCATGCTGCTGCTAGTCAACGGCAACTGGCATACGCTCGCTAAACTTGAGGGCGAATTCAAAAAGCTCGCCGATGCCAGTGGTATGAATATACAGGTAAGGCGCACTGAGGCTCGTGCCGCACGCGTCGACATGCTGCCCTACTCCATCGACGTCGTATGTCTCGACCAAACCGGCATTGTCGCGGGTTTAAGCGGATTCTTCTCCCAGCGCGGAGTCGAAATCGCTGAATTGTCGACTAGGTCCTATGCGGCCGCCCACACCGGCGCCCCCATGTTCTCGCTCCAAGTCATTGTGAGTGTGCCGAGTCGCCTTCATATTGGCGTGATACGTGAAGAATTTATGGATTTTTGCGATCATTTGAACTTGGACGCGATTTTTGAACCGGTCAAGAACTAACATTCGGAGCAAATTGCTAGTGGGTAAAAAAGCTCCTAATTTTGAATTGCTGGGCACCGCTGGCCGTTGGTCCCTAAAAACCGGAGCCGGTAGCCCTGTAGTATTGTATTTTTATCCGCGCGATAACACGCCGGGCTGCACTCAGGAAGGAGCGGACTTTTCAGCATTGTTCGCCGCATTCAAACGCGCTAAAACCCTAATCCTTGGTATTTCCGCCGATAGCATCGAAGCGCATGAAAAATTCAAACAAAATATGGCATTCCCGTTTGACCTATTAAGTGACCCCGATAACGCGGTGTGTACGCAGTATGACGTGATTCAAGAAAAGAGCATGTACGGAAAGAAATACTTAGGCATAGAACGCAGTACTTTTTTAATCGACGCCGACGGCGTGCTACACCAGGCTTGGCGCAAGGTGCGAGTGAAGGGCCACGCGGCGGAGGTACTAGCGGCGGTGATGGCTCTGTGAAGCTTAAACAGACGGCGATCTACCGGCGTATATTCGTGCTCGACACCAACGTCCTCATGCATGATCCGACCGCCATTTTTCGCTTTGAAGAGCATGATATTTACATCCCAATGACGGTGCTCGAAGAGTTGGACGCGGGGAAAAAAGGCCTCACGGAAGCTGCTCGCAATGTCAGGCAGGTAAGTCGTTTCTTGGACGGTCTCATCCAAGGAGCTAGCAAGGCGCAAATTGATCGCGGGTTAGCACTACCGACCGCACTCAGTGTGTCGACCAATAAGGGTAAACCGGCGCCGAGTGGACGGCTATTTTTTCAAACAGCCTTACTAGAATCGACCTTGCCCGCTAGTCTGCCAGGACACGGTGCCGATAATGCGATCCTAGCCAATACCCTCGCGCTACAAAAGAAATTTACAAAAGCCCGAGTCACCCTGGTTTCAAAAGACATTAATCTTCGCATTAAGGCCTCAATCGTAGGAGTACACGCAGAGGATTATTCCAGCGATAAGACTATTGAAGATGCTGATTTACTTGCCAGTGGAACTCAGGCGCTAACTGCTAATTTCTGGGACAAACATGCTAAAGACATGGAGTCTTGGCAACAAAATAGTCGTACATTTTATAGGCTGCACGGTCCGTTGGTTAAAGAATGGAGCGTAAATCAATTTGTCTATGATCCACACAAAAAAGGCATTGAAGCAATCGTCCGCAAAGTCGAAGCAGATGCAGCCGTACTACAGCTCACGATCGACTATCACACCGAACGCAATAATGTATGGGGAGTCAATTCACGCAACCGCGAACAAAACATGGCCTTGAATTTGTTAATGGACCCGGACATCGACTTCGTAACAGTATTGGGGCCCGCAGGGACAGGTAAGACATTGTTGACGTTGGCAGCGGCGCTTGCGCAAACTCTGGATCATAATCGCTATAGCGAAATTATTATGACGCGCGTCACCATTCCCTTGGGCGAAGATATCGGGTTTTTACCCGGCACCGAGGAAGAAAAAATGGAGCCGTGGATGGGAGCCTTAATGGATAATCTAGAAGTACTAACCCAGAACCAATCCGGGGGTACCTGGGGCCGTGGTGCTACCAGTGATCTGTTACGTCACCGTATCAAAATTAAATCGCTTAACTTCATGCGCGGCCGAACATTTCTAAACCGGTTTATCATTATTGATGAGGCGCAAAACCTTACGCCCAAACAAATGAAAGCCTTAGTCACTCGCGCAGGACCCGGCACCAAAATGGTGTGCCTCGGCAACATCGCGCAGATAGACACGCCTTATTTGACTGAAACCACCTCGGGCCTTACGTATGTGGTTAACCGATTTTATGGGTGGGCGTATTCAGGACACATCACTTTAATGCGTGGCGAACGCTCGCGGTTAGCGGACTACGCCTCGGATGCTCTGTGATTTTGCTCCCCTCAATCGAACTTAATTCGCGCAAGGGTACTCCAATGTATTTTTGGGAGATTGCACCGTGTTGAAGTCGGCAGCCACCTTGATGGCAGGCGTAGCCCTCGGGATGTACGCCAGTATCGCTTGGACTGGAACGGGCAATGGAGCTCAAGACTTACCCGAGCTGGGCAGCCAGGCCAATGCCACGATATCACTTGAAGATGAATATCGTGTGGGTCTCATGATGGTACGCGGTATGCGTGATACCGGACAAATACTCGAAGATCCCGAAGTCAGTCAGTATATTCAAGAAATTGGGCATAGCCTGTCTAACCGCGCCGAAGAAGGCCAGCACCAGTTTTATTATTTCTTTGTTCGTGATCCCGCTATTAACGCCTTCGCCGTGCCGGGCGGGTTCATCGCAGTGAACAGCGGTTTGATGCTGTCAACTCACAATGAGGACGAACTGGCGGGCGTACTGGCGCACGAAACTGCGCACGTCACGCAGCGGCATATTGCAAGAGGGATTGTCGATCAGAGTCATGCCGGATTGATATCGACCGCCGCCATGCTAGCCGCTATTTTATTGGGCGCGACCGCCGGTCGAGGCTCTCCCGGGGCTATGGAGGGAGCCATTGTTGCAGCTCAAAGTGCTTCCATTCAACATCAAATTAATTACACGCGCTCGCAGGAATTTGAGGCTGACCGGATCGGCATTGGTACCATGGTAAGTGCCGGATATGATCCATTAGGAATGCCGACATTCTTTGAAACTCTAAATCGCAACTCTCCCGATCCGAGCCGGATTAAAGCGATTGAATTTCTAATTGATCACCCGGTCACCTCCGACCGTATTGCCGAGTCCCGCAACCGTGCCGAACAAATCGGCCGCATTCACCACAGTGACTCATTAGGCTATACCTTGACGCGCGAACGCTTGCGCTCGTTAGTGGGAAACCCGCAAGCTGCGCGCGACTATTACGCGACTTTAGTAAAAAACGGCTCAGGAACTAGCCCCGAAGAACGCTATGGCAAGGACATCGCCGACATCAGTACTCGTAACCCGGCGGCAGCAATCAGCGATTTAACTGCTCTAGTGAAAGAATATCCAAAGGTGACACAGTACTACGGGGCATTGGGGCAAGCCTTTCTTGCAAATGACCAGCTGAAAGAATCGCAGGGCATACTCGATAAAGCCCTAGGATTGTTTCCGCGCAACATCCCTATTACCATTCGCCTTGCCGAAACCCTCATGCGTGAAGGTAACAATAAGCGCGCGCACCTAGTGTTACTCGATCTATTTAATGCCGTAGAACCTACTCCCGACCAGGCACGATTGATTGCTAAAGCTGCTAATGCCGCTGGTGATATCGCCGACTCCTATTACTATATGTCGGATTTTTATATCATGAGCGGTGAACTCATGATGGCGTTGAACCAACTGCAACTCGCCTTAGAGCTTCCGGGACTGAATCCCATTCAACGCGCGCGATTTAGCGCCTTGCTCCAAGAAGTGCGCGACGCCATGCCTAAGGATCGCAAAAACACTACTGCCGACGATCGCGGCGATCGTCATTGACGGAGATTTAGATGATAGGTAAGGATTGGCAACGACTATTGTTTACACTGGGGTTATCCTGCGTATTGAGCGCATGCGTGACTTTGTCACCCAACGCACCGCGCTCTAAGCAAGATCCACTGGAATCATGGAATCGTGGGGTTTATAAGCTTAACGACGTGATTGATCGAGGGGTCGCCAAACCCCTTGCACGCGGTTACGTGAAAGTGATTCCGAAACCGGCTCGTGTCGGGGTTAGCAATTTCTTTGCCAACCTCTCCACCCCAAAAATCATGGTCAATGACTTATTACAGGGGAAGCTCAAAGCAGCCGCCAATGATTTAGGCAGGTTCGTTATGAACACCACTATTGGCATTGCGGGCCTATTAGATCCTGCCACGCGCGCGGGCCTTGACAGGAATGAGGCCGATTTCGGCCAAACCCTCGGGCGCTGGGGTGTGCACTCCGGCCCATTTCTTGAGCTGCCTCTATTCGGTCCTTCGGATCTTCGTGATGCACCGAGCCGCTTCTTAGTAGATAGTCAGTTTAGTCCGCTGGTGCACCACGTGACCAATCCGCACCATTATTTGGTCAAAAATCGCTATGAAAAATGGGGTCTAAAAGGAATCGAGCTATTGGACAAACGCGCAGAATTGCTGGACTACGATGAGACTCTTAAAAATATTTATGATCCATACGCTTTTATTCGTGACGCGTATCTTCAACGTCGAGCCTATATGGTGGGTGGAAAGGTCAAAGAAGATGCATTGCCGGACCCCGATCTCGATGCGGACACTCCCCCATCGGACGCCCCAGCCGCAGTCGCTCCACAAAATTGAGCAGTGAGACTACCGTGGGAACAAGAATCGCGCCATCGCCCAGGTGACGGCGCCTGTTTGCGCCACGGTCGCCGCGATCAGCGCATCGAACACGCCACTGGTCACCACGCGTTTATCAGCCAAGTCGGGGTGGGCCGAGACGAAGGTGGTATCGATACTTAAGGCATGGTAAATCAGATACAGGACTGCCCCGTTTAGAACGATGAACAGGCTTCCCACGACGGTTAACATGACCCAGCGTTGCCGAATGATTGAGCGCAATTCATGAACGTTGAAACTCGTCGCCGCATCAAGATCGATCCGTTCCACGACCGCAGAATTCGGCGCTGTCTGCGTCTCCCCCATCAGCCAAGAACCACTTCGCGCTCTCGTCCATCCTTTTCATGCAACACAATACGACCCCCCTTGCTAGTCGTTTTCGCAGCCATTTGCAGCAGCGTTAGTGCGCGCCGAATCACTTGCGCATTCGAGGACGCATTGATTGTTTCGCGCAGTTCTTCGAGAGCCTTTCTGCTCTTATCATCGACGATGAATGTGGTGGTATTAGCCATGGGTCGGGTTCCTTGGGTGGAATAGAATCTACACAGTCATTATATAGCAAATGGGCCGACGTAGGCAAACGCCCCATCGTCCTCAGGGGGGAATATTAAGCGCCGGCAGTAACAATCCTTCCACTTCGCTGAGACGCGCAAGCTGTTGCAATTGATTCGGCATATTCTCATACCGAAGGGTTTTCCCCACAGCATGAGCCACGCTAAGCCATTCAATCAGCAAGGCAAGGCCCGAGCTATCGCTGTGTCCTACACCGGCCAGGTCCACCAGCGTAGCATCGCCCCGAGTGATAGCACTTCCGCCCACCGACAGCAGGTCACCCACGGTGGTTAAATTTAAGGCACCCACCACCCGCGAGCGGGCGTCGCCCTGCACCTCGAAGGAGGTTTGATTTGAATCAGGAACGCTCAACCGCTTCCCTTAGCCTGGGGTCCAACCGCTTGGGCTTCCAGTCGCATAATCAATTCATCCAAGCCCTTCTGTTGAATCTCGGCAGCATAGTCAGTCTTGAAGCTCTTGAGGTAAGAAATACCGTCGATAACCACGTCATAGGCCTTCC
>JAYUFB010000108.1:0-3219 GCA_043738945.1 Gammaproteobacteria bacterium
TATCGGCCAATAGGATTACGAATTCATCGCCGCCCTGCCGACATACGGTGTCTGAACTACGCACACAGGCCGTCAAACGTTTCGCCACTAATTGCAGTAGTTGGTCGCCCACCGCATGCCCGAGCGAGTCGTTGATATTTTTAAAACGGTCGAGATCCAGAAACATCAGCGCCAGTTGCTTGTTTTGGCGGCGCGCCAGTGCAATCGCCTGGGCCAGCCGGTCATTCAATAATAATCGATTAGGCAAATCAGTGAGCACATCGTGGCGGGCTAAATGATCGAGCTGAACTTGAGCCGCTTGAACTTGTTCGGCCAATTTGTATGCTTCAATCGTAGCGGTGACTAAATGTGAGTTCGCTTCACGCAATTTGATCATGTGCTCGTCCGGCTCTACCTGGCCCACCTCAACTGTACGCGTATCTTCCCGCACCTGGCCCGCCGCTTCGCGTAATTGCGCGGCATCTTCTCGTAGGAGTGCTGCGTCCTCTCGCAAATGCGCGGCATTTTCTCGTGCCGTGGCCGATTTTTCTCGGCTGTGAACCTCAGCCTCATGGTCAGTAAGCGCGGGTTCCTTCCTTCTCCTATCGTTTCCGCGAACCACTAGCAATCTATCTTTTGGGGGGTCTGCCTGGCCCGGCGAACCTGAACCGAACGCACCCACAGCGCTGTCATTATCAGCGTTACCCATTATCGACTCCCTGGTCGTTCCGCAAAAAACCGACTGTCGGCCGACCTGACAATATTCCGGCATACTCGGATAAGGTATCGCCGATCACGATGCCTTCGTCGCTAATTTCAAACATGCGAATGTCCTTGCTGTGCCCGCTGCCGCGCACTTTCGCCACCGAGCAGACGCGCTTAAATTGACCCACCAGTTCGACATAGCGCTGCACGATAATGGCGTCCGCCAGAAAAGCGCTGCCATAAGGGCTAAAGCGCAAATCGGTGTAGCGATCTTCCAGTTCCGCGATCATCACGATGGTGATGCCCATGCCGGTAAGTTGCGCAATCATCCTATACAACGAGCCGCGAAAATCTTCGCTAAACTCGGGCGCCAGTGATAGCTCAAATCCAGATAACGAATCTATCACGACGCGCTTTGCCTTCATTCGCTTCACCATGTCGATCAAATCGCTCAAGGTTTCATCTATCGATAAATCCAGCGAACGCGTGTTGATCACCCCCACTTGTCCCGCCTCGACCATCGCAGCCAGTTTTTTGTTCAGCATTTGGCTGGGGCTCTTCTCAAACGCCGCAATAACGCCGGGCTCGCCTCTGCGCACGCCTTCGGCGAGAAATTGTGTGGACAATATGGTTTTTCCAGAACCAGAGGGTCCGACCAAGAGTAGTGAATAGCCCGTTGGCAAGCCCCCGCCCAGCATCTCATCGAGGCCCGCGACACCCAGCGAAACACGTTCCGCCGCTCTGGATAGGTGCACTTCTGACGTGTTCGTTTCGTCCTCTAACACAATCGCGCGTGGGAAAACCCGAATCCCATCCTCTGTGATACGGAACGTATGCAAACCCGGTGCTTGCGCTTGACCGCGCATTTTGACCACTTGCATCTTGCGCACCACTGAATTGCGATGCAAGCTCTGCGTAAGCCACAGGATGCCATCCGCCACCGTGAATATAGGGCTAGCCTCTGCCTCGGGTAGCAAATATTCGCCGATTAAAAAGGTGGTTGCCTGCCAGCTCGTCATTTGCATACCCAGTTGCTGGATAAAACGCTGCAAGTCGAACGCTGATTGCTCTTCCCGCTTGGTCGACTGCACTACCGACCGAAATGAATCAACGAATACCAGCTTTGGCGCATAGTCTTCTACTTCTTTAACGATGCGCGCCAATACGCCGTCAAAGTTGCCACTGATGAGGTCAGCGGACAGATTGACGAAGCGGATTGAATCGTTGACCTTGTCGATATCAAAAAACGAAAATTGCTGTTGATAGCGCAGCATCTTAAGCGGGGGCTCGCCGAGTACCGTAAAGAACAGTGCGCGATTATCCGGGCTTGCCAGCGAGAACATCATTTGGTGGGCGAGCGTGGTTTTGCCACTTCCTGGCGTGCCCGCAAGCAGGTTGAACGAGAATTCCGGCAGCCCGCCGCCAAACAAATTGTCTAAGCCCGGTACGCCTGTTGTCAGACGGCGTATGTTCACCTTTCTACTCATTTTTAAAACTCCTTGCTAGTATCCGAAACTTCAGTGCCCCAAGCTACGCTTAAGATATTGGCGGTCAACTCCTCGCCTATTAACGATGCCAGGATGTCGCTAAAAGTGGTCAATAACAGACCGTTTGCTGCGGCTACTTCGCCGGGTGCTTGCGCTTCAAAGCTGGATTTTAATGCCGCGAACGGACCATCAGCGTGAGTGGATAGCTTACTGACCGCAAGCCAAGGAAAGGTTGCCTGGGTAAAAAATAGACTACGCGCGTAGAGTGCATTGAAGCCCCCCACACCGATAATAGAAGAGATTTGCGTGGCCAAATCCTCCCATAGGAAGATCGCCGCATCTTCAACTTTTTCCGGATGCAGGGCCGTGAGGCGTTCGTTTATTAGACGTTGTAGCAACATGCGAATTTGCATTAAAAAATGTCGATAATGAATATGAGCTGATTATTTCATAGCCCAACGCAGCGGGCAGGTGGTGATCGCCGAATTCGTTACGCCGGACTCCGGGTAATGCTGAGGCGCCTGTTAGCTGCTCTGCCGCCGGATTTGAATGTTGACATTTTAATGATAGGGACTCATCAAAGTAGGGTCTGTCTGTTGGCGTACATAGCACGGCTTTAAATATAGACCACCGGAGCCAGAATAGCCATCCGGCGTACATTGAAACAACTTTTAGTCCTCGCGCACTGATTTTTCGAGCTTTTTTTGTAATTTGCCGGTATCGGCGATAAAGCCATCCAGGGTTTTGCTTTTAGCCCATTTGAAGGCAATTGGTTTTAGCTCGGAGTGATAGTCCAGGGTGTCGGAAAATTCGGCATTTTTGACGTAATCGGTAAACAATCCCAGTCCGATAAACGAAATCGCAATAAATGCGGCGACCATACTGACGCGTTTAGGTTTTAGCAGCGTGGACATGCGCAAATGGGCATACAACAACACCGCGAATATCACGGTATATCCGGCGTTGACTAAAATATCCGCGGACAGCTGCGCAGAAAAAGCGAAGCTGTAATATTCGCCCAATGTTTCCCAAATATACAGCGCGATGA
>JAYUFB010000109.1:0-54726 GCA_043738945.1 Gammaproteobacteria bacterium
CTGGATAGCCTCGAACGTATCGGCCGGGTTAACCCTGAGACTGTGCTTCCCGCCGTGTGTGGTCCGCACTGGGCGTATCGACGGCGCGCGCGTATCGGAGTGAAATACGTGCATAAAAAAGCGCGCGTACTAGCGGGATTTCGAGAAAGAGAAAAGCCTTATATCGCGGATGTGCAGCGTTGTGAAATATTGAGTGAACCGTTTGCGATGTTGCCTCGGGATTTGGCTGCACTAGTGGAAACCTTAAGTATCCGTGAAGAAATTCCGCAGGTGGAGGTTGCTGTTGGTGATCAGGAGCGAGCGCTGGTATTTCGAGTGATGGCGGCGCCCGATGCGGCAGACTTAGAGAAGCTTGCGGCATTTGGTGAAAAACTGGGTGCACAAATATTTTTGCAGAGCGCGGGTCTGGATAGTATTCGACCTCTGCGTAGTAGTTATCCGCCTCTGCGTTACCGATTGGGCGCGACTCCTACGACTATTGAGTTCGGGCCAGTGGATTTTATCCAAATCAATCGTGAAATTAATTTTGCATTAGTGGCGGCGGCAGAGTCACTTCTGCAGCCTACCCCCAAAGATGTGATTCTCGATCTGTTTTGTGGTTTAGGAAATTTTACGCTGCCGCTCGCGCGCCGCTGCCTGGAGGCGGTGGGCGTCGAAGGTGATGCTGGATTGGTGCAGAAGGCTGGCACTAATGCTGCGCAGAATGGGATTAGTAACGCTAGTTTCTATACGGATAACTTGTTTGAACCCGTAAGCTGCGGGAGTTGGGTCGCGCAGCGCTATGATTTGGTGCTTTTGGACCCACCCCGAGCCGGTGCCATGGAAATCTTGGGACATATGTCGCAGTGGCGTCCCCGTCGGGTCGTGTATATTTCTTGTCATCCCGGGAGTTTGGCACGAGATGCCGGGATCCTGGTTGAAAACCATGGATTTAAGCTCTTAGGCGCGGGGGTGATGGATATGTTTCCGCATACGGCACATGTTGAGTCAATTGCGGTATTTGAGGCCGGAGCGTGAGTTTGGGCCCGTTGATGGTGGATGTAGCGGGTACTGCGCTTAGTACCGAGGATAGGGAGATACTACGCCATCCATTGGTGGGTAGCGTCCTATTGTTTAGTCGAAATTACCAAGATCTCCCCCAGCTCAATGCGCTAGTGGCTGAGATTCGTGCGCTGCGAACTCCTGCGTTGTTGATTGCGGTTGACCACGAGGGGGGGCGAGTCCAACGCTTTCGCGAAGAGTTCACGCGGCTTCCTGCCGCGCGTCTGTTGGGGCGGCGAATTGGTATTGAGCGGCGTGAGTCACTGAATACGGCGGCGGTTGCGGGTTGGCTGATGGCCATTGAGCTACGCCGCGTGGGCGTGGACTTTAGTTTCGCTCCCTGTGTAGATCTTGATTACGGATCAAGTGAAGTCATTGGCGACCGGGCCTTGCATCGCGACCCCGAAGCGGTAGGGGCATTAGCGGTTGCCTATATGGGGGGCATGCGCGAGGCAGGCATGGCCGCTACCGCCAAACATTTCCCCGGTCATGGAGCGGTGGTGGCGGACTCACATGTAGCTTTACCCGTTGACCGTCGAAGCTTTGTGGATTTAGAGGAGGATATTCGCCCTTATCGTTTGTTAATTGACAATCAATTATCTGGCGTGCTGGTATCACATGTTGTATTTCCGCAGATCGATGCGCTACCTGCCAGTCTATCGCCGCGCTGGCTTAGTGCTATTTTGAGGCGCGACTTGAACTTCCACGGCTGCATATTTGCTGATGACTTAAGTATGGCCGGAGTGGCTACCTTTGGTGATGCACCAGCGCGTGCACAGCTGGCCTATGCAGCCGGTTGTGACGTATTGCCGGTGTGTAACGATCGAAAATCAGTGCACGCAGTGCTCGATAATTTTAAACCTGAAGTTAATCCTGCGTCGCTGGCGCGCTTAGTGAGAATGCGTGCGCGGGGAGAACCACATTCGAATATTGCGAGCACTATTCAGTGGCAAGAAGCCGTAAACCTTATCGCAAGTCTGTCGACACCGCCACCTTTGGAATTGGACGGTAGATCATGAGCGCGGTAAATCTAGATCTGTATCGGCGATTAGTGGATGCATCGGCGGAGGGTGTGGTACTCGTTGATGCGCAGCATCCGGAACGTCCTGTGGTTTATGTCAATCCCGCTTTTGAAAAACTAACGGGCTATGGCGCGAGCGAACTGATTGGACGAAACTTGCGATTTTTGCAAGCTGATGATGATGAGCAAGATGCCAAGGCCAGACTGCGTGAGGCACTCAAAATAAATGAGCCGTGTCGGGTGTTGTTACGCAATTATCGCAAAGACGGATCGCTTTTTTGGAACGAGATGAGTGTCTCGCCGTTGCTTGATGCTACGGGAACGGTGAGTCATTTTGTCGGACACCATCGAGACGCTGGCGAGCGGTTGCGATCGGATCCTCGACATGCGCGAGACTCGTTAAGTGGCGCGCATCAACCGACCACAGTAGCCATTCGTGATGATCGTCTAACCGGCTTATATACCTTACCGTATCTCGAAGAATTATTAAAACGAGATTGGGCTATCGCGCAACGCGAACAACGCAGCATCGCAATTTTCAGCGTCGATATTGATGCCTTAGATTTATACAATAGTACCTTTGGTCGAGCAGCGGGTGATTCTACTATTCGTCGGGTGTCGCACTGCGTCTCCGGGTGTCTTCGCCGAGCCACCGATGTTACCGCGCGAATTGATGGTGGAAGTCTAATGGCCTTCGCGCCTGGAATGGATCCGGAAAAAGCTTTAGGTCTGGGTAAATTAATGGCTGATCGGGTGCGTGAAATGCGAATTCATCATCCAAAATCGATTGTCCTACGCTATATCAGCGTGAGCGTGGGTGTTTCGGCTATGATTCCAGGTAATGATGATAGCCCGGCGCTGTTGCTTGAAAAGGCGCAGCAGCAGCTGCAGAAAGCGAAGAAATCCGGACGAAATCAAGCGGCTTGATTTCAGGCTAATTGTTCCATGAGCTGTTCGACGCGAGCAAATAATTTCTCGTCGATGCGGGCGTCATGCGTGAAACGTAGTTTGAGCGGTCCCTCTAGACGATATTCTTTAGGCCGTCCTTGGATCAATGTGAGTATGTGCTTCGCGTTAATTTTGTTGTCTTCCGCAAATATGAAGTAACCGCTGCTGGCACCCGCGTCGATTTTGCGAATTCCTAATTCCTGCGCACGCAATTTTATTTCCCGTGTGCGAAATAGCGACTTGGCGGGGTCGGTTAAGGGCCCGAAACGGTCTACTAATTCAACTTTGAGGTCGTCGAGCTCTTCGCGGGATTCTACGCCGGCGATGCGTTTGTAGAGGACTAATCGCAAATGTACGTCAGGAACGTAGTCAGCTGGAATCAGTGCCGGTAAATGCAACTCAACCTCGGGGCCAGCATCGATTGGCTTGTCTAAATCAGCCTGCTTACCGGCTTTTAGGGCTGTGACGGCTCGGTCGAGGAGTTCCATGTAAAGGTTATAGCCTATTTCGTTGATTTGGCCGCTTTGTTCGTCGCCGAGTAATTCGCCCGCGCCACGTATTTCAAGATCATGAGTCGCAAGGGTAAACCCGGCCCCTAGCTCTTCCAGCGATTCTAAAGCCTCTAAGCGCTTGACCGCATCGGCGGTCATGGCTTTCCGGGGCGGGGTGATTAGATAAGCGTAGGCACGATGATGCGACCTGCCGACGCGCCCGCGTAACTGATGTATTTGCGCCAGACCAAAACGATCAGCACGATCAATAATAATGGTATTCGCCGTGGGGACGTCAATGCCACTCTCAATGATTGTAGTGCAGACCAATACATTGAAGCGACGATGATAGAAATCAAGCATGAGTTGCTCCAATTCCCGTTCGCGCATTTGGCCGTGTCCTACCGCTACGTTCGCCTCAGGGACTAGTTCGCGAATTGCTTGGGCGGTTTTCTCAATTGTTTCGACCGCGTTATGCACGTAATAAATTTGGCCGCCGCGGCGAATTTCACGTAACGCGGCCTCTCTGACAATGGTTTCGTTCCATTCAAGTACAAAGGTTTTGACAGCCAATCGTTCAGCGGGCGGTGTGGTAATGAGCGATAAATCGCGTAGACCGCCCATCGCCATATTTAAGGTACGGGGAATTGGCGTTGCGGTTAGGGTCAAGATATCAACCTCAGTGCGTAGTGCTTTGAGCTTCTCCTTGTCACGTACTCCAAAGCGATGCTCTTCGTCTATGATTACCAGTCCAAGGTCTTTAAAATTAACTTTGCCTTGCAATAGCCGTTGTGTGGCAATGACGATATCGACCACTCCGGAGGCGACCCCGGCGAGGATGCCGGTCGCTTCCTTGTTCGAACGGAATCGCGAAAGACTCTCGACACGTACCGGCCAGTCGGCAAATCGGTCCGTGAATGTGGTGTGATGTTGTTGTGCGAGCAAGGTCGTGGGAACCAAAACGGCGACTTGTTTGCCGGCCTGTACCGCAACAAACGCTGCGCGCAGGGCAACTTCGGTTTTGCCAAATCCCACGTCACCGCAAATTACTCGGTCCATAGGCTTGTCTGAATTGAGATCAGCGATGACCTGTTCGATGGCGGTTGCTTGATCGGCAGTTTCTTCAAATGGAAAACCGGCTTGGAAGGCGCGATACTCAGTTTCTCCTGCCCAGAGTTTAGTGCCTTGACGGGCTGCGCGGCGTGAATAAAGATCCAGTAATTCGGCGGCGACGTCGCGAATGCGCTGGGCCGCTTTGCGGCGTATTTTTTGCCATTGTTCTCCGCCGAGTTTGTGCAGGGGAGCCGTTTCAGCCGGCGCGCCCGTGTAGCGTGATACGAGGTGCAGGGCTTGAACCGGAACGTAAAGTTTGTCGCCATCCGCATATTCAAGTACTAGAAATTCGCCGCTATACCCGGCTACGTCCATGGTAGTTAAGCCGACATAGCGCCCGACACCGTAGGCTTCGTGGACTACCGGGGCACCTATGGACAGATCCGTTAATTCTTTTAGAATCTTAGCGGGATCGCGATCAGCGCGGCGACGTCTGCGTTCCTGACGCGCCCGATCCCCAAAGAGTTGCGATTCGGTTAAGATTTCGAGTGCAGGAATTTCTAAGCGCAGGCTTGAAACTGCGGCGGATACGGTAATACCCAATTTCAAATTGCTGCTTAAGAAGGCCGCAAAATTCTCAAAAATCTTGACTTGAACGTCACACTTTCGCAGAAGCTCTAGTAGTAGCTCGCGCCGTCCTGCTGATTCGGCGGCAATCAATACCCGGGCAGGGGATGCCTTAAGGTAGGTAATCAATTCTGCGGCCGGGGATTCAGCGCGTGAATCGATACGTACTTTCGATGCAGTGCTACTGGCGAAATGATAAGTGGGGCCTGGGGTTCCTGGCGGCCATTCATGCGCCTGCAATTGAATTTTCGGCCACGCGGAGAATTGCTCCGTAAACTCAAGTGGCGGTAGGTATAGTTCGGCTGGATCTAGAATAGGTCGTTGTCGGTCATGTCGAAGTTGCTCGTGGCGCGAATTAATTTCATTCCACAGAGCCGTTACTGACTGGGTTGCACCATACATTTCTAGCAATAGGCTATTGGGGGGCAAATATTCAAATAAATGCGAGGTGCGCTCAAAAAATAATGGTAGGAAGTACTCAATGCCGCCAGGGCTTAAGCCTTGCGTAACATCACGGTAGATGAATTGTTCCGATAAGTCGCCGCTGAAACGTAGTCGATAACGGCGGCGAAATTCTCGTATGGAGTCAGGATTTAGCGGTGTTTCGCGTGCTGGTAATAATTCAATACGGTCAATTTTATCGCCCGAACGTTGCGTATCGATGTCGAAATAGCGAATGCTATCGACGTCACTATCCAGTAGGTCAATTCTGTAGGGGCGTTCCGAACCCATGGGAAAGACGTCAATAAGTGAGCCGCGAACGGCAAATTCGCCATGCGCCACGACTTGGGTGACCGCCGCGTACCCGGCCATAACTAATTGGTTTTTGAGTACTTCTAAGTCCAGCGATTCACCGACATGCACTTTGAGGGAATAAGCTTCGACATAGCTACGCGGTACCAGGCGTTGCATCAGCGTATCGACAGCAATTAGCCAGACGCCTTGCCTAGCCCGAGGTAGCTCAGCTAAGGTTGCGAGGCGCGCTGAGATAATATCTGGGTGCGCCGAAAAATTATCGTAAGGTAGTGTTTCAAGGTCTGGAAACACTCTGACGTTGAGCGAGGTCGGCGCAAAAAAGCTGATCTCATCACTTAAGGATTCGGCCTGGCGGGTGTTTTCCGCGATAACAATCAGCGGACCTGAGGCGTCTACTGCGGCTTCTGCGATGGCGAGGGATGCCGCCGCACCATAAGCTTTTCCCCATTTGACGCTGCGGTCGTTGGCATTGGGTAGGGTAGGGTTTAATAGCGGCATTGCGGTGTAGGGTCAAACTTTTAGAAAAAAATGCCCGCCGCGACTTTAAGTCTCGGTGGGCTGGTAGATCACTAATTTTTAAGATTTTACGTGATTTTAGCTAGGAGTTCGCCACTACGGTGTGCACCACGTGATCGGACTCGAAATACACAGTGAATCCCGCATACTCCCAGCGGCTGATCGGCGGTATGCCGACTGCGGGAATCTTGGAGACCGGGGTGCCGAATTTGGCTGCGACTTGGTCCATCGACATGCCGCGCTCTGGGGTTACTACGCTGGATTCCTTGATCGCAATGCCCCCTGGTATCACTATCGTTTCGGCGTAAGTCCAGTTTGTGAGAAATATCGTGACTATCAACAGGCTCGGGATTTTCATAGTGCAACTCCTTAAACTATAACATCCCGGTATTTTATCAGCTGTGGTTTAATCGCCGCGCATGTTTCAACCTTTGCCAATTTTCGTCGGTTTACGCTATTCCGTGGCGCGCGAACATAGTTTTTTTGTGTCTTTTATCACCTGGGTGTCGCTACTTGGCGTCGCAATGGGGGTTGCGGCGGTTATTACGGTTTTATCGGTCATGAATGGCTTCGAGTCAGAATTACGCTCTCGGCTGCTGAGCCTTTCGGCGCACGCTAAACTCGACAATGCTGGAAAGGCTATCGCAAACTGGCAGGAGCAAGTGGAGCATATACGCGGCTCTAAGGGGCTAATAGGCGCCGCACCGTTTCTAGACACTGATGCTATGTTGACTCACCTTCCTTCGATGAGTGGAGCGGTTGTGCGCGGGATCGACCCGACCCTAGAAGGACGAGTATCGTCCATTGCCGATGCTATGCGCGAAGGTAAGTTATCCGACCTTACGGCGGGGTCTAATCGCATTATTCTGGGCCGAATGCTCGCCTACCAACTGCAGGTCGGTGTGGGGGATTCGTTGACCGTCATGATTCCGGGCCTCGGATCCACGCCGCGCCTCCAAAATTTTGATGTCGCGGGGATTTTTGAAGTGGGCATTCAAGATCACGATAGTGTGTTGGCACTCGTTAATTTGCACGACGCTGAAGCATTTCGCGGCTTTTTAGGTCCTACCGGCATTCGTTTAAAATTTGATGATGTATTGAATGCACCTTTTTTGGCGCGTACAGCCGCGCTGCGGCTGTTAGCGCCGTTACGCGTACAAGATTGGACCCAAGAAAACGAGGCCTATTTTCGGGCGATCCGCATTGAAAAGACCATGATGGAGCTAATATTGATGCTGATTGTGGCGGTTGCCGTATTTAATATTGTGGCGACCTTGGTCATGGTGGTTAGCGATAAGCGCACCGATATTGCTATCTTGCGCACCTTGGGTTTAAGTCCGCGCGGTGTCATTGCGGTATTCATGACTCAGGGGGTGTTGATTGGTTGGCTGGGGACCGCTATTGGTGTTGCATTGGGATTAGGATTGGCGCTTAACGTCGACGTGATTGTGCCTTTCCTCGAACACACATTTAGGTTTCATATCATGGATCCGGATGTGTATTACATCTCCGGTATTCCTAGTGAAACTCACGCCGCTGATGTTGTGCAGATTGCGACACTAGCGCTGCTGCTATCTTTTTTTGCCACCATATACCCCGCATTCCAGGCAGCAAAAACCCAGCCCGCCGAAGCTCTGCGGTACGACTAATGAAATATTGGTACGAGGGATTTATCGGCCTTCGCTATCTGCGCGCCGCCCCGCGTCGTGGTTTTGTATCATTGATTGCGGGGATCGCAATTGCGGGCCTTGCTCTGGGTGTTGCGGTACTCATCGTGGTTTTGTCGGTGATGAATGGATTTGAAGAAGAATTGCGGACGCGAATTTTAGGCTTGACCGCTCATGCCACCATCTCAGGTCTTGAGGGGCATATCGGTAATTGGCAAGCGCAAGTGGATAAGTTGGCACGCTTTCCAGGGGTTGTTAATGCGGCACCCTACATTGAAGAGCAGGGCATGATTACACATGGGGACCAGTCTGCCGGGATATTACTTCGCGGCATAGACCCTCCGCGCGAGATGCAGGTATCGGATTTAGAACAGCACTTGGCAAGTGGGCATCTAAATAATTTAGCAGTCGGTTCTTATCGCGCTATATTGGGTAAAGCCTTGGCAGAAGAACTGCACGTGGGCGTTGGCGATCATGTGGTGGTGATGGTAGCGCAAGGGAATGTCACGCCGATTGGTGTGCTGCCGCGCATGCGAAGTTTTTATGTTGCCGGGATTCTTTCGGTGGGAATGTATGAGTATGACAAACGAATTGTTCTAGTGGCTATGTCGGATGCTGCAAAACTACTACGCATGGGAGATGAGGTTACCGGTATACGTTTGAAGCTTGCTGACCTTTATGCAGCACCACGCCTGGTTCGCGCCGCGGCTATTGCTCTAGGAGGCGGTTTTTATGTTGAAGATTGGACCCACCAGCATGTAAATTTTTTTCGATCTATTGAGATTACTAAACGTATTCTCTTTGTAATCTTGTCGTTAGTGATAGGCGTTGCGGCTTTTAATATTATTTCAACTATGGTTATGGTGGTTAAGGATAAGCGTCGTGATATTGCTATTTTGCGTACCTTCGGCGCCTCCTCACGTAGCATTTTGTCGGTTTTTGTAGTGCAAGGGAGTTTAATCGGCGTGTTAGGGATCGTCTTGGGTGTAGTTTTGGGAGTTCTGCTCGCGAAAAATTTGCAAGGCCTAGTACACGGATTGGAACATCTGCTGGGCTTTAAGTTCTTGGACGCGCGAGTGTATTTTATGAGTGATTTACCCGCGCATGTAAGACTAAGAGATGTATTGCAGATTTGTGGTGTCGCACTGGTGTTGGCTTGTATTTCTACCCTGTACCCGGCGTGGCGTGCGGCGCGTTTAATGCCGGCGGAGTCTTTGCGTAATGACTGAAGAAAATAATGTGTTAGCCCGTAAGGTAGTGCTTGAGGGTTCTGACTTAGTCAAAGAATTTGTGCAGGGTGGCGTTACTTTGCAGGTATTGCGAGGCGCATCTATTCGGGTCTATAGCGGAGAAAGAATTGCTATTGTCGGGGCTTCAGGTTCCGGGAAAACCACGCTATTACAAGTGTTAGGCGGACTGGACTTGACGACGCGAGGTAGCGTTACAATTGCGGGCACCGCGATGAATCAAATGAATGATACCGAACGTGGGACTTTGCGCAATTTGGCGGTTGGATTTGTGTATCAATTTCACCACTTGTTGCCAGAATTCACCGCGCTTGAGAATGTAGCGATGCCTTTGTTAGTCAGACGAATGTCATCGCAGCGCGCTCGCGATGCGGCGGCCAGCATCTTGTCGCGAGTCGGATTGGGACAGCGACTTCTACATCGTCCTTCGCAGCTCTCCGGCGGCGAGCGCCAGCGAGCTGCGGTGGCGCGTGCACTGGTAACTCGGCCTCAATTAGTGCTCGCCGACGAGCCGACCGGTAATTTAGACGGCGTCAATGCGGCTCAGGTGTTCGAGCTCATGTTAGAACTGAATCGTGAATTACAGACTAGTTTGGTAATTGTGACTCATGATGAGCGGTTGGCGGCTCGCTTGGATCGGGTTTTAACGCTAGTGGATGGAGTTTTGGTTGAGCGCCATTAGCGCCGCTTTTGTTGCCGTCGACGCCATTGGTAGCTAACCCGGACGCGCCATAGGCACTTAGCTAGTAAATATCCTAAAGCGGCGGCGGTAAGTCCCAATACTAATGCTCCTAGAAATAACGGTGCCCATAGTTGATTTAGATGTGCCCAGATAGTTCGATGGCTGAGCTCATTTAGGAGTGGCGTTAAATCTATTCCAAGAAGCCTGGCCCCTACCCAGATGGAGCCGATCAATTGTGGTAACCAGGTGAACGGATTGCTGATAAATACAGTGGCGAATAGGACCGGTAGGTTGAGGCGAAATACGATGCCGCACAGGGCACCTACCATCAGATGTACGGGTAATAATGGTATTGGCGGGATAAAAGCGATCAATAATCCGACCGAGAATGCTCGAATAACGCTGCGACGGTGAAAAGTCCAGCAGGTTGGATAGTTAAAAAATGCTGTAAAAGGCTTTAGTAGGCGGTGTTTCTCCAGGGTTTCGCGGTTTGGGGTGATTTTATTTAGCCAGTGCTGCATTTTTCCCATCATACAACGTCATGAGCCTCACTAATGAGACTGTCTCAACAGTCAACGCTCAAGTATCATGTCATAACCAATTAAGACTTAAGAGCGAGGACACCCATGTGGGAGATCATCCGCGCAGGCGGCGGCTTCATGTGGCCGATTATTTTGTGCTCTATTGCCTCCGTGGCAATCATTCTAGAGCGTCTATGGACTTTACAGAGCAGCCGTGTGATTCCGCATGAGCTCGCACAGAAGGTATGGAATTGGATCGAAGCAGATCAACTCAACGACAAGCTAATCCAAGCGTTGGAGCGAAACTCTCCGCTGGGTAAATTATTGGCGATCGGTCTTGTTAACCGTAATCGGCCGCGGGCTTTGATGGTCGAGCGTTTGGAGGACGGTGGCCGGCACGTGGTGCATGAACTAGAGCGCTTTCTCAATTCCTTAGGCACTATTGCAGCAGTCTCCCCGTTGCTGGGATTGTTAGGCACCGTTGCCGGAATTATTCATGCCTTCAACGCAATCACAGCCAATGGAATTGGTGATCCGCGGATTCTATCCGGTGGCATTGGTGAAGCGCTTATAACGACGGCGGCCGGGCTTACGGTGGCTATTCCCTCGTTGATCGCCTATCGGTTTTTGCGTGGCAAAGTCGAGCGTCTCGTGGTTCGTATGGAAAAAGAAGCTATGAAGTTAGTGGATGCATTGGATGAGCGCGGCCAACTCCATTCGAGCGCTTAATTCGTGAATTTGCGTCCGCGCCACCGTGAAGATCCAGAGATCAATTTGATTTCGCTTATCGATGTGCTACTGGTTTTATTGGTATTTTTTATGGTGTCGACTACTTTTCAACAGGAAGGTCGCGTCAAGGTTCAATTACCGCAGGCTAGTGAAATTCCGCTACCACGTGGTTCGAGTGAGCCTTTGATAATTACCGTAACCGCTGAGGGGGGTTATCGCGTCAATGAGCGCACACTCATCAATGCCAGCGCAGATACCTTACGTGCGGCTTTGCTAAAGGAGGCGGGTACCAGTCGTGGACCTATCACTATTCGTGCGGATGCGCGCTCGACGCATCAGGCGGTAGTGACGGCTATGGATGTCGCGGGTCGTTTAGGATTTGCACAGCTTAACATTGCCACAATTCACCCGGAATCCAGCCCTTGAGTGAGGTTGATTCGTGGTCAATTTATCGGCGCCTGTTACGCTATGCCAGACCGTACTTGGGCGTGTTTCTGATTGGTGTATTGGGCATGGTGTTGTTTGCAACGACTGAAGGTGCGCTGGCATTCTTCGTAAGGGAATTTTTAAACGGCGCATTTATTAAGCGAGACCCAAGCATTCTTTGGGATATACCCATAGGTGTTGTCGTGCTGTTTGCATTCCGCGGGATTGGTGATTACGTGTCTAACTATTTTCCCGGATGGGTAGGGCGGCAAGTGATCAAGGGATTGCGCCAGGATGTGTTTTCTCATTACCTACGCCTCCCTACCGCCTATCTTGACGGCCAACAATCAGGGCATTTGTTATCCAAGCTCACATACAATATAGAACTGGTTGCGGACGCAGCCACCAATGCGTCAATTTCGTTGATTCGGGATAGCCTGACGATTGTGGTGTTGTTGGGAAGTTTGTTCTATCTGAATTGGCAATTAGCTTTATACAGCATTGCGGCCGCGCCGCTTATCGCCTGGTTGATGCAAATAGCCAATCGCAGCTTTAGGCGCTACAGCGCCCGTATTCAGAATTCAATGGGTGATATTACGCGAGTGGCAAAAGAGGCTATTGATGCACATCGGTTAATCAAGATTTTCAATGCTGAAGGCCACCAAATTCATCGATTTGAACAAGTCAACGAAATGAACCGCGCTTCGAATATGAAATTGTTGCGTGCTAAATCCATTAGTAACCCGGTGGTGCAGTGTATTGCCTCTATTGGACTAGCCAGCGTGTTGTATGTGGCAATACGGCAGGTGTTCGCACATAGCATGCAAATGGCGGAATTTTTGGCTTTTTTAACGGCGCTAATGATGATCCCAGCGCCGTTACGTCGCTTAGTTAATATCAGTGGCCCGTTGCAGCAAGGCATTGCCGCTGGCCAGAGTGTTTTTGAATTGTTAGATAATGCCACAGAAGGCACTGGTGGCACGCGACGTCTTGCGCGTGCGCGCGGTGAAATTGAGTTTCGTAATGTTTCATTTGTGTATTCGAGTGATAAGGGTGCCGTATTACACCAAGTCAGTTTTCACGTGCAGCCCGGTGAAACAGTGGCGATTGTGGGCCGCTCTGGTAGCGGTAAAACTTCGTTAGTGGGTCTAGTGCCACGTTTTTATGACGTGAGCGCAGGTTCGGTGTTAGTAGACGGATTCGATGTGCGTGACTACACGCTGACTGACTTGCGCTCGCAAGTCAGCCTTGTCAGTCAGGATGTGGTTTTATTCAACGATACTATTCGCAATAACATCGCCTTTAACGCGGTAGGCAAAACTGAGGCCCAAGTTGAGGCGGCTGCGCGAGCTGCTAATGTGATGGAGTTCGTGGCTCAACAACCTGAAGGATTTGATACGCCGTTGGCTGATCGCGGGCTGAATCTATCGGGTGGCCAACGACAACGGATTTCTATTGCACGAGCGTTGCTCAAGGACGCACCGATTCTGATATTGGATGAGGCGACCGCGGCGCTCGACAACGAGTCAGAACGACGGGTACAACAGGAACTCAGCTTGCTGATGCAGGGCCGAACGACTTTAGTGATTGCGCATCGGTTGTCGACCGTGGAGGGTGCGGATCGTATTATCGTCCTAGATCATGGGCGAATAGTGGAAACTGGAACGCACCGTGAGTTGCTAGCGCAGAACGGGGTGTATGCGCTGCTGCACGGAATGCAGTTCAACGCCTAAAAAATAAAACATCTCAATGGCGATACACTCTTGGTTTAATCGCGTTTGGTACGGAGGGCAACGTACATACCGATGGTTAGTCCCATGGTCGATAATATATGGGGGTTTAGTCCACCTACGGCGCGCCGCGTATCGGTTTGGGTTACGCAAGACCACGCAAGTCTCCATACCAGTGATTGTGGTGGGCAATTTAAGCGTTGGTGGTACAGGGAAAACACCCTTGGTTTGCTGGCTGGTGTTACGTCTAAGGGAGCGTGGTTTCAAACCCGGGGTGGTCACGCGCGGCTATAAGGGTGCATCGCATCTGCATCTGGTATTACCCTGTGACGACGCTAACAAGGAAGGCGATGAGCCACTGTTATTGGCGCGGCGCACCTCCGCTCCGGTAGCGGTCGGGCGTAATCGCCCCGCTGCCGCGCAATTGTTGGTTGCGGCAGGTTGTGATGTGGTAATCAGCGACGATGGCTTGCAGCACTATGCGTTAGCGCGTGATTGTGAAATATTAGTAATCGACGGCGAGCGGCGCTTTGGTAATGGTTGGCTTTTGCCGGCGGGACCGTTACGTGAGCCAGTAGAGCGAATGCAGATCGTGGACGTGGTGGTGGTTAATGGTGTGGGAGCTGGTGTGGCGGGTGCGGTTAGTATGCATTTGCAGGCTTCTAACGCGATCGGATTGTTGAGTAAAAAATCCGTGGATCTATATTCATTTCTGGGAAAGTCCGTGCATGCTGTCGCTGGCATTGGCAATCCCGCGAGATTTTTTAAGCTTTTGCGTGCTTTTGGTATCGATGTTGTCCCTCATCCGATGTCCGACCACGCGCGTCCGCGGCGCGAAGATATTGTCTTTGCCGATGACTTGCCGGTGTTTATGACTGAGAAGGATGCCGTAAAATGCGAGGAAATCGCCGATGAACGTCATTGGCAAGTCCCAGTGGATGCCTGTTTTAACGCTATAGATTCTAGTACCCTGCTAGATACGGTAATGCGAAAAATTGCGCTGCACAACTCTTGAAAGAGCGAGGCTTCTATGGATAAGCGATTGTTAGAAATATTAGTGTGCCCGATTTGCAAGGGTAAATTACGACTAGTCGGTAGTGGGGACGACCTGCAGTTGGTGTGTCGTGGTGATCGATTAGCATATCCCGTGACGGATGGGATTCCGGTGATGTTGCCGGAGGATGCGCGTACTTTGAGTCCAGACGATCCCTTATGTTCCATGTAGTGATCCCAGCGCGGTTTGCAGCTACGCGGTTACCGGGCAAGCCCTTGCTGAGCATAGAAGGGAAGTCGTTGCTGCAATGGGTCTGGGAGTGTGCGCGTGACAGCGGCGCAACTTCGGTGACTGTCGCGACCGATGATGAGCGTATACAAACGGCAGCGCGAGCATTTGGAGCCGATTGCGAATTGACATCAAACGCGTGCGAGTCTGGCACCGACCGGGTCGCTGAGTTGGTCAGACGTCTTGGATTTGCAAATTCGGATGTGGTGTTGAACTTGCAGGGTGATGAGCCGCTGACCCCACCTGCATTGCTGTTTGACCTAGCCCACGTGCTGCTGACTAATCCTACGGTTGAGATTGCCACGGCCATAGCACCAATCGGTTCATTACAGGAATTTCGCGACCCCAATATCGTCAAGGCACTACGCGCGCGCGATGGCCGTGCATTGTATTTTAGCCGCGCGCCAGTGCCATGGCCGCGCGACGATTTGTTGAACGGCTCACCCATGAGTTTCAAGGGTGCCTGGCGTCATATAGGTGTTTATGGATACCGAGTCACGAGCCTGCTGAAATTTTCTAGTTGGTTGCCGACCGTGCTGGAAAAAACCGAGAAGCTTGAACAATTGCGTGCTTTAGAGAACGGCATGTTAGTTCATTTGTTGACACTCGCCGAGTCACCGCCTGCCGGGGTTGATACCCTGGAAGACCTGCAGCGTGTGCGTGAATTCGTGGCGAAGCGATCATTGGCGCAAAATTAATGCCATTTACGATTTCTCATGTAGCCGTTGCGTTGCCGTTTGCACGCAAGCTTTCACAGTGGCGAATGCTGTCTGCTTCAGTCATTGGTACGATGCTGCCAGACTTTAGTTATCTATTGCCGTGGCACTTGCTGCGTTCTGAAACCCATAGTGCGGCCGCTCTGTTAACTTTTTGTTTGCCGGTGGGTCTTGCAAGTTACTGGATTTTTCAACGAATTATTAGAACTCCGCTGTTAGAATTATTACCAGACGAAACCTACGTTCGTTGCTACATGCGCCCAGATCTCGGGCGTTTGCGCCAGTGGGGGTTTGCGTTGTGTGGTCTGCTGGGGGGTGCTGTCACGCACTTAATTTGGGATGGATTTACTCACGAAGGGGCCCGTGGAGTGCGAATGTTTCCGGCACTCGATGATCCGATGCTCGATGTGGGTGGCCATCAATTGCTGGGTTTCAAGCTCATGCAGCAAGCGAGCTCATTATTGGGCTTTGTCGTGGTGTTATGGTTTTTATGGCGCACGCTGCGGCCCGCAATTACCTTGCATCGTACTGGCGCAATGCAGCGATTGCTCGGTGAGCGCGAACGGCGCGCCTGGATAGGCGTGTATGCACTCACCACGATAGGATTTGGAATAGCGTGGATTTGGTCGATGCGCCTTTGGGGGACTCACGGCCATTATTTCGGAGCCGTTAATGATTTGGCAATCGGCGGCCTAAGGGGTTTAGCGACATCGCTCGTGGCTACGAGTCTATGCGTGCAGCTCCGTCTGCGTGCAGCGCGATTATAGCGCTGCACGCAAGGTTTCTAGAGTTTCCTTTAATGCTCTTCCGGTCCGTTACGCGTTACAGGCGTGGGCGTCGATGACCAGACCACATATTTATCATTGTCGTTGCTGGTAACGGCGCTCGGCACAACAGGTTCTCTCGCGGCGGGTGCATTGTCGCTAAAGCTGGGTGCGGGCGCTGCGGGCGCTGCGGGCCCGGCGGGCGCTGCGGGTGGTGGGCCCGGGTCGCGTGGCAGTTCCGCGCTCGTGCCAGCAGGTGCGCCGCTATTGGACTCACCGCTATCGCTTCGGCCTCGACCCCGGCCACGCCGTCGTCGGCTACGGCCACTGCGCTCACTACCCGCATCATTGCGGGGATTATCGGGAAGAGGTGGTGCTTGATCCGTGCGTGGTGCCTGCTCCGTGCGTGGTGCCTGCTCCGTGCGTGGCGTTTGACTGTCGCGCGGTGGTGCTTCATTGCGGCGAGCGCCCACCTCACCACGATTATCAGCGCGCGGGCGGTCGCGGCGTGGCTCATCGCGGCGTGGCTCGCGTGGTGCTTCGCTGCGGGTGTTACGGCTTCGATCGCGGTCTCGATTGCGGTCAGTGCCGCCGCTTCGATACCGATCGTGGCGCACATCACGATGCTGACGTTCGCGCGGCGTTGCACTGCTAGCCGCGGCTTTAGGCTCCGAAGCAATTGCGGAATTGCTACCGAATAGATATCTCCACAGACGCACTAATACACCCGCCTGCGGTGCAATCGTAGCGATTGATGCAGGGGTGGGGATCGGCATAGGAATAATCGGCGCTGAGGCCGCCGGCAAAATGCTCGGTACCACGGGAGCTTCGGCTTGCGGTTTCTTATCGCGACTGCCGATATTGGAATCGTCTACAGTGGGTTGGTCCGCAAGTTGATAACTCGGAGTCGCGATCTCGTTAAGTTCTTTTTCATCATCACGAACGCGTCGTAGTGAATACGCCGGCGTTTGCATGTGCGGATTAGGAACAATGACCAAGGATACTTTGTCGCGTGCCTCTATTTGATTTAACCAATCGCGTTTCTCGTTGATAAGGTAGGTTGCAATGTCTACAGGTACCTGGGCGATGACTTTACCGGTGCGCTCTTTACGCGCTTCCTCGCCTATAAGGCGCAATAGCGCCAGCGACATAGATTCGATACCACGAATAGTACCCATGCCGTTGCAGCGTGGGCAGTTTAAATGAGTGGTCTCACTTAAGGCAGGGCGTAAACGCTGACGGGATAATTCGAGCAAACCAAAGCGTGATAACCGTCCCAGTTGTATACGAGCACGATCCATTTTGACCGAATCACGCAACATGTCTTCTACCGCGCGTTGATTGGCAGTACTTTCCATGTCGATGAAATCAATGACGATAAGGCCGCCAATGTCACGCAGACGTAATTGTCGAGCGATTTCCTCGGCCGCTTCAAGGTTAGTATTGCGAGCAGTCGCTTCGATGTCTCCACCGCGAGTACTGCGTGCCGAATTGATATCTATCGAGACTAGTGCTTCGGTGTGATCGATAACTATACTGCCGCCGGACGGCAAATTTACTTTGTGAGAGTACGCCGATTCAATTTGGCTTTCAATTTGATAGCGGGTGAATAACGGCACCGGATCTTGGTACAGTTTTAATTTGCGCTGCGCATCGGGTGGCATAAAGCGCTGCATGTATTCCAGAGCTTTCTGGAAAGCCTCGGGTTGATCGATTAGACATTCACCGACATCATCCGAAAAATAGTCGCGTAAGCCCCGGGTTACCGCATCGCTTTCTTGAAAAATCAAAAATGGCGCCGGTCTGCCGTCGTTCGCTTTGACTATGGCATCCCAGGCGGTGGTCAGGTTATTAAGGTCCCATTGCAGTTCCTCGGTCGTGCGTCCTACGCCTGCGGTGCGAACGATCGCACCCATACTGTCGGGAATTTGCAGGCCGTTCATAGCTTCGCGCATCTGGTCGCGTTCTTCGCCCTCGATGCGACGCGAAACTCCACCGGAGCGAGGATTATTCGGCATTAAAACCAAGAAACGACCCGCTAAGCTAATGAACGTTGTGAGTGCTGCACCCTTGTTGCCACGTTCTTCTTTTTCGACTTGTACAATTAGCTCTTGGCCTTCCTGCAACATATCCTTAATGTTGGGCCGTCCACCGGAGGTCGCTGAAGTGCGGAAATACTCCTTAGAGACTTCTTTTAACGGCAAGAAGCCGTGGCGCTGTGCGCCATATTCTACGAATGCCGCTTCGAGACTGGGCTCGACGCGAGTAACTCGGCCTTTATAGATATTTGATTTTTTTTGTTCCCGGGAGGGTATCTCAATTGATAAATCGTAAAGTGTTTGACCATCGACGAGAGCGACTCGCAATTCTTCTTCTTGAATTGCGTTGACGAGCATTCTTTTCATGTGCCCCAACTAATGTGGTAGAGGCCGAGGAGAGCTGGAGAATAGAAGCCAGGACTGCGATCAAGATAGTGGTATTGAATAGGGGCACACCGAGCGCGAGAAACGCGACCTGCATCCAATCTAACCAATTCTGCCAAAATATATACGGCAAGCCTAAGGCCTTGTTCTCGGTTAACCGCTTGTTAAGACGCCGGAGCTCTTTTAAGGCTCACTTGCATCTGTCTTCTCGGCCGAGCGATGGTCTGGAATTCCAGATCCAACTAATATGTAGCCCCCCAAAACCAAAGGGGAGTCACGGAAAACCGGTGTCTTTAGCGTCAGTTCAATTAAAGGGCTTAAACCCGTTAAATGGTTCAGCGCCTGACACGGTTTTAGGACATTATCACGCCAGCCCTTCAGGGTCAATGTAATCAATGCCTTAGAAGGCTGGCCACGCGCATCAATTAGGTGAAGAGTTTTAATGAACAGTGAAATAGAAGAGCCGGTGTATTTACATGTACCCAAAAGCCCAGTCGAATTACGCAAAATAACGGGCGAAGAAGCCGGACAACGTATCGATAATTTCCTGATGCGGCATTTTAAGACGGTGCCCCGCAGCCGCGTTTATCGTTTGTTACGCAAAGGCGAAGTACGCGTCAATCGCAAGAAAGTCGCGGCAGAGTATCGAATCGCGGAGGGAGATGAAGTACGTCTACCGCCAGTTCGAATTGAGGCGAGCGATGCGCCGGGGCAGCCTTCGACCAGTTTGCTTGAGCTGATCGAGCGTGCGGTTATTTTTCAAGACAAACATTTGTTAGTGATCGACAAACCGGCGGGGGTCGCAGTGCACGGCGGCAGTGGTTTAAGCTACGGAGTCATAGAAGCGCTAAGAGCTTCCCGGCCGCGCGAAACATTGGAGCTCGTCCATCGGCTTGATCGCGACACCAGTGGGTGTCTCCTGGTTACTAGGGATCGCGCGACCTTGGTAGCTTTGCATGCCCTCATTCGTGAGGGGGGTTTGCATAAAACCTATTTAGCATTAGTGGCTGGAAGCTGGCAGCTGGGCACCAAACGAATTGATGCACCCTTGAGTACCGAGAATCGGCAACACGGGGCTAGACATGTGCGGGTAGCCCCTGCGGGTAAAAACTCAGTCAGCATATTTAAGCCGGTGCAATTCTTTGGCTCGTTGGCGACCCTAATGGAGGTGGATATACCAACCGGCCGTACTCATCAAATTCGCGTGCATGCGGAGTTTGCCGGACATCCCTTGCTGGGTGATGATAAATACGGTGATCGTGATCGTAATGCTGAGCTTAAGCACATGGGTTTAAAACGTACTTTTTTGCACGCTCAATCGGTTGCTTTTGAATGGCCGGGGTCGCTAGTGCCGTTTCACGTGAGCGCTCCTTTGCCGGTAGAACTGGTGACTGTATTGGATGCCTTAACCCCTCAAAAACGTAAGGTGGTCAAAGGTGGGGCGGTGCGTAAGGCAGCTGCGGGTCGTAAGCCGCTCACGGGTCGTAAGCCGCCTGCGCGTCGTAAAACAACCAAATAGCCTTCATCGCGCAAATAATTTACCGAATTTAGGGTAAGGAGTAACCCACTTGGCGCAGTAGTGAACTTAGTTTTATCAAAGGTAATCCGATCAGTGCCCAGGGGTCTTCGCTGATAATTGATTCACACAAGGTGATCCCTAAGCCTTCGCTCTTAAATCCGCCTGCACAGTCGAGTGGCGATTCTTGTTGCACGTATCGCTGGATCGATGCCTCATCCAGACTTCTGAAATTAACCTGGGTAGTATCTAGAAATTCGAATACCTGAGGGTCTCGGTGGCGGGTTAGTGTGACGGCTGTTAAAAACTTCAGGGTTCGCCCGGAGGCCGCCAAAAGCTGTGAGTGGCAGCGGGCGACCGTGCCGGGCTTTCCGATGATGAGTTCCGGCTCGGTGTCCGGCAAAACCGCGACTTGATCCGATCCAATAACCCAGGCATCGCTGTAGCGACGCGCCACTGCAAGGGCCTTCTCTCGCGCTAACCGGCTTACCAAAGCCACGGCGCGCTCATTTGGAGCTGGCTGCTCGTCGATGCCGGGCGCTATGCAGGTGAAGGCAAGCCCCAATCGATCGAGCAATTCACGCCGATAGCGAGAGGTAGAGGCCAAAATGAGTTCAGGCAGGGGATTTTGCGGCACAATGGCACTCGCGATATTGATAGCGGGCGGGCTTAGTATTCGTATTTTGACAGGGCTTGGACGCGGCCCTATTATACGCGCCCCTTAGGCTGTGGGCTTGCCAGAATGCTGGCCGGGCGCTGTGCCAGCACGTTTTTGGGAATTGTTAAAGACATTCGATTAGGATATAACGACTATGGCAGTTCAGAAAAGTAGAAAAACCCCCTCGAAGCGCGGCATGCATCGCTCGCACTCAGCGCTGGCGGCACCCGCCATTTCGATCGATTCTAAGAGTGGTGAAATACATTCTCGTCATCGCATCTCACGAGATGGGTTTTATCGTGGCAAAAAAGTGTTGCAGACTAAAGCGGATGCCGCGGCGGCCGCTGCTGAAGAGTAGGTTAGAACTGCATATCGGCGATTTCCTCGTCGCCTGATAACTCTCGTGTCCGTGCCACTCCATATTGCCATTGACGCCATGAGTGGCGATCGTGGTCCGTCGGTGTGCGTCCCGGCGGCTATTGCGGCCGCTCAGGAATATCCAGACGTCAGGTTCACTTTGATCGGACGCAATGCAGACCTGCAAGGCGAGCTTGGCCGCAATACACCGATGCCCGCTAATATATTTTGCTTGCACGCCGCCGATGTAGTGGAAATGACCGATGAGCCGCGCGACGCGCTTCGCCGTAAGAAGGATTCATCGATGCGTCGCGCTTTAGATCTGGTTAAATTGGGTACGGCGCATGCCTGTGTAAGCGCCGGTAATACCGGTGCGCTCATGGCGACTGCACATTTTGTCTTGAAAATGCTGCCCGGAGTGGAACGTCCAGCCATTGTTTCACTCATTCCGTCGCTCGGTGGCCACACCTATATGCTCGACTTAGGCGCTAACGCAACTTGCACCCCGGAGCAACTCTGCCAGTTTGCGGTTATGGGGTCGGTTTTAGCGGCTGACATGGACGGTGCGAATGGAAATCCGCGTGTGGGTTTATTGAATATTGGGGAGGAGGAAATGAAGGGCAACGATGCGGTGCGAGCCGCACATTCGTTGATTGCCGCAAGCGGACTCAATTACATTGGGTTTGTTGAAGGTCATGATATTTTTTCCGACAAAGTGGATGTCGTGGTGACCGATGGATTTACGGGAAATGTGGCGTTAAAAACTATGGAGGGAGTTGCCCGTCTAATTACCGACGCGTTGCGCGAGGAGTTTACTCGGAGTACGGTACGCAAATTAGGGGCCATTGCCGCCCGGCCGGCATTGCAAGCGCTGCGTACGCGACTCGATCCGAGACGCTACAATGGTGCGACAATGGTAGGCTTGAATGGAATTGTAATTAAGAGCCATGGTAGCGCGGATCTGTTTGGTTTTCAGCGCGCCATCGAAGTTGCTGTACTGGAAGCACGCAATGATGTGCCTCAACGGATTGCAGCGCGGCTTAGCGTTCCGCACGGATCTTGAAGGACCTTAAATGTACTCAAAGATAGCCGGTACCGGCAGCTATTTGCCCGAAAAAATCCTCACCAATGCGGATATCGCCAAATTCGTAGATACCAGTGATGAATGGATAAGGACTCGAACCGGAATTTCGCAGCGACATATTGCCGCCGAAGACGAAACTACTACCGATTTGGCTGAGGCGGCAGCGCGCAGAGCAATGGCCGATGCAGGGGTGGGTCCCGCGGATATTGATTTAATTTGTGTGGGTACTGCTACACCGGATTTTTTGTTTCCCAATGTGGGTACCTTATTGCAAGAACGACTCGGCATACACGGTTGTCCGGCTTTTAGTGTGGAGGCTGCTTGCAGTGGATTTATCTACGCTTTGAGCATGGCGGATAAATTTGTACGTTTGGGTGAGGCTAAATGTGCACTGGTGGTAGGTGCTGATACGCTGTCAAAAATGGTCGATTGGAAAGATCGTGCGACTTGTGTTTTATTCGCGGACGGTGCTGGCGCAGTTGTTTTAAAGGCAGCGGCTGAACCTGGCATTATGAATACTCGCCTGCATGCTGATGGACGCTATAAAGATCTGCTTTTGTATAATGATGGCGTATCCAAAGGCTTTAAAAAAGTTCGTGACGGAACGGCTGCGGTGCAGATGAAGGGTAGTGAGGTTTACAAGTTCGCCGTTAACACGTTGGGTCAATTAGTAACCGAAACGTTGAGTGCTAATAATATAAGCCAGGCTGAAGTCGATTGGTTGATTCCGCACCAGGCGAATATTCGTATTATCGAGGCTATTGCTAAACGCATTGATATGCCTATGGCACGTGTCATTGTGACCATCGCGGATCATGGCAACACTTCGGCGGCGTCGGTACCCTTGGCGCTTGATGTCGGTATTAAGGATGGGCGTATTAAGCGCGGCCAGCTGCTTTTGCTGGAGGCATTTGGCGGTGGGTTTACTTGGGGGTCGGCGCTGATTCGTTACTAGTGAATCGTGCATCGTGCTCATAAAAAAGCGCCGCGGGAGGCCGCGGCGCTTTAAGCAAGTTTAAGCATCAAGCTTACTTGCGCGTTAATGAAATAACGCTTACTTCGAGACAGACTTCTTGAACATGCGGTCAATTTTCTCATTGATCGCTTCGATTGCGGTCTGGTTCGACTGCGAAGCGGATAGAGCCTGGTTGGCAGTGCTTTGGGCGCTGGAAGCGGCCGAAGAGGCGCTGGCAGCGGCGCTGCTAGCGGCGGTAGCGTCGCTTTGAGCTTTCGCAGTATCACCAGTCAATTTGCTGATTTGCGACTTTATGCCGTCGATTTCGGCCTGGAGAGGCTTGAGGTCAGTGCAACCGGAGAAAGCGACTAAGCAAGCAGCGGCGGCAGCGACTTTAAGTGTCGTTGTCAATGTCATAAAAATATACCCCTAGGTTATAAACTCATTTCGTTTTGCAAAACTTTAAGTACCGCTACTTATGAGTCTCCTTGCGAGGGCAGACCCACTTGCGTTGCAGCACAGTTGTACATAAAGCCAAATTTATGGGCTAATTGCAACTAAAAAGCACCTTTGTCGGTACTTTGCGACGGTCATAGGGGGCTTGCGAGCCAGAATAACCTGTATATAATGCCAGTAACTGGTTACATATACAGGTGATGCATGTCGGATCTAACTCCTCGTCAAACGCAGATTCTAAGACTTATTCAAGACACTATCTCTGAAAGAGGTATGCCACCTACGCGAGCGGAAATTGCTCGTAACCTAGGTTTTAAGTCACCCAATGCAGCAGAGGAGCATTTGCGGGCGCTGCAACGTAAAGGCGTGATTGATTTGATCCCGGGAGCCTCGCGCGGTATCCAACTTAAAGATATTTTGCGTGAACAATTGGGTTTGCCACTCATTGGACGGGTTGCTGCCGGACGTCCTATTTTGTCCGAGGAACATATTGAAACCCGGTACCAGATCGATCCGCACTTATTTCAACCACAACCACACTACCTCCTAAAAGTGCAGGGCATGAGTATGAAAAATGCCGGTATTTTGCATGGCGATCTGGTTGCCGTGCATCGCACTCCCGAAGTTCGTAATCGTCAAATCGTGGTCGCGCGCTTGGAGAATGAGGTGACTGTTAAACGCTACCGACAAGAAGGCACGATTGTCTGGTTACTACCTGAAAATGCAGATTTCGAACCTATTCGTGTTGATCTTAAGGCTCAGCCTATGATGATTGAAGGAGTGGTGGTAGGGGTATTACGTCGCGGTAAAGATGTGGATGCCGCGTGAATCATCGCTTGCGGATATTTTGGCTGATGCTCGTGTCTGGAAGTTAAAAGACGCCTCGGCCGCCCCGCCTCGTCCGGTCTGGTCCACCGGCAGCAAGTCGCTTGATGCGCGTTTGCCAGGGGGTGGTTGGCCGGCGGCGTCGCTTGTTGAAGTGTTGATTGATCATGCGGGTTTGGGCGAAGTACAGCTTTTTCTGCCGGCCTTGGTGGCTTGTCAGCGGGCTGCTGAAATTCCTTGGTTGGTTTGGATCTCGCCCCCGCACGAGCCTTTTGCACCCGCCTTAGCGCAACAGGGAATTAATCTCGAGCGAGTGCTCATCGTGCGACCGGGTAGCGCCACAGAAGCGCTGTGGGCGGCGGAACAGGTTTTATGCTCAGGAGTATGTGCGGCTGCTTTACTGTGGCTGAAAGGCACTGATGATCGTTGGTTACGGCGTTTGAAACTGGCGGCTGAGGCGGGTGGTGCGCTTGGGGTGCTGTTTCGCCCTGAGCGCCATCGTTTCGAGTCTTCACCTGCGAGTCTGCGTCTATTGATGACTCAAGGAGCCCCTGCGGCGCATATTGAGTTGTTGAAAGTACAAGGTGGAAGACCGGGTCCTGTTGATCTGGGTATGGTTGATTTTGGTGCTTTATGAGAAGCCGAGCATCACAATGCTATAAGCCTTTGTGGTACGCCGCTGTATTCCCTGAATTGACTGCTGAGCATTCGGCTCTGTTGTATCGCTTAAGTTTGCATGCACAGCGATTTACCTCTTTGGTGAGTGTTGAACTGCCAAATGCCCTGTTGTTAGAAATCAAGGGTAGCCTGCGACTATTTGGTTCACTAGCGCATTTGCATGCATGTATTGATGCCGCTTGGCGAGAATTTTCGCTAACGGTGGCAAGCGCTACGACTCCTTCTACGCTGGCGTCTTTGTGGTGCGCGCGCGCGGGCTACGCGGTGTTGATAGACGATCCTGAGTTGCTATCCGGTCAATTACGCAAGCTGCCGATCGCCTGTACGGCTTGGGATCCGAAGCGCTTACAAACTTTGTCTACGATGGGTGTGAATTATTTGGGGGAGTTGTTGCGTTTGCCGCGTGTGGGTCTGGCACGACGCTTAGGTCCGCAACTAGTGCTGGATCTTGATATTGCATTAGCACGACAACCTGCACCACGCCGTGCATTTGTAGCGCGCGAACGTTTTCGTGAGCGCTGTGATTTTGAGGCAGCGATTGAGAACGTGAATTACCTTGAATCTGCACTACAACCTTTGATGCTGCGTTGTGTACAGTTTTTAAAGCAGCGTCAGGTTGGTATACAGACTTTTGAATTGCGACTCCGACATCGTGTAGGTCCGGTATCCAGAGTGCCTATGGGATTATCAAGCATCACGGCTGATCACCGTCGTTTAACAGAGGTGCTGGTGCAAAAAATAAATCGCTTAAGTTTAATAGCGCCAGTGCAGGCTATAGAGCTTATCTCAGGTCCTCTACAGCCACTTGTCCTAGACTCACAGGATGCTTTCGAGGGCTTAAATCGTGTAGATAAACAGGCCGTGCCCTATTTGGTGGAGCGTTTGCGTGCAAGGCTAGGTGAGAGCGCAGTGTATGGTGTTTGCAGCATGGCAGAACATAGGCCGGAAGCGGCTTGGCGACGCGTGTATGAAATGCAATTTGGATGCGCGCGTGTCTTAAAAATAGCCGATGAAGGTATGCCGCGGCCGGTATGGTTGTTAAGCGAGCCCGTACCATTGTCTAGCGATAGCTTGATTTTACAACAAGGCCCCGAACGTATTGAGAGTGGTTGGTGGGATGGTAAGGGCGTAGCACGTGATTACTACAACGCGCGGGTCTCGGGTGCACGGCTATGGGTTTTTCAGGAACGACACTCCAAACGCTGGTATTTGCACGGTCTGTTCGCGTGAGGCTGATGTGTACGCCGAACTACATGCTGTCAGCAACTTTTCTTTTTTGCGGGGTGCTTCACAACCTGAAGAATTAATAGCACAGGCTAAGTGGTTAGGTTATCGCGCAATGGCACTCACCGATGAGTGTTCGCTCGCCGGAGTAGTGCGTGCGCATGTGGCGGCCAAGGAACTCGAGCTGGCGTTGATTATTGGTGCTGAGCTACGTTCTGTATGTGGATTAATGCTGGTGGCGTTGGCGACCTCACGTGCTAGTTATGGCGCATTGAGTCGTTTGATCAGTAAAGCGCGGCGAGCCAGCATAAAGGGCAGCTACTTGCTCACACGTATGGATATTGAAAATGCGCTGGATGGGTGTTTGATTGTGTGGTTGCCGCGTTCCGGTAAAATTCCCTGGCAACAAAATATAGATGACGGTTATTGGCTGCGTGAACGTTTTGCCGAGCGTTTATGGATAGGCGTTGAGCTATTGACTAGCGGTTTCGATGCGCGTCGGTTAGAGGCGCTTGAGGGTCTAGGTGAAGTGTTGTCTGTGCCGCGAGTCGCTACAGGCGATGTGCATATGCATCGGCGTAGCCGTCGGGCGGTCCAAGATGTGTTGACGGCGATTCGTTTAAATACACCGCTGCGTACTGTTGGGCATGCGCTATTCCCCAATGGCGAGCGTTGTTTACGGTCTTTAAATCGTCTACAACAGTTATATCCCGCACATTTGTTGGCAACTACAATCACGATTGCCGAGCGTTGCACTTTCAGTCTTGACGAATTACGTTATGAGTATCCGGAAGAAATCGTACCGCAAGGCGCAACTCCTACTAGTCATTTGCGGGTATTAACCGAACAGGGTTGTCTTGAGCGCTGGCCGAACGGAGTGCCTCAGGCCGTGCGTGCAACTATTGAGCATGAATTACGCTTGATCGCTGAACTTAAGTACGAGCCGTTTTTTTTGACGGTGCATGACATTGTGAAATTCGCTCGCTCACAGGGAATACTTTGCCAGGGTCGTGGCTCGGCAGCAAACTCGGCGGTCTGTTATTGCTTGTGGATCACGGAGGTTGATCCTGCGCGTATGGCCATGTTGTTTGAGCGTTTTATTTCCAGAGAACGTGACGAGCCGCCCGATATTGATGTGGATTTTGAGCATGAACGGCGTGAAGAGGTAATTCAATATATTTATCGAAAATACGGTCGTGAGCGCGCCGCTTTGACCGCCACCGTCATTTGTTATCGTTCGCGTAGCGCTTTACGTGACGTCGGCAAAGCGATGGGATTGAGTCTGGCGCAGATCGAGCGATTGTCGAAGAGTGACTCTGACTCTAATGATCCGGTGATTGAACGCGTATTGGCATTGGCGCAAGAAATTCGCGGCTTCCCGCGTCACCTTTCGCAGCACGTAGGCGGTTTTGTGATTTCTCGGGGTCGATTAGATGAACTAGTACCCATTGAAAATGCGGCAATGCCCGAGCGCACGGTGATCGAATGGGATAAAGACGATTTGGATGCATTGGGGTTGCTCAAAGTGGACGTGCTTGGCTTAGGTATGTTGAGCGCAATACGGCGGGCTTTTTGTTTAATTAATTCCTTAGGAGGCTCAGCCGCGGTCGCAGGCGAGTTAAATTTGGCTGCGGTACCTCGTGAAGATAAAGCCGTGTATGAAATGATTTGTCGCGCCGATACTATGGGCGTATTCCAAATTGAATCACGGGCACAAATGGCGATGCTGCCCCGCTTACGTCCGCAAAATTTCTATGATCTGGTAATTGAAGTGGCGATTGTACGTCCGGGTCCAATCCAGGGTGAAATGGTGCATCCCTATTTACGGCGACGCAATAACGAGGAAGCCGTGAATTATCCGAGCAAAGCGGTCGAAGCAGTGTTGAAGCGAACGCTGGGCGTGCCTATTTTTCAAGAACAAGTGATGCAATTGGCGATAGTTGCGGCGGGTTTTACGCCGGGGGATGCGGATCGCTTGCGGCGTGCGATGGCGGCTTGGAAACGCAAAGGAGGCTTACAACCTTTTGAACGTCAATTGATCGAGGGTATGCATGCGCGTGGTTATCCTGAAAGCTTTGCGCGACAAATTTATAGTCAGATATTAGGTTTCGGTGAATATGGATTTCCGGAGTCGCACGCAGCCAGTTTTGCCTTGTTGGTGTATATCTCAGCTTGGTTGAAACATTACGAGCCGGCGGCTTTTTGCGCAGCTCTCATTAATAGCCAACCAATGGGCTTTTATGCACCGGCGCAATTGGTGCGTGATGCGCGTACGCATGGGGTTAAGGTATGTCCCGTGGAAGTTACTATGAGTGATTGGGATTGCACCTTGGAGCGAGGCGATGAGGGTCCGAGCTTGCGCTTAGGGTTACGTATGGTGAAGCAATTGTCGCGTGAGGGTGCTGTGCGCTTGCTGGCTGCGCGTTGTGCAAGCCCTTTTGCGAGTGTAGAGGATCTTGCGGGACGTGCATTGCTGGGACGTTCTGATTTACAGGCATTGGCAGCCGCCGATGCTCTTAAAGATTTAGTGGGCCATCGGCATCGTGCGGTATGGGCAGTGAATGGGGTTGAGCCTACCTTACCCCTACTTAGGACCGCGATTCTATCTGAGGGTATTCCTTTGTTGCGTGCGCCGCGAGAGGGTCAAGAAATTGTGGCCGACTATGGCAGTACTGGGGTGACCTTGCGACGACACCCTTTGAGTTTGTTGCGGGAACAATTGGCGTGCCGGCATATTATCCCTACCCAGACACTTTGGGATTTGGCGGATGGACAAATTGTCACGACTGCGGGATTAGTAATCACGCGCCAACGGCCGGCGAGTGCAAGTGGTGTGACTTTCGTGACTTTGGAAGATGAAACGGGTTATGCGAACTTGATTGTCTGGGAGCGAATTGCCGACGCGCAGCGTGCGATCTTATTGGAGTCTAGACTTTTAAAAGTACGCGGCAAGCTGCAGCGTGAAGGGGATGTATTGCATGTGATTGCCTATCAATTGACTAATCTTTCTAATCTTTTAGGAAGACTAATGGTAGCTTCGCGTGATTTTCGCTAAATATTATTCAAAATATTTATGTCGCCATTGGACTTAGAATCTCGCATACTTCGGGCCGCAGTACTTTAGCTGCTAGGAGGAGTTTTATGTCGATCAATCTTATCGATCTCGTTACCAAAGGATTGTCTGGCAATTTGATGAGCCAACTGGGAACCGCCATTGGCGCTAGTCAGGAATCAGCATCACGAGGCATCGCGAGTGCGGTCCCGGCAATCCTTGGCGGATTGCTGAAAACATCTTCGACGCAAACGGGTGCGAGCGATCTTGTAAGCTTGTTAACGAATGGAAAGTACGACGGCTTAGTTAGCAATCTTAATAACACGCTGGGCGGCGGTGCTGCTACCGAAAATTTGTTGAAGACTGGTGCGAATTTATTGCCTTCGGTACTGGGTGATCGTGCACATGCGGTTACTAGCCTGGTAGGTTCGGCATCCGGTATTAGTCAGGCTTCCGCTGTTTCTTTGATGAGCATAGCGGGGCCACTGGTCATGGGTTTCATCACTCAGCATTTGCATAGTACCGGTGGCTTAAGCGTTTCATCGGTATTGGGCCTTCTGAATGGTCAAAAATCAGCGATTGCCGCGTCCGCTCCGGCCGGCCTTGCGCAAGCCTTAGGGTTAGCGAGTCTAGATGCAGGCTCAGCACCTGCGCGGCCTACCTACACCGCTCCGGTGGTTGACGCGCCGACCAGCAATGGTTGGATAAAATGGGTTATCGGTTTGGCGGCCATATTAGCGGCGTTATTTGCGCTGCGCACTTGCCAGACCCAGAAGCCTGAAGGCGGAACGGTAGTTGTGCCAGCACCGGTTGAAGTGCCCGCTGCGGCACCTGTGGCAACACCGGTACCGGCGGCTACCACGGCGGTGGTGGGCGACGGACTGACCGCGCTAACACTGCCGGATGGGACTGTGATAAAGGCGGCTGCCGATGGCGTTGAAGGCAAATTGGTGGCCTTTATCACCGATAGTAGCAAGGTGGTCGATAAGACGACTTGGTTCACTATGGATCGCTTAGAGTTTGCGACGGGGTCCGCGACGCTACAGGGAAAATCTGACGCGCAGTTAGATAATATCGCGGCGATTTTGAAAGCTTACCCTGCGGTTAAATTGAAAGTGGGTGGTTATACGGATAGTTCCGGCAATGCCGATAAGAACCTTAAATTATCAGCTGATCGTGCCACCGCTACGGTTGCAGCTTTGATCTCGCGTAGTGTCGATGCGACGCGTCTTGAGGCTGAAGGGTATGGTGATAAATTCCCGGTTGCGGACAATGCTACTGAGGAAGGCAAGCAGCGCAATCGTCGCACTGACCTGCACGTCACTCAAAAGTAAAATCTAACTGGCAAATTTAAAAGGTCCGTTTAGCGGGCCTTTTTTCTCAGAACGGGAATTGAATCGCCGATTTTATAGTCTTCGAAATCGCTGATCAGCTCAGCGGTACGCCTATCCTCCATGACGCGTTCTAAGCGTCGCCAAGTAGGCTCTTGTCCTTTGGAAGCTCGACGCTTGCGAGTGTCAACGTCCCGTAGGATGTAATCTACATCGACGGCCTCAAGGTCAGTCTCAAGATCCGGTGCCGTGTCTTCGGCATCCACTTCTTCAAAATCGGGTGATTCGCGCCTCTCTTCCATGAGCCAATTTATAGTCGCAAATTTAGCCTCTGTGCAATACCTAGTTCACAGTTTGCTATTTCACTAGGTCATTTAATTGAAAAATGGGCAGTAGCAACGCGATAACGATGAACATGACGATCGCGCCCATCAGAACTACCATGAAGGGCCCTAGCAGATTGGTCATCGTGGCGAGAAGCCCATCCATCTCTCGTTCCTGATTGGTTGCCGCGCGTTCCAGCATCTTTTCCAGTTCACCACTGCTTTCGCCGCTACTAATTAAGTGGATCATCATGGGAGGAAATAGCTTGCGCGCAGCCAGCGACTTGCCGATCGGGGCGCCTTCGCGTACACGCATCGCCGCATCTTCAACGGCGGCTTTCATCGGTTGATTGTTAACCACTTCCGCCGAGATCCTAAGGGCCTCAAGTACCGGCACGGCGCTTGCGGTGAGAATACTGAAAGTTCTCGCGAAACGTGAGGTATTGAGTCCTCGAATGAGCTTGCCTAATAGAGGCACGCGTAGCGTGAACCGATCAAATCGCATGCGGGCTTGCGGTGCTTTCAGCCAGCGCAAAAATCCCCAGGTTATTAGTGCGATGACTATAAGCGCGTAAAACCAGTAGTGACGCACACCGTCACTCATAGCGATTAATATTCGGGTGGCTAACGGCAACTCCTGATGGCCGGATTCAAATACCGCTACAACCTGCGGGACCACATACGCGAGGAGGAATGAGACAATGGCGAATGAAAGTACCAATAGGACGATGGGATAGACCAAGGCATTGCTGACCTGTTGGCCCATGACTTGGCGCGATTCCGTGTAGTCTGAAAGGCGTTCTAACACTTGATCCAATTTGCCGGATTGCTCTCCGGCTGAGACGGTCGCTCGGTAGATTTCGGGGAAGGCCTGTGGGAAATCTCGCAGCCCGTCGGCGAGTGGGTGCCCCTCGACGACTTTGCTGCGTACCCCTAGTATCACTCGTTGCACACGCGGTTTTTCGGTCTGTTCTGCGACCGCTTGAAGCGACTCTTCTAGAGGCAGTCCTGAGCGTAATAGTGTGGCTAGTTGCCGGGTGAGGAGGGCGAGATCAAGCGTCGATAGGCTGGGGCGGAAAAAGCCTCGCGCGCGACTCTTTTTGAGTTCTTTTTGTGCTGTCTCCTGGATATCCATGGGCAGCAATTGCTTGTCACGCAGTAGCTGCCGGACATGCTTTGGCGTGTCGCCCTCAATCAGGCCCTTACGTTCCCGACCTTGAGTGTCTAACGCGGTATATTCGAAGGCACCCATCAGTCCTCGCGTGTGACACGTAGTACTTCTTCAAGCGTGGTTTCGCCCGCCATGACTTTACGTCGGCCGTCATCTCGAATACCCGGACTTGCGGTACGTGCGTAGCGCTCCAGGTCCTGTTCGGAGGAACCGTCGTGAATCATTGTGCGCATGTGATCATCCACGGCAATTAATTCGTAAATTCCAGTGCGTCCCCGATAGCCATTGCCGGGTTCGCTACTCGGACGATACATTTGCACCGCTTGCCCGTGCGGCTCGAGATTCAACAAGCGACGCTCGTACTCTCCCGCCGTGAATTGTTCTTTATTGTCGGGGTTGAGCACTCGCACCAGACGCTGTGCTAGTACGCCGATGAGACTTGAGGAGAGGAGAAAAGGCTCGATGCCCATGTCGCGTAGTCGAGTCACGGCACCGACGGCGGTGTTGGTGTGCAAAGTTGAGAGCACTAAGTGACCTGTGAGACTGGCCTGCACGGCGATTTGGGCTGTTTCTAAATCGCGGATTTCGCCGACCATGACCACATCCGGATCTTGGCGTAGGATTGCGCGTAGCCCGCGCGCAAAGGTCATTTCGACCTTAGTATTCACCTGAGTTTGCCCAATGCCGTCGATGTAGTATTCGATGGGATCCTCAACCGTCATCACATTGCGGGTATTGTCGTTGATGCGCTCCAGTGCCGCGTATAGAGTGGTGGTCTTGCCCGAGCCAGTGGGACCTGTGACTAGAATAATTCCATGGGGTTTGTGGATGATTTCATCCATCATCTGTTGCGTGCGTGAATCCATGCCGAGAGAAGTCAGCTCGATGCGCCCCGCCTGCTTGTCGAGTAGACGTAAAACCACTCGCTCGCCGTGACCTGAGGGCAGGGTGGAGACTCGAACATCGACCGCCCGCCCGGCAATTCTTAAAGAGATGCGCCCGTCTTGCGGTAGGCGCCGTTCCGCGATATCCAGCTTGGACATGACTTTAATACGCGATACTACGAGCGGTGCGACTGCACGTTTGGTTTGCAACACTTCACGCAATACGCCGTCAACGCGAAACCGAATAACCAAGCGATTCTCGTATGGCTCGATATGAATATCCGAGGCGTTTTCTCGCACCGCCTGAGTCAGCAATGCGTTAATGAGGCGGATTATTGGCGCTTCGTCATCACTTTCCAGTAGGTCTGAGGATTCGGGGATATCCTCTGCGAGGTGCGCAAGGTCAGTGTTGTCGTCTAAGCCCTCAAGCATTTGCATGGCCGCACCGGAACCGGCTTCGTAGGCTACGCGCAACAACGAGTCGAAGGTCTCAACCGATACGCGTTCTAATTTTAAAGGTACACCCATGAAGCGGCGTACTTCGGCTAGGCTTTGCGGCGTAACACCCGGCCTACAAATCGTATCTGCGAAGCCGTCGACAATCCCGCGTACTAAAAGGCCGTGCCGCTTCGCAAACGGGAAAGACAGCTTACGCGGCTGTGCATCTTGCAGTTGTGCGTTCATGGGGGCGTAGGCGCGGGGACGGGCACAGGTACGAGTGAAGGTGCGGGTAATGGCATTGGCGCTGGCATTGGCGCTGGCATTGGCGCTGGTGCGGGCGTCAGCGCTGGCGGTATCACCGGTTGGGTTTGCCCGGGCAACAAGTTTATATGCCCATTGTGCAAGGATTGTTGCTGGCCACGCACTTCGTTGTATTTCTCGATACTCGCAGCTTCAGTTTGTTCATCATCACGTAATATTCGTGGTCGAATAAAGACCATCAAGTTTTTCTTTTGCCGAGAGCCGCTACGGGACTTAAACAGTTGCCCAATAATGGGAATGGCACCTAAGCCGGGCACTCGATCCTCGCTCTCGCTCACCGTGTCTGACATCAATCCGCCTAAGACGATGATGCCGCCATCTTCTATGCGCACCGTGGTCTTAATCGAACGCTTATTGGTGGAGATATCGGCTGAATTGGCTAACTTGGCACCCGGCGAGGAATCTTCTTGCTCAATTTTTAGGAGTACCGAATTGCCTTCATTGATATGCGGCGTGACTTTTAAAATGGTGCCAACTTCTTGTCGCTGAATCGTTTGGAAGGGACTGGTGTTTCCGTTACTGCTGACCGTGGCATTGTTATAGGAGCCGGTAATCAGGGGGATTTCCTGGGTCACTTTGACTTCGGCTTCCTCGTTATTCATGGTCAAAATGGAGGGCGTCGAAATAATATTGCTGGTGCCGTCGCTGCGCAGGGCTTGTAAGATGGCGGCAAAATTAGTGCCCGAATTGCCATTATAACGGCCGACAGCAAGAGTCGCGCCGGTGCCTAGGGTGCTGAGCGCGGTACCCAAAGCGGTGGTCCCACCGGTTGCTGCCGCGCCAATGAGGTTGATGATGCTCGCGCCACTGCTGCCCGGTAAATTACTCACCGCTCCCGGCACGGCACTCTTGCCTTGCCCGTAGAGGGCCCACTGCACGCCTAAGTTCGAGCTTTTGTTGACCGCGACTTCGACGATGATAGCTTCGACCTGAACCTGAGCGCGACGGATATCGAGCTTATCAATTACGGCCATGAGTGATTTCATCACTTTGGGAGGTGCTGTCACGACCAGTGAATTGGTCGGGGCATCGGCCCAAATGGTGACGCTCGCATCTACATTAGAACTCCCTGTGCTGCCGGGTGCACCTGGCACGGGTGGACCGCCTAAGGCTTTTGCCGAGGCGCTGGCTTGACCTTTCAGCTTATCGGCGATTTTCTCCGCATCGGCATATTTAAGGTATCGCACTTGGGTATCGCCGCCGGTTTGTAGTGGCGTATCCATATTGACGATGAGTGCCTTGAGTTTAAGGCGCGGTGATTTTTCACCGCTGAGTAAGATGCTATTGGTACGATCATCGGCGACGATCTTCACGCTGGCGCCGCCGCCCTCGGCACCTTGCTGGCCCTGGTTAAGTTGATTGACAATACGTACCACATCGCTGGCGCTGGCATTGTGTAGAGGTATCACTTCGACCGGTTCGTCGCCGCTTTCGTCCATACGCTGAATGATGCGCAAGATCCGGTTTACGTTACTGGCGCGGTCCGAGATGATCAACATGTTGGCGCCGGGATACGCGGCAAGATGTCCTTGTTGCGGGATCAAAGGACGCAATAACGGCACCAATTGTGCAGCGCTGATATTTTTCATGGTGATAATTTGCGTGACGATCTCATCCGACGTGCTGCTGACTGAATTGGGAAGATCGTTGGACGGAAATTGGCGCGCGTCGGTATTCGGCATGATTTTAATGACGTGCCCTGAGGGCACAGCCATGTAGCCGTAGACCTGTAGTACCGCCAAGAACGCTTCGTAAAATGCGGCTGGAGACATCGGTGTCTGCGACAACATTGTGACTTTAGCGTTAACACGCGGATCAATAATAAAGTTTTTACCCGTTATTTCGCCAACCGCCTGGATTATTTGGCTTAAGTCCGCGTCTTTGTAGTTAGGCGTAATCGTTGCCGTAGGGTCGTGCGGCTTCGCCAGTAGCGATATCGAATTGCATACGAGTAGTAAGGCAAGCGTAATAATTTTTTTCTGCATCATAATTTCTCTACACGCTAGTCGTTTAAATTTTCAGTGTTATTAGGAGCCGCGGGTGGGGGTGCGCCAGCCGCGCCCTCTAGTTCTTTGGCAGCTTCGCCAGCCAATTGCGCCACGTTCAAGGTGAGTTCTTGTTTTTGGCCCGCTCGCTCTATCGTGACGGTTGCGCGGTCAGAAGACTGAATTGTATTTAAAACTTCTTGGCTGCGTTGGGGATCGTCGAGGGGTGTGCCATTGATGGCCGTCACTAAGTCCCCGGGCCGCAGTCCTAATTTATTGAATGCCAGGCGGTTGCGCCCGGGGTAGGCGCGAAAGCCGCGCAGCTTGCCGGCAACATTGTCATAGGAGGCCACAGTACGCAGCACTTGATTCAAGACGCTGGGGTCGGCCTGCACCATGCGCCTGACGTTATCGATCGCGGCGCTGGTACGCGGGTCCGCGTTGATGCTTGCGATCGGTGGTGTAACTTGGGTACCGGTTAAAAGCAGTCGCGGCAACAAAAGGGTTTCCAGACTCCCGCTTCGATCCAGAAGGACATGGTCCAAAAACACCGAATGCAAAGTCGCGCCACCCACGTTGTCGCCTACCCCGTAGACCTTGGTCGGTCCACCGTCGCTGATAATAGCGATGCCGGCTTTCGGGTTATTGCTGGCGATGGTGCCGGCGAGCACTAAGTTAGCGGTCGATTGCGGTGCGTTGGCAGCGTCTTGACTGCTCGGATCGGCGATCGCCACGCCAAATAGATGAGCAGAAGTTAATCCTTGAATATCCACCCCGCGGTTCCGGGCTTGCACAGGGCGTGTGCTGACGGGATGGGGCGATTTTACAGGGCTGCCGCTCAAGAGGATGATAAGCGTGCGGGCTAACTCAACCGCAATAAGGGCTGCCAAGCCTAAGCTGACCAGCCGGGGCGCATTTCCACCCAATCGGGTCAGCCATTCAGTTACGCGCATATCCAGCATCCTCTGATCATACGGGCTACTAGCTTCAACGCTCAAGCATTTGTTTTTTCTTGCTAAAATAAACTGCTGGTGAATGGCGACAGAATCGCCAAACGCGCCTGTTTTAGCGTCATCTCTTGTAAACAGCCAGGCGCGGCCCTATAAACGAGTATCTCGGAAGTGGATGACATATGAGTGACATTGAACATGGCAGGGGTGGAACGGGCTTGGTGGTCGAAGAAGCCAGCCCTAAACTTAAGCGTCCACCGCTGTACCAGGTTATGTTAGTAAACGATGACTACACTCCGATGGAATTTGTGGTTGATATCCTGGAACGCTTCTTTGCGATGGATCGTACTAAAGCCACGCGCGTGATGCTTGAGGTGCATACCAAGGGTAAGGGCGTTTGTGGGGTGTTTACTTATGAGATCGCCGAGACCAAAGTAGCTCAAGTCATCGCTTATGCGCGCCAGCATCAACATCCTTTGATGGCGACACTCGAAGAGGCCTAATGTGCTTAGTCAAGAACTCGAAATTTGTTTGAATGAAGCTTTTGCGGGTGCGCGCGAGTCGCGACACGAATTCATGACCGTGGAGCATTTATTGCTCGCAATTGTGGATACGCCGCGGGTGCGTGAAATTTTGAAATCCTGTGGTGCGGATATTCCCAAAATTAAGACGGAGTTGAAACAGTTTATTGATCAGACGACGCCGCGCCGTGCGGCGGGCGAGGATCGCGATGTGCAGCCAACATTGGGGTTTCAGCGCGTACTGCAACGAGCAGTTTTCCATGTGCAATCGAGCGGTAAAAAGGAAGTTACGGTATCCAATGTGCTGGTTGCCATTTTCAGTGAAAAGCAATCGCATGCAGCGTATTTGTTGAGCATGCAGGATCTATCGCGCTTGGACGTGGTCAATTTCATTGCTCACGGCCTCTCTAAAGCCGGCGGCGAGGAGCGTAGCGATAAGGAGGAAGGAGGTGCGGCGGGTGGAGCTGAGGCCGAGCGCGACGCCGAAGGCGGCAGTGCTTTGGACAAATATGCTACCAATCTGAATGAGTTGGCGCGCAAGGGCAAAATAGATCCCTTAATCGGTCGCAAATTGGAAGTGGAGCGCACCATCGAAATATTGTGTCGGCGGCGTAAGAATAACCCCCTGTACGTGGGTGAGGCGGGCGTGGGTAAGACCGCCATTGCGGAAGGGTTAGCGCGCCTAATTGTCGAGAATCGAGTGCCTGATGTACTTGCCGATGCGACGATTTATGCGCTAGATATGGGGTCATTGGTTGCCGGCACTAAGTATCGGGGTGATTTTGAGAAGCGCTTAAAAGCGGTTTTGGCGGAAGTTAAGAAGCAGCCGGGAGCGATTTTGTTCATCGATGAAATTCATACGGTCATTGGCGCGGGAGCGGCCTCGGGCGGTGTCATGGATGCTTCCAATTTAATCAAACCAGCTCTCGCTAACGGTGAATTACGTTGTATTGGTTCGACTACCTACAAAGAATATCGAGGCATATTCGAAAAAGATCAGGCGTTGACCCGACGATTCCAAAAAATCGATGTAGTCGAACCGTCGATTGAAGATACGATTGAAATCCTGCGCGGTTTGAAGTCCCGGTACGAGGAACACCATGGTATTAAATACGATGATGATGCATTGCGTGCCGCTGCGGAACTTGCGGCACGCCATATTAATGATCGGCATATGCCGGATAAAGCGATCGACGTAGTCGACGAAGCGGGCGCCAACTTACGTTTGAAACCCGTGGCAGGTCGCGAGTCGACCGTCACAGTGACCCAAATTGAAAATGTGGTAGCGCGAATCGCGCGAATTCCGCCCAAAAATGTCTCGCTATCGGATCGTGATGTGCTTAAAAATCTGGAGCGCAACCTTAAGTTGACCATTTATGGCCAAAATAAAGCCATCGAGTCGCTGGCATCGGCTATTAAGATGTCACGATCTGGGCTGGGTGATCAACGTAAACCGGTGGGTTCATTTTTGTTTTCCGGTCCCACCGGGGTAGGTAAGACTGAGGTCACTCGTCAGTTAGCCATTGCCATGGGCGTTGAACTTGTACGCTTCGATATGTCGGAGTATATGGAGCGTCACACGGTCTCGAGACTAATTGGTGCTCCGCCCGGATATGTGGGCTTTGATCAGGGCGGGTTACTGACTGAAGCTATCAGTAAAAACCCGCATTGCGTGCTGTTATTGGATGAGGTGGAGAAAGCCCATCCGGATGTTTTTAATTTATTACTGCAAGTCATGGATCATGGCACTTTGACCGATAATAACGGCAGAAAAGCCGATTTCCGGCATGTCATTATCGTGATGACAACGAACGCGGGCGCATTTGAGATGAGCCGGCCGAGCATAGGCTTTACCCAGGCTGAGTCGGGCTCCGATGCGATGGAGGCGATAAAGCGCTTGTTTTCGCCCGAATTTCGTAATCGCCTGGATGCTGTCATTCAATTTGGTACGCTGGATCAAAGTACGATTGAGCGGGTGGTGGACAAGTTGTTACTCGAAGCTGAAGCCCAGCTCGAGCAAAAGCGCGTCTCGCTCAGCGTTGATGAGCCAGCCCGGCGCTGGATTGCCAAGCGCGGCTATGATCCCAAGATGGGCGCGCGGCCCATGGCGCGTATCATCCAGGAGTTCATCAAGCGCCCGCTGGCCGAGGAATTGTTATTCGGCAAGCTGGTGGACGGCGGACATGTGGATGTACGCCTTAGTGCAGACGGCGAAACACTTGTGTTAGATGCGCGACCCGCGCAGCTGCCTGCACTAATCTCGCACGAGACGTGAGCCAGGCTTTAGGGTCTAGCGGCCGCGGTAGACGATGCGACCCTTAGTCAAGTCATAGGGAGTCATCTCCACTGTGACTTGATCGCCCGTCAAGATGCGAATGTAATTTTTTCGCATTTTGCCTGAAATATGGGCGGTGACAATGTGACCGGTCTTAAGTTTGACTCGAAACGTCGTATTGGGCAAAGTCTCGACCACTTCGCCCTCAAACTGAATTGCATCTTCTTTTGACATGCTGCCTTGTTGTGCTTGAAACCGGGCGCATTGTGCATAAAGCAGGGGGGTAAAGCAATTTAACTGCTCACATTGACCCAATTCCCGGACGCTGTACGCCGCGCATAACGCTTCAAATAGCCGACAAAATCGTTACGCGACACCTCACGCGCGCCAAAGCTCGCTAGGTGGTCGCTTGCGACCTGGCAGTCAATGAGCTCGATATGGCGCATTTTGCACTCGTCCACCAAGCGAGCTAACGCCACTTTGGAGGCATCAGTTTGCAGGCTGAACATCGATTCGCCGAAGAAAACTTGGCCCAATTGCAGTCCGTATAGACCGCCGACCAATTGGTCCGCGCAATAGGTTTCCACGCAGTGCCCAAACCCAAGTTGGTGTAGAGCCTCATAGGCTTTAATCATATTCAGGTTCAGCCAAGTATCGGGACCCGAACGTCGGGGTGCTGCGCAGGCTTTGATGGTTGCGCCAAATGCCGTGTCTACGCGAGTACTGAATATTTTTGACTGAAGTGTTTTTTTCAACGAGCGGGATACTGAAAATTCTTTTGGAAACAACACCATGCGTGGGTCAGGAGCCCACCAAAGAATGGGTTGTTGCTGCGAATACCAAGGAAATATGCCGCGTTCATAGGCGGCCAGTATGCGCTGCGGATTGAGGGTGCCTCCGGCGGCTAGTAGCCCAGGTGGGTCGTCCAGGGTGTGCTCAAGCGCTGGGAACCATTCAGTGTCAGACTCAGCGTCCAGCCATACCAGTTTTCTCAGAGTCGCAGCTCCTCGGGAACCGCCTGGTGGTAAGGAACATGCTCGTTTACCGCGGCTGCATAGGCTAGGACTCCGCGACATTCGCGTCTGGCAAAATCCCGAATAGCAGCGGCAAATCTGTCGTCCAATATGGCATGTGCCGACCCTGTGAGCGTCGGCACAAAGCCGCGCGGCACCTTATGTTCACCTTGAGTCCCAGGCTCAAAACGCTTCAACTTGTGTTCGATGCAGTATTCGATGCCTTGGTAGTAACAGGTCTCGAAATGCAGGCTATGAAAATTGCCGCTGGCACCCCAGTAGCGTCCGTAGAGTGCATCGCTGCCGATGAAAAAGATTGCAACCGCGATGGGTAGGTTGCCATGACGGGCGATTTTTAACATCATGTTATCTGGAAGAATACGCGCTATTCTTTTGAAAAATAACAAATTTATATAGGGTTCGTGGCCGTGACGATAAAACGTATCGGCGTAAAAGCCATACAGTGTGTCCCATAATGCATCGTCGACTTCGCCGCCGAGTAGAGTATCGAATTCAATACCGGCTTCGGCGACTCGGCGTCGCTCGCGCTTGGCTTTTTTGCGCTTCTCCGCGGTAAAAGTCGCCAGAAAAGCGTCAAAGGATGCATAGTCTTGGTTGTGCCAGTGAAATTGACAGTCTTTGCGCAAGATAAGGCGAGCTTTTTCCAGGGATACCAGGTTTTCGGGCGTTGGAAACAGGATATGCCAGGAGGAGAGCTGCTTGGCCTCGGCATAGCGATGAACTGCGGTAATGAGGGCGCTGTCGATTGCGCTAGCATCAGCACCCCCTCGCTTTAATAAACGCCCGCCCTGGACGGGAGTAAACGGGATGGCCGACACTAATTTCGGAAAGTAGCGTAGGCCATGTTCGGCGTAGGCATTTGCCCAGGCAAAATCGAACACAAACTCGCCGCGCGAATTCTCTTTGCGATAGAGCGGCATTGCGCCTACTAAGCCATCAGCGTCATGCAGTACAAGGTGCTGCGGGGTCCAGCCTGTGGCTGGTGTGACGCAGCCCGTCTCCTCTAAGGCCAATAGGAACTCATGCGTTAAGAAAGGCTGAGATGAGCCCGCCAACGCGTTCCAACTTGTGGGCTCAATATCCGAAATACTGTTCAGGAATTTCGCAACGTACGCGCTCAAGTTTCCAATCGCTCCAGGTACTTGTCGGCGTCAAGGGCCGCCATGCAGCCGGTTCCCGCTGAGGTGACCGCTTGGCGATACACATAATCGGCGACATCACCCGCTGCAAAAACGCCGTCTACGCTAGTGGCTGTGGCATCTCCGCTGTTGCCGCCTTTAACTATAATATAACCCCCGTGCATGTCGAGTTGTTGCTCAAACAACTGGGTGTTCGGCTGATGGCCGACGGCAATGAAGACCCCATCCAGATTCAATGTCTGTGTGGTCGTGCCATCCATCGAACGTATTCGGAGGCCAGTGACGCCTTGATTATTGCCTAAAATTTCATCCACTTCATGATTCCACTTAATAGTGATTTTACCTGATGTTTGTAACATAAACACACGATCTTGAAGGATTTTTTCAGCTTTAAATTTGTCGCGTCGATGTACGATGGTGACATGCGACGCGATGTTTGCAAGGTATAGAGCCTCTTCTACCGCAGTATTGCCGCCGCCCACAACGGCCACCGCTTTACCGCGAAAGAAAAATCCGTCGCAGGTGGCGCAGGCTGAGACGCCCTTACCGCGGAAGGCATCTTCCGAGGGAATTCCTAAGTATTTAGCGGAAGCACCGGTCGCGATGATGAGCGCGTCGCAAGTATATTCGCCATTGTCGCCGAACAATCGAAAGGGGCGTTGAGTGAGCGTTATTTTGTGAATGTGATCGGCCACGATTTGCGTTTGGAACCGCTCGGCATGCCGCCGCATCCTGTCCATAAGAGCAGGTCCCTGTAAATGTTCGACATCGCCCGGCCAATTATCCACATCGGTGGTGGTCATTAATTGACCGCCTTGCTCAAGACCCGTAATTAATAGCGGGTGGCGGTTGGCGCGCGCCGCATAAACGGCTGCGGTGTAGCCTGCTGGACCCGATCCTAGGATGAGGAGTGGACTATGCTTGTGAACGGTCATGTATAATTTCCTTCGATAATCAGAATACACAATGCTGGGGCATGGTAAGTAAATATGCGAGCACCAGCTAACCCACAAACATTACCTAAGGTTTAGAATTGACTGACGCGCCCGACGCCAAAAAGTCCAAGCAGACATCGCAGATTTCTGCTGCCGTTAGCCGTTCCCTGCGAGAGGGAACTTTGTGGGTACTCGGTGCCCTGGCGCTGATCTTACTATTTGCGCTGCTGAGCTATCACTCGCATGACCCTGGGTTCTCGGACACCGGGGAGCCGGGCCCTGTGGGTAATTGGATTGGTCCGGTCGGGGCTCAAGTCGCCCAGTTTTTTCTATTTTTGTTTGGGCGCCCCGCTTATCTATTCCCGTTGATGTTGGCCTATGGGGGTTGGCTGGTGCATAAGGAGCAGCCGCTTCCACAGCCTAAGGCTAGGATCAATGCGCTGCTGCGCGCCGCAGGCTTCGTGCTCACGCTGCTGACCAGCTGTGGCTTGACCGCATTGCATTGGGATGGCAGCGGTTTGCCGAACAGCGCCGGCGGTGTATTGGGTGAACTGGTAGGCAGCGGCAGCGCTCATTCTTTAAGTTTTTTAGGCGCGACGCTTTTGTTACTAGGACTATGGCTCGCCGGGGTAGCCCTATTTTTAGGCGTCTCATGGTTTGAGGTGATGGATCAGTTGGGGGCTTGGACGCTTAAAGGGATTGAGTGGGTGCGCACTAAAATCGAGATGCGCCGTGAACTGAGCTCGGGTCAGCAACGCAAACAGGCTCGCCAAGGAGTGGTACGCGAGGAGCAGAAAAAGGTCGCTAGTCGCCCGCCGCCGCGGATTGAAGCTGCGGCACCTACCCCTCAGAAAAGTGAGCGAGTTGAACGTGAGCGTCAGGTGCCCTTGTTCGATGCGCCTAAGTCTAACGAGTTACCCGCATTGTCGTTGTTGGATGAACCCGGGCCACGCGAGTCCTCTTATTCGGACGAAGCACTCGAGGCGATGTCGCGCTTAGTTGAACTGAAGTTGCGCGATTTTGGCGTGGAAGCCGAGGTGGTGGCGGTACAGCCGGGTCCCGTTATCACCCGATTTGAGCTACGTCCGGCGGCGGGCGTTAAGGTCAGCCAGATTAGCAATTTATCCAAAGATTTAGCGCGCGCGCTGTCGGCGATCAGCGTGCGCGTAGTTGAAATCATTCCCGGCAAATCGGTGATTGGCCTTGAGATTCCCAATGAGAAGCGCGAGATTGTGACGTTGGGTGAGATTATAAAATCCAAACCCTACGACGATGTGAGTTCACCTTTGGCGCTGGCGCTGGGTAAGGATATCGGCGGCGTACCGGTGGTGGCGGATCTGGCTCGTATGCCGCATTTGTTGATCGCCGGTACCACAGGCTCGGGTAAGTCGGTAGGCATCAATGCCATGGTCTTAAGTTTAATTTACAAGGCCACTCCCGAGCATGTACGGATGATCATGATTGATCCGAAGATGCTTGAATTATCAGTATACGAGGGAATTCCGCATCTGCTTTCGCCGGTGGTTACCGATATGAAACAGGCCGCCAATGCGCTGCGTTGGTGTGTGGCCGAAATGGAACGCCGTTATCAACTCATGTCGATGCTGGGGGTGCGTAATATTGGTGGTTTTAATCGCAAGGTGAAGGACGCGAGCGATGAAGGCAAGCCGATCAAAGATCCAATTCGCATGCAGAAAATTGCTCAGGGCGTACCTGGAATCGTCGCGGAGGATGTGCCGGAGCTCACCTCGCTGCCCTTTATCGTAGTTATTATTGATGAACTTGCAGACCTTATGATGATTGTCGGTAAAAAGGTCGAAGAACTCATTGCGCGGCTGGCGCAAAAGGCGCGTGCCTCCGGGATCCATTTGATCCTAGCGACACAGCGTCCCTCAGTGGACGTGATTACCGGGCTCATCAAGGCTAACATTCCGACTCGAATTGCCTTTCAAGTATCGGCCAAAGTGGACTCACGCACTATTTTGGATCAAAGCGGTGCCGAATCTTTGCTGGGTCACGGTGACATGTTGTACCTACCGCCGGGTACATCTATCCCGACGCGAGTCCATGGTGCCTTTGTTTCAGACCAAGAAGTGCATCGCGTGGTGGCGGGCTTAAAGAAAGCGGCAGCCCCCGTGTACATCGATGAAATTCTCGATGGTCCTCGCAATCCGGTTCCGGGATTTCCCTCCGACGATGAAGAGAATAGAGAAGGCGCTGGCGATGCGGAAGCCGACCCACTCTATGATGAGGCCGTACGGATTGTGACTGAGACGCGAAGAGCCTCTATTTCAGGCGTGCAAAGGCGATTGAAGATCGGTTACAACCGTGCCGCGCGACTAGTTGAGTCGATGGAAGCGGCGGGCTTAGTGGGTCCCTTGCAATCGAATGGTGCACGCGAAATTTTCGGCGCAGCACCCCCGGAGGAATGAGATGCGCTGCAGGGTATTGGGATTACTAGTTTTATGCGTGAGTACCGCTTTCGCCTCTGCCAGCACCGATCTTGAAAAACATTTGTCAGGCCTTACAACGTGGTCAGCAGATTTTAAGCAGACGATTGACGATGGCCACGGCAAAGTGATGCGGACCGCCGCCGGACATTTGTATTTACAACGGCCTGGGAAATTTCGTTGGGACTACACTGAACCTTCCGAACAATTAGTGTTAGCCGACGGTAAACAGGTATGGTTTTACGATAAAGATTTAGCGCAGGCCAATGTCCGGGCGATGGACGCAAGCCTTGCGGGGACGCCCGCCATGCTGTTGGCAGGTAGCGGATTAATCAGTAGCCAATTTGACATCAGCGCACTGCCCAAGGATGAGGGTTTGGATTGGTTTCAGCTGCTGCCCAAACATGCGGACACGGATTTTCAGGCCTTGCGAATAGGCTTTAAGGGCGAAGAAATTGTGCGCATGCTATTGGCCGATAAACTGAACCAAGTCACACGCCTTAATTTCTCTAAGCCGCAGCGCAATATTGTGTTGTCGGCCGAGTTATTCATTTTCTCGCCTCCGGCAGGGGTGGACGTTATAGGACGCGATCTTAAGTGACCGCGAGCGGCGAGGGCCCTTACCGGCCACTGGCGGATCGTCTGCGCGCTCGAACCTTGGATGAGTATGTGGGCCAAACCCAGCTTCTTGGGCCGGGCGCGCCGCTGCGCCGTGCGATCGAGACCGGCCGTCCTCACTCGATGATTTTATGGGGGCCACCGGGTACTGGTAAGACCACACTCGCGCGCCTCATCGCGAATGGCGTACACGCTGAATTTGTGGCGCTATCGGCGGTGCTGGCGGGCATTAAGGATATCCGAGCGGTGGTCGAGCGCGCTCGGGCCTTGCGCGGTGCTAGCGCCGGGGCCGTCGGCGGCCGCGACACTGTGCTATTCCTGGATGAAGTGCATCGTTTTAATAAGGCACAGCAAGATGCATTTTTGCCCTATGTCGAAGACGGTACCTTAATTTTTATTGGCGCCACCACCGAAAATCCGTCCTTTGAAGTGAATAATGCCTTGCTGTCGCGGACTCGCGTCTATGTATTGAAACCTTTGCAGGCTGCCGACTTGGGGAAGCTTTTGGACCGAGCCCTTAATGATCAAGAACGTGGGCTGGGGATGCTCGCCTTGCAACTTGATCCTGACGCACGGGATCTTTTAGTAGCGGCCGCTGATGGCGATGCGCGGCGCATGCTCAATTTACTGGAGACGGCCGCGGATTTAAGCCAACCTGTGGGCAATCAGCGGCGCTTAAGTGTGGTGAGCATGCGCGAGGTCATAGGCACCACCTACGTGCGTTTCGATAAGGGCGGTGAGAATTTTTACGATCAGATTTCAGCGCTGCATAAATCGGTGCGAGGCAGCGATCCCGACGCCGCTCTGTACTGGTTGTGTCGCATGTTGGCCGGAGGCGTGGACCCTTTGTATGTGGCTCGTAGAGTATTGCGTATTGCGAGCGAAGATATTGGTAATGCCGATCCGCGTGCGCTCACCCTGGCCTTGGAGGCATGTCAGGTATACGAGCGCGTGGGAAGCCCGGAGGGCGAATTGGCCATTGCGCAGGCGGTTGTATTCTTATCCTGCGCTGCCAAGAGCAATGCCGTGTATGTGGCTTATAACGCAGCGGTTGAGGACGCCACGAGTTTGGGTTCTTTAGAGGTGCCATTGCATTTACGCAATGCGCCCACGCGCCTGATGAAAGAAATCGGTTACGGCAAAGATTACCGCTATGCGCATAATGAACCCGGAGCCTTCGCTGCGGGGGCGCGGTATTTTCCCGATGATATGCCGGCCCGCCGTTACTACGTGCCGGCCCCTCGCGGATTAGAAATTAAAATTGCTGAAGCATTGATGGCGCGGCGCGCGCGTGAGCCTTAAGGAGGAATATTGTGCTAGATCCGAAACTATTGAGAAGCGACTTGAACGCAGTGGCGGCGCAATTGGCGCGGCGCGGATTTCAACTCGATGTGGGCCGCTTAGCGGCCCTTGAGGAGCAACGCAAAGCGCTGCAAATAGAGGCGGATGTGCTCCGAGCAGAGCGCAACGCGAGCGCTAAGAGAGTGGGTCAAGCAAAAGCACAAGGTCAGGAAGTGGCCTCGTTATTGGCGGCAGGTGAACACTTAGGTTCGCGGCTCACGCATGTGGATGAGAAGCTCGTGGCGATCCAAGCGGAGCTTGCTGATTTCCAGTTGGGATTGCCTAATATTTTACATGCCAGTGTGCCCGAGGGGAGTGATGAGTCCGCTAATGTTGAAGTGCGGCGCTGGGGCGAGGTACGGCACCTTGAGTTCGCGCCGCTTGATCATGTCGCCGTTGGTGCGCGCATGGGAATGGATTTTGAAGCTGCTGGGCGTATCTCCGGAGCGCGCTTCGTGGTGATGATGGGGCCTTTGGCGAGGTTGCATCGCGCTCTGATTCAATTTATGTTGGATTTACACGTACGCGAACACGGGTATACCGAGGCCTATGTGCCTTACTTGGTGCATCGAGACGCATTAGTGGGAACCGGTCAGCTGCCAAAATTTGAAGCCGATCTTTTTGCGGTACGTGGTGAGCCGGAATTTTTCCTGATTCCGACGGCCGAGGTGCCGGTGACTAACTTGGTGCGCGACCAGATCATCGCGCCTGAGAAATTACCGCTTAAATTTGTGGCGCACACGCCGTGTTTTCGGTCGGAGGCGGGGGCTTCTGGCAAAGATACCCGTGGCATGATTCGCCAGCATCAGTTTGAAAAAGTGGAGCTGGTACATATCGTGAAACCGGAGGATTCTTATGCGGCGTTGGAGCAACTGACGGGGCATGCGGAGGCGGTACTCAAGGCGCTCGAATTGCCGTATCGGGTGATGGCGCTTTGCGCAGGCGATGTGGGTTTTGGCGCGGCGAAAACCTATGATCTCGAAGTCTGGTTGCCATCGCAGCAGAAATATCGTGAGATTTCGTCTTGCAGTAATTGCGAATCGTTCCAGGCGCGGCGCTTACAAGCGCGCTTTAGAAATCAGGCAGGCAAACCTGAGTTGTTGCATACCTTGAATGGTTCGGGGGTCGCGATAGGGCGTGCGCTGGTCGCGATATTAGAGAATTATCAGCAGGCTGACGGTAGTGTTCTGGTACCGTCTGTACTCCACCCCTATATGGGTGGAGTACACCTGCTGAGTCAATTTAACGATAACTAACTTAGCGACGACTCATGAAAAGTCGTAGTACATACCAGAACATTAACGCGATGGAGGCGAACAGCTGCATCGCTGCGGACACATAACGATCTTCTGGAAAATTATGGATGATGTTCGAAGTGTCGTACAACACCGATGCACCCGCCACCCCAATCATAATCACCGAGAACCAGGTGCCTAACTGGAAGCCGAAAATCGCGCCGCCGATGATCGCAACCAGCGCGATCACGCCACTCCACATCAGAATCGCTCGTAAGAATGAGAAATCCTTGCGCGTCTGATGTGCGACCAGCATCAATCCGCCGGTGCCCAATGCGGTTACCAGCGTTGCGCTGTCAATGACTCCGGGCGCTTTCATGTCGGCCATGTAGAGCATGGGGACGAAGATCAGGGCTTCGGCCACTACGTAGGCGCCAAAGGCGAAATACTGCATGCCGATGGATGAACTGGTCTGTGCAGTACGGGACGCGAGCCAGCCGACCAGCATAAACGCACCGAGAATCACCATCCAAGGCAGACCAAACATGAAGCCCGCAATGCGAGCTGCTAGGCCCGATTCGAACAATGCCAGTTCTACTAGGATGAATCCTAGTATTCCGCCGACCAAATGGGTGTAGGTGCGGGTAATGAATTGGCTACGACTGTCGACGCCGGAGCTTGGATAAGCGGAATTACCGTCTGGAAAAGTAGCCATAGTCAGTCCTCAGGTTAATCGAAACTACCGTTATTTTAGCACTCTAGCGGGAGTCATGCTGAAACCTTAAATAAACTGAGTTCTACCCATTGAGAAAACGCATTCCGGCCGCATCGTAGCGCGTCCCGGCGGCAACTCCTACGGGCGCTACGGTTGCGATGCGTGCAAGGTCTTCGGGCTCAAGTTTAACAGTGGTGGCCATGATGTTTTCTTGTAGCCGCTGGATGTTCGTGGTTCCGGGGATGGGCACTATGCAGGGATCTTGCGCGAGCAGCCAAGCGAGCGCAAGTTGCGCCGGCGTGCAATTCTTTTCCTTGGCAATGGTGTTAACGGCATCGACTACGGCAAGGTTCTTGGCGAAATTTTCACCTTGGAATCGAGGTGATTTGCGGCGAAAATCGGTAGCGTCTAAATCATTAACGCTGCGAAACCGTCCAGTGAGAAATCCGCGACCCAGCGGACTGTAGGGAACGAAACCTATGCCCAATTCGCGGCAGGTGGGTAGTACGCCATCCTCCGGATCGCGACTCCAAAGCGAATATTCGGATTGAACCGCTGTGATGGGATGAACGCGATGGGCGCGACGAAGGGTCTCTACGCTGGGTTCCGATAAGCCAATAAAGCGTATTTTGCCTGAGCGCACCAACTCAGCCATGGCGCCTACCGTCTCTTCGATCGGCGTGCTGGCGTCGACACGATGTTGGTAATAAAGATCAATGCATTCGATTTGCAAACGCTTTAAGGAACCTTCGCAGGAGGAGCGCACGTAATCGGGCTTGCCGTTTATGCCGCGTTTCGCGGGATCATTGGGATCTCGTTGGATGCCAAATTTAGTGGCGAGAAATACACTGTTGCGACGGTCCGCGATGGCCTTACCGATGAGTGTTTCGTTGGTGTAGGGACCATACATGTCCGCGGTGTCTAAAAAGCTGACACCGGCGTCGATCGCGGCCTTTAGCGTGGCAATGGCCGCAGTCTCGCTGGGAAGGCTTGAGGTATAGAAATCCGATAGGCCCATACAGCCTAAGCCAATGGCGGAGACTTGCGGGCCGTGGGGACCCAGTTTACGAGTATTCATAGACCGGAAATTATACGCCACCCGTGACATAATTAGCGCGTGCCGCGCGACCGGAGAGGTGGCAGAGCGGTTGAATGCACCGGTCTTGAAAACCGGAGGCCCTTTACGGGGCTCGTGAGTTCGAATCTCACCCTCTCCGCCAAATTATAGGGGTTTTAGCATCATCACTGTCGATTGAAGACCCCATTTTTGATTTGGATTTGCACTAGGCTCCCGCGTTGGTCGCTTTTTCGGCTGTTTTGGCCCGAAAATGCAAATCCTGGTGCAAATAGGGCCTGAGATTATTGGGTTTTTGCGTGTTAAGGCTGGGGTATATCCAACGGATTCCGAATCCGACGGTCCATTGTCGGTGATGCGATTAGGCTGCTTTCCAGTCGAGTCGAAAGCCAAGCGCCTTAGACACTTTGAGGATTGTTCCAAAGCTTGGGTTGCCCTCCGGCGAGAGCGCCCGGTACAGCGCTTCACGTGCAAGGCCAGAGTCCCTAGCAACCTGCATCATGCCTTTGGCGCGAGCGATGTTGCCCAGCGCAGCAGCAATCAGCTTCACGTCACATCCGGCCTCTTCGGTAATCGCAGCAAGGTAAGCGCTGCAATCATCAGGACTGTGCAGATGTTCGGCAGCGTCCCAACGGCGCAGCTTGATAGCGGTTTTAACTTTAGCTTTGCGGGTTGCCATAATTCATTGCCTCACTTGCTTGGCCAGACTGATGGCCTTGTCGATATCACTTTGCTGGGTGGACTTATCGCCACCGATCAACAGCACGATAATTTCCAGCCCTTTGCGCGTGTAGTACAGCCGATAGCCTGGCCCGTAGTTGATGCGCATTTCACTGACTGTTCCACCAACCGATTTAGCATCGCCCAAGTTGCCCAGTTCGATACTGGTCATTCGAGCCGCGATCTTCATACGCGCTTGCCTGTCCCGACGCTTCGCAAGCCAGCGGTCGAACTCTTCGGTGGTCAGGACGGTGAACACAGAAGCATTGTAACCCATGGGTTACACATTAAGCAAGATGGAGTTGCGGCATGATCCACTGGCGGTCGTGGTCGTGGTACCGGTGGTGGTGCGGCTTTGCCCGAGATCAATGTTTCTGGGTCTGTATCCGTCAATCGCGACAGCAACGAAACCGAGAAACGCCCGCCAGGGCGGCCCCGAAGGGGCGAGGCGCGTAGCGCCGAGTAATCTCACCCTATTCGCCAAATTCATAGAGGTTTCTCATTGCCTCAATTGACCAGCGAATTCGATACTTTGCTTGATGTCCCGTTGCGGGGTACGGCTATAATTTTACGTAGCTACTGTTGTGTTATGTGCAAATAGCCGAGGACACCATTCGGGAAATAAGGAAATATGCGAAAAGCAAAGCCATTGACTAACGCGGCCGGGGAGGTGCGGGAATTGACCGTAGCGGAATTCAAACAAATGCGTCCCTATACTAAGCAAGAGCTTGAAGGGCTACGCGCCCCTCACACGATTCGACACGTTACAAATGCGCAGTACGAGACGGTAAAGCGCAAGGTCGGCGAGCGTGGACCGCAGAAGGCACCAACCAAACGCCTTGTTTCGTTGCGTCTATCCGCAAGCGTATTGGAGCATTTTAAATCGACTGGCGCAGGTTGGCAGACTCGAATTGACGAAACACTTAAGCGTGCAGCTAAACGCGCGGCGGGGTTGCGTATGGGGTGATACTTCGCCCGACGCATTAAGCTAATTCCTGGCGTGAGACTCACCCTCTCCGCCAATCAAGCTTGTGCTGTGATAGTGCTTGATAATGAGGCATCGCTCGCATAGCCAGTTCTTCGAGCGCTGGATCGAGCGGGTCGGCATTGTTCGTGAAGGACGACGAAAAACCGGTAGATTTTTCGACCGATTGATACCACGCCGGTGCCCACACTCCGTCCGTTGCGCGTCGGCCCGGCAACCAATGCAACATTCTTGGGGTGTAGTCTATTTCTAACGAGTTGCAGAGAATTTTGAGCATATGCTCAGGATTATCCAGAATGTCTAGCGCATCGACTACCGGCGGGGCACTTCCAAGTCGATCGGCTTCTGCTTCAAATAATTCGCGCTGTTGCACAAATCCGATGTCTGCCAATGTTACCGTCGCTCGTTTCGAGGCATAAGAGGCGAGTACTGCCCGGGGATCTCGAATCAAAAAAACATTGCGTAATTGTGCTAACCATTTTCGATCAATCTCCGGGGTCATATGCAAAGTCATGTGCTTTTGATACCAAATGGGCTTGTCATCGGGAACCGGTCCGAGCAGTGTCTGAATTACCTCGTGTGGGTCTAGCGATTGTGATGCAATCACTTGAGCCCGCAGTGGATGATCAAGTCCGCTATTTTGTAGGTAGATAGCGTAAAGAGGTTCATCGCTCACTGCACAATCGCCGCGAGATTCAAATGCACGCATCATGGCCGTGGAAATATTTCGCGGGCCGGACCACATCGCAATCCGAACCGGTAGTACGCTCATTGCGTTAGTAACACCTGTGAATCCTTAAGTGTTTCATACAGCGACGTCAGTCGTTGAGTCACGGGACCCGGAAGCGGAATGTTGAACCGCTTGCCGTCGATTTCGCTGACCGGTGTGATGCCGCCAAAAGTGCCCGTCACGAAAGCTTCTTCCGTAGCATAGGTATCATTCTGGTCGAAATCAGCGAGGCGAATTTTGATGCCGTTTTGGCGGCACAACTGAATGACATTCGCTCGAGTAACTCCGTGGAAGCAGAATTCACCTCTCGAAGTTAGTACCTCACCGTTGCGAACACAGAAAAAATTGGTGGCGTTACAACTGGACACGTATCCCTTGGGATCAAGCATCAAGGCTTCGTCCGCACCTGCGTCTATTGCCTCAAGTAGGGCGCTAATTAAATTCAGTCGGCTATGTGAATTCAATCGCATATCGAACATATTGGCGGGGCTACAGAGAATCGATGCCGTGTGGAGTTTTAAGCCGCGCGCGGCCAGATTTGGATCGGCTACCTTGAACTCGGCGACGATTATCACGGTCGCCGTCCCCAGGGCATTGCGCGGATCTTGGTTCAACGCGGCTTTCTCTCCGCGCGTTACCATGAGACGGATATGGACTCCATCTTGCATGCGGTTCGCTGCGAGTGTGCGGTCAATCTCGCTGATCAATTTATTTCGATTTAGCCCTATTTCAAGCTGGATTCTCGCCGCACCCCAATACAGTCGTTCAAGGTGTTGATCCAAAAATAGTATAGTACCTTTATGTAAACGCAGGCCTTCCCAGACCCCGTCACCCACCACAAAGCCGCCGTCAAAAATGGATATTTTTGCAGCATTTCGCGCAACTAGCTGACCATTTATGTTAACTAGCGTCGAGGCGTTTCGCGCATCAACCGAGAAATCTTGACTCCCGGGCATCCTGATTCTCTCCCTTAAAACTAGTTGTAAATAGCGACCTGGGTCACAACATTGATAAAAATAGCCTGAAGTCACACCAGGCCTCGCTCTTAACCGACCTTCGTCACGCTTCGTCACCTAACACGATGCCTATAATCTCATATTAGTAGTGGGAGGGTATTTAGGTTACCGTCTATAATATGCGATTAAAAGGCGTAATTGCGCTGATTGGATTGATAGCATTCGCAGGCGGTCTCGCACTGGCGGCGGATGCTGATCACTCCGTTAGTGATCGCATCGAGATGCTGGATTGGTCCGATCCTGAGCGCGCGGCTCTAGTATTGGATGGAGCATCGGTGACGAAGTTACAAAGCGCGGACGTTCAGTTCTTAGAAGTTTGCGGCATGGTGTATGCCGATTTGCGCCGTGATGCTGATCTTAAGCGGGTGGTCGATACGCTAAAAGACCTTGCTCAGCATAACGACCGTTTGGCGAGTTTTGCCGAACACTATGTTCAGGCTTACGTCATGTTCAAGGACGGCCACTACGCACTGGCTGGTACAGAACTTAATCGAGCAAATGTGGCCGTAATTACCACTGATTCTGAGCGTTATCGTTTCTCGATTTTGAAGGGTAATATCCTATATATGCTGGGCCAGGCGGAAGTGGCGCTACCGTTTTTGGAAAAAAGCTTAGACCTTGCGCATGATATGGGCGATAAACCTCGTAGCGTGCAGGCGATGCTTTGGTTGGCTCAGATTTACATTAACACTGACAATCTTGAACACGCCTCTAAAGAATTGGAAACAGCTAGTAGCTTGGCAGCGACTATAGGCGATGAGGTGGCCTTAGCTGCGGCAGAGATTGCCAACTCCGACATCGCGGACCGGCGGGGCGATCATGTTGCTGAGCGTCGCGCAAGTATAGCCGCTCTTGAGCACGCCAAGCGATCGGGCAGCAATAAGTGGCTTGCGGGTGCGCTTAGTAATTTGGGTGATTCCTATTTAAAGGTCCGGGAGTTTAGTGAGTCGCTCAAGTATACCAAGCAAGCTCTAGCCCTTCTCGTGCAATGGCGTGGGAGTAGTAGGGAACAGATTGCGCGCTTTAATGAAGGGATCGCGTATATCGGCCTGGGGAATATTAAAGCGGGTGAGAAGATCACCGAGG
>JAYUFB010000110.1:0-22268 GCA_043738945.1 Gammaproteobacteria bacterium
CGTTAATCCCTACCGCGCTCGCCACCAAAGTCGCTAATCCAGCGCGCCCCGATATGGACAGAAAATCTCTCCGACTGGTGTTCTTCAAATCTATCATTGTTGATCCCCTAATGTTTGAACAGCCTGCCAACATAGACAGGTGCGTGCGGTAGCTCACTTAATGATCGCTGCGATTTTTGCCCAAAGCGTACACAATGACGGGGCATCATCGGAGCTCGGAAAACGTCTTATTAAAGATCTATAATCTTGTAATTGTCAAGCTACAGACCATGGGAAGGATCGACCGTGTCAAACATCCGCAGCGTGGATCCAATCTATTTTATCGATAGCGTAGATTACATTGGACTTTGCAACTTCCCCGTAATAACTCACCGTCTCTTCGCCAATATATTGGCCGCCAAGTTTTTCCATCGCCTTGCGTGAACGTCCATTGCCAGCGCCCACATAAAACACGCTTCGATCCACAAACTGAAAGGCATGATCAAGCATCAGAATCTTCAGCATGCGATTGCAACCCGTACCCCAATATTTACGCCCCAGGAACGTATACCCAATCGAAATTTTGCTGGGATCAAAAGCCAAATCATAAAATCGGGAACTGCCCATGACTTCATTAGTGACCCCATCGATCACTAAAAAAGCTCCGCCGGACTCAATCGCTCCCTTAAAGTAGTTCTCAAACACCGCCCGCTGATACCGCTCAGGATTGGGATGTTGTTCCCAGATTAGCGGGTCGCTAGCCACCGCATACAAACGCTCGAAGTCGCTCGCAACGAGCGGCTCGCATCTCACGCGATCGCTTATAAGAATAGGCTGTAAATTAAACTTCACTGCCGCAATCTTGTGGACAGGCACCGCATGAATCGTGGCAGCAATTTATCGTAAGCCAAAGGGTTTGCGGCCCCCACCCGAATCCATTCAAGTATCATCGAATCCCAGTCCGTAGCGTTTGACTCGGTGCCTTTGCCCATCTGCATAAGGCGTTGCACCTGAAACTCCCGACGCAGCGCTTCGTCCTCAGCAGGCGTATTCGTCTCACTGCGAATTTCCGCACGAATGCACAACATCTTAAGCGCCTTCTCGCGGATCTCGCTATCAGTAGCCGATCCTGCGTTTGCCAAGCGCTCTTTAAGCACTTGCAGCCCACCTTTTGGCCAATGCCTAACGTTCGATATAAATGTATCGACAATCTCTCGTAACCGCTGCTGCTCGGAAAGCTCCACATTGCCTGCAACCGCGCGCTCATACGCTTGAACATATAGACTGGCTTCAAACAAATGCGATTCCGCTTGCTCCGCATCGCGCATGCGCTGTTTCGCAACTTGAACGCCACACGCTCCAAGGGCCCGCTCAAATCGAGCATGCAAGCCACGAGCATCATTTTTAGGCATTTCATCTAGCGCATCGAATTCGGCGCGCCAGGCCGGTATTTTTCCCATTCCTTCAAGCAAATCGGTGTCGCTAAATTGCGCTACTCGTTCTACTTCTTCGCACAATGCGATCGCTTTAACCTTTGCGGCTTCAAGGCCTGCAGTGTACTCAACAAACGCCTGCTGACGCTTTTGATAAACGGCATCACAAGACTCACGAAATTCATTCCACAACACTTGATCCTGGTCGCGTGGTGCTGGGCCACACTCCTTCCAAAGTACTTGCAAGTGCTTCATGGCATCAATGGCCTCACGACCATCTTCTTGAGTGAGTAAATACTGTGCCCGTTTGATAAGCGCCTGCTTATCAGCCACATTTTTATCATGCCACGCATTCAGTCTGATTTTAATTCGCTTAATCGATTCGTCAAATTCACTTTCTATGGGTCGATTATCTTCCCTACCCACCGGAAAATGTTGTCGCCACTCGCGCGGCGCTTCGCGCAATACTCTTGCGCATAGTCGCCCATCGGGATGCTCGCCGCTCTGACTCGCTTCAAAAGCCTTGAGCCGCTCATTTAACGCCTTACGCTTTTCCAGATTCTCGTGCCGCAGTTTCGCCTGAGCCTCAAAGTATTCACGACAAGGTTGATACGCTGATTGCGAGGCTTTATGAAATCGCTCCCAATCCGCTCCCGTGTCACTGACAATTCCTTTACTGATTGTGCGCCAATCTTGTTGCAACGATTTGATCCGTTCAGCCAGTACGCTTGGCTCTTCTGTAGACGCCACTAACCGCTCCATTTCCTCGATGAGCTCTACCCGCTTAGGCGCAACCGCAAAGTCTTTCCATTGCTTTAATTCATTTAATTTCTCATCAAGTTGTTGTAGCTGACGTGGCAAATGAGGAGGTGCCGCAAAAGTTGGCCATTTTTCCTGAATAGCGCGACGCAACCCCGCTGCCTTCTGGGTATTGCCATCGACAAGGGCACTATTAGCGTTGCGAATCAAGCCACCGATCTGACGAAACAGATGATCCTCCGCAGCCATCTTCTGTGCCCGAGCCGCCCCCTCCCGTTCACGAGCCTCGGCGACTTGCTCGCGTGATCGCGCCTCAGCATCAGCATTTTCCGCCGCCAGCACTTGATCCGCTTGTAGCGCTTGTTCGCGAGCCTCGCGCGCCGCGACTTGTGCTGCTTGCAGCGCCACTTTTTGCGCCACAACCCGCTGGTTTTCCGCGATAACGGCTCGACACCGCTCGATCGCCTGTAAAGCGCGCTCGGCCGTGCTCGCGTGCGTCACCTGACCCAGATCAAGCCAGCGCGCCGCCAAGTGCTCGAAGCTCACACTATAGAACCCATCAAAACTTTTATGACTATGCCGCTCGATAGACTCACAAAGCGCATTGATCTCATTGGTCTTATCGAGCGCTTCACGCTCCGCGGCATGCAATCTGTCACATTTTTCTTTAAGAATTTTGTAGACGTTCTTATCCTTGCCCCGCACTTGCTTGAGCAACGCGTGTAGCTGCGTAGAATCTTGAAGCAAAGCTGCCGCTGATTGTCGAACCCGACTTGACGAACTATCTAGGACAAGTTGCCCAATTTGAGCGGGGTCGGTGACTAAGGCTAATGCCTGCGGCAATCGCTCATGGTCTTTACACAACGCTACTACCGAAAACAGAGCCGCGCGATTTTTCATGGCGGCACAAAACCCGGAATAGTCAATTAATCCGGCATCTATGAGCTGCGCCACGCGCGCTCGCGCAGCATGTTCTATGGCCGCCGGGGTGCCAACCAGCGTTACACCCCCGATTTCGACCCCAGCTAGTTGACGCAGGTTATCGCCATCCGCAAGCTTAGCTATAGCTGCAATTCGAAATGCTTGCTCGTCGGATTCCAGGTTGGGTACTGCAATTCGCTCTCCTGATGTTGGGGCAGTGGGCGGTGCCTTAGCGAAAAGACTCGAAAATAGCTTCATTGCAGTTTGCCTACTGGCACAGATTGTGGATTAAATAACATGCGGAATATTCTAACGCATTATTGACCCATTTCCTTTCTACGCTTTACAACCCATACTCTCGATATGAGTTTTGATTGCAACAAATGTCCCGGCTATTGCTGTAGCCATTCACGTATCGCGGTCACCGATCACGATATCGCCCGCCTAGCGCAACATTTTGGAATATCCGATAAAAAGGCCCGCAAGCGACTTACCTATCATTATAAAACTCAAGATGTTAACGAGCAGATCCTCCGACATCAAAAAGATAACGTTTACAAATCAATATGCAAGCTGTTTGACCGGGAAAAACGCCAATGTACGGTCTATGCGGCAAGGCCCAATGTCTGCCGCAAGTATCCGTATGGGAATACTTGCGGATATTATAATTTCATAAAATTCGAGCGCGACTTTCATGATGATGCGGAATTTGTGCCAACCGCATAGGAAAATCGCCGATAAACCACCGGCATCACCAGCAACACCAGCGGTACGCCAAACAGCAACCCCGAGATAATCGCAATCGCCAAAGGTTGTTGCATCGCGGACCCGGCCCCGATCCGCAGCGCCAGCGGCGATAACGCAAAAATTGCAATAATTGACGTCATCAAGATTGGTCGTAAGCGCAATCGACCCGCTTCGATCAAGTGATTATTCGAAGCCTCTGTATTATTTTCCAGTTCCGCAAAATAGAAAATGGCAATTTCAGTCACGATGCCAATAATCATGGTGAGACCCATCATCGAAGCAAGATTTAATTCTGTCCCGGTGACCCACAGACCGACAAACACACCAACCGCCGACAACAATGAAGTCACGATAATCGCACCCACAATCGCCCACGACTCGTATAGATAACAAAGCAACACCGCCACCAGCAACACTGCCGCCACAAAGATCATAGCCAGTTGCTTCATGGAGTTTTGTTGCTCGTTGTATAGTCCCCCGTACTCCACATACACGCCACTCGGCAAAGATATTTGTGCCACGGTTTGTTTCACTTCGGTCATGGCAGTGCCCAATGAAACGCCTTCAAGGCGGCCTGTCACCGCCACCATCTGACGCAAGTTGTCACGCGCGATCTGAGGCTGACCCTGCACCACCGCCACTTCGGCGACGCGCGACAAGGGAATAATCTGGCCGGAGGCTGCACGTATTCTTAAGGTTTTGACCTGTTCTAGTCGTGCCCTAGCATCTTCACCGGTCCAGATTCGCACGCCCAAAAGCTTCTCGCCGCGCTGCACAGTCGTGGCCACCTTTCCTTCCAACAAATTCGTGACCTGATCGGTGACACCTTGCGCATCCAATCCTTCCACCGCTGCGCGCACGCCATCGACATGAATCTCGAGTGCATCACCCGCAATCGTCACGCCATTAACGACTTCAACTACTCCCGCATCTTTCTTAATTTGCCTAGCGATATTGTCCGCCACGCGCCGCAACGTTACATCGTCAGCACCAAAGACCTTCACTTCAATGGGTTTTGGACTTGCAATCAAATCCCCCACCAAATCCTCCATGAGCTGCGCAGTCTCCACCCGCAATCCCGGCACCTCAGCCAGAATTCGTGCACGCAAATCACTCATAACTTCATCAATAGCACGACGCGGCATACCTTTAAGCTTGATAAAAAAATCGCCCTCATTTGCCTCAGTAAGCCCCGCACCTAACTGCAAACCGGTGCGACGCGAGTAACTATCGACCTCAGGAACCGCGAGTACCAAGGTCTCGACTTGACGCAATAAGCGATCGGTTTCTTGCACCGAAGTACCGGGTGCCGCCTTGTAGTCGAGCACAAAACCGCCCTCATCCATGTGCGGCATAAACCCGGTCTCAACTCGGGTATAACTTATGACACCCCCAATAATTAAAATCACCACTGCAGCATAGGCGGGCCATGATCGCTGCAAGAGACTTCCTAGCACACGACTTTGCCATGCCTGGATGCGGACAAATACTTTTCCGCTATGCTCATTGCGCACCGCATCCTCAAGGCGCACCCAATGACGCATTAGCACCGGAACCACGAGCAGCGCGCATATATAGGAAATCGTCAGACTCGCGGCCATAGTCAAGGCCAGCGATTTAAAAAAGGCGCCCGCTACACCGGAAAGAAATGCGAGCGGCACAAATACCAGCACGGTTGCCAGTGACGACCCCGTCAATGGCTTGAACATCTCGATAGAAGCCGTCAATAGGGTGTCAGCGGTCGCCGCAGGGCCCGCCTCTGGGGTCGTCGCAGCCGCTTGCGCGCGCTCAGTCACTCGGCGCATGCCATGCTCAAGCATGACCACGGCATCGTCCACAATCAAACCTACGGCCGCCGCCATGCCGCCCAATGTCATAATATTAAAACTTAAATTAGCGGCATAGAGTAGTGCAATGGTCGCAAGCAATACCGCTGGAAGAATCAGCGCGACCACCAAGGTCACTCGCCATAACCGCAAAAATCCAAACAACACCAACCCCGCAAATACCGCGCCAATTAATATAGCGTCACGCACGCTGCCGGCGGAAGCCACGATCAATTCTGATTGATCATAATAGGTGGACACTTTCACGCCGCTAGGCAGTGAAGAGTTCAATTCAGCCAACTGATCTTTCACAGCCTGCACCAAGGTCACGGAATTGGCACCGCGCTGCTGCTTAATATTAACTAACACCGCCTCATGACCATTGGCATTGACGCGAGTCCAAGCGGGCGTCATTCCAAGCCGAATGGTAGCGATATCTTCCAGTTTAATAATCCCGCCCGCCGAGTTTTTAACCACAATGCCGCGAATATCCGACTCATCATGCAAACGCGATTCAGAGAGAGTCAGATAGAGTCGATATCGGTCTTCAACACGACCCACCGCCGCTACCACGTTACTCGCGGCTACCGCCGCCGCAACCTCCGCAGTGCCAATACCGGCAATCGAGAGTCGCGCGGGATCGACGATGATTTGATATTCAGCCTGACGACCGCCTAAGACTTCCACCTGCGCCACACCCGGCACCGCCGACAACGCAGGCGACATTCGATAGGTCGCAAAATCGCTCAATGCCACGATATCGGAACCACTCCCGGTCAGACTAAGTCCCAACACCGGGAATACCGTAGGATCCATGCGGCGGGTGTCAAAGCGCGTGCCCGGCGGCAGCGTCGGCAATACACGGCCGACCATTGCCTGAGTCTGCAATAGCGCGGCGACCATGTCGGTGCCCCAATCGAAACTCAAAAAAATCTGGGTAGAACCTCGGCTACTATCGGAGCGAACACCCAAAACTCCTGGGACCGAGCGAAGCGCCAACTCCAACGGTCGAGTCACTTCAACCACCATACGATCAACCGGCTGATCACCCGCATCTAGGTAGACGACTACACGCGGAAAATCAATCAATGGAAATAAACCCACCGGTAGCTTAAACGCCGCCACCACGCCCATGACAGACAATAATACAAAAGCCAGTAATATTGAGCGTCCGTGGCGCAAGAACCATGACTTCATCGAGCGCGTACGCCCATACCGTCAACCAGTTCGTAATTACCCGAGGTCACAACTTGTTCGCCATCAGCCAAGCCTTTCAAGACCGCCACCTGAGCACCCTCACTAGAACCGATCTCAACGCCGCGCTTTACGGCGGTGAGAGCGCCCTGATCCTTAGGATCTTTTTGCTTCGATTGGACGACATAGACATACGGCCGCTCTTCTTCGTACAGGATAGCGGTCCGCGGCACACTGATCGCCGTGCTTTCCTGGGTCAATATTTCACAACGTACCGTGACGCCCGGCAACAATCCAACCCCTTTATCGAGCGTCCCTTTGTCCAACAAAATAACCACATCCGCTAAATGGGTCTGCGGATTCAAGGTCGCGGCTACCTGTGCAATTTGACCAGCAACGCTCGTACTCGAATTTTGTAAATCGAAAACATTCACCGACATCCCTGGCTTTACTAGCTTCAAGCGCGCAGGATCCAACCCCGCTCGCACCCGCAAGGCATCACTAGGTGCCAAACGCATTAATATCGCGCCGGCTGCTGCCATCACTCCAGGCTCGGTCCCCACATCGGCAACTATCCCTGCACGAGGTGCGCGCAGAATTTGAGTCACGCCCACACCCCGAGCGCGCATCGCCTCTAAAGCCGCTTGCGCATTCATCGCTGCCTGTTTCGCAGTATCTAATTCCATGTTAGTCGCGAGGTGTTCAGCGAACAGTGTCTCAGCCCGCTTTAGTTCACGCTGCGTAAACTTGACATCCGTCTCGGTTCGCTTAGCGTCTAGCACCGAAGTTGCGCTGCCACGCATTTCGATCAAATCATCGCCGGCTTTAACCGCTTGTCCCGCCCTTACAAACACTCGATTGACAATCATTTCCAATTGAGTCGAAACCGACGTGGTGCGCTCAGGCTGAAATTCAACCATCCCATAAGCGGAAAACGATTCATGCGTTTTGCCGGGATGCGCCACTATCCATTCTACCAACGCAGACCCCAATTTCTCGCCAGAGTCAGCAGCCTCTCCCGCAGTGTCCCCCGCAGAGATTTTGCCCCCGTGACAGCCCCAAAGGGCAATAGTAGTGATCACCAGCGTAACGCGTTTCAAATTTAGTCCTTCCACAATAGTTTCCCAGTAGCCGTTTCTAACGCGACTTCTTCTTCCGCCTCCGCCTGCGCTAGGCCCAATTGCACAATCTGCTTATCCAGCAGACTCGCACGCACCGTTTCATAGCTTAAGTAAGGCAAATCACCTCGATCCACCGCCTGCGCCAACGTCGCCACATCCTGCGCCAAACGCGGCAATCGCGCATCTAGCGCACCGCGCTCATCGACAATGGCACGCAGATCGGCTAGCAAGGCCCCCAGGTCCACTGAGGTCTGAAATAGTCTTACTGAATATTCCTCGCGTAACTGAGCACGAGTCGCCGCCGCAATCCGTACCGCTCCGCGATTGCGATTCCACAAAGGTAAGCTGAGGCCCAAACTAAAGCCACGCGATTTGACATTTGAATTGTCCCGCGCGCGCGTGATGCCCAATGTAGGAAAGGGAAACGCACCCCAGCGTGCATGTCGAAGCGCCGCCGCATTGCTCGCGTAGCCCGCGCGAAGTCCTAAAAAATCTAATCGCTCCGCAACCGCCGACTCTAACAATTGCGTTACGGATGCCACCGCGTCCAGCGGCCGCAAAGATGTCGGAGGTGCGATTTGAATATCAAATCCAGGGGGCAATCCTAATAGCGCCAGGATCCTAAGCCGCGCTGCGATGATCTGCCGGCTCAAAGATTTTTCACGGTCACGCGCATCAAGCGCCGCAATTTGCGCGAGCGCCGCGTCATCCAGTCGTGCGTCATGACGCGCAATCGATTTTGCCATACGCGCTTCGCGCTTCTCGGCTACCTCCGCAGCTGCATTGGCAAGATCGCGTTCTGCCCGCAAATAACCATACTGACGGGTAAGCGTTCGAGCTTGATTGGCCAACACCCATTCTTGCCAGGCAATTTCATAGTGCACTTGGCGCGCGGCAAAGCTCGCTTCATCGCGCGCACTTTTAAGGCCAAATAGAGCCGCAAGATCAAACCCCAGAGCGGCACTCCAAGCGGTAACAAAGCCCGCCTGTAGGGGGCGGTCCAAGCTTGCGCTAATTTGCAAATCCGGCAATAAACCTGCCGAAAATACCTGCGCATCGGCAACTCCCTGCCGAGCCCGCATTGCACGCAAATCGCGGTTACCCACCACCGCAAGCAAGGCAATATCCATATCCGACAGGGCTTTAGATAAATCAACGGCATGCGGCGCCAACGCCACGAGCGAGACTGTTTTTGCTTGAGTAGCCAATTGCACCGCATCCCCGCCACTTACAGCCTCGGCAACCGACGGCAACGGAACCGGGCGCGTGAGACCACAGCCGGAAATAATCCCCGCTATAAAAAAAACACTACAATATTGAATTCGACGGACCATAGACTGGCTAAGATAACTTGCCAATCTTAAAATTACCTTAAGATTTCATTTCGCGCGATATTGACTCATGCATTTGGAAAATAGTGGTGGCTTGCCTTTGATGACCAATTGTGGTCACATATAGTCATGAAGCAAATCGGCATCGCTGAACTTAAGTCCAGATTAAGTGAATTTCTGCGCCTCGTTCAGGGCGGAGAGACGATAGCAGTCCTTGATCGCAATCGGGCTGTTGCGCACATCGTCCCGATACTCGAACGGCCTGGCCTGCGGATTCGCAAGCCAGCTGTCGATTCACCGAAGCCCAATAAGGTCGCACTGCCCAAGTCGAACATCCAAAAAATTGACGTCGTGGAAATGCTACTGGAGGAGAGGCAAAGCCATCGATGATTGCCTATATTGACTCATCGGTTCTGCTGCGTATTGCGCTTGGACAATCGAACGCGTTGCCAGAGTGGCGACACATCGATCGCGGAGTTTCAAGCGCACTGATCTCGACCGAAAGTTTGCGCACACTGGATCGGGTGCGAATCCGAATAGGCTTATCGGACTTTGAAGTGGCGAAACGTCGGACAACAATTCTGGATCTCATCGATTCCCTTGAACTCATCGAAATCGACTCCAGTGTCCTTAATCGCGCTGCACAACCGATGCCCACTGAGCTTGGCACCCTCGATGCGATTCACCTCGCCTCCGCGCTCCTTTGGCAAGAAGCGATGGGGATTGACCCGGTGATGGCCACTCACGACGTCGCATTGGGTTTGGCGGCACAAGCGCACGGCATCAAGGTGCTAGGTGTTTAGGCAAGGCATTTTTAACAAAAACAGCCTTATAATTGCCCACATATGAAAACCTTCGCTGCCGCTATGACCCAGGTATTGATGTTTTTTTCACTCTCCGCCCAGGCAGAGCAGTGGAATTTTAACGTCACCGTGGACGGCAGGCCCGTCGGAACCCATATCTTCAAGCTCACGCACGACGGCGACCACAAAACCTTGGAAAGTGAAGCTAACTTCAATGTAAAAATCTTGTTTTTTAACGCCTATCGCTACCATCATATTGCCAAGGAAGACTGGCGAGGCGATTGCTTACAAGGCCTACAAGCCACTACTCGCGAAAACGACAAGGAAACCAAGATCAACGGCCAACAAACACCCGAGGGCTTTGTGTTGAGCGCCAACGGGTTGACTGAAAAGAATAACCAGCCCTTAGGTAATTGCGTGATGACTTTTGCCTATTGGAATCCAAAACTGCTGACCCAAACTAAGTTGCTGAATCCGCAAACAGGCGAATATCTGGCTAGCAAGATCAGCGCGTTGGGCGATGAGGAAATTACCGTGCGCGGTGTCCGCGTGCCCGCTAAGCGATACGTGATCGATACGCCGAAATTTAAAATCACTCTATGGTACGGCGCGAGCGGGGACTGGCTTGCACTGCAATCCACCGGACCGGACGGCCGCAAAGTGCTCTATTCTCTACGTTAGTAGGGCATTCGAGCCATCGCGACCGCCATTCCAATGCTAAGATATCGTTGTGGAACTTAGCACTCAACCAATACTGCCCTCTCTATTGGCGGTAACGTTAACACTCACGCTATTCGCCCCGGTTGCGCTTGCAACGACTTATCCGCTCACAGGCCACGATGATATCGTAGTGGGTCAGGATCAATCAGTAGTCACCGTTTATGAGGATACGCTTTACGATCTGGCGCGAAAGTTTAGTTTGGGTTCCGAGGAGCTTATTCGCGTTAATGTAGGGATAGACCCTTGGTTACCGGGAGCGGGGAAAAAACTCGTGGTTCCTGACCGCCACATCCTACCGCCGGGACCGCACGAGGGCATCGTGGTCAATCTACCCGAGCATCGTCTTTACTATTATCCAAAACCCAAGAAGCGCAATGGGCCGCGCGAAGTCATTACCTATCCCGTGAGCATAGGAAAAATGGACTGGCGCACCCCGCTAGGCGAGACGCGCGTCATTTCAAAACAAAAAGATCCCATTTGGATCCCGACCGAATCGGTCCGCAAAGAACATGCTGATGCCGGCGATCCATTGCCACCGAAAGTGATGCCGGGTCCCGACAATCCTTTAGGCGCTTTTGCGATGCGACTAGCGGCAGGTAAGGGAACCTATTTAATTCACGGCACCAATAATCCCATCGCGGTCGGGCTTGCAGTCACTCACGGCTGTATTCGCATGTACCCGGATGATGTCGCGGCTTTGTACCCAATAGTTCCAGTGGGCACTACTGTTCGACTCATTAACGAGCCGGTTAAAGTGGCTTGGGTTGGCGGCGAGCTATTGCTAGAAGCGCACCCACCCGTGGATGCCCAGGGACAAAGCTTCGAACCCAATATTGATCAGTTTGCGGAGCTGCTGCGCGCCTCGGTCGGTGAAACAACGGTTGCCATTCACTGGGACTATGCTCGCGAAGTGCTCGCCAAGGCCAACGGCGTAATTGCCACCGTGGCACTGGAAGAAGAATCAGCCCCCGCGCACGCGGCGCCTCTACCTGCGGAAGGCGCGCCTTGAGCTGAACGAACTCACAATAAAAATAGCGAGGGCATGACCCGGTCATTCACCCACTAAGCGGTCACAAAAGGATTCGAATCTGTTAATGAGCATGCGATAATCCGGTTCAATTCCGAGGTAACGCAATGACAAAATCAAACGTTGGGGCCATTTTAGCCCTGCTGACTGTAACTGTTGCCCAAGTCACACTGGCTGCGAGCCAACGCATTGTGCTCCCCCAAGGCGTGACGCCGAATCGCTATCAAATCGATATTACGCCAGACGCCGCCGCACTGACCTTTAAAGGCCAGGTCAAAATCGAACTCAGCGTGCACAAGGCCACTCGCGCAATCACACTCAATAGCGCTGATATTGTTATCGATAGCGCCACCCTTGATGATGCCAAAGCGAGCGACTTCAAAGCACCCAACATTAGCTACGACACCGAAGTGCAAACGGCCACCTTCACGTGGGGCCGACGGGTCCTACCCGGTCCGCACAGCTTAAAATTGACCTACCACGGCAAAATTTACCAGCAAGCTTCGGGATTATTTGCCCTCGATTACGCGACGCCCAAGGGTAAGGCACGCGCGCTTTTTACTCAATTTGAAAACTCCGACGCCAGGCGTTTTGTACCCTGTTGGGATGAACCCGGACTTAAGGCTATTTTTGAACTAGGCGCAACTATTCCAGACAACCTAATGCCCCTATCGAATATGCCCATAGCCTCAACGACCCCAACCGCCGGTAATTTCCAACACGTAGTATTTGCGCCGACGCCGAAAATGTCTTCCTACCTTCTTTTCTTCAGCATGGGAGATTTTGAACGCGTATCACGCAAAGTAGAAGGTGTCGACATTGGCATCGTCGTCAAGCGCGGTGACACGGAAAGTACCCGCTACGCCCTGGATGCCGCTGCTGAAATACTACCCTATTACAATCGATATTTTGGCACGCCGTATCCACTCCCCAAGCTTGACCTAATTGGCGGGCCCGGTTCCAGTCAGTTCTTCGGTGCCATGGAGAATTGGGGCGCAATTTTCTATTTTGAGCGAGATTTGTTGGTCGACTCACGGCTTTCCACCGAAGGCGACCGACAAGGGGTGTACAGCGTCGTCGCGCATGAAATGGCGCATCAATGGTTCGGCGATTTAGTCACCATGGCTTGGTGGGACGATTTGTGGCTCAACGAAGGTTTCGCCTCATGGATGGCCAATAAAGTCACCGATCACTTTCACCCGGAGTGGAAACCCTGGTTACAAGCACTCGCCAACAAAGAAACCGCGATGCGCGAGGACGCACGTGAGGGGACGCATCCCATCATCACGCCGATCAACGATGTCTTACAGGCCAGTAGCGCGTTCGATAATATTACTTACCTAAAAGGTGCCGCGGTAATTCGTACCCTCGAGTCCTATATCGGTGAGGATGCCTTTCGCGCTGGGGTGAGTCGCTATATGCGTGCGCACGCCTACGGCAATACCGTCACCGATGACTTATGGCATGCAATCGATCTAGGTGCGACTCGCCCCATTAAAGACATCGCGCATGATTTGACATGGCAAGCCGGCGTGCCGCTAATCCGGGAACAGATGGCCCACTGTTCCCAAGGGAACTCCCGCGAACCCAAAACCCGTCTCGAACTGACACAAAGCCATTTCGCCGTAGACTCTCAATCCACCAATGCTCGCAATTGGCGAACACCCGTGAGCATCGCCGTACTCGGCGCTGCCGTCACCAAAACGGTAGTAACCGGGAATTCTCCGCAACCCGTAACGGTCACCGGCTGCGGCACGACTATCATAAACACTGGTCAAAACGCTTATTTTCGTAGCCGCTATTCCGATGAATCCTTTAAAGCTATTGCCGGCCACTACGACACCCTTTCATCGGAAGATCAAACGGGCGTTCTATACGACACCAGTAACTTGGCTTACCTAGGCGATGAACCGATGTCAGCCTTCATGGGTCTCACCCAACACTTTCCCGCGAATGCAGACCCGGTGGTGGTCTCCGCGCTGGTCGGCATCCTACAAGATCTTGATCAGATCTACGCGGGATTACCCACTCAAGAAGTCTATCGCGCTTATGCACGCAAAGCGCTAAACCCATTCCTAGCGCACATCGGCTGGGACAAGGCCGCCGGCGAAAGTGATAACACCGCGATATTGCGCTCGGACCTGATCGAAGCGCTCAGCGATATGCACGACCCCGAGGTTATCGCCAAGGCACAAAACTTATTCGCACGCTTCGTTGACAACCCGGCAAGTTTCGATCCAGCAACCAGGCGCAACGTACTACGCACGGTCGCGACTCATGCAGACCAAAAGACCTGGAATCAACTGCACCGCTTAAGTCAAGAATCAAAAACCGAACTCGAACGTCAAGAATTTTATGATCAGCTAGCGGCGCCCCTAGACATTAAGTTGGTCGAACAAGCGCTTGCACTCGCGATCTCGCCCGAGCCACCACCCACTATTGCACCCGGGATGATCCGTGTCGTAGCCCATCAGCATCCACAACTAGCCTTAGATTTCGCCACTCTACATTGGGCGCAAATTAGCGCTCAGCTTGAACCTGCAACCCAAGGCGCGTATTTGCCGCGCATGGTGAGCTATTCCGCGGACTTATTGCTCATCGACAAACTCGAGGCATTTGCCACAGACCACATCCCGCTCGATGCACGGCAAGATTTACGCAAATCTGAATCCAGCATTCGCTACCATGCAACTATACGAGACCATCGATTGGCGGAAGTGGATCATTGGCTCATAGACCAAGCCCGCGCCCCGTAGCGATGCCAGGTCCGACTATTACACGTCCAGATACCATCCGTATCCGCGGCGCACGCCAAAATAATCTCAAAAATCTCGATATTGATTTTCCGCTCAATGAACTTATTGTCGTCACCGGCGTTAGCGGCTCCGGAAAATCCTCCCTAGTCTTCGATACCCTTTATGCCGAAGGCCAACGACGTTACGTAGAAACCTTCTCCCCCTATGCGCGCCAATTTTTGGACCGCATGGACAAACCCCAAGTCGATCGCATCGAGGGAATCCCACCCGCTATCGCCATCGATCAAACCAATCCCGTACGCAGTTCCCGCTCGACGGTTGGCACGATGACGGAGCTCAATGATCATCTCAAGTTGTTATTCGCAAAAGCCGCAATTTTGTATTGCCGCGGTTGCGCCAAGCCGGTGCAGCGGGACACCCGCGAAACTATTTTAGAAAGCATTGCACAACGTGCCAGCCAATTGAGCGATCCACGACTGCTACTGACTTTTCCCATTACGGTACCGCAGAATTTTACGCCTGATGAAATCAAGGCATTGTTGGAAAAGCAGGGCTATTCACGAATCTACCAGCAAAACGGCGATCTCATCGAGGTCGTGCAAGATCGCTTCCGCTACGCAAACGTGGATCGAGCGCGCATCGCTGAAAGCATTGAGAGTGCGCTGCGCGTGGGCCAAGGCTTTCTGAATGTCTACCCGCAGATCGAAGCCGTGCAGGGTGTGCCCTGGCGATTCTCCACCGCACTACATTGTCCGGATTGCAACATAAGCTACAAAGACACCCACCCCAGCACTTTCAGTTTTAATTCTCCCATCGGCGCGTGTGAAAACTGCCGGGGATTCGGTCGCAGTATCGGCGTTGACTACGGCCTAGTCATCCCCGATCAGGCTTTAAGTTTACGGCAAGGCGCCATAAAACCCTGGCAAACTGAATCGTTCAAAGAATGCCAGGATGATCTCGTTAAATTCGCGCGCAAACGCGATATCCCGCTCGATACTCCGTGGCGTGATCTCAGTGCTGCGCAGCGCGCCTGGGTCGTCGATGGCGAAGGCGAGTGGACCAAAAATATTTGGTATGGCGTAAGACGCTATTTTGTCTGGCTGGAAACAAAGGCCTACAAAATGCATATTCGCGTACTTCTGTCGCGGTATCGATCCTACACCGAGTGCACGGCCTGCCACGGGGCGCGCCTTAAGCCCGAGGCATTACTGTGGCGAGTCGGCACGCCGGGCCACAATATTCGCGAGTTGATGCTCATGCCGATCGAGCGCTGCCGCCAATTCTTCGCAACACTCAATTTATCGGCCCAATTGAACCAAGCCAGCGATTTATTGCTCAAGGAAATTCGCGCACGGTTGCAGTATTTATCCGAAGTGGGTTTAAGTTACCTAAGTCTCGATCGGCAATCGCGTACATTATCCGGCGGCGAAGTCCAGCGTATTAATCTCACCACCGCTCTTGGCACTTCGCTAGTCAACACTTTATTCGTACTAGATGAACCGTCGATCGGGCTGCATCCTCGCGATGTAGAAAAAATTGTCGGCGTGATGCAACGCCTGCGCGATGCCGGGAATACTCTAGTCGTGGTTGAGCACGATCCTCTGGTCATGCAGGCGGCCGATCGATTACTGGACATTGGTCCACGGCCCGGCGAACACGGCGGCGAAATCGTGTTCTACGGCCCCTTAAGTGAATTACCCAAAGCAAAAAACTCACTCACTGCGGATTATTTATTTGGACGCAAACGACTTGAGCTGGACTCCAAACTTAAAGCCCATCATTCTAATTCCAACGATCAAATACGCATCCAAGGTGCCGCCGAACACAATTTAAAGAATATTGATGTCGATATACCGCTGCGGCAGCTTGTGTGTGTGACGGGTGTGAGCGGATCCGGAAAATCGACTTTGGTACATGACATCCTCTACCCCGCGTTGTTGCGCGCCAAGGGTAAATCCACAGAAAATCCCGGCTTGCATAAGAAGATCATGGGCGCTGATCTAATCGGTGAAGTGGTTATGGTTGATCAAAGCCGCATCGGGCGCACCACCCGCTCGAACCCTGCAAGCTACGTCGGCGCGTTTGACGCGATCCGCACGCTATTTTCTAAACTACCGGAGTCAATAAACCGCAAGTACACGGCCGGCACTTTCAGTTTTAATGCCGGTAATGGCCGTTGTCCCACCTGCGGCGGCAATGGCTTCGAGCACGTGGAGATGCAATTTCTTTCCGATGTGTACCTACGCTGCCCCGATTGCGATGGCCGACGCTTTCGAGCCGAAATATTGGAGGTAAAGATATCGCGCGGCAACTTCAATGCCAAGAGTATCGCCGATGTACTTGAACTTACCGTATCCGAGGCGCTTCAATTCTTTGTCAATGACCCTGAATGCGCTCGACGCTTGAAGCCGCTTGCCGACGTGGGCCTCGAGTATCTACGCCTGGGCCAACCCGTACCCACACTATCCGGCGGTGAAGCACAACGACTCAAACTCGCCGCCCATTTGGCTACTGGCGCATTACTCAGTAAGTCATCGCTCAGCAAGACGTCGCGCCGTAGGGTATTGTCCGTCCGCGCGCCCGGAACACTATTTCTCTTCGATGAACCGACCACAGGTCTGCATTTCGACGATGTCGCCAAGCTACTACGTGCGTTCCGTCAATTAATAGCCGCGGGTCATTCATTATTGGTGATCGAACACAATTTGGATGTAATACGCGCATCCGACTGGATCATAGACTTAGGCCCAGAGGGTGGCGAGGCCGGTGGTGCCGTCATCGGCGTGGGCACGCCGAGCGATATCATGAACCTACCTGCTTCCTACACGGGCCAAGCGCTGCGAACCACTGAGACTGTTTTTACACCCACTAACGCCGTGCGGGACAGTACGGCTCCCGGCGCATATCGCAACGCTGCCGCTACATCCATTCAAATTCGTGGCGCACGCGAGCACAACTTACAAAACATAGATGTCGATTTGGCTCGCAATCAGTTCACCGTCATTACCGGCGTGTCGGGCAGTGGCAAGAGTACTCTGGCTTTCGACATTTTATTTGCGGAGGGGCAACGACGCTACTTAGAGTCACTCAATGCCTATGCGCGACAATTTGTGCAACCCGCTTCCCGGCCCGATGTCGACGCGATCTTTGGTATCCCACCCACCGTTGCCATAGAACAGCGCACCAGTCGTGGCGGCCAAAAGAGCACTGTAGCAACGCTTACCGAGATCTATCATTTTCTTCGACTCTTGTACGTTAAGCTGGGGGTTCAGCATTGCCCGAACTGCGATGTACCGATTGAACCGCAATCAGAAGATGCCATCGCGGCACGACTTCTAAAAGACTACCGCGGCCAAACCATTACTTTACTAGCTCCACTGATCGTGGCGCGCAAAGGCCTCTACACAGCCCTTGCAAAATGGGCGCGCGGTAAGCGCTTTGAACATTTACGCGTGGATGGAGCGCTTCTTCCGACCGCCAAATGGCCTCGCTTGGACCGATTCGTTGAACACAACATCGAACTCCCCATCGCCACACTCACCTTACACGCCAACCGCGAGCCGGAGCTGCGTGAGGCTCTTAAACAGGCGCTGCAGCAGGGTCGTGGCGTGGTGCAAGTATTTAATACGTCGAAGCCCTTGAGCGTCAACGTGCACTCCACCAAGCGCGCTTGCCCTTCCTGCGGCACCGGGTTTCCAGAACTCGACCCACGACTATTTTCGTTTAACTCAAAACATGGCTGGTGCAAGACTTGCTTCGGCACTGGGCTTACGCTTGCCGAATTCGATGCTGAGCAAAGCGGTGAAGAGTCAGCTTGGGCTGACTTGGACACTGCAGCCGAAAATTGCGCAGCCTGTGAGGGACAACGCCTTAATCCTGTGGCAAGACATGTTTTTTTCCGCGGACAATCGATTGCGGCGCTGACCGATCTTCCCCTGCAAGATTTTGCAACTAACCTTGCAAAACTCAACCTTAAAGGGCGCGAACTAGAAATCGCTCGCGATTTGCTCGCCGAACTGATTGCACGCACCGCATTCCTATGTGATGTGGGCTTAGGCTATTTACAATTAAGCCGCGCGGCACCGACTCTCTCCGGAGGAGAAGCGCAACGCATTCGGCTCGCCGCTCAACTAGGTTCCAATTTGCAAGGGGTCTGTTACGTACTGGACGAACCCACCATTGGGCTGCATCCGCGTGACAATCAATCGCTATTGAATACCTTGGATAAGCTGCGCATTAAGGGCAACACTTTAATTGTGGTTGAACACGACGAAGACACCATTCGCCGTGCCGATCATGTGATTGACTTAGGCCCGGGTGCGGGTACCCGTGGCGGACGAGTCGTGGCCGAGGGCACGGCCGCGCAGCTCATGCAGCTACCGCAATCAATCACGGGACAGTGTCTAGCCAAGCCGTTAAGGCATTCACGCGCGGCACGTCGCATGGTGGCTAAGAATACGCCGTCCCTGCAAATACGTGGTGCCACGCTTAATAATCTACGCAAGGTTAATGCCCGTATTCCGCTAGAGCGACTCAGTGTGATTACCGGAGTATCAGGTTCCGGCAAATCATCGTTGGCTCGCGACGTATTGCTCGGCAATCTTAAGCGTCTTTTTACGGCCGGCGGCCATCGCCCCCGCGCGCGATCCGGTGGTCTCACGGGCGCTGAGGTCGCACTATCTGGCTGCGAAGCTATCGACGGCTGGCAAAATTTGAGTCGGGTACTCGAAGTCGATCAAACGCCCATCGGCAAGACGCCTCGCTCGTGTCCAGCCACCTACATTGGGTTTTGGGACGCCATCCGCAAGATCTATGCCGAGACCACCGAGGCTCGTATGCGAGGTTTCACTGCCAGCCGATTTTCGTTCAATACCGCAAGTGGTCGTTGCGAAGCCTGCGAAGGGCAAGGCATGCAGCGCATTGAAATGAATTTCCTCCCAGACGTGCAAATTCTTTGCGACGTGTGCGACGGTCAGCGTTTCAACCCTGAAACACTGGCGATTTTATTCAAGGATACGAGCATCGGCGAGGTTCTCCAAATGAGTGTCGACGAAGCCGTCGAATTCTTTGCCGCACAGCGGGGTGTTAATCACGCCGTTAATTTATTGGCAGACGTGGGCTTAGGCTACTTAAGCCTAGGTCAAGCCAGCCCCACTCTCTCAGGCGGAGAAAGTCAGCGCATTAAACTAGTCACCGAACTTGCCAAAGTACGCACGGATGCGCTCGCACAAGATATCGCGCGCCGCGAAGGACAGCACACCCTATACGTCCTAGATGAACCGACCGTCGGCTTACACATGGCGGATGTGGAAAAACTGATTATCGTGATCCAGCGCTTAGTCTCCTCCGGTAACACCGTGGTCGTCATCGAGCATAATCTCGATGTCATGGCCGCCGCCGACTGGATTATTGACCTAGGGCCGGAAGGCGGTAGCGGCGGCGGACGCATCGTCGCCGAAGGTAATCCAGAGGCCGTAGTGCGCACCGCCAAGCAAAGCCACACCGCTAAAATACTCGGCGAATTTTTAGCCGAACGAGGCGTGAATTAAGCGAATTCACTGGGTCAATACATCCAGTCAGCGCACCCAGCGTATTTCCAACGCCGTGGCGGGCCCCACTACGACCTCGTCGAGACTCGCCACCTGTTGCCAGTCGTCGGCCGCCAGCATAATTCGTCCCGCCATCAACTCCGCTACTGGCTGCGGATACAGAGGATTTTGGGTGGGGTCACCGAACCCGTCCGGGAAACGTGGCGCATTATCCCCCACACGATATTTATCGGTGGCCCCCACCGTATGCAGTATTTCGTGGGCGATAACCACGCAGTTCTCTCCACCCATAGTCGGCGCTGCAAAGGCATACACCACGCCGATAAGTCCTTTGGAGAGGCCCAGCGAGTGCGGCACCGTCGGCGTCAGCGCCGGATCATGAAATAGTACGAATACCCGAATATCCTCCGGTTCGGATACCTTGCCGCTTACTCGCCAAGCCCAATAGCGCAATCGCAAACTCCACAAGGCCGTCGATAGCAGACCTGCCTCAGGACGTTGCGGGGGAAGTTCGCGTAGCTCCCCGCGCAATCGAGTCTTGACCGGCTCATCGGTCTCAAGATGATAACGCGCCGCCTCGCGCGTAAAGAAACGATCAATGGATTTGAAATACTCAGAATTAAGCGCTGCCACATAGCGCGCTGTCACGAGACTATTGTCAGCCGCGATAGGATAAATAGCCACATACAAGGGCTGGCGCCAACCCGTCGTGCGAAAGCGAGTCTGGCAAGTCGTGACGCTCACAAGCAATAAAATTAATAGCAATATCGCGACTCGCAGCTGTTTAAAGCCGCTAGGACCGGTCTTGGCGGGCATCACGCGGATTATCGCCCGCTCTTTGATTGAGTTACGGCCTGCAAATGACTATGCTCTTGTGATGAATCGTCGATACTTTATATTTACCGCAGCCCTTGCCACGACTGAAGCCGCGCTCAGCGCTCCGAGAATCGCAAGCCCCAAACGTACAAATGCCAAACGCGCTTCAAGCGTTGATGTGGCCGTCGAAGAACTATCCATCAGCACTATTGGCGAAGCCTATGCCAATGGCAGCCTAACATCACAGCGCCTGACACAACTGTACCTTAATCGCATCGAGGCGTTAAATCGACAAGGTCCAAACCTTAGAGCAGTTCTAGAAACGAATCCAGAAGCGCTAAAAATAGCGGCTGCGCTCGATGTCGAACGCAAACAACGCGGCCCGCGCGGCCCGCTGCATGGCATACCGATATTGATCAAGGACAATATCGAGACGGCGGATCACCTGATGACGACCGCCGGATCATTGGCACTAGAAGGCTGGTATGCACCCCAAGACGCACCGCTGATTGCCAAGCTTCGAGCAGCGGGAGCCATCATTCTTGGTAAGACAAATCTTAGCGAATGGGCCAATTTCCGCTCTACGCATTCTTCCAGCGGCTGGAGCGCGCGCGGTGGCCAGGCCCGCAATCCCTACGCGCTAAATCGCACCCCTTCAGGATCAAGCTCAGGCTCAGCTATAGCCGTGGCGGCCAATCTCTGTGCGGTGGCAGTCGGTTCGGAGACGGACGGGTCCATAGTAAGTCCGGCGTCGATTAACGGCATTGTGGGTTTCAAGCCTACCGTAGGCCTCGTCAGCCGTATCGGCATTGTGCCGATTTCCCACAGCCAAGATACGGCAGGACCCCTGGCTCGCAGCGTGCATGACGCCGCGATACTCCTTAGCGCGATGAGCGGGAAAGATACCAATGATCCGGCGAGCATCGCGGTTGGCGATCGGTTTGAAAGCGATTACACCCGATTCCTGAATAACGACGGATTACGCGGCGCGCGACTCGGCATTGCCCGCAAATTCTTTGCCGATAATGCACCTCTCAATCGTTTTCTCGATCATGCGGTTACTACGCTCAAACAAGCCGGTGCAATTGTCGTAGATCCCGCCGATATGGAAACGCATGGCACCTGGTCGGCACCCGAATCGACCGTTTTACTTTACGAATTTAAAGCCGATTTAAACGCCTACCTCGCACGGCTACCTAACTCATTTGCAATACACACGCTCGCCGACTTGATTCGATTTAATGATAGCCATTCCACCACGGAACTGCCGCTATTTGATCAAGAGC
>JAYUFB010000111.1:0-22086 GCA_043738945.1 Gammaproteobacteria bacterium
CGTTTACGCACCCAGATATTGATCCATTCCACGGCCAGCGCAAAAAACATCGCAAAATATAAATAGCCCTTTGGCACCTCCCAATGCAACGACTCGGCCACCAACGTCCCCCCGACTAACACCAGGAAAGCCAGCGCCAAGACCTTGACCGAGACGTGTCTATCAATGAAATCACCCACCGCTTTAGCGAGCCACATCATTGCCAGCACTGAGCATACGATCGCGGCGACCATTACGGCGATGCTCTGAGCGAGACCAATCGCTGCAAAAATAGAATCGAGTGAAAATACAATATCGACCATCCCAATCTCGAGAATAATCCACCAGAAACTGTGCGACGGTTTTGCGCCTTTCTCGGACTCAAAATCTTTAAGCATTTCGCGCAATTCGGTGGTGCTTTTCACCAACAAAAACACTCCACCCGCCATCAAAATCAAATCTCGACCGGTGACTGCAAGCGCAGCGATATTAAATAGCGGATAGCGCAGAGTTGTGAGCCAGCGAATGGAAAACAGCAACCCGATGCGCATCAGCATCGCAAAACTTAAACCAATTATGCGCGCCGACTTTTGGCGCCTGACCGGCAGCCGGTTGACTAACAACGACAGAAAAATAATGTTGTCGATGCCGAGAATGACCTCAAGCAAAGACAGCGTCAAAAAGGATAACCAAATCTGAGGATCGGCCAGCATTTCCATAGAAGCTACCGATTCAAGGAGTTCACCTTAAGGCATACCGTCGACTTCTTCAGGCTTGGTAAACTTGCGCTCCAACAAATCGTCGGTCTGAAGCCCTAGGTCCATGGCCAAAGCCGCCGATACATAGATCGACGAATAAGTGCCTGCCAAGATACCGATCACTAAAGCCGCCGAGAATCCATGCAAGGTCTCGCCGCCAAATATCAAAAGCGCCACTACCACCAGTAAAGTCACTAGTTTAGTCATGATGGTTCGCGACAATGTCTGGTTAATAGAATCGTCGATCACTTGGCCTATGCCGAGTTTGCGCGAACTACGAGCGCGTTCGCGTATGCGGTCAAACACAATCACGGTATCGTTTAGCGAATAGCCAATCACCGCGAGAATGGCCGATATGGCGGTTAAATCAAAGGTCATCTGAGTGAGCGCAAAAAAACCTAGCACGCAAATAGGGTCATGCAGTACGGCGAAGATCGCGCCTAGCGCTAACTTTGGCGTAAAACGAAACAACACGTACATCAAAATTAACACCAGCGTGGCAAGCAACGCCTCTGCCCCCTTCACAAACAACTCCTGGCCTACCTGGGGGCCTACGAAGGTGGTTTGCTGCATTTTCACACCGGTGTCGATGCCGCGGAATATTTCTAAAATTCGCGCACCGCTCCAAGCGCTACTCGCCGCGGTGACCGCATTGAGGTCTGGCGGTAGCCGCACCAAAATATCGCGTGAACTCCCGAATGCTTGGACCTGAGCGCCGACCACGCCAGCGCTAGTCAATGCGGCGCGCAAACGTTCAATATTCGGTGGTTGAGGGAAGTTAGTTTCAACCACCACGCCACCGGTGAAATCGATGCCCAAATTCAGGTGTCGTACCGAAACCAACACTAGAGAACCCACAATCAATACGGCCGACAGCGCGTACCACACCTTGCGGGTGTTCATGAAGGGGAAACGAGTTACCTTGTGAAAAAATTCCATTGCCTTAATCCTCTGTTGCGAGCGTGCCTTAAATAGACAGCCGATCAACCTTACGTTTACCGCCGTAGACTAGCTGTACCAAGGCACGACTACCCATGAGTGACGTAAACATGGAAGTCGCAATCCCCAGCACCAGCACCACGGCAAAGCCGCGCACCGCACCGGCACCAAACAACCATAAAACCACACCCGCAATCAACGCCGTGACGTTTGAATCGGCAATCGCGGAAAATGCCCGATCAAAGCCCGCCGTAATTGCGGCGCGCGGCGTCACGCCGTTACGCAATTCCTCGCGAATACGCTCGTAAATCAGGATATTGGCGTCCACCGCCATACCCACGGTGAGCACCACCGCCGCGATACCGGGCAAGGTCAGCGCCGCACCCACGATGGATAACAATGCGGTCAGCAACACCACGTTGGCTGCCAATACGAGATCAGCAATTAAACCAAATACCTTGTAATACACCGCCATGAAAATAAAGGCGGCCAACATTCCAAACACCATCGCATGCACGCCCTTATCAATATTATCCTGCCCTAAGCTCGGACCAATGGCACGTTCTTCCACTGCCGACAAGGGCGCCGCCAAGCCCCCCGCGCGCAGCAACAACGCAAGCTCCCGTCCTTCGATAGGATTGACCCCAGTAATTTGGAAATTATTGCTAAATACCCCGCGAATCGTCGCGCGGTTGATCACTTCTTCGGTGGTGCGATCCACTTCCACCCCTTCAGCATTTTTCTCACGCGAACGATCAATAAACACCACCGCCATCAAGTGCCCAATATTTTCCTCAGTATTCTTGAGCATTTTCGCCGCACCGCGACTATCGAGGCCCACCGATACCGCGGCCCCGTCCTGAGTGCTCGGCATATAGGAGGCATCAGTCAATTGATCGCCGGTCACCACCACATCGCGCTTCAACAACACCGGTTGTTTTTCACGGGTGTAATACAACTTGGCCCCCAATGGCGCATGTCCCGTGGTCGCCGCCTCGAGCGGATTGTCGTTTTCATCCACCATGCGAAATTCCAAAGTCGCCGTCTTACCGAGGATTTTCTTCACTTCAGCCGAATTTTGCAGTCCCGGCAATTGAATAGCGATCCGATCAACGCCTTGCCTAGCCACTTGCGGTTCGGATACCGCAAGTTCCGGGCTATTCAAACGATTGCGCAGAATCACGATATTTTGCTGGACTGCATAATCTTGGCGGTCTTTAATTTCCTGCGGGGTGAGTTTCAATTCCAACGCCGGGGCTACCCCTACTACGGTCTCCGTCAAACTCACCGATCGACTATCACCCACAATAGCCGCGCGACCTTTAGCGAGCGCCTCGGCGTCGCGAAACAGCACCCGCACTCGATTTGCGGGGTAATCAACCATTACGTCCTGATAGGGCACCCGCGCATTGCGCAGCGATGCTCTAAAATCCTGCTCATGATGATCAAGCTGCTGCTTAACAGCGCCCTGTATGTCGACTTGGTATACAAGGTACACACCGCCGCGCAAATCTAGGCCCAGTTTCAAAGGATTCAACCCCAGATTACGCATCCACTCGGGAACCCGCGAGGCTTGCGACAAGGCAATAGTAAATTCATGCGGCTTAGCTTCAGCGACCCAATCCCGTGCCTTAAGCTGATCAGCCTTATTACTAAAGCGCAAAGTCAGTCGACCTTGCTCAAGAAAAGCTCCACTCGGAGTGACGCCCTTATCGGTCAAAATTTTCAGAATTGCGGTCCGGTCACCGGCCTCCACCGCCGCCCGATCGCGAGCGAACTGCAGCGCATTCTCTTCGCCGAATAAATTGGGCAGCGCTAACAAAATACCCACCATTATGACAATGGCAACCAGCACAATCTTCCAGCGGGGATAAGAAATCATGCGCTCTTTACCGTGCCCTTGGGCAGCACTTGCGCCACTTGAAATTTCTGTAACTTAACGCTGATGCCGTTGGCAATTTCCAAGGTTAAATACTGATCACCAACCTCGGTGACCTTACCTAAAATTCCGCCCGCGGTCGCGACTTCATCCCCCGTCGCAATTTTGGTCAGCATCTCGCGTTGATCTTTAGCGCGCTTATTCTGAGGCCGGATGAGTAAAAAATAGAACACTGCCAGCAACACCGCCGGCAACATAAGAGCACTCAATAAATTCTGGCTGCCAGCACCGCCGACCTGCGCATAGGCCGAGTTAATGAAGAAATCCATGGTTACACCCAATTTTTAGCGGCGACGCCGCAGAATAAAGCGGCGCATTATACAGTAGCGGCGGCCAAACTATACGGGAGCCTTAAGCCTAAAGCGGGACCTTAGGACTTAAGCTGGGCGTAGAACCCGCTGCGGTACGCACTGAAGCTGCCCGCCTCGATTGCGGCGCGCATCTCAGCCATCAAGCGTTGGTAGAAATACAAGTTATGCACGGTATTCAAGTGTGCCCCCAATATCTCGCTGCATTTGTCTAAATGGCGCAGGTAGCTTCGACTATAGTTTTGGCAGGTATAACATCCACAATCCGCCTCGATTGGACGCGTGTCTTTTTGATGCACGGCATTGCGGATATTCAGAGGTCCGCTCCTGGTGAATAAATGAGCATTGCGCGCGTGACGCGTCGGCATCACGCAATCGAACATGTCGATACCGCGGCCAACTGCCTCAACTAGGTCTTCCGGACGACCCACCCCCATCAAGTAGCGAGGTTTATGGGTGGGCATATGCGGCATCAACCCATCCAGCACAGCATCGCGCTCTGCTGTGCTCTCCCCAACCGCAAGTCCCCCGACGCCTAGTCCCGCGAAGCCAATTTCCTCCAGCGCGTGCAGCGACGCCAACCGTAGGCTGGCGTGCACCCCGCCCTGCACAATACCAAACAGCGTGCCCGGCGGCTCAAGCGGGGTGGCCAAATCTGCGCCGTAATAGGCGTCAAAGCCGCGCCGCGCCCAACGCATGGATAACTCCATCGAGGTACGAGCGATCGCTTCGGTGGCCGGATACGGCGTGCATTCGTCAAAACTCATGGCCACATCCGACCCTAGCACCCGCTGAATACGCATCGACTCCTCTGGCGATAGGAAAACCGATGCGCCATCGACGGGTGAGCGAAAGTGCGCACCCTGCTCAGTAATTTTTCGCATCTCGGCTAAGCTCCACACCTGAAAGCCACCCGAGTCGGTCAAAATAGGGCGTCGCCAATGCATGAAATTATGTAAGCCGCGATGCGCCTCAATGACCTCAAGGCCGGGGCGCAAGTACAGGTGAAAAGTATTGCCTAACAACATCTCGACGCCCAGGCCTTCGAGTTGCTCAGGCGTCATCGCTTTAACCGTGCCGTAAGTACCCACCGGCATAAACGCAGGGGTCTCAACGCTGCCGCGGTTAAAAGTCAAGCGACCCCGCCGCGCCACGCCATCCTGATTCAAGAGGTTGAACCGCATCGCCGTAGAGGTAGTCACGGTCGTTCAACAGCAGCCGCAAGCGGTGTTAAAAACATTGCATCACCATAGCTAAAAAACCGGTATTTCGCCTTAATGGCATGGGCGTACGCGCCTAACAAGGCGTCTCGACCTACGAATGCCGAACATAGCATCAACAAAGTCGACTCCGGCAAATGAAAATTAGTCACCATGGCATCCACCACGCGAAATCGGTACCCTGGTTTAATAAAGATTCGCGTCTCGCCCTCGAACGCCTTCAAGTGACCCTGCTCCGCAGCGGCCTCCAAGCTTCGTACCACAGTAGTGCCTACGGCGATCACTCGACCCCCCGCTGCATGGGTCGCATTAATAGCCGCGCAGGTCGCGGCGGGAACGTGAATGCGTTCAGAGTGCATCTGATGCAATTCAATATCCAGGGCGCGCATAGGCGCAAAGGTCCCCACACCCACATGTAATGTCACAAAAGCATGACGCACTCCGCGGGCCTCTAGGTTAGCGAATACATGCTCGTCAAAATGCAGCCCTGCGGTTGGCGCGGCCACCGCTCCCGGCGCTCGCGCATAGAGAGTCTGGTAACGTTCGCGGTCGCCGCTTTCAGGCGCACGGGTGATATAGGGCGGCAACGGAATCTGACCGTTTTCCATAAAGTATGCCAGCGCATCACTCGAAAACTGTAGTCGGAATAAATTCCCTTCTCGCCCGAGCATTTCAGCAATAACTCCGCCCGGCAACCACACCCGCCTCCCGGTTTTAAGCCCTTTACTCGCACGCACTTGCACTAGTGCCACACAAGCACTTTCCACCCGTTCCAGCAATAACTCGATACCGCCGCCACTGTCTTTGACCCCTAAAACACGGGCGGGGACCACGCGGGTATCGTTAAATACCAGCAAATCTCCTGCTGCAAGCAGATGCCCTAAATCGCGAAATCTGAGGTCACGCAGCGACCCGGAAACTCCATCTAGGGCTAACAATCGACTTAAAGAGCGTTCAGCAGCCGGTTCTTGAGCGATCAATTCCGATGGGAGTTCAAAGTGGAAGTCACTACGCTGCATCGTAGCCATACTACCAAGAGCCGCAATCGCATATACTATTCTCCTGGCATGCCCGGATGGCGGAACTGGTAGACGCGCCGGACTCAAAATCCGGTGGTGGTGACACCGTGTGGGTTCGATTCCCTCTCCGGGCACCAGGTTTAAAAATTTATGGATAACCTTTGAATTTCTGCAGCAACTGCGGTTCACCCGTTGTAATAAAAACCCCTCCCGGGGATCACCTGCAGCGGCATGTTTGCAGCCAATGCGGCATGGTGCATTATAAAAACCCGCTCCTGGTACTGGGTTGCGTGCCCCAATGGCAGGATAAAATTCTGCTGTGCCGCCGCGCGATCGAGCCGCGACTAGGGTTCTGGACGGTTCCGGCCGGGTTTATGGAGAATGGGGAGACCCTGCAACAGGCTGCAGCGCGCGAATGCTATGAAGAAGCTTTTGCCAAGGTTGAAGTCACCTCGTTGCTGGCGGTAGTGAGTGTCACCCATGCCGCTCAAGTCCATGTCATGTTTCGAGCGCACTTGTTAGCAGAAGACTTTGCACCAGGCCCCGAAAGCCTTGAAGTCGGTTTGTACTCAGAAGCCGAAATTCCATGGGCTGATCTCGCGTTCCCCAGCGGAGTTTTCACCTTGCGCAGCTATTTTGCAGATCGCGCCGCAGGGCGGGAACTACATCATTTCTCAGAACTAAACACTTCGTATTTGAAATAACCTGGTGCGCGTTGAACCCGCCAGTTGTGGCAAAATATTGAGCTTGTACATTTAACTTACTTTTAATTTAAGTTTATTCTACTTTTAATTTAAGTTCATTCTAGAAGGGTAAATCATGACATTCGTGGTCACCGAAAGCTGCATCAAATGCAAATACCTGGACTGCGTCGAGGTTTGCCCCGTCGACTGCTTCCATGAAGGCCCTAATTTTTTGGTCATCGACCCGGATGAATGCATCGACTGCACGCTGTGCGAACCGGAGTGTCCGGTGCAAGCGATTTTCTCAGAAGAAGAAATACCGGCCGGCCAGGAAAGTTTTAAACAGCTTAATGCCGAATTGGCCAAGAAGTGGCCTGTTATTAGCGAGAAGGGACCTGCGCCGGCCGACGCCAAACAATGGGAAGGCGTGCCCAACAAACTTAAATTGCTACAGCGCTAGCGAGCTATTCGTAGCGCTCGCGACCCTCGGCGCTAGCGCTATTCAGCGCTTGGCAATTTGCATTTCTTTAAGCGTTTTGACCAGTTCTTGCGGCGGCATGTAGCCGGAAATGTAATTGCCATTTTCAGTGATGATAGCCGGTGTGCCATTAACCCCGAGACTTTGACCAAGGGCATATTCGCGCGCCACCGGCGTCGCGCAAGTCTTCGTCAAATCCATTGGCGCTCCTGATTTGGCACGGGTCAGCGCATCATTGCGGTTCGGCGAACACCACACCGCTTCAGCCTTGTGCCAACTCTCGCTGCCGGGGCCGGTGCGCGGAAAAAATACATAGCGCACCTTGACTCCCAGTTGATTGAGTTGCGCGATTTCACTATGCAGCTTCCGACAATAGCCACAATCCACATCCGTAAATACAGTAATCATGTAGCGCGGATCTTTGGGGGCAAAAATCAGCATCTGCGATTCGGGCACTTCGCTAATCATACTAACGCGCGCGCGCATGCGACGACCTTCGCTCATATTCTCGCGAGACGCCATATCGTAGACGTTGCCGTCCAGAAAATACTTAGCGTCTGCCGTGATATAACTCAGCTCCGCCCCTTGCATGAATTCATAAATTCCTGGAATTGGCGACACGCGCAGGTCGTCTAATTTTGAGCCCGGAGGCAAACTTTTTAATATCTTGGCACGCGGATCTTGAGTATCAACGTTGGGCAGGGTAGCCGCGGGAGAAATGGCAGCGAATGCCACAAATGGACTCATCCCGCTCAATAACACTAAACAAGCGAGCTTTTGCAGCATGGGAAACTCCGGCCTGGGTTTAATCAAAACTATAGCTTTAGGACCCCGGGCCCTTACCGAAGTTCAGCACATTTTAACAGTTACGCGGACGCGAACCGCTTAGCCACGCGGGTGGTGGGTTGAGTGCAAATCCTTCAGCCGTTCTCGCGCAACATGAGTATAAATCTGGGTGGTCGACAAATCGCTATGCCCCAATAGCATCTGCACGACCCGAAGATCCGCGCCGTGATTCAACAAATGCGTGGCAAAGGCGTGCCTCAAGGTATGCGGCGATAAAACCCTGTCGACCCCGGCTTTCTTAGAATAACGCTTAATTATATGCCAGAACGCCTGCCGGGTCATGCGATCACCGCGACGCGTCGGGAACAGGTATTCAGTTTGCCGTTCCAGCAAAATTTCGGTACGAGGGCCTAGCATAAATTGCTGTAACCATTTTACCGATTCCTCTCCCAACGGGATAAGGCGTTCACGATTACCCTTGCCCACCACTCGCATGACGCCCTGATTCAGATTAATTTGATTGTGTTTCAAGCTCACTAATTCAGAGACCCGCAAACCCGTGGCATACAGCACTTCGAGCATAGTCCGATCGCGATGGCCCAACGGGTCGGTCACTACCGGAGCTTCCAGCAATGAATCCACTTCCGCCTCGCTCAATGACTTCGGTAGCGAGCGTCCAATTTTGGGCATAGCAATTAGATTAGTAGGGTCAACAGCAACAATGCCCTCGCGCAACATAAATCGATAAAACCGCCGGTAACTCGAAAGTTGCCGCGCGGTTGAGCGCGGCCGTGAGCCACCCTCAACTCGTGCCGCGATGAATCCCAATAACTCTGCGCGGGTGGCGGCCAGCAAGGCGCTGTCATGGCTCTCCAGCCAACGCGCCAATGCGGTTAAATCCGCACGATAGGCCGCTAACGTATTGGCCGAAAGACCACGCTCCAACCACACGGCGTCTAGAAATCGCTGCAACGCAGGATCTGCAACCGTATGCTCTGGGGGTACGGTGCTAGACGTACGTGTGTAAACCGTTCTTTTGAGCGCCATGGCCATAATATTCTGTATTACCAACTCTGCACGACATTGTGCGGTATTCGCTGTTAGGTTGAAGTATGCAATCGGCCCTTGCGCATCGGCGTGATCGGAATCACAGTAACGGCAAGTCTTAACATAAGGAGAACCAGATCACATTAGCCTTGTCACCGCTCGTGAAAGCCGTCGCAGGCTATTTATACGGGATTTACTGCGCTTTATTATTCTTAAGTTTCGGTTTGACCGTTCTGCTGATCAATTTGTTCCTGCCCAACTTGCGTTCACGTCGCCAGGTAGCGGGCTCATTCTCGCGAGGCTTTTTGCACTTAGCTGGCGTGCCATTTGTCGTGGATGGAATTACACGGTTACCGAACGTACCCTGCGTGGTGGTCTCCAATCATTCAAGTTACCTAGACGGATTAATTGCCGCTGCTGCCCTGCCGCCCGACTTTGCCTTTGTAATCAAGAAAGAAATGGTTCGCGTGCCCGTAGCCAGCCTACTTCTCAAACGCCTAGGCTCGGAATTCGTCGAACGTTTCGATAGACACAAAGGAGCGAGTGATGCGCGTCGCATGCTAAAAAGCGCAGCCAATGGCCAATCCCTGGTTTTCTTTCCAGAAGGAACCTTTAGCGGGACCGCCGAGATCGGAAAATTTCACGGCGGCGCTTTCGCAACCGCCACGCGCTCTAATATGCCGGTAGTGGTAATGGCAATCCACGGGGCGCGCGCCACCCTCCCCGCCGGCACCCTGCGGATGCGTCGTCACCCAATTAGGGTAGAGGTACTGCATATTTTAGAGCCAGCCGATGCTCGCCTGCGTAGCCGAGTCCTACTGGCAGAGGCCATCAGAGAACCACTCGCACAGTAGGCCAGCTCCGCTATAATCAAACTATGAACAATACTGACCCCGTAGTGATTCTTGCCGCCCGTCGCACCCCCGTGGGTGCTTTTCAGGGTGTGTTCGCCTCGGTAACCGCCCCGCTGCTGGGTAGTGCCGCTATCCGCGCAGCGGTGGCCGACGCCGGCATCCCGCCGACGCAAATCGACGAAGTACTGATGGGCTGTGTGTTATCCGCAGGCGTTGGTCAAGCACCAGCACGTCAGGCCTCACTTGGTGCCGGAATTCCTTCTCAGGTTCCCGCAACCACAGTGAACAAAATGTGTGGTTCTGCGATGCGTACTCTGATGCTGGCAGCGGATCAATTGTTAGCGGACAACGCCCAAGTAATTGTAGCCGGCGGGCTTGAGTCCATGAGCAACGCGCCCTATCTCTTACCCAAAGCGCGCGCCGGCTACCGCATGGGCCACCAAGAAGTACTAGACCATATGTTTTTCGACGGACTACAAAGTCCCTGGGATGGTCAAATGATGGGTAGTTTTGCCGAAGCCACCGCGGAAAAATATGGCTTCTCGCGCGCAGCCCAAGATATTTTTGCCAGTGAATCGGTACGTCGTGCGCTAGCCGGCGTTGCTCAAAATGCGTTTGCCGCAGAAATTGCACCGGTCACGACCAAAACTCGCAAGGGGGACGTGCGGGTCGATCAGGACGAAACACCTTTTACACTCGATATTGCCAAGATTCCCACTCTTAAGCCCGCCTTCAAGAAGGACGGCAGCGTCACGGCCGCTAGTTCTTCTAGCATTTCGGATGGAGCTGCTGCCTGCGTGCTAACGCGCGAGTCATACGCAAAGAATCATGGCCTAAAGCCATTGGCACGAGTCTTGGGTTATGTCAGTTACGCGCGCGAGCCGGAATGGTTCACACTCGCCCCAGTGGGGGCCATTCAAAAGTTACTGAACAAATTAGGCTGGCATGCGGCCGATGTTGATCTGTATGAAATTAACGAAGCTTTTGCGGTAGTGACTATGGCTGCCATTAAAGACTTAGGCTTAGATGCTAATAAAGTTAATGTTCACGGGGGTGCCTGTGCACTAGGACATCCCATCGGCGCCACTGGGGCGCGCATTACTACAACGCTGATTCATGCTTTGCTTGCGCAGGGTAAAAAACGTGGCATCGCCAGTCTATGTATTGGCGGCGGTGAAGCCACCGCCATCGCGATAGAAACAATTTAGATCTAAATCATATCCAGGTTTGTCGTTAATGAGCGAACAGCAGCGTGAGGTAATGGAATATGACGTCGCGATCGTCGGTGCGGGACCGGCGGGGTTATCGTGCGCGATTCGATTAAAGCAATTGAACGCGGACTTAAACATTTGCGTATTAGAGAAAGCTGCCACATTGGGTGCGCATTCACTCTCCGGTGCAGTACTTGAACCTGGACCGCTAGATGAACTTTTCCCAGAATGGCGCCAAAGCCCACCCGCTATATGTGTCCCTGCGTTACGCGACGAGTTTCTATTTCTAACGCGCTCGAAGCGTTTCAAATCGCCCATTACTCCGCCGCAGATGACAAACCATGGAAATTTCATTATTTCTCTCGGCCAATTAATCCCCATTCTGGGCCAACAAGCTGAGAAACTAGGCGTGGACATTTTCGCGGGTTTTGCTGCTGCGGAAGCGCTTTTTGATACTTCGGGCGCAGTCATAGGCGTACGCATTGGCGACATGGGCATTGAAAAAAATGGTGTGCGCGGCCCCAATTTCACGCTGGGTCCTGAGATACACGCTAAGATCACCATGCTGTGCGAAGGTTGCCGCGGCAGCGTATCCAAACAATTGATCAGTACTTTCAAGCTCGATGCAACATCGTCACCACAAACCTACGGACTCGGTTTCAAGGAAATGTGGCAACTCCCCGCAGGTCGCTGCGAACCCGGGCTCATTCAACACTCGGCCGGATGGCCACTTGACCACCGCACCTATGGCGGTAGTTATCTATATCACCTCGATCATGATCGTGTGTATGTAGGGTTTGTCGTTGCACTCGACTATGAAGATCCGCGCTTACAACCCTTTGAAGCCTTTCAACAGTATAAGAATCATCCGACGATCAAGAGCTTATTACAGGGAGGCGAAATCTTATCGGCTGGCGCACGAAGCCTCATTGAGGGCGGTTACCAATCCATGCCTACCCTAGAAATGCCGGGTGCCATGCTACTTGGAGATGCGGGCGGCACACTCAATGCGCCGAAGATCAAAGGCATCCATCAAGCCATCCGCTCAGGGCTGATTGCAGCGACGCACTTTGCGACCCATGGCAGTAGCGCGGGTTTCGATGCCGCCTGGCGGGCATCGGCCGGCGGACGCGAACTCTACAAGGTGCGCAATATACGCCCAGGCTTCCGACGCGGGTTATGGACGGGAATCGCTAATTTCGCGTTGGAAACCGTGACCATGGGGAAATTGCCGTGGACACTCGCTAACCACGCCGACCACACCAGTTTGCAGCGGCTAGAGGCCTATAGTTCGCCTGAGCGCCACTGGAGCGAGCGCGAACTACCGCCACGCGACCGGTTGGCATCCGTATTTTTTGCAAGTACCACTCACGCGGAAAACCAGCCGATCCACCTGCATGTTGCCGATACCAACCTTTGCGCGACGCGTTGCACCACGGAATTTGGCAATCCCTGTACCCGATTTTGCCCAGCCAATGTCTATGAAATGGTGCCAGACGGCGCGCAGGGCAAGAAATTACAAATTAACGCATCCAATTGCGTGCATTGCAAAGCCTGCGACATCAAGGATCCTTACGCTCAGATTACCTGGGTTACACCCGAAGGTAGCTCCGGCCCTAATTACCAAAATCTCTAGCCTAGCGTTGTCAATCACCGCTCAATTGGAACACGAGGTAGCGGCCCATCGACTTAACTTCGATGCCGCGCAACTCATCGTCGCCGGTAAATTGGATTTGCTGCGATCGCGATTGATGCAAGATGTGCACGCGCACGGTTTGTGGCGGCGACTATGTCGGCAATTATGGCGGCCGTTTTGGCTGCCACTGAGGCCAGTAAATGGCCTACCTTTGGCAAAAAATCGGCAGCGCGGCCTGTATCTTTGGGGCGGGGTAGGTCGCGGTAAAACTCATTTGATGGACTTATTTTATGGCTCATTATCCACAATTCCCCGCGAGCGACAGCATTTTTATCGGTTTATGCAGGAAATTCACGCCCAATTACGCGCCGAGCAATACACTAACCCACTAATCAATCCACTCGATAGGGTGGCACAGCGAATGGCGCAGCGCATACGAGTGCTTTGCCTAGACGAGTTTTTCGTCGCCGATATAACCGACGCCATGATTCTCGCAAGTCTTATTGAAGGTTTGTTTAAGTATGGCGTAACGCTCGTGACCACATCGAATTCGCCACCCAAAGACCTATACAAAGAGGGTCTCCAACGATCGCGGTTTCTACCCACCATCGACCTGTTACAAAATCAAATGGAAATCGTGCACCTCGATGCCGCCACCGACTATCGATTGCGCGCCCTAGAAACCGCACCAACCTACTTCGATAGCGAGGCGCCCAGCGTTATGCAACACATGCAGCAACGATTTGACGCGCTCGCAACGGGTTCGTCAATCAACACTCAGCCTCTTGAAATAGCAGGACGAACCATTCAAGTCATTTGCTCAGTGCCCGGTATGGTGTGGCTAGATTTTTCAGCAATTTGCGAAGGCCCGCGCAGTCAAATCGACTACATCGAGTTAGCGCATATCTATCACACAATATGCTTAAGTAAGGTACCGCGTTTTGGCGCACACAATGAGAATGCTGCAAAGCGCTTTATAATGCTAATTGACGAGCTTTATGACCGCGGGGTTAAGATCCTGCTATCGGCAGCCGCGCGTCCCAACGAACTCTATCAAGGCGAAAAACTGCAATTCGAATTTCAAAGAATCTCCAGCCGATTAATCGAAATGCAAACAAATCAATATTTTGCACGCCCACACAGCCCCTAGCGCGTTATCGACAAAGCCCTGGCATAATTCACCTATGAATCAAGAAACCTCTATTCAGCATCGAAAAATCCTGGCAAGCATTCAAAATGCAGCACGCAACTTAGCGAAGCCCATGCGTGGCTTGGATACAGATCGATTCGTTCAGAATTACTACTCGAATGTGGCATCTTCGGACATGGCAGATCGAGACGCCGCCGACCTCGCGGCCAGCGCACTCTGTCATTTGCGATTCGCCATAAAACGCCGCAGCCGGGCTCTGGTGCGTGTATTTAACCCGACCCTAGATGAACACGGCTATACCTCCTTGCACACAGTCGTGGAAATGGTCACCGATGACATGCCGTTTTTGGTGGACTCAATCGGCTTAGTGCTCAGCAAAAGAGCCCTCACGCTGCACTTTATGGCACATCCAGTTTTTGCCGTCACGCGCAACAAACTAGGCATGCTGAGCTCCGCACTCGATCGTAGGTTAAAAATGCTCAAGACTTCCCGTCTTGAATCTTTTCAACATATCGAAATTGATCGAATAGTCGACTTACAGGTCCTACACGCCATTTCGAAGGAGATCGAACATAGCATGAGCGACGTTCGTTTGGCCTTTCAGGACTGGGACAAAATGAAAATCGCGGCGCAGGTAACCGCCGAACAATTAACCTATTTGAAATCGGCGGCCAAACACCAAGACGGTAGCGAAGCCCGCGCGCTGCTCGACTGGATGGAGAACCGTAATTTCACCTTTCTAGGATTTCAAGAATACCGATTACAAGGCGGTGTCGGCAAGGAAACCTTGAACCCTGTCAAAGACTCGGCGTTAGGGATTTTACGCTCGACTCATCTACCACCAACCCCACCCAATACGATTAGACCCGCAGACATTCGTCGGCAAATTCGCTCGCGCGACATAGCTTTAGTGACCAAGGGTAACTTTCAATCAACGGTACACCGCGCCGGATATTTAGATTACATCGGAATCAAGCTATTTGATAAAAATGGTCGCACTGTGGGTGAGCGGCGCTTTTTAGGTTTGTGGACTTCCGCAGCATACAACACAAGCCCAAGCCAAATACCGCTCCTGCGGCAAAAAGTCGCCCAAGTCAAAAAGCACTTTGCGCTAGCACCCGACAGCCATAACGGCAAGGCGCTACAACATATTTTAGAAGCGTTTCCGCGCGATGAATTGTTCCAAGCGAGCATCGCCGAGCTAATCCGTATCGTAACTGGCATTTTCGGATTGCAAGAGCGCCCACGGGTACGTCTGCTCATGCGACGCGACCCCTTTCACCGCTTCTATTCCTGTCTAATTTTTGTGCCGAGGGAGAAATATAATACTCAAGTGCGCCAACGCATTGAACGAGTGGTTGGCAGCGCACTAGGTGCACAAAGTTTAGAGTCACAAGTGCAAATTGCCGAGTCTAACCTGGCGCGTATTCATATCGTAGCCCGGACTCGCCCGACCGATACGATTCGTGTCGTCGTAGACCAAGTTGAGCAACAGGTGGCGGCCGCAGTACGTTCTTGGGCGGATGCGTTTAAAACGGCTCTACTCGCGCAATTTGACGAGGCTTACGCATTACGTCTATACGGACGCTATGTAGGTGCATTTCCCGCCGCCTACACCGAGGATTTTAACCCTGAAGTAGCTGCAAATGACGTCCACTTTCTAGAAGCGCTAGATAAGACACCTGCACCGCTTGTTCTCGATATCTATCGCCGCGATCCACGTCAACATGATAAGTTTTTTCTAAAAGTATTCCGTAAGCAAGAGGCGATTCCAATATCGGATCTGCTGCCCATGATCGAAAATATGGGCCTTAAAGTCATCGCCGAGCGGCCGTACGAACTTGAGTTTGAAGATGGTAGGGCCTGGATCCAAGACCTAGAATTGATTTTTCGAACTAAAGCGACTGGCACGACGCAAGAGCAAGAAAATAATATTAAGGATTCGCTGACAGCCGTATGGACTGGTCAAATGGATAGCGATGCGCTGAATCAGTTAACTTTAGTGGCCGGCATACCGTGGCGATTAGTGTGGATTGTGCGTGCATATTGCCGATATTTGTTGCAGGCAGGATTGCCGTTTAGTCCTGGCTATATCGCACAAGTTTTGGTGAGCCACCCAGCAACTTCGCGCCTCATGACCGATTTGTTCACCGCTCGATTTGAGCCAACGCTGAAGCCTAAGAGCCGAGCGAGTAGCCTAAAGCGACTGGAAACACGCATTAGGTTGGCCCTTGAAAACGTCACCCGCTCCGATGAAGATCGGATTCTGCGCGCTCTATGGAGTGCAATCGCCGCGACCGTGCGTACTAATGCTTACCAGAAGGATGCTGCCGGTCACTCCAAGGAATACCTCTCGGTCAAAATCGAAAGTCAGAACCTCCGCGAGCTGCCGCTTCCGAAGCCGCTATTCGAAGTGTTTGTATTTTCGTCTCGCATGGAAGGGGTGCATTTGCGCATGGGGAAAGTTGCGCGCGGTGGCATCCGTTGGTCGGATCGACGCGAGGATTTTCGAACCGAAGTCTTGGGGCTAATGAAGGCCCAACAGGTCAAGAACACGGTCATAGTTCCGGTCGGCGCGAAAGGTGGATTCGTGGTCAGACGCACCGACATCGTCGATCGGGAAAAGCTACAAGCCGAAGTAATAGCCTGTTATCAAACACTGATTCGCGGCCTTCTGGATTTAACCGACAATATCGTCAACGATAAGATCATTGCGCCCGCTCAAGTAGTCCGTCATGACAATGATGATCCGTATTTGGTAGTCGCTGCCGATAAAGGCACAGCCACCTTTTCAGATATTGCCAACACAATATCGGAGGAATATGGCTTCTGGTTAGGAGACGCTTTCGCTTCCGGCGGGTCGGCCGGCTACGATCATAAGAAAATGGCAATTACCGCTCGCGGCGGGTGGGAATGCGTAAAGCGTCACTTTCGCGAACTGGGACTTGATATTCAAAAGCAAGATTTCAGTGTTACCGGCATCGGTGATATGGCAGGCGATGTGTTTGGCAACGGAATGCTTCAGTCTCAGCATATTCGCCTATTGGCAGCATTCAATCACCAACATATTTTTATTGATCCGCAACCCGATGCCGAGCGCTCGTTCAAAGAGCGTACACGGTTATTCAATTTAACGCGCTCTTCGTGGGAAGACTATACTAAGTCCCTAATATCAAAAGGTGGTGGCGTATATGTACGCAGCGCCAAAAATATTAATTTGAGCCTTGAAGCGCAAGTCCTTTTAAATCTACCGGCATTCTCGACTCCTAATGAAGTTGTTCGTGCCATTCTAAAGACTCCTGTCGATCTACTCTGGAATGGTGGCATCGGCACCTACGTCAAGGCAAGCGCCGAAAGCCAAGGCGATGTAGGCGATCGAAGTAACGATGCAGTGCGTATTAATGCTCACGAGTTGCGCTGTAAAGTCATTGGCGAAGGAGGTAACTTAGGACTATCCCAATTGGGGCGCGTAGAGTTTGCGCGTCAGGGTGGACGCCTCAATACGGATTTTATTGATAACTCTGCCGGTGTGAATTGCTCAGACGTTGAAGTCAATTTAAAAATCTTATTAAACGGAGCAGTTCATGCCAAGGAGCTTACACGGGCCGCGCGCAATCGGCTATTGGTCAGCATGACCTACGAAGTAGCCGCTTTGGTACTACGCAATAACTATTTACAAAGCCAAGCGATTAGCACAGTACAATTTCAATCACGAGAGCGCCTGAACGAAGCGGCCTACGCCATTCGCGCCTTTGAGCGTACCGGCGACTTGAATCGGTCGCTCGAGTTTTTGCCCAGCGATGAGGAAATTGCCGAACGCCGCAAGGCCGGCGAGGGGCTTACTCGTCCTGAGCTGGCGATTAGTCTAAGTTATGGCAAGATTTGGCTGTATAAGGCACTCATCAATTCTAACGTGCCTGAAGATCCCTATTTGTCGGCTGAACTTAGCCGTTACTTTCCTAGGCCCGTCCAAAAGCGCTTTGCGGCTCGCTTGAAACATCATCGTCTACGCCGCGAAATTATCGCGACGGCAATCACCAATAGCCTCATTAATAGAATGGGTCCAGCATTCCCGGTACGCGCCCAGGATGACACTGGGGCTACGCCTGCAGCTATTGCCCGCGCCTACACCATTGCCCGGGAAGTATTTGCAGTACGAGAAATCTGGGCGGAGATCGAAGCCCTCGACAATCAAATACCGGCCATTGTGCAGTACACCGCCATGCATCAGACCACGCGCTTACTGCGACATATGAGTTACTGGCTGCTTGAGAACTTACGTAACGATCTGGATATAGAGCGTGCGGTGTACCGCTACGCAACCAAGGTCGCGGAATTACTGCGAGAACTTGGCAAAGTGTTGGGTAAGACTGAAAATGAAAAATATAGGGCGCTCCACTCTGAACTCGTGGCACAGCGGGTTCCGAATAATCTAGCCACACGAATTGCATCGTTAGAAGCGCTACACTCGGCGTTGGATTTAGTCGAAGTTGCGACCGTAACCGGCCTAAATATGCGCGACGCCGCCATAGCCTACTATGCGGTGAGTGAGAGTATCGGACTTGGCTGGATCCGCGAACAAATTGAATTGCTCGTCGTTGATGGTCATTGGCAAGCCGTGGCACGCGGGACTTTGCGTGATAACCTTTATGCGCTGCAGCGTAAAATTTGCATTGCAGCCCTTAAGCACAAGGGGCGAACCCCGGTTGATCGTGTCCAGCATTGGATGGGACTGCATTGTACAGAAGTGGAGTCTTTGCAACGCGTGGTGGTGGACTTGCGAACCGATAGAACTCCCGATTTTGCAACGCTATCGGTTGCAGTTCAATCCGTTAGACGGCTCGTGGAAGATTGAAACTGCAAATAATTAGGAGAATTTATTGTCTGGTAAATTAATATTAGTCCGCCACGGACAAAGTACTTGGAATGTCGAGAATTTATTCACTGGCTGGCATGATGTTGATCTAAGTGCGCAAGGCATCTTGGAGGCACAAGCCGCAGGAGCGCAGTTAATCCAAGAAGGTTTAACACCGCATATCGCTTTTACTTCGGTTTTAAAACGTGCGATTCGTACTTTATGGTTAATACTCGATACTACAGATCGTATGTGGATTCCGGTGACACGTACTTGGCGACTCAATGAACGGCACTATGGAGCCCTACAAGGACTCGATAAGGCTCAAACAGTGGCGCAATATGGCGAGGCGCAGGTCAAAATTTGGCGCCGCAGCTACGACACTCCGCCTCCCGCATTGAATTATGATGATCCGCGACATCCACGCTTCGATCCGCGCTACGCCGATATTGATCCCACATTATTACCCACGGCAGAATCCTTGGCGGATACCCTGGCGCGGGTGCGTCCTTTCTGGGACTCAAACATCGCGCCCGAGCTTCGATGCGGCAAGGATGTCCTCATTGTCGCTCACGGCAATTCCTTGCGAGCTCTCGTCAAAATGCTCGATGGCATGTCTGAAGCAGGCATTTTAGAATTCAATATCCCCACCGGAATACCGATGCTGTTCGAACTAGACCAGCAACTACAGCCGTTAAGTCGGCGATTTCTCGGCGACCCCGCTGCTATTGCAGCAGCCCAGGAAGCCGTTCGCCAACAAGCCTCACGCCGCTAGCCTTATGAATCGGGTGCCACCGTAACTTTTAAGCCACTAAGGGCTTCAGTAAAATCCACCTGACAGGAGAGCCGCGAGTTCGCCGGCCTGAAATCAGATAGCTCTCGCAGCAAGTCCGATTCGTCACTCTGTTGCTTAGGCAATCGTGGCACCCAACTATCGTCCACATAAATATGACAAGTAGCGCAAGAACAAAGGCCACCGCAAATCGCCGCAACCCCGTAGTCTAATTCCCGCAATATTTCCATAAGTTTAAGACCCGGCTTCGCCTCAATACTGTGTTCCTTGCCATCACGATCCACTACCGTCATTTGCGCCATTGACTGCTCCAATTATCGTTCTCGGGCGTCATTGCCCGTACCGCTAGTCTGCCGGAACTCGTGCTCCACCACTTAAGTTTCGGTGCGTAAATGCGCTGCCAATCGGGATTGACGCTCTAAAATGTTTGCGCTGCTTAAAACCTCAGCCTGTTGCAAATTGAGCTGACCCCACAGCAAGCAAACGTACTCATAGAGCCAAATCAAATTTTGAAACAACTGCCATTCGCCACCGCTGGGCGGACGCTCTAAATAACTCTGCAATAGATAATTACTGAGAGTCGGCTCAAACTCATTGGCAGCGCTCCATCCCGCCAAATCCCACCACGAATGCGATACATGGGAGTACTCCCAATCGATCGCTACCAGCACCCCTTGGTTGTCAATGAAATTACCCACATGTAGATCACTATGGCAAAGCACCTGCACTTGCGCGGCCGACTGATCGAAAACGCTTAAGCGTCTGTCGGCTACTTCTCTTAAGTCCGACAAGTCATCATGAAATTCTGAAATTTCTCTCAGTTGCTTCCGGTATGCCATCACCCATTGCAGCGGGCTTACCGCTCGAGCGGGCTGCGGTATTGACAGCCGTTGAATACCTTTCACAAATCCAGCCACTTTGACAATATTCGCGGCCAGCCGCACCTGTAGAGGGGGCAATGAATGCCCTGCGACCCAGCGTGTTACCAATACTCGATCAGCTACGTCGCAATATACGAGTGACGGCGCGAGGCCAGTAGCACTCGCTAGTTCCAGCACGCGAGATTCCCACAGGGGGTCTTGTTGCTGATTTTTGGCACGAGACAGGCGAAGCGCATAGTGAATTCCATCCCGTTGCACTTGGTAGGTTTCGTTGACCAACCCTACCTCAATTCGACAAATCTTAAGCTCACCATTGCCGGGCACAAAACGCCGCGCCAGGGTTTCGACGTTAGGTGACAAAATAATCGAGTGTGTTTAGCATGATGCTTTAGCAGTGTAGCTTAGCCGGAGATTTCATCTTGCGCATTTTTCAAGTTGACGGCTTTACCGATATGCCATTTACGGGCAATCCAGCCACCGTAATTCTGGATGCCGAGGGACAAAGCGACAGCCAATTGCAGACCATTGCGCGCGAATTCTCGCATGCCGAAACGGCATTTGTACTGGCGGCGAATAGCGCTGACCACGACATTCGGTTACGTTTCTTTAATTCGCGTAAAGAGGCACCGTTTGTGGGTCACGCAACAATCGCTGCCCACGCCGTTTTATTCGCCACCGGGCGACGCGGCACAGGCATCTGCCGACAATATTCGAGCGCCGGTATCCTAGACGTAACGATTCGCGAATCGACCATAGAATTTCGTCAAACCCGCCCGCAGCTTGAGGCGCCCCTACCCTCGAAGACAACCCAGCGAATCGCGGCAGCCCTCGGAATCGCGCCAGAAGCATTACACAAACACCTCCCTACGAGAATTGCTCGCAAAGGTAGCTCGCGTTTACTAATGCCTATCTGCGATCTAACCGTCCTCGACTCACTGACACCTAACTTTGAAATTCTGATGGAACTCGGGCGTGAAATCGGCACCGAAGGCTTTTTTGTCTTCGCCCTGACTCGTACTGCTGAAATCCTATCAACCCATTCGCGCATGTTTTGTCCGGCTTTGGGTATTCTGGAGGATCCCGTCAGTGGTAACGCGCATTCGATGCTCGCGGCCTATCTATGGGAGCATGCGCTGTTCGAAAGCGAATTTGAAGGTTTTGTAGGTTACCAAGGTCAGCAGATGATGCGCCCCGGAAAGGTAAGTGTCAGAATCGAAATCGCCCAGGGTGAATTTATTGCCGCCCATATAGGCGGCAATGCCGTCATTGTCAGCGAAGGGGAGCTACTAGGACATTCACGCTAATTCCTTCCGAGCATAGTCCAACCACTGTGCTTGAGCCTTGCGATAGTGCGGCGGGGCCAACGCAGCACTTTCCAATAAATCTATAAATATTTGTTGCGATTGGTCGATTTTGCCGCGACGTTTTAATAGCAAAGCATAGCGAAGTTTAGCCTCGGCACCTGGAAAGCTCGGTGCAATTGCGGCATAGGCACGTTGTGCCTCATCAAGTGCTTCTAGTTGCTCAAGCGTACGTGCGTACAACAAGCG
>JAYUFB010000112.1:0-8329 GCA_043738945.1 Gammaproteobacteria bacterium
CGCGAACATAGCCCGCACATGGTCTTACCTTCCGGGATAACACGCTTAACCACTGAATAGGTGTTCTGCTCGATAATTCGAAACGGCACCTTAAGATTGGTTAAATACTGCGGCAGTATCTCAACCGGAAAGCCAGGCTGTTTCTGATCGAGATTCACCGCCAAAATCTCGAAATGTATAGGAGCGCTGCGTTGCAGACTCAAGAGGATATCGAGCAGCGTGTAAGAGTCCTTACCACCCGAGAGGCATACCATCACCCGATCACCATTGGCAATCATATGATAATCGCCAATCGCCTTACCGACCGCGCCGCGCAATTGGGCTTGTAACTTATTAAAATTATTCGAATTCGGTTTGAGCGGGTCAAGCATATCGGTATTAGCTCACTTCGAGATACTTGGCTTCAAGATAGCGCAAATAGGCCGCCGCCGTTAGCGGCTTGCCGGTGGCATGCTTAATCAGCTCTTTTACGGGCAACCGCGCACCCACACCGTGCACATTTTCGCGCAACCAATCCAACACGCCTTCAAACTGGCCGGCCGCAATTTCCTCATCCAACGCAGGCCTTGCAGCACGCAACGCTTCATTCAGTTGACCCGCAACCACAGCCCCCAATGCGTATGAGGGAAAATAACCGAAATAGCCCACCGCCCAATGAATATCCTGCAAACAACCGTCGACATCACTACTAGGCCTTAGACCCAATCGCTGTTCCAAATTTGCACTCCATGCCTCGGGGATATCGGCTATCGGTAGCGCCCCATCGAGGATTTTTTTCTCTAACTCATAACGCAACATCACATGAGCCGGATAGGTCAATTCATCAGCATCCATACGGATCAAACTGCGTCGCACTCGGGTCAAATGCCGATATAAATTCTCTTCGGTCCATTCGGCACCATTGACGTTTAAGATTTTCTCGAGCAACGGGCGCAAATATTTGACGAACGACCGACTACGGCATAAGTTCATTTCAAATAATAACGATTGGCTCTCTTCGAGTGCCATCCCGCGATCACGGCCCACCGGCTGATCTCGCCACTCGACGGGAAGTCCCAGATCATACATGGCGTGACCTGTTTCATGTACGGCACCTAAAAGCCCCGAAAACGGATCGCTAGTATCAAAGCGGGTGGTCACGCGGATATCCCCCGGCACGCCCTCGGTGAAAGGGTGTTCACTTTCGTCCAAGCGGCCGCGGTCGAAGGGAAATCCTAAAGTTTTAAGAACTTCCGTACACAAAGCGCGTTGGCGCGACGCTGAAAATTTCCCGACCAAGGGAACGGCGGGCCTTTGTGCCTGCACCTCAATGGCCTGATTAATAAGTCCAGGAAGTTTGCGCGCCAAGGCTTTAAAAATTGTTTCGATATCTTCAGTAGATATACCGGGTGTGAAACCATCTACTAACGCATCGTAAGGAGCTAACCCACGCGCCTGACCCAAAAGGGCAGCCTTATCGCGCACCAGGTTCACAACCTCCGCGAGGTGCGGTGCCAATATTTTGAAGTCATTGGCCTTCTTCGCCTCCACCCAAAAAACTTCGGCACGCGCCGTCGCTTTGGCGAGCCGAGCAATCAACGAAGGCGGTGTTGCAATGGCGTGATCTCGTTGCCGGCGCATTTCACGTAAGTTCGCGAGCGGCCAATCGTCTAATTGCGACGAAGCTGCCTCGGCCCGTTCCAGGAGTCGTGCCACCTTGGGCGTGGTCAGCAGCGCGTGATGTTCGGTCTCAAGTGCCGCCAATTGTTCCCCGCGCACATCGGCACTCCCGCGTGGCATCATCACTGCCGCATCCCACCGCAACAACGAAAGCGCACCGCGAAAAGCGTGCAGACGCCTGAATTCTTGTTCCAATTGCTGGTAGGGAGTGAGCGTCATGGCCAAAGTCTATCAGAGGTACGCTCGAAGCGAGCAGCTAAAAAGCGATAATTCTCGTATTTTCAACGAGTTAACTCACGAGTCCTTATCTAACTTTAGCGCCGCGCCGTGCTGGCAATCAAGCGCGACGCCCATGGCTTGGCTCCTTTATAAAGCGGTGACTCTAAAAGGTGAATCAAGCAACGCCTTCCCAGCTTGCGTTGGTTTTACAAAAAACTGATTGCCGCAAATTAATGCCACTACTTTGTCGTCACAGTAAATCGCATACTCGCCAAACATTTTGCGCGAGAAAATCACTCCCGCACCGCTGATCTGATCGCAGACATAAGTCACAAATTTCTGATCGGATGCCATGATTCGCAATTTAAGGCTTTACAGCGGATCTTCGCCAGACTATCTTTCATCGTCATTGGTCATAAAGGACGTCCCTGTGGGCAGTTGTTTGAGTGGTAAGTTTTGCTGCGCGACGCGCGGTATCCGCTAAAGCTCGATAACGCTTCAGGCACGCCTAGAGCGCGCTCCTGCCGACTGCGGCAGACGATCTACGAAACGCTAGCGCATCAGTTGCGACTAGGTTGCTCGCTTAAGACTAAAAATCGCCGATGGTCAATTTACTCAAGAATATTGCGGGACATCCGCGGGTAAAACAATTAGGGCCGGGACTCATCACCGGTGCCGCGGATGACGATCCCAGCGGTATCGCAACCTATTCGCAAGCCGGCGCGCAATTCGGATTCAATATGCTGTGGACGGTGCTACTCACCTATCCACTAATGGTTGGCATTCAAATGATAAGTGCCCGTCTGGGCTGCATCACCGGGCGCGGACTTGCTGCGAATATAAAATCCGCTTTCCCCCGCTCCGTTCTTTACGGCATTGTAGGACTATTGCTGGTCGCCAACACCATCAATATCGCCGCGGATATTGCCGCCATGGGCGAGGCGCTCCGACTATTGCTCGGGGGATCAGCCCATCTATACTCGGTGGGGTTTGGCGTCGTCTGCCTTACATTGCAAGTGTTATTACGCTACGAGTCTTACGTTCGCTATCTAAAGTGGCTAACGCTTGCCCTACTTTCTTACGTAGCGGTGGTATTTACCATCCATGTGCCCTGGGGGGAAGTTGTCCGCGAAACTGTCTTACCGAAATTCAACCTGAATCACGACACTATTACCATAATTGTGGCGGTGTTTGGCACCACTATCAGCCCCTATCTGTTCTTCTGGCAGGCAGCCCAAGAAATGGAGGACTTACGGGCTTACGCCAATAAACACCCAGCACAATTACTTCCCCATGCCGAGGATGTTGCACGTCAACACCTACGGCGAATTCGCTGGGATACCTATCTTGGAATGGGATTTTCCAATTTGATCGCGTTCTTTATTATCTTAAGCACCGCCGCGACCTTGCATGTCGCCGGAGTCGTCAATATTCAGACTTCGGGCCAAGCGGCTGAAGCATTAAGACCTTTAGGCGGTCAGGCAACTTTTTTGCTATTTAGCTTAGGCATTATCGGTACCGGAATGTTGGCCGTACCGGTACTCGCTGGATCAGCCGCATACGCGGTAGCCGAAAGTTTCGAATGGCGCTCAGGGCTCGACATGAAACTCCACGAAGCCATCGAGTTCTACGGCATCATCGCCATCGCCACCCTAGGCGGAGTGGTCCTTAATTTCACGCATCTCGATCCTATGCGAGCGCTACTCTGGAGCGCTGAAATAAACGGCGTCATCGCGGTACCCATTATGGCCATTATGATGTTGCTTGCCTCGCGCGAGGACATCATGGGTAAGTTTGTGATACGACCTAAGTTACGCACTCTGGGGTGGGCTGCAACCGTCGTGATGGCTATCACTGTAGTTGCCATGTTTGTCATTTAAGCCGCGCGAAGCCCGGCGCGAAGTGCTTTACACATTCATCGAAAAAAGTCACGACTTCTTTCGGCCTTATCTGCGCCTGGAGCCGCGCTATTTGTGCTTCTGCTAACGCTGCCTGCACCACCAGCAGCTGAGCACTTTGTTCGCGTGAACGCAAAATCGATAAGGCTCCGTATACCAGCCCCAAGCATAGGCAATAAAACAGGGTCGATTTTATAAACTCAAACACATACAGCGTTTGCCAAGACAGACCGGGCGCGTAAATTGCGCCATGCACAGAGAAAATGGCATGGCGTAATCCAAAAACCAGCACGAAATAGCCACTAGCTAATAGCGGTAACCGCCACAATTGATGATAGAACCAAGGTCGCCAAGGTTCGAGCGGGATTTCCAAATAGCGCGAGGACCGCAATTCAAATACTAACCAAGTCACCAGAATGAGGGTCGGGATTATAATTAAGGGTATCGGCTGCCAGCGCGGAATGGCGTGGTCGTGAATGTAGGCGGCGTTTTCAATGATCGAGACCTGCATCGCTAGGGTCGCCCACAGCGCGGCTAACGGCACCAAGGGCAATCGACTCCATGACGCACTAGGATCGGATTTAGGTAATGTCACTTAAGTCCAGTGTACCGTGTGCTGGGCATGCGGCGAGCGGCTTGGGGCAAGCGGCTTGGGGCAAGCGGGACAAACTCCATGTGGGGCCGAGCAAAAGCCCGAGTTTTCCTTTCGGATATTGCCAACTAGCAAAACACCCTTAAGTAACCTTGACGCGCATCCAAACCAGCGCGGCGACGCCCACAATAGCGAGGCTCGCGAGATAGGTCACAATTCCAAAGGCCCAATCCTCTCTAGTCGCCATAGGTGCTGTAAATTGATCTGCTGCCGCACGCGCAAGCTCCTGTCGTGCAGGACTGCGCCACTTGGCATAGGACGACTCTGTCATCACCCCTAGCGCTGCCCTGACCACACCCAACCAATCAGTGGAGTCATTGACTTTGCGCGCCAGCGAGGCACGAAATTTATACGCTAGCCACTGACGGGGCATGATGAGCACCGACAACAGAGCGAAGGCTCCAAAAACAGGATCACGCAAATACAGCGCTACGGCGACCAAACCTAGTACGCTGCTGATTTGCAGCATGAACCTTACCACCCCTTCAGGGCGCGATAAGGTTTCAAATACGCGGCCGCCGTCCAAAGGAACAACGGGTATTATGTTCAAGGCGTTGATGACTAGAAAGCCAATTGCTGCGCCGTAGACCGCGGGATTCCTCTCATGCTCGTATAGCAACAATAGCAATAAGCCGATAACTAGCCCCGGCACGGGACCCGCGAGGAGGATCACGGTACGCTCGCGAATGCTGGGATTCATCGCCCTACCGATGGTCAACGCGCCCAGAAGCGGCACGAAGAAAATGTGGACGGCGGCGTGACCTACCATACGCATGGCCAAGGCATGGCCCCCCTCATGCAATAAAATCACCGTGAAAATAATAAGTGCTACTTTGACGTCCCACCATACCGCCATTGCGGTCACCGATATAACGGCCGTCGCTGCCATCAATATCAGTAGCGGCCAAGGAATCCCCGGTGCCGATCGAGGGGCGCGCGCGATGCGCTCCACTGCTTGATAATCCGCTTCAATTCGCTGGCGTCGATTGACATCGGTCACCTCACCGAGGGGCGCGAGCAACACGCCTTTAGTACCAAAAGATTTAATGGACTGATCAATCAACCCTATAGCGCCTTTAAGGGTTACGCGATCGAGTGTCGGATCCTCGGATTTAACGCTCCAGTGTCGGCCTCGGTAATATAAGCGCAGCGCAGAGTAAGTCATTGTCATCACGGCAGCGATTTGCTCTAAGGTAGGTGGATAAGCTGTTTTCTCGCCAATAATCGCTTGCACTCGCTGTTGATGACGTTTGAACAAATCCACCGCGCTGGCGGTACGACATTCCGACAATACTAGTGGCAGTGCCTCGTAGACCGAGCTCCCCATATCGCCCGTGACTAGCATGCGCCCATCTTTCAATCGCGTGATCCACTGAATATTGACGGACGCGCCGTACTCAGGAGCTGCACGCCTTGAGACATGCGCCTCAATCGGTTCGCTAGCATGGAGAAAAACGCAACTATGTTCGGGCTTATCATAATAGGTCAAAAAAGGTGGATGAACGACATACCCAATAGGTCGCATGCCGAGTTCTTCCAGCGTCCAATCCAAGGTCCTCAAAAGTAGGCGTTGCTGTTCCGGTACCTGATCGTCGGCGCAGAGGGCTACGGTGACCTCTTGAATAGCAGAAGTCAGGTAAATACGCGCGCCCAGCACATAACGCAGTCCGCGCAGTATCAGAAATACGAATACCAACCAAAGGATGAGGCTGTAGTCTTTCACCACTTACAGTTTACTAACTCAATGCGAGTGCATCGATAGCTGTTGAGGGAAATTTCCGCAATTTAGTCCACCGCCGTCAATCCATGCGCGCGTCGAGGCGCGGGCACGTGCAATGAGATCAGCGCCGTTTGAATAGTTATAGGAAGATTGGCTTAGAGGACAAATCGGTGGGGCAATTCGCATGCTCAGCGTCGATGAATAGTGCGCGAAGTCGCGGCGTAATTGATGAGAACCCGTCAGGGTGATCGCATGCATAGCACGCCCGAGTGCATGCCGCGACACCGAATTTTGCGCGCACGGGAATCCGCACGGCAATACGATTACTCGGGTGGCGCCCAAATCGGCGGCTGTGCAAATAGGGGTGCCGGACGCTACCGCACCGTCTACGAGATAGCGCCCCCCCTGTTGAACAGGCGGGAAGACGCCCGGGATTGCGGTGCTTGCGAGAATTGCCTCAATCACACCCCCTTGAGAAATAACCACTTCCTCGCCAGTTATTAAGTCAGCACATACCAAATAGAGGGGAACTGCGGTTTGGGCGAATGTTTGGTAGGGTAGTTCGCGCTGCAATAGGCAACGAAGCCCCTGTGCGCTGGCTATGTGATCACGAAACCCCAGGAACCCTAGCAATGAACGCCACGAGAGCCCCAATACCTCGCGCGTGGTCATGCGACTCCACAGAACCGCCATGCGCTCGACGGTTTCCAGACTCGGGTCAAATGCGAGGAAAGCTCCATTGAGCGCTCCCGCCGATACTCCCACGATCATATCCGGGTGGACCCCGGCACTGATGAGCTCAGCCAACATGCCCACCTGCACCGCTCCGAGGCTACCTCCGCCCGCGAGCACAAACGCGGTTTTCTGTACTGAGGCTAGTTGTACCAATTTGTTTTTTCCATTTTCGTCGAGTTTACGCTGCCAATAGTTAGGTAGACCGTCGACTGGAGACTTTTCTTTCCGTATTTGACACAGCAGGTCAGGACTGTAGTATTCCTACCCGCTAACTCAATTAATTGGGGGCATACCCATGGCTTACGATCCACGAGCGATTACCGGAATACCCACGGAAAACGTAGGTTCGCTACCGCGGCCGATGAATTTGCAAGAAGCCTATGCGGCCTATGATGCTGGAAAGATCAAATTGGAGCAGTTAGAAGCCGAACAAGAAATTGCCGTGCGCGACTCGATTAAGCGCTTTGAGGCCACCGGGTCGCCTATCATTTCTGATGGCGAGCAGCGCTGGTCCAGTTTTGCCACCTACCCGCTCACCGACACCCTGGCGGGTACCGGGCTTGCCGACAAGCTTGCGGGCGATGGCCAATACTTTGCGATCTTTGCCGACGGCCACAAACGCCAGCTTCCTCGGCTGACGGGCGGCCCGTTCAAATATAAGGCCTATGCCGCCGATTCTTTGCGCAAGTCAATCAAACTGACCACCAAACCGATGAAGCAAGCCGTTATTGCTCCTTCTATGATCGTGCTTTTATACCCTCTGGATACAAAATTACCGGGTTATTCACTGGAGCAATTCGAGACCGATATTTGCAACGAATGTGAAAAGGACATCCGCCAGGCTTTCGCGGCGGGAGCGTCCCGGGTATCTATCGATTTCACCGAGGGGCGGTTGAGTTGCCGAGCCGACTCACGCAATCCTTGGACGGGGCGCAACATGTTGCCGCATTTCATTGAGCTCAACAATCGGGTCCTGGATCGTTTCAGCGCTGATGAGCGCAAAAACATTGGGATTCATACCTGCCCGGGCGGAGACTGCGATTCTGTGCACAGTGCGGATGTACCTTACAATGATCTGCTGCCCAGCATGTTTAAGATAAATGCCGGATATTTTTTAATTCAATTGGCGAGCGAGAGAAACAAGGAACAGGTGTACAAAGATATCGCTGCTAGCCTGCGCAAGGACGCCAATGGGGTCAAGCCGGTCGCCTTCATTGGGGTCATTAATGGACTTAGTCCACGGGTAGAATCGCCTGAGGAGGTGTGCAACGACTTGATGACGGCGGTCAAGTACATTCCAAAGGATCAGCTCGGTTCAACCGATGACTGCGGCTTCTCGCCATTCAGTATCGACGTCAAACCGAACCATGGGTCACCGGACGTGGCACGCGACATCGCCTTCCAAAAGATCACCAACCGCATCCTAGGAACCAAGATGGCGGCACA
>JAYUFB010000113.1:0-8229 GCA_043738945.1 Gammaproteobacteria bacterium
CGGACGAGTACGCATAGCACTTGAGCTACTGATGAATCATCTCGGCGTCCCCAAGCGCCGAAAGGGTAAGAGCGGCAAGTTCACTGATCTAACGCTACACGCTCGAATCGACGCGTTTGCAAATAAGCACCCAACGACCGGAGCGCAACTGATGGCGTTAAAATGGCTAGGTAATTCGGGTAGTCACGACCGGGCAGTAACCTCGGCAGACCTCCTTGATGCATTCGAGATATTGGAACATGCGCTAGGAGAATTGATCGAAGGGCGATCGGCCCGTGTGGCCAAGCTAACGAAACAATTGACCAAGAAACATGGCAGAAGAAAGCCCTAACCAGCTATGGAGCGGCCGCTTCAGCGGCGCTCATCTGCGCGTCGAGAGTCCGCTATACGGGAAATTGAAACCTTAGCCGCTGAGGCTAGATCGGGTCGAACTCGGAAGCACAGTGGGGTAGGCTAGAAAAAGTAGACGCCACCGTTGAAGTTAAAATGAAGTTCAACGAGGAGCGTAGCAATGGAAAAGATCCCGCGACGGGTCTACACGAAAGAGTTCAAAGAAGAGGCGGCGCAGCTGGTGTTGCGTGATGGGTTGGGTGTGACGGAGGCAGCACGTGGTTTATCGATTTCGATGAAGACGTTGGCGAATTGGGTGGCGGTAGCGCGGCACGGGAAACCGATAACGGTGAGTAGCCCGCGTCAGCCGGTGACGGAGTTGGAAGCGGAAGTGTCGCGGCTGCGTCGTGAGCTGGCGGAGATGAAGCAGGAGCGTGACCTGTTAAAAAACGGCCCACCCGGTTTACCGCGCCCCTTATGTGTAGAAACACGGTGTGCGTAGACTGAACGTGCGCTGGGACAGTGGCCGACTGCTTCTTGGAGGTTTCGACCCCGTCAAAAAACCTGGCCCAGGGGAAGCTGCGGACCGAGCTGTGGCGGCGCCTTCGGGTGACCCCGTTTAGGAAATTGATTCAATCCGAGTCCCCAATCCTGCGTCTATCCAACAGGAGGATCGCATGTCTGGAACTAAAACGAAGTTTAAGCCCACCGGGTTACCGATCATTCACGAGTTTGCGGCAGGGATTGATATAGGTTCGCGCTTCCATGTCGTGGCAGTGAGCCCTGAACTCAGTGAGGAGCCGGTGCGAACGTTTCAAGCGTTCACGACGGATCTCCATCGCATGGCGGATTGGCTTATCGAAACCGGGATTAAAACGGTGGCGATGGAATCGACCGGCGTATATTGGGTCGCGGCCTACGAGTTGTTGGAATCGCGCGGGCTCGATGTCGTTCTCGCGAATGCGCGCGAAGCGCGTGCGGTTCCGGGGAGAAAGAGTGATGTGAATGATGCGCAATGGCTGCAACGGCGACACGCCTGCGGGCTATTGCGCGCAAGCTTTCGTCCCGGCCGTGAGATTGTCGCACTGCGCGCGTATTTGCGGTCACGCGAGCGACATCTGGATTATAGTGCAGCGCATATTCAGCACCTGCAAAAAGCGCTGACCTTCATGAATCTGCAGCTGCCTCATGTCATCAGCGACCTTACCGGCGTCACGGGGATGAGGATTGTTCGCGCGATTGTTAGCGGGGTGCGCGATCCTGACGAACTAGCCGCGCTACGCGACGTTCGGTGCCGGGCCAACGTCGACACGGTCCGTGCGGCGCTGGTCGGCAACTATCAGCCGGAACACGTCTTCGCCCTTAAGCAGGCACTCGCGCTCTATGACTTCTATCAACAATGCGTCGTGGAATGCGACGCCCAGATTGAACAGGTCGTGGCGGCGCTTAACGCCGAAAGACCACAGCCGGAAGCGCCCTTACCCAAGGCGCGTCACCGGACCCAGCAGCCCAACGAGGTGAACTTCGACGTTCGCGCGGCGATGTATCAATTAGCGGGTGTTGCCGCCGACGTCGAATTGAGCCATCGTGCCGACGCCAGATTGAGCCATCGTGCCGACGCCAGATTGAGCCAACCTTTAAAGCCTAATCACCAGCATTGATGCGGCTGCTGGACTGGCCGCACTGGCTCAATGTAACGTCGGCAGACACCTTGGAAGTGGCTCAAATCAGCGTCGGCGCCAACAATGAAGTTCAGGCGCGCTTGTTTCCGCGACTTGAACTGGTGTCGTTGGCGCTTGGCAAAGTCTTGTACGAATCTGGGGATACGATGCGGCATGTCTATTTCCCGACCGATGCCATCTCGCTGCTTTACGTCATGGAAAACGACGCGTCAGCCGAAATCTCGGTCGTCGGCAACGAGGGACTAATCGGCGTTGCCTTATTCATGGGTGGCGAAAGCACCCCGAGTCGGGCGATTGTACAAAGCGCCGGACAGGCTTACCGACTCCCTGGACAACTCCTTAAGAATGAGTTCAATCGCCATGAAGAGATCTCCCTACTGCTGTTGCGCTACACGCAATCGCTGATCACGCAAATGGCCCAGACCGCAGTCTGCAATCGCCATCATTCGATTGATCGTAACCGTCCGGTCTAGGCACATAGAATTTGAGTTGGGTTGTCGTTGATGATGCTCAACGGTAATTTTTCAAATGGTGAGTGTGATGGGTGATGCAACAGCAACGGTAGTGACGCGGCGGGTGATGCGCAAGTTCACGGATGAGCAGCGGGCGCAAATGGTCGCCGAGAGTTATGCGACGGGCGTGAGCATGAGCGAAGTCGCACGACGTCACGGGGTTCGACCGAACTTGCTCTCGTACTGGCGCATGCTCTCGCGCACAACAGGGCAGACGACGAAGCAAGTCACGAAGTCGAAGCCCAGTGCGACGCTCGCTGCCGTTCGAGTGAGTGCGCCGACTCGCGCGACAGGTGACGGCGTGATTGAGATTGATTTGGCGAGTTGTTGTGTGCGGGTGCGCGGCGTAGTCGATGGCGCGCTGCTGCGCGAGGTGTTGGCAGCGGCCCGATGATCGTACCGCCGAGCGGCATGCGGATTTGGATCGCGTGTGGGGCGACTGATCTGAGGAATGGATTCGATGGACTCGCCGCGCTCATTCAGATCCAGTTGAGTGAAGACGCGTACTCAGGTCAGCTGTTTTTATTTCGGGGTCGGCGTGGCGATCGGATCAAAGCGCTGTGGTGGGATGGGGATGGCTTGTGTTTATTCGCCAAGCGACTGGAGTCGGGTCGCTTCGTGTGGCCTGCCGCGTCGAGTGGTACCGTGCATCTGACACCCGCACAGCTCTCGATGCTCCTCGAAGGGATTGATTGGCGTCGACCACGGCGCACGCAAGCGCCGCAATTGGCGGCGTAATTAAAATGCGATAAATGCGCTGTTTTTATGGGCTTTTTTGTGCATTAAGGCAGTGAGTCGCGTATAATTCATGGGTGTCACGCGAGCGCACATTGCCCACCGACATCGAGCGCTTACAAGACCTCGTGAGCACGCTGCGCGCCGTTATTTTGGAGCGCGATGTCCTGATCGGCAAGATGCGCTTTGAGCTCACCCGCTTAAAGCGGATGCAGTTTGGTCGTTCCTCGGAACAGCTCGATCAAGAGATCGCCCAACTCGAACTCAGTCTCGAAGAACTCGAAGCCAGTGAGACGGAGACCGAAGAACGGTTTCAGACCGCATCAGCGCCACGGCCTGAACGCCAAAAACCCGTTCGCCGACCGCTGCCAGCCACCCTGCCGCGCGAGACGATCACGCATGCGGCGGCCTGCACGTGCCCCGCGTGCGGCGGTGAGCTTCGTGCTATCGGTGAAGACGTCGCCGAAGTCTTGGAGTACGTGCCCTCACGATTCAAAGTCATCCGCCATGTGCGACCTAAATTCTCGTGCACTGCCTGCCAGAGCCTGGTGCAAAGCCCGCCGCCCAGTCGCCCCATTGCCCGTGGCTTGGCTGGCCCCGGATTACTGGCCCACGTGCTCGTCAGTAAATACGCCGATCACGTGCCGCTGTATCGGCAGTCGGAGATTTATGCACGTGAAGGGATCGATTTAGAGCGCTCTACACTCGCCGATTGGGTCGGGCAGTCCTGTGCACTCTTGCGTCCGCTGATCAATGCGTTGAGCACGCAGGTGTTGGCCGGATCTAAATTACATGCCGACGACACCCCGGTGCCGGTGTTGTGTCCGGGTCGTGGCACCACCAAGCAAGGTCGCTTGTGGACGTATGTGCGCGATGATCGCGCATCCGCTGACAAGGCCCCGCCTGCGGTATGGTTTGCGTATTCGCCGGATCGCAGGGCCAAGCACCCTGAGCAGCATCTGAATAAGTTCAGCGGGACCTTACAAGCCGACGGTTACGCTGGGTTCAACGGACTCTATGCGCGTAAAGACTCACCGCTGATCGAAGCGGCTTGCTGGGCCCACGCCCGCCGCAAATTCTTCGAGGTACACCAGGCCACAAAATCCCCACTCGCGCACGCGGCCTTACAAAGGATCGGTGAACTGTACGGTATTGAAGCGTCGATCCGAGGCCACTCGCCCGAGGTTCGGCAACAACAACGACTCGCGCGGGCCGGGCCGCTGCTCGATGCATTTCATTGCTGGTGTCTCGCCACGCTAACGCAGATTTCCAAAAAATCTGAGCTCGCCGGTGCCATCCGTTACATGCTCTCGCGTTGGCGGGCATTCACGCGTTACCGCGACGATGGGCACCTCGAGATCGACAACAACATCGCCGAACGCGCATTACGCGCCGTGGCACTTGGCAGGAAAAACTATTTGTTCGCGGGCTCCGACGCCGGTGGCGAACGCGCCGCCGCGATCTACTCGCTCCTCGGCACCGCCAAACTCAATGGCCTTAACCCTCAAGCGTATCTCACGCATGTGCTGACGCACATTGCCGATCATCCAATCAATCGCGTCGACGAGCTCCTGCCGTGGAATGTCGCCGAAGCTATCGCGCCCATCGAACAGCAATTAGCGGCGTGACGCTCAACTGCAAGCGCATTTGCAACCTGCCCAGACCGTACGCTTACGATTGATCAGCAACTGTGTCGCTAGCTATTGATCTCACTAGACCGGCTACCGAGCAACCGCTTGACGATGACGCAGGAACTCATCGCGAATATGCTTGGGGTTCGACGCGAAGGAGCGCCGATGCTGCCGACAAATTGCAGCGTCTTGGTGTGATCGATTACAACCGCGGAAAGATCACGGTATTGAATCGGCCGCAACTCGAAAAATTGTGTTGTGAGTGCTACGCCGTGGTCAAGAAGGAAACTGATCGGTTGCAACCGTATCTTCGGCCTTCCCGTACGCGCCACAAGGATCACTGATAAATGATTGAACGTGGATTTCACAGGGATGCTTTGCCGTCTGTGCCACCGATCAGAAGCGGTGCCCCGAGCGCGTGGTCCGGCAATCGAAATTTCGTGTGCGGCAACGAACGGAGAATTAGCGCCTTTTAGTGGATCATGAATAAAGATCGGGCCAATGCCCACCGGAGAATATTTGTGAACAGCATCATTTACATCGTCGGACTAGTCGTCATCGTTGGCTTCATCCTGTCGTACCTCGGCCTCCGTTAGACTCCGCAAAGTAGTAACCCGCCGCGCTGGTTGAACTGCAACATGGCCTTCGGCGAGAAGGCTGCCTATCTGCGAGCGATTCGCGGGTCGTAAGGAATGAACGATGAGACGATTTTTCTTTAACGTGACTGTTTTTAGTATGGTGGCGTTGCCATTGCATGCTGTGGAAACCAACAGCGAACCAGGTGCCAGCGTGTATGACAAACACCCCGAATGCATGGAACGCACCGACGGCATTGCCGCCAACGCCGACTGTACCGTGCGGAACGGTCCGCCGATCGCAATACGATCGGCGCCGACGGTGCCGCCTCGACAAACGGCGAACAGGAAACAACGCGGTCGCCAAGCGGCACGGCGGGAGCGCAAACTTCTGCCGGCCACGGAATGCCGGGCTCCACGGCGAGACATTGATCCGCTGCCCGTTGTCACGGGCATTTAACTGATGGCACGAACCGCCCAGGTCTAACTTGACCCTGCCGCGTATTTTATCCAGTCATATCGGCTCTTTTTTGATGCTCTCCGAAGCCGTGGTTTGTGCTTTCCGCTTCCCCTCCAACGTCTTCGAACCGATTTTTGGTTTCACGATTTCCGACATCACCTCAGTAGCATCTTCAATCACAGTTGGCTGTTTGAGTTTATTGTCATTCATAAGGCTAACCTCCTTAAACATTCGTGGACCGATTAGGGCCGATGCGGATTTCGGTTCTTTAGGGCCTAAGAGCGCACAATGCGCCGTCTCGCTCAATTATTGATTCGACCTGCCGCCCGCGGAATAATCCACCGAAAGCCCGAGTAAAACGGCGATACCTGACTGCTCGAATGTAAATATCTACGTCATCGATTGCCAGGCTTTAGGTTCGTTCGCTTGGTGGGGCCTCAGGTGCCCGACGCACCACTTCAGGATATTCCTTTTTCGCCCGCGATAACCCCGCTTATTCCGCGTCGTGCAGTGCTTCCAATTCGTCCGCATCCACGTTGCCGGCGTCATCGATCGCTGAGCGACCGCGCGGAGAGTTCACGAACTCCTGCGCCGACTCGTTGTAGCGCCGTGCGGATTCACGATCGCCTTCTCCTTGATTTACCGCCTTTGGGTCGTTCTGGCCTGAGGGCATTTGTTTCTCATTGGTCATCGGCACTCCTTAGCTTAGTTGCGCGAAATACGCGCTATCGCTTGTTCGTCGAGATTGCATTGGCGTGCATCTGAGCACGATAGGTGCGTTAGCGACGTGTAGAAAGCACGTAGAGGTTTGGCCTCTCAAGTCGCAGTGACGATCTAAAATTCCAGCGAAGCATAGAAGGGAACATCGAATGCCGTATGTACGCTGACGCACATCGCGACCGCCCCGAAAGCGTTACTCACGGAACTGGCCGACTGAGTCGATCGTCGATTATGAGATTTCCGCAGCGAAAGCGTCAGCGCTAGAACGACTCGCCAGCGGTGGTCGCTTGGCCAATGGCACGATAAGTAAGGCCGCAACCGTTAGGAGGGCAATCAACGCCCAGGCCTCGTTGATAGCTTGCGTCAGCGCCGCGTCTTCGATGAGCGGACGCAGCATTGCCTGAACAAAGGCATCAGGCGGGCCAGGCGAGCGCGATGCGAATGCTTCGGGCGAAAGACCAATAAATCGCGCCGTATTGATATTACCCGCGCCCAATTCCGCCGTGATCGCTATACCATGTAGCGTTGAACGGCTGAAGATTACCGTATCGATTAGGGCAAGACCGATGGCGCCTCCCAGGTTGCGCATCAGATTAAAGACGCTACTCGCATCCGGTACCAAATCCATGGCTAGATTACCGAGCGCCAGCCGGATTGGTGGCAGTAGACAGAACATTATCCCGATGCCGCGAATGACCTGCGGCCAGAACATCCCAGCGTAATCTGTTTGCGGGGTCTGAAAGGCGCTAAGCCCGAGCCCGAAGGCTAAGAGCCCGAAGCCGGCGGCAGTAAGCAGTCGTGCATCAACGTGCTCCTCAAGCGCGACGGCGAGCGGTGCGGCGAAAAGCTGCGCTACACCGGTTACCAACATTATTGAACCGATGCCCAACGCATCATGGTGTCGGACGAATCCAAGAAAGACCGGCATGAGATAGACCGAGCCGAACAGGCCGACCCCGAGCACAAAAGAAAGCAAACATCCGATCGCAAAACTTCGATCGGAAAAGCTGCGAAGATCGACAATCTTGTGAGTTACGTCCAGCGTACGACGGACAAAAGCGATAGCGCTGGTCAGGCTAAGCGTCAGCAACCCGACCACGAGGCCGGTGGTCCAGCCGCCGTTCGGAGCTTCCTTGAGCGCTAGTTCCAAGGCGGCCAGGGCCATCGCCATGAAAATCAGTGATTGAACGTCGAGCGTTCGGAATTCATGCAGACGCATCGGCGCTTTCGGTAACAGCGCGCAGGCGAGGACGGCCGAGAAGAGGCCAGGTATAACGTTGAGCAGGAATAGCCAGTGCCAGGAATAGGTCGTGGTAATCCAGCCGCCGACGATTGGACCGATGGTCGGCGCCAGTACTGCTAGTACGCCTGCCAGCATGCTCGCGATACCCTGGCGCCGAGGGGGAAACATGAGTATCACTGCCGAGAATACTAGCGGTATCAACGTTCCACCGGAAAATCCCTGGACGACCCGCCAGCTAATCAAGGCGCTGAAATCGCCACTGGCGGCGCAGCCGATTGAAGCCATCGTGAAAATGGCGACGGCCAGAACGAACAACCAGCGCATGCTCAGCATTCGCATCA
>JAYUFB010000114.1:0-3116 GCA_043738945.1 Gammaproteobacteria bacterium
CAATATTAAGTTGAATTGGTCGGGGAGACAGGATTCGAACCTGCGACCTCGTGGACCCGAACCACGCGCTCTACCAGTCTGAGCTACACCCCGAAATCAAAAGGCGAACAAATCAATTCTTGCGGACCACCGCGAACCGCGCTAACTCACACAAGCCCTGCTTATAGGGGCTTTCGGGCAATGGCGCTAACGCCGCTAAGGCCTGGTCAGCCTCTCGAGCAGCCAGCGTCGCAGTGTACGCAAGCCCTCCGAGGCTTGCAACGGCGCGGGTAATTTCAGCTAAATGCTCGCGTCCACCGTGCTCGATGGCGTGCCGAATTAGGCTTTGCTGAGCGGCGTTGCCGTGTTGCAGCGCATATATCAAGGGGAGAGTGGGTTTTCCCTCCGCCAGGTCATCCCCTAAATGTTTCCCCAAACTCTCTTCATCCGCCTCGTAATCTAAGGTGTCATCGACCAGTTGAAAGGCCGTGCCCAAGTGCTTTCCATATTGGGCCAGCGATTCTTCAATAGTGGGCGAGCGGTCACTTAACACAGCGGCAATTTGTGCACCCGCCTCAAAAAGACGCGCAGTTTTACGGTGGATGACCTCGAGGTAGCGAATTTCGGTGGTGTTCGGATCGCGGGCATTCATCAGCTGTAGCACCTCGCCCTCGGCGATGGCGTTGGTAGCATCGGCGAGGATTTGCATAATGCGCATGCGATCAAGGTCCACCATCATCTGAAAGGCGCGTGAATACAGGAAATCTCCGACCAACACGCTAGTGGGATTGCCGAATACTTCGTTGGCGGTGTCGCGGCCACGACGTAAAGAGGAGTCGTCGACCACATCGTCGTGCAGTAGCGTGGCGGTATGAATAAACTCAATCACGGCGGCGGCGTCGATATGCGCTTGTGCTTGATGTCCGCAAGCGCGTGCGGCCAGCAGCACTAATAGCGGCCTGAGGCGCTTACCCCCAGCGTGAATAATGTAGGTGGCGACCTGGTCCACTAAGGCGACTTGGCTGTGTAAGCGATGCTTGATGACCCGATCGACGGCCTCAAAATCAACGGTTACTAATGCTCGGATCTTATCTAGTGTCATGAAGCGCTCAAACCTTGAAGGCTTTATGGTACCTAACAATGGGAATACGTGGGTGGGCACTTGGTTGGGGGGGCCTTAGTGGGTGGCCGGTTATAAAGCGTATTTTGCAATCAGGTTTGACCGCAACCGCTCGCCGCAGTACACTTCGCGGCTCTTTTGCGGCCATCCGGCCGTCCTAGCTGGAGTTAACCATGTATGCCGTGATTGCCACGGGCGGTAAACAGTACCGCGTCCAAGAAGGTGCTACGGTGCGTATCGAGAAGCTCGATGCAGACCAGGGTGCACACGTTGAATTTAACCAGGTACTGCTAGTCGGTGCCGGTGCTTCTGTCAAAATTGGCGCGCCTTATGTCGCGACCGCTAAAGTCATTGCGACCGTGGAAGGCCATGGCAAGGGCGATAAGGTGCGAATCGTTAAGTTTCGTCGCCGCAAGCATTACAAGCGTGAAAAGACGCATCGGCAACCTTACACCGATGTGAAAATCACATCGATTGTCGCTTAAAGTAGAGGGTCTTACATGGCACATAAAAAAGCAGGCGGTAGTACTCGTAACGGGCGTGACTCTCATTCCAAGCGTTTGGGCGTTAAAAAATTCGGTGGCGAGGACGTGCTCTCGGGCAATATTTTGATTCGTCAGCGTGGCACGGTGTATCGTCCGGGCGTGAATGTCGGGATAGGCACGGATCATACTTTGTTCGCCACGGCGCACGGCGTGGTGCACTTTGCGGTCAAAGGGCCTAATCAACATACCTACGTTAACGTTGTCGCCAAGTAATGTTCTGCTAACGGCGAATTTACGCGGAGATTGCGGGTAGGATAAAAAGGGGCGTCTGCCCCTTTTTTGTTGGCGAGAATGCGTGGGCGGCCCTTTAATTCATGATAGTTTACAATAGATATAGCAGCTAACCCCATGAAATTTATAGATGAAGCAAAGCTCAAAGTCCAGGCTGGTAACGGCGGCCGCGGTTGCGCCAGTTTTCGGCGCGAGAAATTTGTAGCGTTTGGGGGTCCCGATGGAGGTGATGGTGGCTTAGGGGGCAGCGTCTACCTGCGGGCGGTCGAGGGCATGAACACTTTGGCGGATTTTCGAATTTCCCGTACCTATCGTGGCGAGGGCGGTGAAGCCGGCAGCGGCAACGATTGCACAGGCTTCGGCGGCGACGATATTTATGTTTCGGTGCCGGTCGGTACGGTGATTGGTGACATTGAGACCGGCGAGACGCTGGGTGATCTTGCTGTAGAGGGTCAGACTCTACTGGTGGCTAAGGGGGGTAAGGGCGGCTGGGGGAATACGCGTTTTAAGTCCAGCACCAATCGCACGCCGCGCAAATTTGGCCTAGGGTTACCCGGGGAGAAGCGTGAGCTAACCCTTGAGCTTAAGTTAATTGCCGATGTCGGATTGTTGGGATTACCCAATGCCGGTAAGTCGACTTTGATTCGAGCGGTGTCGGCGGCACGTCCTAAAGTGGCGGACTATCCGTTTACCACCCTGCATCCAAATTTAGGAGTCGTGGCGGCGGGGCCGGGTCGTAGTTTCGTGATGGCGGATATTCCGGGCCTCATCGAGGGTGCCGCGGACGGTGCTGGTTTGGGCATTCGTTTTTTGAAGCATTTGCAGCGAACACGGGTGCTACTGCATTTAATTGATATTGCGCCGATGGATCCCGCTGCCGATCCGGTCAAAGATGCTCGCATCATTGTCGCGGAATTAAAGAAGTTTGCGGCGGATCTTGCGGCCAAAGAACGGTGGCTATTGATCAATAAGATCGATCTGCTGGAACCTGCTGAAGTCGAACGTCGCTGCAAGGATATTGTGCGGCGCTTGCGTTGGAAGGGACCGGTCTTAAGGATTTCAGGAGCGACCGGTGCAGGAACCGAAGAGCTTAAACAGGCGGTGATGCGCTATCTTGAAGAGCATCCCCGCACTATTGCTGCGGCTCCTATTTCTTAACGAGCGCGCGGACTTGTTTGGTGAGCCGACTCTTATGCCGCGCAGCCTTGTTGCGATGGATAATGCCTTTGTTCACCATGCTA
>JAYUFB010000115.1:0-8097 GCA_043738945.1 Gammaproteobacteria bacterium
CGTTACCTCTCGGATGTCCATAAACGCTCTTTTGGCCAGACTTACCTTTTTGTCAACCAGTGCGTACCGGCGTAGGTGAGCTGGCGGACGGCGCATGCATCGCGAACGACGCATAGGCCTTAGTCAGGAGATACGTAATGGCGTCGAAAAGTGTCGGATGCAGTTGAACTGCAATGGCTCATGCCGTAAGAGTTCGGACCCGGCTGGAAACGTCACCCGCCGAAGCTGGTGAGTCGAACCAAGTGACGTGCGCTGGCACCAGCCATCACAGCCCTTGGCAATACGCAATGGGTCAAGCCCTCAGATCGTAGCTCCGGAAACGTCGCGCTCTTCGATAACGACAAACACACCTGATGACAGCGGCGGGCCAGCGAGGGGACGAGTTGTTGGTATTCTGCGGAGACTCAAGACATCCAAAAGCTCCTTATAATCCGCCCACTGCACTCGATTGGTTTGGATCAACGAGGATCCGGCGCGCCGCGCGATCCCGCAGAGCACAGCCTGCCCCACCTTGTCGGCGAACACCGACGCAGGATGCACTTCCAATCGCCGCGAGCGATTATGAACGACGTGCGCCACTTCGTGCACGATGAAGTCTGCGTACAGATCGGGTCTCGTCGAAGTATGCCGGGCTGACGTAACAGGTAGTCTCCTGGCTCAGGCCCACGATCGCCGGGGCATCGTCCGAGAGCGGATCAACGCCGACACTATTCTAAGTAGTGGTTGGCCAACGACCAGGCCGTATGCAGCCAAAACTCGGAGCACAGCACAAACTCGATGTTTTCCGGAGCCAGGATTCATAAAACAAAGCTATCTTGTTGGCGCCGATCTCAAATTGAGCCATCGTGCCGACGCCAGATTGAGCCAACCTTTAGGGCCTAATCACCAACATTGATGCGGCTGCTGGGCTGGTCGGACTGGCTCAATGTAACTTCGGCAGAGACCTTGGAAGTGGCTCAAATCAGCGTCGGCGCCAACAGATAGCGAGACAGCCGGTGCACCAGCGATCGACGTCTCTGAGGTTTGTGCGGCGGTCATGTTTTCAGAAGTGGGGAACTGGCGCCCCGTGGCAACAAAAACCTTGAATGTATGCGTGCCATGTGGCATATATCGTGATATATCACATGGAGGCTACCATGGTTCATATCGCCAAACTGTTCAAAAACGGACGCAGTCAGGCCGTCCGTCTACCCGCCGAGTTCCGTTTCGACGAAGACAAGGTCTACATTCGCCGCGATCCGATAAGCGGTGATGTCGTGCTGTCGCGACGACCCGGTGACTGGGAGGCGTATTTTCAACTCCTACAGCGCTTAGAGGTGCCGCAAGACTTTATGACTGATCGTCGCGATGCGTCGCCCCAAGTGCGGCCAGAGCCTTGAAGGTCGTACAGCGGCGATACATGCTCGACACTAACATGGCGAGCTACATCGTTCGCGGGCCGAGCCCAACCTTGGCGTCACGCCTTGTGTCAATACCTATTGCGCAGTTATGCGTGTCGTCGATTACGCAGGGCGAATTGCTTTATGGATTAGCCCGCAAGCCTGGCGCGACTAACCTACAAACTGCGGTGCGAGAATTATTGATGCGTGTCGATGTGCTGCCGTGGGATAGCGCAGCAGCCACTCGTTACGGCGTTCTGCGCGCGGCATTGGAAGCGAGCGGCACACCGCTAGGTAATCTCGATACGCTGATTGCTGCTCACGCGCTTGCTGCCGACGCTGTTCTAGTGACCCATGACCAAGCCTTCGCACGCGTCCCGACGCTCGTGGTTGAAAATTGGGTTTCGCAATGAGGATGAGAGCGAAAGCGGGGCGGGGCGGGGCGGGGCGGGGCGGGGAAAAATATCATGACTAAGAAACAGTATCTCCGTATCGGCGGCATCTCCGATGATTTCCTCAGAGAGGAGCGCATCTTCGAAGAAGTGCAAACCCAAGCCATCAGGGGAATGATTGCTTCGCAGTTAGAGAAGCTCAGGTGAAAGACGTCGCTATCTCCTTCATGTCTACGGACGAAGGTTTTGCGCATGAATTGCATCAAAAATTGACTGCTGATGGTCTAACGACATTCGTTTTTTCCAATGAACAGGAAAATCTTGCTGGCTCTGATGGGTTGGTGGAATTCCGACAAGTATTTTTCAATGAATCACGATTAGTTGTTGTGCTCTATCGCGACGGCTGGGGAGCAACACCTTGGACACGAATTGAAGAGACTGAGATAAAGGATCGATACCTTGAAAAAGGTTGGGAGGGATTGTTATTCGTAATGCTCGACAATGCGCACACTCCGCCCGCGTGGTTGCCCAAAACGAATCTGCGAATGAACTTTCCTGTCTACGGCATCGAACAAACTGTCGGAGCGATAAAAGTCCGCGTCGAAGAATTGGGCGGCGTGTTTCGAAAACTCGACGCAGTTGCCGTTACTCGTCTTGAGGAGGTGGATGGTCAGTTTCAGCTTCGGCGACGACAGTTCCTGGATTCAATGGAAGGAGTACAGTCCCTGTCAGTTGAGGTGCTAAGGATTTTTGCGGAGATCGAACGTATCGGTGCACAAATCAAAGAGACGACCACATGGCAATTCGAGTTTGGTAAATCTGAGCGGGATTGTGTGCTTACCGGTGCGGGCGTCAGTCTGCGCCTTGAATGGGAAGTGCAGTTCGCGAACCGTGCCGAAAACGCTACTCTTAGCGTGACGGAATACAACGGGCAACTAATACTACCCGGTCAACGCAATACTTATTACTGGACAGATCCTCAAAGTCTGCGGACCCACAAATTGCAGCCTGATATCAGCCGACAAATGACATGGTATTGGAAAAAACAAAATGTTCGCGCGGAAGCTATGACTTCAATTGAAGTGGCCGATAATGCTCTCCAAAGCTTCATCAAGCTGATGAAGAATTCGGTTGCACGAAACTTGGCACGTTGATAGTCGAGCATTACCAGCACATCGGAGTCGCACAGCCGATGCCAAAGCATCGTCTGAAAATCCTCGGCCGGCGCAATGCCGTGCGTGTCCAGAAAAACGTCGAACAGTCGCGCCGAGAAGGCATCGAATAGCTGGAGCGCCGCTTGTCGCGCCTCATCCCTGCGGTAGCTCACAAAAACGCGGCGTTGGCGCGGCAGCAGGCCGGCGCATTCCAGCAGCGCTGTGGTGGTCCGCTGTACTCCAGCGACGTTGTAGGCGAGGCAATTCAGCGGGCGCAGCACTGTGGGGATCTCGTCGTGCACCCTAGTGATATCAGAGACCACCGGAAGAATCGGAACGCCCTTGCGCAACAAGCTTTCAACGTTGGCGAGCGGAGCGTCGGCCGCGCCGAAGAAGACGGCCGCGGCGGCCTACCTTCGTTCAGGCTCGAACAAGCTTGGGCGCACACACCAAGCGACTTCTTCGCCAAGACGCAAACCAAATGGCGCTATCGCCTTCGCAACATGATGCTCAAGCTCACCGCGTCCAATGGTGAACCGAGGACAGCCAGCTCGTACAAGATGGTCAAGTCGTTTCCTCTTCAATGATTCTTAACCAACATGGAAACGATTCAGCGTGAGCCCGATTCATGCCGATTCCTCGCGCACAGTACGACCGCTCCGGACCGCACTCAAGATACTCACTACATTGTCGGCGCCCTCTGGATTGGATGACATCAGCAGTGCCTGCAACAGGCTGGGCTGAACGCGCATCTCACGAGCCACAGTGGATTGCGGCACGCCGAAGTGCTCCTTCATTACCTTTAGGCTCTCGACGATGACTTCCGGCGCTTCATTTGCAATCAGATGATCCTCCGACTCTTGCACCGCTTCGCCATGGCGTTTGAGTCCCACGTACCCTGCCCTAGCCTGGTCATCCGAAAACATACCAAGCTGCCGGCCACGAAAAATGATTGCCGCCTTGGACACACGCCAACGCAGCTTCAATTCGGATAGGCCCAGCCAGTTGAGACGCGTGCCGCGGATCGCCAGTTTGCATTCGCTGGCGAACGTGCTTCGTGGCATCAAAAATGCGCTGGCGAAACGATTGGCCTGCGTCTCGGCTAACCGGTCACCGGTCAAGATGCCAATGTGCAGCGAGAAGTGCCCCAACTCGTGAGCAATGCCAAAGCGCTCACGACACGCCGAGCGGCCAGAAGCGTTCAATGCGATCAGGGGGCGCTTGGTCGCAAACGACACGGCATCGATTTCAGTTGCCAGGCCATGCACCTTCATCACGACGGCGCCAGTGTTCTCCGCAATGCGCGTGACATTGCTCAGCGGACCCAGGCCGAGACTAAAGAGCGAACGGAATTTCTCGGCAGCGCGCTCGATCGTCTCGAGAGATTCTGGATCGGCTTCCACAACTTGGTAGTGCGGTAGTTCGACATGCTCGTCCAGCACACCCACCAGGCGCTTGAGCATTTCGCCTCTGGCGCGCGCGACTTGGCGCAACACCACCTTGGTCGTCAGCTGCCGACGAAAGTGGCACTGCTCATCGGCAATCGGATTCGGGTCAAGGCGATAGAAAAACTCCGGCAGAACATTCAGTTCTCCGGCGAGCGAATTCTCAAGCGGAGCGGCAACCGATTCGGCACCAGTTTCTACACGACTAAGGAACTGTTTCGACACCCCGACCCGCTCCCCCAACTCTGTGAGCGATAGGTCGTGGAAGAGGCGGATGAGTCGAAGGTTGGTTCCATTGAAGTCGCTCATCGTGCTGCTTCGGAGGCTGCATCGCCTTCGTCGCGCCGCTTCGGCGCAACCTGGGGCTTCGCCACATCGACGGATTGCGGCAAGGTCTGCTGACCTTCCACCCGCAATACACGCACGGCGTTCGACACCCAGCGGCATGCAATTTCGTCGCTGGGCGTGAAGCCGAGAAACTCGACCCACGGTTCGGCCGCGCCATCATGGCCGCGATCGATGATGAAACAGAAACGGGCGGGTCCGCCATCAGTCGCGAATTCCAAGAAGTCCATCTGGTAGCGATTGGCGGACAGTACCGCATCCTTCGATGGAATCGACGGATCGTCGTTGCTGAAACGGCAGGGAATCCCACCGATAGTGAAAACGATGTCGTTGTTGTTGTTGGCCAGGCCAAGCCACGGATTCCGACCCGACCGAACCTCCGCAATGATCCGGTTCATTTGTCGCCCAAAGGTGGTGCAACCGCGCGTGTAGCCGCTGTCTATAGCTCGGGACAGATCGTCTTCTGTCGCATAGAACTCGTCCAGCAGCCAGTGCGACACGGCCTGCAGGCGATCAGAGGAAAGTTCGGAATTGAAGGCCGCAGGAGGTGGCAGGGTCATTTTTTGTGCACTTTTTAAGATTCGTCAATCGCATTTTTTTGGTGCACTTTCATTGATTCGTCAATCTTTCCACCAGCATAGTAGGCCGTCAGGTCCTTGGCCGACCCTTTTCCGGCCGGGCCATAAGACTTGAAGAATGTCAGAAATAGACGAATAATTCTGACAATAAGGAGCTATCGCCATGCAAACCCTTGCCAAACAAGTCTTCGAGCACGCCGCCGGATTGCCGGAAGGCACGCCTTTGGTCGCCAAAGAACTGCTGCACTTGGGTAGCCGCGCAGCCGTAGACCAAGTGCTGTCACGCCTGGTGCAGCGCGGCACCTTGCTGCGCGCCGGCCGCGGCATCTATGTCCTGCCCGTCGAGAGCCGCTTCGGCACCCGTGCGCCGTCGGCCGTCAAGATGGTCGAAGGCTTGGCGAACCAGCTTGGGGAAACCATCGTGTCGCACGGTGCCGCAGCCGCCAACGCGCTGGGCCTGACCACACAGGTGCCGATGCGGGCGGTCTATCTCACGTCCGGCCCCAGTCGCCGCTTGAAGTTGGGCGCACAGAGGGTCGAGTTCCGGCACGCGCCGATTTGGCAACTGATCTTTCCTGGGCGTGCCGCGGGCGAAGTGGTGCGGGCACTGGCTTGGCTGGGTCCGGAAAAAGCCGGGGAAGCGATCCGGAAGCTTCGCGCCAAGCTGCCGCCGTCGGAGCTGAAGGAAGTCGCGTCGGCGCGGTCGCGCCTTCCCACGTGGATGGCCCAAGAGGTCAGCGCCCTCGTGACCCATGGCTGAGTTCTTCCAGCTCTCCACCGCCGAACGCCTGGAAACGCTCAACGCCGCAGCCAACACATCGGGCCTCCTGCCCCATCTACTGGAAAAAGACATCTGGGTGGTCTGGTCGCTACGGCACCTCTTTGCCGGCCCCTACGCTGACCATTTGGTATTCAAGGGCGCCACGTCCTTGTCGAAGGCCTACGGCATCATCCGGCGCTTCTCCGAAGACGTGGACCTGACTTATGACATTCGCGCCATCGCCGGCGATCTTGTGGGCAATGCGAATGCGCCACTGCCGACCAGCAAGAGCCAGGAGAAGAAATGGACCAAGGAGATCCGGGCGCGCCTATCGGACTGGGTCGGCACCGAGATCGTGCCACGTCTAAAGCTCGATCTTGAACAGCATGGCCTACCGGCAACCGTACAAGCCGAGGGCGACAAAGTGTTCATCGACTACGCACCGCTGGCCATCGGCACCGGCTATGTCGCGCCCGCCGTCATGTTGGAATTCGGTGCCCGCTCTACCGGGGAACCCAACGAGCTACGCGCCATCCATTGCGACGCGGCCACCCATCTGCAAGGCATCGAGTTTCCGACCGCAACGCCGAAGGTCATGCGCGCCGAACGCACCTTCTGGGAGAAAGCCACGGCAATTCACGCTTTCTGCGCACAAGGCGAATTCCGGGGTGGTGACCGTTTCGCGCGGCACTGGCATGACGTGACGAGACTGGATGCCGCCGGCTTCGCCGATGCCGCCATCGCGGACAAAGCCCTCGCCCGTGCAGTTGCCGAGCACAAGAGCGTGTTCTTTGCAGAGAAGAACACTCATGGCAAGGTCATCGACTATCACGCTGCCGTTGCAGGCGGGCTTCAGCTTGTACCTGATGACGGCGGGTTGGCCAAATTGGCGGTCGACTATCAGCATATGGTCAACGACGGTTTGTTTCTCGATGATGTCGAACCGTTTGATGCGCTACTGGAGCGCTGCAGGGCAATTCAGCAGAAAGCTAACGTGCCATGTGCATCAGGATAGGACCCATTCAACGGCAGAAATCATTGCTTAACGTCTATTTCAAGTGGGTCCATGCGAGAAGGAGCAAACGGATGAAGACATTGTGGATTTCCCACGCAAGACTGCTTTCGAGATCTCGCTCAAAGCAAATAATATTCGCCGCCGCAACCCGCAGGCACGCAAGCTGTGGACCTTGGTTGCGCTTAATGGCGGGCGTGCTGCTGTCAAACACAAGCGCACCAGTCGGCGGATTCGCGTAACTCAACATCGACCCTGGGGCGCGCGATGCATTTGTCAGAACTCAAGAGCAAGAAATTCCGCCAGTTCGGCGCGGGCGAGCCCGTCTTCTCGGTGCAATTTCACCAAGGCATGACCGAACTCGTTGGTGAAAAAGACGTGGGCTTTACAGGTGCTTTTTGTAGTACGCCCACTGCCCCCGTGCCAGCACGGCCACTGCGCCTGCGAGCAACCCCCCAGCCAGCCGCCATTCAACCGCCGCCGGCCATACCAGCACCGTCAGCCCACCTAACCCCAGCACCGCCATCTGCAGGTATTTCGCGCGATGGTAGAGGCTCGCAGACTCGCGCCCCCCGCACGTTCTGCGGATGGCGCGCTGGACCAGTCCATCGACTGACCCAATAGCATAAAGAAGGAGTAGTAGCGGTGTAAAACGCGCGAGCGTCGCGATGCGCACGCCGAGCAGTTGGGTGCCGACCATCGCAGTCTCAATCGCGTCGCGATGCGCGACATAGGCACGACGAACGATGGTGTCTGGGATCGATAACGCCGATCTGTCGGCAAACTGTCGCCCCATGTCGTCGATGCCGGTGGCCTCAAAGATCACCTCATACAAAAAGTTCGCGGGCTCGGTGATCGCACCGGCACCGCTGCCCTGCTGGGCCACCAGTGAAACGCCATGCGCGAGATCGTTAGCGAGGATGATGCGCAAGCCATCGACGCTCTGCGGCCAGACTTTGAACACGAATACCCAGTCGATGGCCCAGGCAAGCAGCAGGACCGCGATGATCCCCAAGCCCAGCGTGAACACCA
>JAYUFB010000116.1:0-21349 GCA_043738945.1 Gammaproteobacteria bacterium
GTTGGAGGCTAAGGTCGGAATCGAACCGGCGTACACGGCTTTGCAGGCCGCTGCATGACCACTCTGCCACTTAGCCCATCGTATAAAACAACAAACCCCGGACTTAGCCGGGGTTCTCGCACAAACTGGAGCGGGAAACGAGACTCGAACTCGCGACCTCAACCTTGGCAAGGTTGCGCTCTACCAACTGAGCTATTCCCGCCCAAACTTAACCCACCATTTTAGAGCCAAGTCGCACGGAGTCAAGGGATGCTTGCGCTGCCGCGTAGTTCCGGCCACGCCAGGCGTAAATACAGAATCATCGACCAAAGGGTTAAAACCGCGGCAATTGCTGTTAGTAACAGCCCCAATTGATAGATGGGAATACCCAATACGTCTTTGCGAAATAGCAGCAACGACAACCCCACAATTTGCATGATGGTTTTATATTTGCCCCATACCGAGACTTTAATGCGGCCCCGCGCACCAATCTCGGCCATCCATTCGCGTAAGGCGGAAACGGCGATTTCACGGCCTATAATGACAATCGCAACGATCACCACAAACCAGCGCGGATCTTTCGAGACAATTAAAACCAATGCCGTAGCGACAATCAATTTATCGGCAACCGGATCCAAAAACGCACCCAAACGGGACGTCAACCCCAATTTTCGTGCGTAATAACCATCCAGGCTATCCGTGACTCCCGCAAGCGCAAAAGCTGCGCAAGCGGCCGGATCTGCCCACTCATAGGGAAGAAAAAACAGCGCGATGATGGCCGGAATCATCAAAATGCGGAACCAAGTCAGTGCATTCGGCAAATTTAAATATGCGCTAGATTGCGGCGGCCTTTCATGACCCCGGGTGGAGATGTTCATAGATTACTTCTGCCAGTTCTCGGCCGAGACCGCGGATTTGCACAAAATCATCGATACCAGCACGCAGTATCCCCTGTAAACCGCCGAATTGCTTCAGCAGCTCGCGCCTTTTGACGGGTCCCAAACCCGGAATGGTTTCTAGAATTGACTGGTTATGGCGCGCCGCCCGTTTACGGCGATGTCCTGCAATCGCAAATCGATGCGCTTCATCCCGCACCCGTTGAATCAGATGCAAAGCACGCGAATCAGGCGCTAGTATAGTAGGCGTATCCTCACCCAACAAGAAAAGTTGTTCCTGCCCAGCACGGCGGTCCGGACCTTTAGCGACACCAATAAGCGTAATACCCGTGATGCCGAGTTCACCTAAGGACTTTTCAGCTTCAGCCAACTGACCTTTACCACCGTCTATTAACAACACATCGGGAGCGACAATTTCGCCATCGCGCACCCGTTTATAGCGGCGCGTCAGGGCTTGCGCCATCGCAGCATAGTCATCGCCCGGCGTAATACCCGATATGTTAAAACGCCGATAATCGTCCTTAAGGGGACCTTCCGGGCCGAACACCACACAGCTCGCCACTGTATCGGTCCCTCCCGTATGACTAATATCAAAACACTCAAGGCGGGTGGGTGTTTCATCCAGATTAAACGCCTCGCGCAACTCCTCCAGACTGGATTCGATACTGGAGCGCGCCAGGCTACGCATCTTAAGCGCCTGTTCCGCATTGCCGCGCATCATGGTCAACCAACGAGCACGAATCCCGCGCACCGAAGTCGCAATGCGTACCTTGTGTAGAGATCGCTCGGCAAGCGTCGCCTCCAGCACCGCGCGCTCCTCAAAATCATATTCAACAATTATTTCCGCCGGGGATTCACGTTCCAGATAGTACTGCGCGACAAACGCTTCCAGCACTTCAGCCGGTTCTGCTAGCGAGGCTTTCGGGAAAAAATTTGCGCTGCCCAAGCTTCTACCCGCACGCACGAACATCAATGCAACACAGTACTCACCGCCAGCCTGCGCCAAAGCAATGACATCGCAATCATGATGCAATTCTGTGGTCACAATTTGCTGTGATTGAACGGTTTTCAAATGCGCTAATTGATCGCGCAAGCGCGCTGCTTCCTCAAATTCAAGACGTGCTGCGGCGGATTCCATCCGCGACCCTAGATCCTGAGTAACCTCATCATTGCGACCCTCAACCACCTTAATAGCGGCTCCCACATCGCGTGCATATTCTGTTTTAGAAACCAGGCCAACACACGGTGCGGTACAGCGCTGAATTTGATATTGCAAACAGGGTCGCGTGCGATTCGCAAAATAACTGTCCTCGCAATTACGCAGCCGAAAAAGTTTCTGCAATTGGTGCAGCGCCTCCCGCACTGCGCCCGCCGAAGGATACGGCCCAAAAAAGCGACCCGGATCCTTGCGCGAACCGCGATACATTTCCAGCGCCGGGAATTCTTGATCGGTTCGAAAACGTAAAAATGGAAAACTCTTGTCATCGCGCAAAATGACATTGAAGCGAGGCCGATGCTTTTTGATGAGATTAAATTCAAGCAATAAGGCTTCAGTTTCCGAATTAGTGATCGTGACTTCCATGTTCACAGTCTTGGCAATCAACGCGATGACTTTAGGATGTACATTACTGGGCTGGAAATACGATCCCACCCGATTGCGCAGGGCACGCGCCTTACCTACATATAAAATCGCGCCCTCTGCATCCAACATCCGATACACGCCGGGTAGCAATGGTAGGCTTTCGACAAAAGACTTAGGCTCAAACATTTAAACCCGCAAGCTCGGTCGCCCTACCCACGACGGCCTCAAACATCGCTACGCTAAGACGGCGCGTTTGCGTGTTGTAACGGCTGCAATGATAGGAGTCGAGCAATACCTGACCCTCACCCAATAGATGTTCCGCAGCGTGTGCAAATCGATGCCGACTTAAGGCCATGCCGTAGGCGCGCAGCACGGCGGAATGCGCGACTCCGCCTAAAGCTAAAATCACCCGCGCCGGACTCGCCGCGAGTTCAGTCTTAAGATAAACATTACAAGTCTGTACCTCGAGCGGCAGCGGTTTATTATCCGGCGGCAAACACTTGACCGCATTCGTAATGCGCACGGCACGCAGCACTAAGCCATCGTCCACCGACACCGACGACGCCGCGCTCGCGAGCCCATACTTGTACAAAGTCTCGTACAATAAAATGCCTGCGGTGTCCCCAGTGAACGGCCGACCGGTGCGATTCGCTCCATGCTTGCCAGGAGCTAAACCGACGATGAGTATCTGCGCTTCAGTATCCCCAAAGGGGGGTACGGGCGCACAGAAATACTCTGGCTTCTCAATGTGTACTTCGCTTAAGAAAGCCGCTAGACGCGGGCACTGGCGGCAATGGGGGTCGAAGGGGGTCGGCATTTACGGTTAATCGATTATAAAAAAACGGGCTGCGCTATTTTAGGCGCAGCCCGCTATAGATCACGCCTGAAGTTTGGACTAACCCGAGCGTATCTGAACCTAGGCCGAATACGATAGAATTCAACCAGAATAGCACCTACGTCGGGCTAGACAACCCCGCTTATAAAAAATAATGAGCTAAGTAAGCTTTTAAGTTAGATAAAATTCCTAATACATTGTTTTAATTGAATTTTATTTCAAACCGCCCGTCGGCTGAAGGCTTTGGACCAGGCGATCAGCGGGAGCCGGACGACCGCCTGGTGGTTCCCGCACGGCGGGCAATGAGCATAGCGAGTTCCAAAGCCTGTTCAGCATTCAAGCGTGGATCAACAGCCGATTTATACGCTCTCGATAGATCGACTTCGGCAAGGCCGCGCGCACCGCCAATGCACTCGGTGACATCCTCACCCGTTAATTCAATGTGTACTCCACCGAGCCTTGACCCATGCGCTTCATGAATCTGAAATGCGGCTTCTACCTCTCCCAAAATATTATCGAACCGACGGGTTTTTATTCCAGCGCCGGTGGTCTCGGTATTGCCGTGCATGGGATCACATACCCACAGCACGGGCGAGCCCGTATCGTTAACGGCCTTAATCATGGCAGGTAATCGTTGCTCGATTTCCTTGACGCCAAAACGATGAATCAATGTCAGCCTGCCGGGTTCCCCGTTCGGATTAAGTACCGTAACTAAACTGCGAAGCCAATCAGCTCCCATGGCCGCGCCCACTTTAACCCCGATCGGATTCGCAATACCGCGAAAATATTCAATATGAGCACCGTCCATATTGGCGGTGCGCATCCCGATCCACGGCATGTGTGTGGATAAATTGTACCAACGCTGTTGTCTATCAATATAGCGGGTCTGAGCCTGTTCTGATAACAGGTGCAGACCCTCATGACTCGTATAAAAGTCACCGCGGGTCGCGGCGTGCACCCGTTGCCCGCTCATGGACTCAAAGAACTCTAACGACTCAGCAATAGAATCAACAATTTTTTGATAGCTCTCGCGCAGTTTGGCGTGGCGCAAAAAGCTCAAGTCCCAGTATTCCGGATGATGCAAATCCGCAAATCCACCCTCAATCAGTGCCCGCACAAAATTAAGCGTTAAGGACGAACGCTCGTAGCCGCGCAGCAATAATTCCGGATCCGGTTCGCGGGCAACCGCATTAAATTCGGGCCGATTGACATTATCTCCTCGATAACAAGGTAGTGTAATTCCGTCGCGGGTTTCCGTGTCGGCAGAGCGCGGCTTGGCGTACTGACCCGCAAATCGCCCCACCCGGATGATGGGTTTTTTCAACCCCTGCAACAACACCAGGCTCATTTGTAAGAGGATTTTCAGTCGCTGCGCAATTTTATCGGACTCACAATCCTCAAAACTCTCGGCACAATCGCCACCCTGCAGTAAAAACTGCTCGCCGCGTTGGGCTTTGGCTAACTTAGCGCGCAGCGCTTCAATTTCCCACGACACCACCAACGGCGGAAGTCGACTTAAACTCGCCACCACGCGGGATAATTGTGCAGCATCTGAGTACTTCGGTTGTTGAGTCGCAGGATAAGACTGCCAACTACTGGGCTGCCAGCCAGTCGGCTGCCCATTTGCCAATGAAGTATTTGCAAGCATGGTTGATTTGGACATCGATATATAATGCTACAGATAGAAAAGAAACGCTGCAAAACTACCCGTCGTCAGTCAAAATAGAGTTATGAAACAAATCACAGAAGTCTTAAATGCTTTGGGGTTAGAGGCGATCAATTCAGGCACTTGGTCTGGTACTCATGGCTGGAGCTCGCAGAATTCAGGGGCTCTGATCGACTCCATCAACCCTACCAGCGGAGAGCGCATTGCGCAGGTGCGGGCGTCGACCGCCGAGGATTACGAACAAGTAATGGCCGCCGCATTTGCTGCCGCCAAAATTTGGCGGCAAGTGCCCGCGCCGCAACGCGGCGAAGCCATCCGTTTAATGGGCGAAGAGCTACGTCGCCATAAAGAGGCTCTTGGCATGCTGGTATCGCTTGAGAACGGCAAAATTAAGGCCGAGGGTGCTGGTGAAGTACAAGAAATGATCGACATCGCCGATTTCGCGGTGGGTCAATCACGCATGCTTTACGGCAACACGATGCACTCAGAGCGCGCCCAACATCGTATGTACGAACAATGGCATCCGCTCGGTGTGGTAGGCGTCATCTCGGCGTTTAATTTCCCCGTAGCGGTATGGGCGTGGAATGCCTTCCTAGCGGCTATTTGCGGCAATGCCACGGTATGGAAGCCGTCGCCAAAGACTGCTTTGTGCTCGGTTGCCGTGCAAAAAATCTGTAATCGTGTACTCGAGCGTCAATCGTTACCGCCTATTTTTCAAATGTTTATCGACGCCGGCACGGAGATTGCCACTCGCTTTGTCGATGACAAGCGTACCGCCCTAGTGTCGTTCACGGGTTCAACGCACGTAGGTCGCCAGATCGGCGTGCGCGTAGCGCAGCGCCTCGGTAAAAGCCTGTTAGAGCTCGGGGGTAACAATGCCATTATTGTTGATGAATCAGCTAACTTAGAACTCGCGGTACCGGGGATCGTATTTGGTGCGGTGGGTACCGCAGGACAGCGCTGCACGACCACACGACGCGTATTAGTACATAGTTCTAGGCAAACCGATCTTGAAGATCGTTTGGTGAAGGCTTTTGCTCAGATACGTATTGGCGATCCACTAGCGGAGGACACATTAATGGGTCCTTTGATCGATCCTGGCGCGGTTGCACGCTATTTAGCTGCAATCTCGGCCGCCCAAGCGCAAGGTGGCCAATTACTCTGCGGGGGACATGCCGTGAAGCGACCCGGCAATTTCGTCGAACCCGCTATCATCAGGGCTGTGGCTAACTTAGCGATCGTACAGTCCGAAACGTTTGCCCCCATTCTCTACGTCATACCCTACAGCACGCTAGAGGAAGCGCTGGAGATTCAAAATTCCGTCGCCTATGGGCTTTCGTCAGCAGTATTTACCGATCGCCTGCAAGTGGCAGAGCGCTTTCTCTCGGCCGAGGGCAGCGATTGCGGTATTGCCAATGTCAACATCGGCACCTCGGGAGCTGAGATTGGCGGCGCGTTTGGCGGCGAGAAAGATACCGGAGGTGGACGCGAGTCCGGATCAGATTCTTGGAAAGCCTATATGCGAAGGCAAACTAATACCATCAATTGGAGTTCGCGACTTCCCTTGGCACAAGGAATTCGATTCGACCTGGGTTAGACCCGGGTTAGACCCCGGGGCCGGGACGGCGGCACCGCGCCGAGGACGGTACCAGCCAAACCAAAGATAAAATTAGCGACTCAACCAGGCCTCGATGGCGGCGCAGCGTTCTAGCAAACGCCGTGCCGAGACCGGGCCTAGAGTTTTTATTTCCTGTGCGTACAGGGATATCCGATATTCTTCAATCCACCATCGGAGTTCGTCCAACTGCGGCAGCCAGCGACCTTCGGCTTGTAGCCTCAGGCTAAGCGACTGGTAACGCAATTCCCAGTTCCCCAGTTCGCGGACAACCTGCAACGATTCAGCGCGGGCCTGTGATCGCTGCCAGCGTCGCTCTTCGGCTTTAATATAACGCGAAATTTGTTGGATCCAGGGTGGTGCCATTGACACTATCGAAGCGGGCTTAAGCAACCGTCGTAAATGACTTTGGCTTTCGCTAACTGCTTCTGCGTTACCCTTAAAACGCGCACCCGCGAGTAACTTCGACAACTCTCGTGCGCTGGTGTACCAGTCAAGTGCACGGACTGTAATGGTATCGAAGCTCTGGTATAACCTCTCACGACCCTGATCAACAGCCTCCTCAAATGCTTGGCGGGTTCTGGGAATATCGGCCTCACCAAAACAAGCGTGTTCAAACACCCACATCAGCAAACCGTTTTGCAAATCATCACTCGCAGCCAAACCCTGAGCTGCCAATAGCAAAGGTGCGTGGGTCGCCATTTTCTTTACTAAATCCCGAGCTTGTCGATGCAGCATAATTTGCGCAAGCCGCGTAGCACCTTGCCGATAGGAGCGTGTCGCCTCAGCCAATGACCACTCATACTCGACTCTTAAGCTTGGCTCCAGGGTTGGGAAAACACGGCTTTCGCCATCAATCGGTAGATCAACTTCAAGCGGCAATTCATCCGATTCGAATCGCTGCCAAGCAATAGGATGTGCAGCGTGCGCACGTGCAACCAGCGCACGTCGAGCTTGAGCGTGGGTGCTACGCCTGAGATAGTTAAGTTCCCCACGCTGGATTTCTTGACCTTCGTGCACAGCCACGACCTGGATGCGCAAATGGCGCGGTATCGAGCTTAAATCAAAATGAATTAATGCTGCAGGGATACCCCGAACATCGTGCAACCAGGTCGACAAACTGAGTCCGGCCTGCAGCGAGCCTTGCGCTTTAAGAAACTGTGCCGCCGTTTCACTCATGGGGATCAGGCTACGTCGAGCGCCTTTTGGCAAGGACCTGAGCATCGCCTCAATTCGCGGCCCAATCAACCCCGGCACCAAGGATTCCAAAGTGGATTGATCGATATTCGGTAACGCCAACAACGGGATTTGAACAGTAACGCCGTCAGCAGCGTCATCCGGTGCGAACCGATAGTGGAGGTCCACCTCTTTTCCGGCCAGGGTCGCATGCTCTGGAAATAGCGCCAAGATGGCTGCATCCGGTGTTCGAGCAAATACCTGCTCCGGCTTTAGCCGCAGGGCATCGCGTTCCACATCGTTTAAACGTCGGCTAAATAACTCAAGCGTAGCAGCACTCGACACTTGCGGTGGAAGCACGCGGTTATAAAATTCAACGAAAAACTCTGAACTGTGCAGTAACTCACGAGTTCGTAATCGCTCCTCTATGTGCGTGGCAGATTCAATGGCCTTATCATTTTGAACTAACCATTCAGGCCGCGACTTCAAGCGTTGAAATACTAGAGCCTCTCGAGCGAATATCAAACGGGCTTCCGCGGGGGCAATCGGTCCATAATTGATGATTCGATGCGCGCTTAACGTAAGCCCTAAAAGAGTAATGCGCTCACGCGCCACCACTTCCTCGCGCCGCTCGTCCCAATCAACTTCAATGTACTCCCGTTTGATTAAATGTTGGGCGGCTGATTCAATCCACTGCGGTTCAATCTCAGCCAACCGGCGCGCAAACACTCGTGACGTCTCAACAATGCTCGCAGCCATCACCCAGCGTGGCTTGCGTCGTTTCAAGGGCGATCCCGGAAACAGGTGGAAACGGACACCTCGGGTCCCTAAATAAGTGCCCTCTTCGCTTACAGTTCCTACCATGGTGAAAAATCCAGCCAGCAAAGAACGATGGACTCCGGCATAACTCGCGGGTTGCTGGCCGGCAACTATGCCTAATTGGGCCGCCCGCTCGACCACTTGGGTATACACATCGTCCCATTCCGACAAACGCAGTAGCGACAAATGGCGCTCCTTACACCAACGCTTCAATTCACGGCGTGGACCTCGACGGATTTGTCGATAGGCTACCCAGAGCTTGTACAGCGCAGAAAACTCTGACTTAGAGTCCTCGATCGGCGCATCGTCAGACGATTTGGATTCCATACGCGCGTCGGGCACGCTCAAGCCTGCCACTATAGCCAGCAATTCGCGTTCCGCGTGGAAACGTTGACTCTCTAACAAAACACGTGCGAGCCTTGGATCTAAGGGTAATCGCGCCATTGCTCGTCCACGCGATGTAATGATCCGATCCGCATCAAGCGCTTGCAGCTCTTGCAACAAACGGTAACCATCCCCCAGAGCGCGGACGTCCGGAGGGTCAATGAATGGAAAATCCTCCGCTTGCCCCAATCGATCCGCCGCCAATCGCAGCAACAACGCACTGAGGTTAGTGCGCAAAATCTCGGGTTCGGTAAAATTGGGGCGCGACTCGAAATCACTTTGTGAGTAAAGTCGCAGACATAAACCCGCTGCGATACGGCCACAACGTCCCTTGCGTTGATCGGCGCTTGCTTGCGATATCGGCTCGATAGGAAGCCGTTGTAGACGACTGCGCACGCTATAGCGGCTGACACGCGCTAACCCTGAATCAATTACTACCCGAATACCGGGAACGGTAATGGAAGTTTCGGCCACATTGGTCGCCAACACGATACGCGGACGCTGCCCGGCTTGAAATATTTTGCTCTGTTGCTCCCACGACAAACGTGAATAGAGGGGCAGTATCTCTGTATTGCCAACCAATTCGCGCTCTAAGATTTCAGCTACATCACGTATTTCGCGCTCACCGGGTAAAAATATCAATATATCGCCCGCACCAATTTCACCGGGTTCCGTCGCAATATCTCGGCAGGCTTGCAATACAGTTGTCGGCAAATCCAGGTCGTCGTCGGACTCAGCACTGGCCTCGGGTTCGCAATATCGGACTTCGATTGGAAATCCGCGTCCACTTACGCTGATAACCGGGGCATTGCCGAAAAACCGCGCCACCCTTTGTACATCGAGTGTCGCCGAGGTGACTATGAGCTTAAGATCCGCCCGCTGTGGTAATAGCCGCTTGAGCACTCCCAGTAACAAATCAATATTTAAAGTTCTTTCATGCGCCTCATCGACAATTAGCGTGCTATAACGACTAAGGGTAGGATCCGAACTGAGTTCTGCCAGCAATAGACCATCGGTCATCAGCACCAAACGACTGGATGCCGACGTTTGATCGGCAAAGCGAACCCGAAAACCCACCGTACGACCCACAGGTTCACCCAACTCCTCGGCAATACGCGCGGCCAACGCCCTGGCCGCTAATCGACGGGGTTGAGTGTGGCCTATCAGTCCTGTAGCTTGGCGACCCACCTCCAAGCAGTACTGCGGCAACTGAGTGCTCTTGCCGGACCCGGTGTCACCGGCCACGACGATGACCTGGTTGCTCTCTAAGGCGTCTAGAATATCCGCTCGGCGCAAGGCAATCGGTAGCGCGGCGCGTGCGGCGGCACGCACCCCGGATACATTCAGCTCACTCATTTATTTTCCGCGCGCTTGACTTCCTGCCATAGTTTTTCTTGTGACGAGAGGTTTAGCTGTGAAAAATCTTCGCCACGCTGACTCGCCAGCATTTCCATTGCTGCAAATCGGCGTTGGAATTTTCGGGTAGCTGTGTGTAATGCCGACTCAGCATCGACATTAAGTTTACGCGCCAAATTGGTGGTGGCGAATAATAGATCTCCAACTTCTTCAAACACGGCGGAGCACGCTGCCGAACTCTGCATAGCCACGCGAATTTCCGCCAGCTCCTCCGTTACTTTATCGGCTGCCTGTTGCGCCTCGTCAAAATCAAACCCGACGCGCGCCGCGCGCTGACTAATTTTATAAGCGCGCATCAAGGCCGGAAGTCCGAGTGCAACCCCATCAAGACAACTGACCGGGGCTCCGACGGGTTGACGTGCAGCGCGTTCACGCGCTTTAATTTCCTCCCATGCCCGTGTTTGGGAAGCTGCTGACATCGCTGTCGACTTATCGAACACATGGGGGTGGCGCCTAATCAACTTATCGCTAATACCACGTGCCACCGCTTCGAAATCAAATTCTCCGGCTTCCTCGGCCATTTGCGCATGAAACACTACCTGTAGCAGCAAATCACCCAGTTCATCCTTCAGCGCAGCAAGGTCTTGGCGCACAATTGCATCAGCTACTTCATAAGCTTCTTCAATAGTGTAGGGCGAAATGCTTTGAAAGGTCTGTTCTCGATCCCAAGCACAGCCGTTAGGTCCCCGCAATCGGCTCATCAGCTTAAGCAACTCAATTAAAGCGGCGCTCATCCTGCGGACAATCCGCTCTTCACGTCGCCAGCAATCAGTAGACTGCGTAAGGTCATTAACATCCCCGCCGTCGCACCCCAGATATTTCGTTCACCATATGGAATGTCGTAAACCTCCAACTTTAACTCTCCTAAAGTGCGTTGCCGCGATTGATGATTCTTGGAATCCAAAATGAAACTCAACGGCACTTCGAATGCATCTAAAACCTCCGCTGCGTCGAGTTGCAAACGGTAGTCAGGACTTACGAATCCCACCACCGGCGTCACTCGAAATCCCGTAATGACAATATGATCGCGCAAAAATCCCGCGAATTGCACAAATCGCTCACTTAATCCAATTTCTTCGCGACTCTCCCGTAAGGCGGCGGACCAGGCGTCCTTATCCGTAGCTTCGATTCGCCCGCCCGGAAAACTTATTTGACCTGCATGATCCTTAAGGGAGTCCGCACGCTGAGTGAGCAATACAAAAATGCCAGTTTCGCGCTCAATCAGCGGCACTAGAACCGCGGCTGGTGTCCGCCTTGCGGGCATGGCGGCACGTAATAGCTCGCGGAGCTCAGGTGCTGCACCGGCCAACCATAGTTCCTCGTCAGAAGCACCACTGGCACTGGGGGCGAGTACTCGCTGAATCTGCTGTAAGTCAAAGGATTGTTGCAAGATGATGCTACCTGTCAATTGCGATATTATACTCTGATGCTTAATCAGACACTTGAGGCCCTATCGCCTCTCGACGGCCGATATGCCGCAAAGCTTGCCCCGGTTCGGGCTATTTTTAGCGAAGCAGGCCTGATGCGGGAACGCGTACGAGTGGAGTGCGCCTGGTTACTGGCCTTAAAGTCGGGACCTGCCGCACAGGCAATTAGCGCCCTACCCTTGGACGCACACCGTTGGCTTGAGAGCCTATCAACAAATCCTCAGGATACCGATGTTGCAGCCATTAAGGCCATCGAGGCGCGGACTAATCATGACGTCAAAGCAGTCGAATATTGGATCCGAGCGGAATTACAGCAACGCGGCGCATCGGCACAAGCGCTTGAGTGGGTGCATTTTGGGTGTACTTCCGAAGATATTAATAATTTAGCCTATGCGCTGATGTTAAAGAATGCGCGTAGTCAAATATTGCTGCCGTTTTTTTCCCGTATCGTGGCGCTATTGGATGAGCTTGCGCAACGTCATGCTAAAGTTGGCATGTTGGCGCGAACCCACGGTCAGACTGCAACACCTACCACGGTCGGAAAAGAACTTGCCAATTTTGCTGCTCGCTTAAATACGCAGTGTTTGTCATTTAATGCTGTACAAATACTGGGGAAAATGAACGGTGCAGTCGGCAATTTCAACGCACATATTGTGGCTTTGCCGGAAGTTAATTGGCCGCAAATAAGTTCCGCGTTTATCGAATCGCTGGGACTTCTCGCTAATACTCACACCACACAAATAGAACCGCATGATTGGATCGCGCAATATTGCCATGCATTGATGAGGATCAACACTGTTTTGCTGGATTTCGCACGCGACATGTGGACCTATATTTCGCTCGGCTATTTCAAACAACGCCTCGTAGCTGATGAGGTGGGCTCCTCGACAATGCCGCATAAGATTAACCCTATCGATTTTGAAAATGCCGAGGGTAACCTCGGATTGGCAAATGCGTTGCTCGGGCACTTCGCCGATAAGCTGCCGGTCTCCAGACTGCAACGGGATCTTACTGACTCCACCGTCATGCGTAACTTAGGCGTGGCGATCGGCCACGCAGCGCTCGCCTATCAATCACTACAGAACGGAATTGCTAAAATCGAACTAGACCCCGCGCGGCTAGGTGAAGATCTCGACCGTGCCTGGGAAGTGCTCGGTGAGGCGGTGCAGACCGTCATGCGGGTCCACGGCATCCCTAATGGCTACGACGCACTCAAGGCATTTACGCGCGGTAGACCGATGGATCGTACGACTATGCACGAATTTATTGCGTCTCTTTCGCTTCCAGAGGTCGAAAAACAGCGATTGCTCAAATTGACTCCCGGAGCATATATTGGTCTCGCGCCAGTGTTTGCATACCGTTAAGGAGCTGTTAGGTAATTGTTAGCCATAAACGTGACGTAGTTAGCACGTCACAAAGTGACACAAACGGTACTATAGCGTTCGTACTAAATAGGTACCCGAGGCGATTCAAAATGGTGCAAACGCAGGTTATCTCGACTTTCTCGCCCTTAGAGAATAGTCAAAATACGGTCACTATACTAAGTAGCCTACCGGAAGTTCGCGAAGCCAGTCTAAAAGTCGCCAAATCAGCTCAGCGCTTATTGTCAATTTTTACCTACGATCTAGAAGCTCTAGTTTATGCGGAAGAGCCATTTCTGGATGCAATCAAACGCCTGGTGCTGGCACGCTCTTATGCAAAGGTGCGCGTCTTAATTGCCGACCCTTCGCGAGCCCTGGTCGATAACAATCGTTTTTTGGCCTTAGCAAGACGCTTAACTAGCTGCATCGATTTGCGAACCATGAGTCCAGATTATTCGGCCAGTGCGGGTGCCTTCATGGTGGCTGACGATAAAGCCTTAGTGTATCGCCAACAGATCAATAGTTGGAATGGGATTGCGGATATGAATGATCCAAACCGGGCACGTCACTACCTCAATTTCTTCGACGAGGTATGGCAAACCGGCATGCAGGAATCGCAAGTACGCCAAATGCTCATGTAATAGCCAAGGCATGGCGCGATCGCGCGCCTATAATTGGCGTATGTCTATTTCTTACGCGCCCCACCCCACTGATACCGTCATTGTTGGTATCTCGGGCGGGGTTGACTCTGCGGTCGCCGCGCTACTCCTTAAACAAGCCGGCCATAAAGTACAGGGTCTATTCATGTCCAATTGGGACGACCAGGACAGCTACTGTACGATAGCCGATGACTATCAAGATGCGCGTCGTGTTTGCGAAAAAATAGGCATCCCGCTGCATCGAGTCAACTTCGCAGCCGAATATCGCGAGCATGTGTTCGCTCAATTCTTGTCGGAATATGCCGCGGGACGAACACCCAATCCGGATGTGCTTTGTAATCGAGAAATTAAGTTTGGGCATTGCCTGGAATATATTCACCGCTTAGGGGGTTCTTGGATAGCGACCGGACACTACGCCCGAGTCAAATACGCACCCGAACCACAACTTTTAAAAGCAATCGACTCCAGTAAAGATCAGAGCTATTTTTTACACAGTGTCGCGCCAACAGCCCTACGCCAAACATTATTTCCACTAGGCGAACTGCTTAAAACGGAGGTACGCAGCCTTGCTCACGCCGCAGGTTTGCCGGTCTTCGATAAGCCGGACAGTACTGGCATTTGCTTTATTGGCGAGCGCCCTTTCGCAGAATTTTTAAGTCGCTACCTACCTATCAATCCCGGCCCAATCGAAACAGCCAGCGGGAAAATCCTCGGCGAGCATCGCGGATTGCATCTTTATACATTGGGCCAACGATCCGGATTAGGGGTCGGAGGCACGCTGGGTGCCGCCGCCAAACCTTGGTACGTGGCCGAAAAAAATGCACCGCGTAATGCACTTGTCGTCGTTCAAGAACAAGATCATCCCTTGTTATTGTCGACGCGCTTGACCGTCGAACAAGTCACCTGGATAGGAGCCGCACCCGATTTGGGCGCAAGCATGAACTACACGGTAAAAACACGTTATCGGCAAATAGATTTAGCCTGCCAGATTCACCTAACCGCGTCCGCAGGTGTCAAGGTTACCTTGCGGGAACCCATGCGAGCGGTCACGCCCGGCCAATATGCGGTATTTTATCTGGGCGAACGTTGCATCGGCGGCGGCGTGATTGCCAATCGACTATAATCTTTTTTTGTTTAGGCCTTATTTTTCATTGGAGAGTCACGATGGACAGTTTTAGTGCGAAATCAACGTTCACAGTAGGTACTGAAGCTTATCAAATACTAAGCCTTGCCGCTCTGAAAGCGCACAACGTAGATCGGCTACCCTTTTCGCTCAAAATACTGCTGGAAAATCTCCTGCGATTTGAAGACGGAGTTAACGTAACAAAGTTGGATATCGAAGCGCTGCTGCAATGGGACCCCAAGGCTGCCCCTCATTACGAAATTGCGTTTACCCCGGCGCGCGTGATTATGCAAGATTTTACCGGTGTACCGTGCATCGTAGATTTAGCAGCAATGCGCGAGGCGATTGTCCGACTGGGCGGTGATCCAGCGCGGGTTAATCCGCTGGCGCCGGCCGAGTTAGTGATCGACCATTCCGTACAGGTAGACGAATATGGCACGGCCGACTCTTTGCGTCACAACAATGAAATTGAATTTAATCGCAACGCTGAACGTTATATGTTTTTGCGTTGGGGTCAAACTGCTTTCAGTAATTTCAAAGTCGTTCCGCCCAATACTGGAATTGTTCACCAAGTAAATATTGAACTTCTTGCCCGCGTGGTATTTTCGGACAATAATTTAGCCTATCCAGATACTTTGGTTGGCACCGATTCGCATACAACCATGGTGAACGGCCTAGGCGTTTTAGGCTGGGGCGTAGGGGGCATCGAAGCGGAAGCCGCGATGCTAGGCCAACCCGTCACTATGCTGATTCCTCAAGTCATCGGATTTAAACTCACCGGGACCCTACCCGCGGGCACCACCGCTACCGATCTGGTCCTCACGGTCACCGAAATTTTACGCAAGAAAGGCGTGGTTGATAAATTTGTAGAATTTTTTGGTGATGGTCTTAGAGGTCTGCCACTGGCAGATCGTGCGACTATTGCCAACATGTCGCCCGAATTTGGGTCGACTTGCGCTATTTTTCCCATCGATGAAGAAACTATCCGTTACTTGCGGCTCACCGGTCGGCCCGCACAACAAATCGCCGTAGTGGAAGCTTATGCCAAGGCTCAAGGGTTGTGGCGCGTGGACGGAGCTACGGCGGCCGATTACACCGATGTGGTTACCCTTGATCTTGCGACTGTCGAACCCTCGCTCGCGGGACCAAAAAGGCCCCAAGACCGCGTACCGTTGCGCTCAGCCAAAGTTGTTTACCAATCAAGTCTTAAAAAAATGGTTGAAGAACGGACACAAAAAAACCCGACTGCCACTGGAATTGCCAGCGCAAAAATTGGCAACGACAATTTCGATGTTAAAGACGGTGCGGTGCTGATCGCAGCGATTACGAGTTGCACGAATACCTCCAACCCCGCAGTACTAGTAGCGGCTGGCCTACTTGCCCGCAATGCCAACGCACGTGGCCTCAAGTCAATGCCGTGGGTCAAAACCTCACTCGCACCGGGTTCGCGGGTAGTGACTGATTATTTGCAGAAGGCGGGACTTTTGCAGGAATTGGAAGCGTTAGGTTTTTATACCGTAGGCTACGGCTGTACTACGTGCATCGGCAATTCGGGGCCTCTAAAACCGGCGATCTCAGAAGCGGTAAAGATTGGCGATGTGATCGCCTCCTCGGTGCTATCCGGCAATCGAAATTTCGAAGGACGAGTCCACCCCGAAGTAAAAATGAATTTTCTGGCCTCGCCCCCCTTGGTTGTCGCGTATGCGCTGGCGGGCAGCCTCAACATCGACATTACCACCGAACCCTTGGGCCTAGGTAAGGACGGTCATCCGGTTTACTTGAAGGAGATTTGGCCGTCGACGTCGGAAATAGCGGATGCGGTCGCCGCTTCAGTTAATTCCGCTATGTTTACGAAAGGCTATGCCAATGTATTTCGCGGCGATGAGCATTGGAACAGCATCAAAATTCCGTTGGGGAAGATTTACGCCTGGGATAAGAAATCCACCTACGTCAAAAATCCGCCCTACTTTGATGGCATTAGTATGACCCCTGCCGTCCTAAACGATATTAAAGGTGCGCGAGCGTTAGTAGTTTTAGGAGACTCGGTAACCACGGATCACATCTCGCCAGCAGGCGATATTGCAAAATCGGGATCCGCCGCAAAATACCTAATGGCTCAAGGCGTGCAAGCGGTTGACTTCAATTCCTATGGCGCGCGTCGCGGTAATCATGAAGTCATGGTGCGCGGTACCTTCGCTAATATTCGCTTGCGTAATTTGCTGCTACCCGGTACCGAAGGGGGTATTACTCTGCATATTCCCAGCGGCGATACACTATCCATTTTCGATGCCTCGGCTAGGTACCAAGCGGCTGGCATTCCGCTGGTCGTGCTGGCCGGCAAAGAGTACGGTACTGGAAGCTCACGCGACTGGGCCGCCAAGGGCACGATGCTTTTGGGTGTCAAAGCGGTCATCGCGGAAAGCTTCGAGCGCATACACCGCTCTAATCTAATCGGTATGGGCGTGCTACCTTTACAATATAAAGAAGGCAAAACCGCGCTAAAATTGGGACTTTCCGGTCGGGAAATTTTTGAAATTGTTGGACTCGATCAAGGGGCAGCGAAGTGGGTCAAAGTGAAAGCCAAAGCCGATGACGGGAATGAGACTGAATTCGAAGCGCAGGTACGTATCGATACACCAAAAGAGCTGGATTACTACCAACATGGTGGGATTCTCCAATACGTCTTACGTCAACTTGCAAATCCTAAGAGAGCTGCCTAATGAAAATAAATATGTATCAGACCACTGTGCCCACATCGGTGCGGGCGTTAACGAGCCTAATTGCCATATTAGAAAAAGCTGAAGCGCATGCAGTAGGCCGCAAAATAGATCCTGCAGTGCTCATTAATTCGCGGCTATTTCCCGATATGCTCTCGCTCGCGATGCAAGTCATGATCGCCAGCGACACGGCAAGGGGTGGCGCGGCGCGCTTAGCAGGCGCCGAGGTGCCTGTTTACGAAGGAAAATCCACGACCTTCGCCGACCTGATTGCTAATACACGCAATGCAATTTCCTATCTTGGCAGTCTTACGGAATCACAATTCGAAGGCAGCGAGGATAGGACTATTAGTTGGCAAACTCGAAGTTCGACTAAGAGCTTAGGTGGCCTAGCCTATTTGACAACGCATCTGCTTCCCAATTTGTATTTTCACGTCACCACTGCGTACAACATTCTCCGTCACTCGGGGCTTGAGATCGGCAAAATAGATTATCTCGGCAAGGCTTGAGGACCAAGCGCCAGCACTGCGCCTTCGACACTGCGAAACACATGATCCGCGCCCACTAACTCGGCCAAGCCTAGGCGTTGGAAGCTTTGCTGAGCGTGTACCGATTCTAGTCGCGCAAAGGCTACGTCCACGCCTTGAGCGCGCAAGCGCCGGATAACCGAGCTTATAACCTGCGCAGCGGTGTAGTCGATTTCAACGATGGCATTCGATTCAATAACCACGACGCGAGTATTGGTGGTTCGAGCAAGCAAGGTCTGCAAAGCCGCTTGGAAATCGTAGATATTTAAGAAAGTCAAAGGCGCTTGTACCGCGATGACCTCGACCCCGACGACCGTCTCGCCCGGCTGTGCGGCGTTAATCGGCCACCAGATTGAAGATCCCGGCATCCGTTGCAGTACGATCATGCGTGCCCGCGTGGTCGTCCACAAACCATGGAGCAAGGATAAAATAATACCCATCGCCACCCCTTCCTGAATGGGCAGAATTAAGATTCCAAATGTAGTGGCAATGATCAGACCAAATTCCGCCAGGCTTCGCCTAAATACATCGACCATAACTGATAGTCGGAATATGCGCTGAGCGACAAATAGTAGAACTCCCGCCAAGGCAGCATGCGGCACATGGGTCAGGAGTGCTGAGCCGAAGCTTGCGAGTATCAGCACCAGTACCGCACACACGAGCGCTCCTAACTGCGACACCCCGCCCGTCTCAGCAACCACCGCCGTACGCGGTGGACTCGCATTAACGGGGAATACCCCCATGAGACCCGACAACACGTTCGCAGCTCCGACGCCTAAGAAATCCCGATTCACATCAGGTGTTCGATTAAGGTCCGACGGGAAACTACGAGTAGTCGCCGCAGTTTGCACCATGATCACCAGCGCCACGATCACGGCGAGCGGTGCAATTTGTACTAGATCGACAATTGATGCCTTAGGTATCGATAAGCTAGGCACTACGCCTGCGACCATCCCCAACGCAGACACTCCCTTCGACTCAAGGCCCAATGTAGCAACGAGTACTGTTGCCCCGCCCAGACCTATGAGCGCTCCTGGAATGCGCGGGCTTATACGTTCGCATATCAGGATGACAACGAGCACGCCAAAGCCAATCAACAACGTCAGAAAGTTAGTAGTTCCTAGTTCGCCTGTCAGCGCGAATAGTTTCTGGATCATACTTCCAGATGGCGCAAGTACACCGAATAATGCCGGTGCCTGCGATACTAAAATATGTCCGGAGATACCCGCAAGGAAACCCGTGGTGACCGGGGCAGATAACAAGTTCGCGATAAACCCGAGCCGAAAAAATCCGCCACATAGCAACAACATTCCCACCATAAAGGCCAATAAAACGGCGCTGGTCAAGAAATGCGGCGAACCGGCCACCGCCAGTAACGCAAGGCTACCCGCAAAAATGGGCGTAATAGTAGAATCGGCCCCCACCGACATAAAACGGTTGGATCCAAATGCCGCAAACCCGAGAGCGCCCGCCATAATCGCCAGAAAACCCAATTGCGGAGTAAATCCTCCTAAGCGCGCGGTCGCCATTTGTTCCGGAATTGCAATGGCAGCTAGCGTCAACCCCGCAATCGCGTCGGCACTCAAATCTCGCCAACGCCATCCCGCAAAAGACTGGAATATTGGCCACGATTTAGACGCTGTTTTTTTGGGCGTTGAATTATTCATAGTCAAGAGCTTAAGTGAGTACATACCGCAATGACAAGCAGATGCCGAACTAACACGCAAGGTACAATTCATAATTATGCAAAATTTTCTTGCAAACAAACCTGATCACTCTGTAAGTAAGCGCTGCCGATCATGGATTTACGGTCTTGCAGCATTAGGTATTACTTACTACGCTACCTCCTATCTAGTAGTGCCGATTTTCTGGCGTTACAACGCACATCATCATCCAGCCTTGACCGCCCTCGCCACTCGAACGGTCACTAAAGATGGGATTCCCGGGGATCCGATTAACATCACTCTCATCGGTGACAGTTTAATGCTCGAACGCTCACTACTCGGCAGCGGCTGGGTACCTGCTGATCCCACTACGATTGCGGCCGCCCTGAGGATTGCCGCCGACAGCGTACTGCACCGTCCATACAACACTGCACCCGTGAGTAATCTATATTTTTGGGGTCGTAAACAAGACTTGGTTTTTGAACAAATGATCGGCGGAGACCCGCGACGTCGACACCACGTGCGGTTCTGGAAATCTACTGAAGTAGATCCTCTGGGTCATCCCCTTTGGGTGGGCGCAGCGACACTCGACACGCGTACCGGCATTAGTCATACCACAGGCCAAATTACCCATCACATCGACGCGGCCATCGACACTGAGCGCGACAAGCTGCTAGCTGATTTGAGTCCGTACGCGTTGGCAGTGGATTGGATCGATACGTTTCAAACCACCCAGCGCGGGCGCAACGGCGGGGGTGACCCTTTTGAAACCGATAGACGGCTAGCGCTCGTGACGCTTAAATAATTTCCAACGCCTAGCTGCCCACGCGTACCAAGCGAGCCAGGTGTAGTGCTACTTTTTTATCGGGACTCGCCCCTTCAGGTCCGAAACTCAAGCGATACGCCTCAGCCTCTAACCCAGGACCGCGTCGCGCCGTCGCCGTCCAAAAATAGGTTGCCGGTGTTCCTGGAAATATGCCTAAATTAATGCGCGGATTAACACATTGACGCTCCACAATCATGGCAAGCTCTGGGATATGCGGCATCCGCCAGTCCGCGTGTTTCGCATATCCTCCCTTGGCATTTAACTCTTTCGCCGCCTCTTGCGCCGCTTGCCAGCTTAAGGTCTGCGCCGTCCCCGTGCAGCTCGTCCCCGTCCATTGTTGCCCCAACGCACAGCGCATCCAGGTCATCTTGGACCCTGTGTCCGTGACTGTCCCATCCCCGTTGTCGGTAAAGCGTTCAGTCGGCGTCGATAACGGATAGGTCTTACTATCGCAGCGTTGCTCCGCAAAGGCGCTCACGCTCCCCGCGCACAATAAAAATACGCCAATTCTCGTGATTCTCGTCATTGCTTCCACCCTTATGCCTTGGCTCATTAAAAACAAGCTGACTCAAAACAAACGGCGGGAGCCTTTCTTGCGAAAGACTCCCGCCGTAACCTACTCTCAACTATTCTCGACCCTCAAGCTACTTGTCGTAGCCGACTCCCGAACCCTTCTT
>JAYUFB010000117.1:0-3065 GCA_043738945.1 Gammaproteobacteria bacterium
CGCGAGCAAAGTGGATTTACCGGCCCCCGATGCTCCTACAATCGCTAAAGTCTCGCCCGCTCGCACACTTAAGCTGACATCGGCGAGAATAGTCAGCGAGCCTTCAGGACTCGCCACAGTTTTAGAAATATTTTGTGCTTTAAGAACGATGTCTTTCATTTCAAGGAGCGCCCGTGAAGCGGTTTTTATGCCTTTCTGTCTTATTGATAGCAACCGTATCGGCCAAAGCCGATATTCCGGTTGTTCTGGTGCTAGGCGATAGTATTAGTGCCGCCCACGGAATCCGTCTCGATCAAGGATGGGTCGCCCTCCTTCAAGCGAAACTGCAAGCCGAAGGTTACGGTTACCGAGTTGTTAATGCCAGCGTTAGTGGCGAGACAACCGCTGGAGGGTTAGCCCGCCTGCCGCGAGCACTGGCACTGCATCACCCCAAAATTGTGATCCTCGAACTCGGCGGCAATGATGGCCTGCGCGCCCTACCCGTCGACATCGTGCGCGACAATTTAGCAAAAATAGTCTCGTTGTCCACCGCAGCAGGCGCCAAGGTCGTACTGCTCGGGATGCGCATGCCACCTAATTATGGTGCCGACTATGCGACAAGTTTCCATTCGAGCTTCGACCGCCTGGCACGGGATCAAAAATTACCCTATGTGGGGTTTTTTTTAGAAGGAATCGCCCAATCAGCGGCGCTGATGCAGGATGACGGGATTCATCCAAATGTTCGAGGACAACCCAAATTACTCGAGAATGCCTGGCCCGCATTGAGGTCAGTACTGCACAAAAAGGGGTGACGATCGTCACCCCTCTTTTATCGCATCAAATTTTTCACATCGAATGCTTGCGCAATCCACTACTTCGTCAGAAATTCCGCCACGCCACCGTGATTGGAACAGCTGCCGCCGTGATGCTTCGAATGCGAAAAAGTGCCGTCTTTGCACTTGGCTGTCGCGCCCGCCGGATCCGTCGCGCTGGCCGCAACGGTGGGAGCCTTAGCTTCCGCAGTCTTAGGCGCAGCTTTCTCGACCTTAGCAGCGGGAGCCGCCATAGTCGCAGCCGCAGGTGCTGCTGCTGCCGCAGGAGCTGCCGCCATCGGTGCCGCTTCTTTTGCTGCTGCCGTGCCAGCTTTCACTTTCTTAATCTTCAACACGCCACCGTGACCACTGCAAGCGCCACGACCACTGACCTCAGAGGTCGAACCATCTTTGCAGGTAGTCGGGGTTGAATCTGCAAAGGCCGGTAAGGCCAATGCCGCAATCATCAACGGTGCCGCTACTAAACTCATCAAATATCGATTGTGCATAAAATAACTCCCAGGTTTTACCGAAGTCCGCGCCAGAATTGTAAACGGTCTCAAGTCGAAACCAGGGTTATTAATCGCCTTTAATGCGCGGGTACCGGCAACGCCGGCATTATCAACTCGACATTCGAGACGTTGACCAGAAAAGGCGTGTACTGGTGACCCGAAACCGCCCCAAAAAGCGCACCCTGCACGCGGATATGCGCATTCTCCCCGATATTAGGCGCAAATTCAGCCACCCCCACCAACTGCAACTCATTGGCCGATTGGCATTGGTGACTTATTCCAGGAGCATAAATATAGGCCGTTTTGTCCAATGCCAGAACAGGAACTTGATCCACTCCTTCAGTCCCCGCAAAAGGACGAAAATGTAGCTTGCCACTCACCGTGCTCTTCAATGGCTCTAACCAAAGGCATCGCCCACCACCCACCACACAACCGGTGAGACTAACAACCATGCCAAGGCATACAATTCGCAATGTCTTCATCATAGGGGTACCCGCGTGGAGCGAATTTGGCTTAAGAACTATCCGCACGGCGTTGCGGCGGATATTGATCCTACAGAGTATGCCTCGCTCGCGCAGTTATTCGAAGAGGCGTGTACAAAGTACGGTCATTTGCCGGCATTCACCAACATGGGCGCAACCTTAAGTTACGCCCAGCTCGATGAGCTGAGTCGGGCCTTCGCCGCCTGGCTGCAAACCTCCGGCCTTAAGGCGGGTGATCGAATCGCGATCATGCTGCCGAATATCTTGCAATATCCGATAGCGCTAATGGGAGCGTTTCGCGCTGGGTTGGTGGTGGTGAATACCAATCCCCTTTACACCGCGCGCGAACTTGAGCACCAGTTGCAGGATTGCGGTGCCAAAGCCATTGTCATCGTTGAAAATTTCGCTCATGTGCTGCAGCAAGTGCTGCCGCGCACTTCCATCAAAAAAGTACTCGTCACTCAGATTGGAGATTTTTTAGGAACCGCTCGAGGTGTGATTGTAAATTTTGTGTTGCGCTACGTGCACAAGAAAATTCCTCCGTGGCAAATTACGGATACGGTGAACTTCAAGAGCGCGCTGTCAAAGGGATTGGGCTTAAAGCTCGAGGCGGTGACACTGGGCCATGAGGATATCGCTTTCCTACAGTATACCGGCGGGACTACGGGAGTGGCCAAAGCTGCGGTGCTGACGCACCGTAATATGATCGCAAACGTATTGCAGGCACGCGAATGGCTTATGCCCACCCTCGTGCCGCAAGCGGATCGTATTGTGATCACCGCCTTGCCGCTGTACCACATCTTTTCGCTCACTGCGAATTGCCTAGCATTTCTGCATCTTGGCGCACGCAATGTCTTGATTACCAATCCGCGAGATTTTGGTGCCTTCGTTGCCGAACTCAAAAAATACCGGTTCTATTTTATCAGCGGCGTGAACACGCTATTTAACGGATTATTAAATACACCAGGTTTTGAGACCGTCGACTTCAGCGGGCTTCGCATTAGCTTGGGCGGCGGCATGGCGGTGCAAGGCGTGGTCGCCGCTCGTTGGAAAAAAGTCACCGGGAATAATCTGACACAAGCGTGGGGCCTCACCGAGACCTCACCGGCGGCCTGCATTAATCCTCCCAGCTTGGATTTTAATGGTTCCGTTGGTCTACCCATATCGTCCACCGAAATATCGATTCGCAGTGATTCAGGCGAAGAACTTGGGACTAATCAAACCGGCGAGATTTGCGTACGCGGCCCACAAGTCATGCGCGGCTACTGGAACCAGCCTGA
>JAYUFB010000118.1:0-53161 GCA_043738945.1 Gammaproteobacteria bacterium
GTACAATACTCGGCTCTTCCGGTGCGGGGTGGAGCAGTCTGGCAGCTCGTCGGGCTCATAACCCGAAGGTCGTAGGTTCAAATCCTACCCCCGCTACCAATTCAACGTGGTCTATTCCTGGCACATGGGTAACGGTTTATACCGGACACATAGGTAACAGTCTAGCACCGAAGGGATTCTCAGCGCATTCGACGCGGCTCGTCTCGTGATCGAAGAACCCTAAGTCGTACTGCATAAAGCTGACGAGCCAGATTTTCTCGCTGACTTCAGTGATGCCAACGTTCTGGCCGGCAAACACGCCACTCAAGTTGATTTTGCGTCGCCCGATGCAGATGCGACCGCATTGTGTGACGGTGATGGTGCGATCATGGAAGGGGTATTGCACATCGCTCAGTCCCGTGTAGGGCCGCGGCGAAGGGCGGTAGAGCTCTGCTGGGTATTTCATGTTCAGCGCCTGATGGGGCCGCTCGTGATTGAAGCACTGGATGAACTTATCGAACTTGTCCTGTTGCTGGAGGAAGTTTTTAGCCGCCGGTTTGGTGGCTTCCTTTTTGAGTGTCAGATGCATCCGTTCGTGGCGGCCGTTCTGCTGCGGATTACCGGGCTTAATGCGCTCGATGCCGATCCCTAAGCGCAGCCACCAGACGGAGAGTTTGGAGAGGCCGAAGAACGCGCTGCGGCTGGCGAAGGGGACGCCGTTGTCGGTGCGGATCGAGAGGGGTAGCCCAAAGTCCTTAAAAGCCCTTTCAAATACAGTAAATGCGTATATCTCCCGGGTCGTCTCCAAGGCATCGCAGCAGATCAGATAGCGACTCGCAAAGTCGGTGATGGTCAACGGATAGCAGTAGCGCTTATCGGCGAGCATGAACTCGCCCTTGTAGTCCGCACACCACAGCTCGTTCGGTCGGCTCGGCTGCGACAGGGTGGTACCCTGCGCGCGGTAGCGAGGCCGACGTCCTCGGGTCACCAGATCGTGTCGGTCCAGCACTGCGTGCACGGTACTGATGGCCGGCAGACTGATCTCACTGTGCAGGCGGCGCAGCTTCTCGCGGATCTTCGGAGCGCCCCAACTCGGATACTCCTTCTTCAGCTGCACGATCACTGTCTCGACCTGGAACGGCAAGCGATTCGCTTGCCGGTAGGGGCGGCGGCTGCGGTCGGTCAGACCTTCCAGGCCGCTGTGCTTATATCGATTGAAGATTTTATGGCCCGTCTTGCGGGAGATATCAAACTCCCGGCACAACACCGCCATCTTCTCGCCTTCCAGCAACCGGGCTATAAACCTGAGCCGTTCATCCACTTTGCAACACTCCTGCCACGGCATTTTGCATCTCCCGCAAAAGCCTGAAAGTGTTACCTATGTGCCAGGAATAATGTGTAACCTATGTGTCGGTAAGCACACGTCGTGATGCTAATAGTAGAGTGCTGGTCTGCTGCGCGAGATTATCGCCCGACAGGGGTTTGCGTAGCAGGATGACGGTATCATCGTGCATGTTTTCAATATCGAGTTTTACATTTGCATCGGCATAGCCGGTGAGTAATAACACCGGCAGCAATGGCCGCCGCTGGCGCGCCTCTTGCGCTAGCACTAGGCCGTTCATGCCGGGCATCGAATAGTCTGTGATTAATAAGTCGACTGGTTCACCTCGGTCTAGGACGGCCAGGGCCGAGAGCCCGTCCCAAGCCTGCCGCGTCTGGTAGCCTAGCTCTTCGAGCTCTCGGGCGAGGAGTTCGCGCACTAGCGTGTCGTCGTCCACGACCAGCACGAGAGCGGCGACGACCGAAGGCGCGATTCCCGCGTTCGGCGCGGACTCTATTTGGGTATCGATGGCTCGGGGAAACCATAACGTCACCGTCGTTCCTTGCCCCAGCGTGCTGCTGATGGCTAAAGCACCACCGGACTGCTGTGCAAACCCTCGCGCCATCGCAAGTCCCAGACCGGTACCTTCGTTTGGCCCCTTGGTCGTGAAAAAGAGCTCTGAAGCGCGCGCCAGGGTTAGCGCATCCATCCCGGTGCCGGTATCAATCAGTTCCAAGCGCACATATTCGCCGGGCTTTAAACCGACCACAGGCACCTTTTCGCTCAATATCCGCTCTGCATGAGCCGACAAGGTCAGCGTACCGCCCTGCGGCATGGCGTCTCGCGAATTTATGGCCAGGTTGATCATTACGGTATCGAGCTGAGCCTTGTCGGCCTGCATGTCCGGCACATCCTGGCCGATCTCGATTTGCGTTTTGACATCGGCCCCTAAAGTCGTCGCCAAAATTTCCTGAAGATTTTCTAGTAATGGACGGGCCGAAACGGGCACAGCCCGCAGTTCGCCTTTGCGTGCAAAAGCAAGCAGTCTGGAGGTGACGCTGGCGCCTCGCTTGGCAGCGTCGCTCGCCATGCGTGCAAATTTGCGTACGTCGTCAGGATTTTGAGCTCGCTTTTGAATGAGACTCAGTCCCACGGCAACCGACTGCAGTACGTTGTTAAAATCATGCGCGATACCACCGGCCAGTTGCCCTAGCGCTTCTAGGCGCTGCGCATGCGCCAACGCAGCTTGTGCCGTTTCCCGTGCCTTAACCTCCGCCTTGACGCGTGCTTCCAATTCTTCTTGGGTTCGGCCCAACTCCTGCAAGGTGCGGGTTTCCCGGTCGATATCGAGGCTCGCCACAATCGCGCCGGTAATGTGGCCGTCCGAATAGATCGGTGCTCCAATAAATCGAACCCAACTATGCCGACCGTCGCCGCGCTCGTAGCAGACCTCAAGTTCCGGACGCTCCTCGCCAGCGATGGCGCGTGCCAACGGATACTCATGGGGTTGTACTCGACGGCCATCCGCATGATGAGATATCCAGGCCGAATAATTCTCGACAGAGGATGAAAAAATGAGCGAATGACCTAATATCGCTTCCACCTGACGATTGCCCTCGACTATTTTTCCCGAGGGCGCTTCGGCGATAACGATGCCGACCGGTGCCGCCTCAAAAATTGCTTTAAGACGTGCCTCACTCGCCCGCAGCGCCACCTCGGTGCGCTTGCTCTCGGTTAGATCGCGTGTGACGGTGCCATAACCGATGAGGCCACCGCCGACATCGCGGATAGCAAACAGCGTGTAAAAAACCGGGACTGCAGCGCCCGTGGTGAAATTCCGCAAGTTCAACTCCCCGCCCCAATAACCATCTTCTATGACAGCAGGCAACACGGTCGCCAATAACTTAGCTTGACTCTGCGGCGTGAAATAATCGATTTTCTCGGCGGCTCTGACTGACTCAAGGTCCGGCAGCCCGATCATGCGGCGGCCGGCAGGGTTTAAAAACAAGGGGCGAATGGCCAAATCAGCGTAACCGATGAAATCTCGGGATTGCTCGACAATAGCAACCAGCCGCGCCTGCTCGACTTGCACGGCGTTGCGGATCGTGATGTCAGTATGTAACCCCACCCATTCGAGAATTACGTCATTCTCGGTAATGATGGGCACCGCGCGAATCGAAAATGTTCGCCACTCGCCATCGTGTCGCCTGACTCGGTGTTCGAATAAAAAGGGTTTGCGTTCCGCGACCGCCATATTCCACGCATCGACTGTCGGCTGCGCGTCATCCGGATGAACGGACTTAGCCCAGCCATAGCCTTGATATTCGTTTTGAGCTTGGCCGGTCAGCGCCGCCCAAGCGGGCTGCTCGCCCACCATTTCTCCGGCGGCATTATTGGTCCATAAAATGCCCTCAACCGCGTCGATTGCTGCGCGAAAACGCCCCTCGCTGTGCAGCAGTGCACGCTGAGCGGCGCGCTCGGTGGTTGCGTCTCGAAACACCAGCACGACACCCACCAGTTTTGCGCCATCCGTGATGGGTGCACTCGAATCTTCAATAGGGCGCTCGGTACCATCGCGCGCAATGAGTACCGTATGATTCGCAAGTCCAACCACAGTGCCTTCCCGCAGAACTTTGCTCGTAGGACTTTCCACCGCGGCGCGCGTTTGTTCGTTAACAATGTGAAACACTTCATCAAGCGGACGGCCACGCGCGCTCTTTTGATCCCAACCCGTTAAGTGTTCGGCGACCGCGTTCATAAAGTGCACAGCGCCGGCGGCATCGGTTGAAATCACCGCATCACCCACGCTGCGCAGCGTCGTTGCCAGCGTTCTTTCGCTGCGCCTGACGCGCGCGCCGTAACGCACTGCACTGTACGCGATGACGAACAACAAGAGGATCGCCAAGGCGTCCGTCGCCCATAGCGCAACCTGAGTGTTGTGGAATAGTTGATCGTTATCAGCACGACGCAGCTCAAGTAATCCCGTCTCTTCAGCCTGCATCTGCACGGCTATGCCCCGCGCCGCGTCCATCCACCGTTTCCCTTCGTTGCTTTCCATCAGAGCACGCGCGGCTGCTGGGTCGCCTTTTTGAGCGCTTTGAATCACCTGCTGGGAAAGGTCAACCCACCTCTGCACGTACTTTTCTAAGACGGTCTCAAAGCGCACCCGCTCGGTATGAATGAACCAGTTATCGCCTGCTTTCAGAGAAGCGAGACTGTGCGTAACTAAGAGATTGCACACGCCAAGCAGTAGGATCGATATCAACAGCAAAGCCGTTAAGCGAGGGGACCACAATTCCTTTAAGCCAGATTTACTATTTTGCATTTCCACCCAAGATCTCTTTGACATCGGCCATGAATGAAGCCCTTCATTGCCATACTTTAGCAAAATCGGTCGCTAAGCGCAGGCCACCGCTTTAAGATCAGGTGCTCGGCTGCAGATCGCGGAGGCCGACAGCTCGGCGCGGTGACGATATTGCGCCGCGCTTCGTGTCTGGACATTAAATTCAATGGATACTCATGAGGAGATGTCCAATCCGACCCCCTAATACCGTCTCTATGAGTAGGGCGGCCACTTCTACAACGGGGATGAATCATGAGCAGATTTTTACTAAACGTCGTCAGCGCACCATTTCTCAGCGGGCGGTTGATGACCTGGCATCGCCGTGCTAGCCGTCTCGGCCTACCAACATTGGTCTTCTTGTTTTTCGGAATATTAACCGCGTGCAGCAATGGTGCCCATCCGCCAAGCTCAGTGGTCGGGCAAGTGCCATTGGTTACTTCCAACCCCGCTGATCAGACTGTCCAGGCGGGCCAGATGCCGACCTTCACTGTAATTGCAACTGGTTCCGCACCGCTCGCTTACCAGTGGCGGCGCGGTACTGTGTCGATCGCAGGGGCTACCAGCGCGAGCTATACCACTCCCGCCACGGTGGTGGGCGATAGCGGCGCAACCTTTGCTGCGGTAGTGTCGAACGCATTCGGAAGTACCACCAGCGCGACGGCAACGCTAACGGTGACGGCCGTGACGACACTCAAGGTCACGATTACCCAGCAGCCACTCAATCGCAGCGTCGCCCGCGGCGCGCAGGCTGCCTTTACGGTGGCGGCCACCTGCAGTGACGGTTCGACTGCGACATATCAATGGCAACGCAGCAACGATGGGGGCGTCACATTCAGCAATTTAAGCGGCGGTACCGCAGCGACATATACCTTGGTGGCTGCGTCGAGCGATGACACTGCGCGCTTTCGCGCTACGGCCGCCTGCAGCAGCGTGACCCTCAATAGCAACGCGGCGACCTTGACTGTGACGGCAACCCAGGCGGCAGGTGTCGGACCGTGCTTCGGCGCTGGGCCGAGTGGAGGCTGGTGCTGGCAGAATCGCACCCCTGTGAGCGTGACGCTTTATGCGGGCGCGGCAGGCAATGCAAGTACCGCATGGGCGATCGGTGATTTAGGCGTAGTGGTCAAAACTACGGACGGTGGTAGCACTTGGCACCGCGTGCGACGTTTTGACGATGCGGGTGGGTTTTTCAAAGGTTTATCCGCCGCCGACGCGAACACCGTATGGGCAGTCGGGAGCAACGGCCGAGTCATCAAGAGTGCGGACGGCGGTACCACCTGGACCTCGCAGAGTAGCGGCACTATCGATATTCTCAATGACGTAGCCGCTAACGGCATCGATGTCGTATGGACAGTGGGCGTCAACGGTGCGTTGCGTTCTAGTGACGGCGGTACCACGTGGCAGAAGCTAAGTGCTCTTGCAGGTCCCTTGTATCGTCTGTCCGCACCGACTGCAACCACCGCCTTTGTGACCGGTCAGCCAGATCTCATTTCCAGAACTACCGACGCGGGCCTCACCTGGTCGACGGTGAAGCTGGTGGGTCTAGGCGGAACTTTAGCTACCGCACTGTCAGCGCCCAGCGCCACGGTAGCCTGGGTCGTCAGCACAACGGGCGTGGTAGAACGCACCACGGACGGTAGCACGTGGAACAGTGTGACGACCCCGACGGGCAGCAGCACTCAGCCATTGTCGATATTGGCGTTGAGCGCATCCACAGCCTATGTCAGTTACACCGATGGCAGCATCGCGCAGACCCACAACGGCGGTGCGAGCTGGACCTCGTTTGCGGGCAATCGTTTCACCCCGCTGGAGGGTCTGTTTGCCGCGGACGCCAATAATCTATGGGGCGTCGGTGATACCGGCGTCATTGTCAATTCCAAGGACGCGGGCACAACGTGGATCGAGCAATCGCGGGGGCCGCGGCTGCAACTGACAAGTGTGTCTGCGATTGACGCGACCACGGCTTGGGCGGCCGGCTTCGGAGGCACCATTGCACGAACCACCGACAGCGGCGCGAATTGGCCATTGGTGCACGACGATTCCGTGTTTGTCACTCCTTCAGCGGCCGGTGCCATTCAAGTCGCTGGTGTGTCCGCATCGACTGCCTGGGCAGCGGGCGGCTTTGCCTACACACTTATCAAGACCACTGATGGCGGTACAACCTGGTCCGTGCAATCGGGATTCGGTTCGGCACCGGTCAATGTTGTGACCGTGGTCGACGCTAACACGTTGTGGATCGCCGGGTCCGGCGGTTTCATTGCCAAGACCGTGAATGCAGGCGGCACGTGGACCACGCAGAATTCGGGAACCACGCGCAGCGTCTTCGGTTTGTACGCCTTGGATGCGCAAGTCGCTTACGCCGCTTTTGATGATGGATCGGTGCGCCGAACCGGCGACGGCGGCGCCACGTGGGCGTTGGCCACAGGCTTTGACAATCAACACACGTCCATCGTGCCGTTGGACGCCAACACCTTGGTGAGCGTGAATCTAAAGGGGATTATACGACGCTCGACTGATGGCGGGATGACCTTCACGACAGTGGCCAGCGGCACCACGCAGGACTTGGAAAGTGCCACTCGCTCCGGCAACACGCTATGGGCGGCTGGGTTCTTCGTCATGTTGAGGTCGGACGACGCAGGCATAACCTGGCGCTCACAACCGATTGCCACTTTCGAAGTGGGTGCCATTGAGGCCATCAGTGCTGTGGATGCGAACACAGTATGGGCAGTCAGTTTCAACAGCGGCATCATTCATACGATCGACGGCGGCGACTGACGGGAGGAGGGGAATCTCTATTGCTGCACCGGTCGCCAGTCGATGCAGACTTGGTCTACGGTTGTTTTGCGGCATTGTCGCGCATTTTATTCAAGCACGACTGGCAGCAACGACTTGTCCGTTTGAGGTGCAAAAACCTTTGCAGAATTATGCTGTGCAAATTCTGGAGCATCACAGTGGCCACACCAGTTCCTGCATGATCTCGCAAGCATCCACTTGCAAACACATCGCGGATTTTATGAAATTGCCTGGTATGCACTGGTCTCCTGCTGACCTGAAAATATTCGATGGGTTTGCGGGCGGCGATCAATGTAAATCAATCCTTAATCCTCCAAAATGACACAATGATCCCCGCATCCGACACGCGTTGGCCTCGCCGTACAAATGCTGCAAAAGGGTCGTTTTGATGACGCCCCGCAACACGTATGCGATAGGCTTGCAACCATGTGAATCAATGGTTTGCAAATTTCCCCCTACCCAGAGTGAAAACGTCGGTCTCGGCGAACGTAATCAACGCCTGTTGGAACTGCGCCCGCTCGATCATTTGCAGCGAATTTGCGGCACTAACGGGTGCCCCGATCCTGGGGCGACCATCAGGCAGCTGCTTAGGCGAAAATCTATGCGGTATCACACCATCAAAACGACATTTTCTGAGCGAAATGGCAGGCGAGGCCGCTTCGTCGGGCCCGTTTCGCCAATGGCTGGCTATAAAAAGGCCTCGGTGGCAAGATCTATTCCGCGAAGAGTCAATCGAAGCACGGCAGACCGCAGGTGGAATACAGCCCCGCGATTGTCCCAGCACTACGCGAGCCCCGTGCAGAGCGCCCGTCGCCGGCATGCAGGTTCGGCCGCATTCTCTCAGGAGTAACCACCATGACCAAGCAATACGATCTCGTCGCTATCGGAACCGGAACAGGTGCGTCTGTCGTCGCTTCTGAATGCCGCGCCGCTGGATGGAAGGTGGCGGTGATCGACCACCTACCCTTCGGTGGCACGTGCGCGCTGCGTGGCTGTGATCCCAAGAAGGTACTTGTAGGTGCGGCCGAAGCGATCGACCATTCCCGCCGGATGCGCGGCAAGGGCATCGCGGGTGCCGAGCCAGCCATCGCTTGGAACGAGCTCATCACGTTCAAGCGCACGTTCACCGAGCCTGTTCCACCGATGAAGGAGAAGAACTTTGCGAAGAACGGCATCGATGCCTATCACGGCCGCGCCAAGTTCCGCGGTCCGCGCTCCGTCGAAGTCGGCGGCGAGGTGCTCGAGGGCCGTTTCATACTGATCGCCGTCGGCGCGGTGCCGATGCGTCTCGGCATTTCTGGCGAAGAGCACACTATTACGAGCACCGAGTTCCTCGAACTCGATCACTTGCCGAAGCGGATCGTACTGGTCGGGGGCGGCTACATCGCGGCCGAGTTCTCGCACATTGCCGCTCGAGCGGGGGCCAAGGTTACCGTCCTACAGCGCGCCGACCGGATGCTGACGGGGTTCGATCCGGATCTCGTCGGCTGGCTCATGGAGAAATTCCACGAAGTCGGAATCGACGTACGGCTCAACACACGCGTGACGGCCATAGAAAAGACTGACGGCGGTCTTGCCGTGCGCGCGTCCTCGAACGGAGCTAATGAGGGGTTTCAGGCTGATCTCGTGGTGCATGCGGCAGGCCGCGTCCCGGATCTCGAGCCGCTCGATCTTGCCGCGGGGGGCATCGCGACTGAGGAGGGCCGCCTTAAGCTCAACGAATTCCTGCAAAGCGCGTCAAATCCCGCCGTCTACGCGGTGGGCGATGCCGCCTCGAAGGGACCGCCGCTGACGCCCGTGGCGGGCCATGACGCGAAGGTCGCGGCAGCCAACATGCTGAACGGCAACCGGCACAAGCCAAACTATCTCGGCGTGCCAAGTGTCGCGTTCAGCATTCCGCCCATTGCGGCCGTGGGCCTGAGTGAGGCGGCGGCGCGGTCGAAGGGGCTTAAGTTTCGGCGTAACTCGGAGAAAGTTTCAGGCTGGTACACGGCCCGACGACTCAATGAATCAGTGTATGGTTTCAAGACGCTGGTCGAAGTGGACACCGACCGTATCTTGGGCGCCCATCTCGTCGGACCGCACGCGGACGAGGTCATCAATATATTCGCATTGGCGATTCGCAACGGGCTGACATCGGAGGACCTAAAGACAATGATGTTCGCGTACCCGACCGGCGCGTCGGACATCGGTTACATGCTTTGAAAGATGCGACGCCGCAACTTTCCCAATTTGGCGGGCGGGCTCAGTGGATCGACGCAACACTGGCTTGCAGCTTAGCTGCTGGCGTTTTAAAACCCAAGGTCTCTCGCGGTCTTTGATTTAAGCGTAGCGCGACTTTATCCAGATCTCCCTGAGAGTAAGTCGATAGATCGGTACCCTTGGGAAAATATTGTCGCAGTAGTCCGTTTGTATTCTCGTTCGATCCACGTTGCCAAAGACTGGATGGGTCACAGAAGTAGACCTTCACATTGGTCGCAATGGTAAACAGTTCGTGTTTCGCTATCTCATGGCCACGATCCCAGGTCAACGATCGACGCAGTGATGCCGGGAGCCTGCGGATCTGCTTGGTGAGGGCGGCGATAACCGTTTCGGTCTCTTTGTTCGGCACCTTGACCAACCCTGTGAAGCGGGAATGGCGCTCTACGAGAGTTACGATGTGACTATTCTTCGAGCCGCTAATTAAATCACCCTCCCAATGCGCTGGCACTGCGCGATCCACCGCTTCGGCGGGTCGTTCGCGGATCGACACCGCATCGGGTATCTTGCCGCGCTTCTCGTCATGCGTGGCGATGCGGTGCGGACGGCGCATGCTGCGTTTGGTCCGCAAATGTCTAATTAGCTCCTTTTTGAGCACACCGCGCGCTTGAATGAAGAGACTGCGATAGATGATTTCGTGGGACACGCGCATGCTCTGCTCGTCGGGGAACTCGTCCTTCAGCCACCCAGAGATTTGTTCGGGCGACCACTGGAGCATAAGCTTACCTGCTACAAGGTTGCGCACTTTACGGTTCAGGGCGAGTAGGCAGGGGTTGGGACGCAGAGCGGATCCCCAGGGCATCTTCATCTGCGGCATGAGCTCTATATGACGCGCGAAATGTCTTCGCGTTCCATCAGCCTCAGAGCCACGCATCCTCGAGTGCGAACAGTTGGCGCAATGCCACCTCGACGCGCCACAAGGCCGCGAATCGAGCCATGATCACGGCCAAAGGCTCGCGCAATCTCTCTCAAGTGGTAGCCAGCCTTCTAGCGAGACCACATATCGGCTCTTTCCGAAGTACTCAACCCCGGAGGTCCATATCGTCTCATAAGCATCACCTTTTAAAGTATAAACTGTTAGGTGCCTAATACCCCCATCCTCACCGCAGGCATCGAGGTTCACATGCTTCCCACATCGTTAGTGAAGTGCCAATCGGCGTTGCTGGTCTTGACAGCATTTTCGTTCGCGCCTCTCCCGGCATCATCTCAAGAAGCGTTAACGCCATCGTCGACCACCCAAGTAGTCCTGCTTGGAACCGGCAATCCCGGCCCTGTGCCCGAGAGGTCAGGCCCCTGCACAGCTATCGTCGTCAACGGCACGCCATACCTTGTTGACCTAGGACCAGGAGTAGTAAGACGCGCGATGGCCGCTTACCGCAAGGGACGAGAGGAGAAGCTTTGGAATGATGGGAAAGGTCTACACTTTTCTGCCCTCAAAATCGCCTTTATCACGCACCTGCACTCCGACCACACGGTTGGCTATCCGGATTTCATCTTCACGCCCTGGGTAGTCGGGCGCGCTGGGCCAGTCGACGTCTACGGCCCAAAAGGTATTAAAGAAATGACCGCACACATCATGGAGGCTTGGAAAGAGGACATCAGAATCCGGACGCAGGGCTTGGAACATGAATTCCCCGAGCATAACGACACGGGGTATAAGGTGAATGTACACGTGGTTTCGCCCGGCATCATCTTCCAGGACCAGAACGTGAAGGTCACAGCATTTCACGTAAAGCACGGGGAATGGGGACCGGATGCGTTTGGTTACCGCTTCGAAACGCCCGATCGCATTATCGTGATATCCGGCGATACGAGCCCGAGTCAGACCACTATCGATGCCTGCAACGGCTGCGACGTCCTCGTCCACGATGTTTACACGCAAAAAGGCTTCGAAGCTGGGTCGCTTTCATGGCAGCGATATAGGTTGCAATACCACACGTCATCCAAGCAATTGGGGGAACTCGCTGGGAAAGCTAAGCCGAAACTGCTTGTCCTAACGCACCAGAGTTACCAATTCAACCTTTCGACGGAAGAAGATTTGATGAAGGAGATGAACGAGGCCTACAGAGGAAGATTTGTTTCCGGCCATGATCTCGACATCTTCTGAATTTGGGGCCTGAGCCGGATGGCTTGACGGTTGAGCGCATGTAGTACAGCGTGCGCTGCCAACATTGCTGACGTTAGGGCGTTCAGGCTTTCGTCGGATTTCGCTGGGCACCATTTCCAGGCGCTTGACCATATGCCAATCCAGGTTCAGCTCCTTGGCAACGTCGGTGATGGCGGTGCTGCGGCAGCGCCGCCCCACATACAACGCAAAGCGCTTCGTGTGCAGCGCATTGTCGACCAGAAACTCCAGTCGCTCCCGCTTCACCGCGCCGCACCTGCGGCAGTCGACCCGACGCACTTCGAGATCGAGGTAAATCCTGTAGTCGGCACAGGGAAGATCGCGGACCCGGCGTATTGGCCAGCCGGCGGTGCTTGAGTAATTTAGCCATCCGCTCATCACGCCAAATTTCCCGGCCTTCTCAACAGGGATCAAAACCTGTAGATATAGGCCTCGCAGCGTGATTGAGCAGTGCATTTTACCGATACGAAATCACGCAGACCCAAAGTTCAGTTAGAGTAGATGATGTTGCAACGACCCGTTGAGCCCGCCCGGGATGAATCGAAAGTTGGAAAGTCTTGTCGGGCGGACGCGATACGAGGTCCCCTCCAGAGAGCTGTACGCTGGCGCACTTAAGAACGCTTAAGCCGACCTTTTCTGGGTTCCACTTGACGAACGGAGTGTTACTTAGATGCACTGACCAGGGTGGCCTTAAACGGGGCATCTTTGCGTTGCCGCGATCGCAAACGCGGTATACCATGCGACGGGTAGACGCATTTGGGATCTTCCAATCACCATTTTATGGCAGTGTTTAAGATGGCGGACCTGACGGCAATACCGGAGGAGAAGACACGATTCGCGCTATGCTAACTGCCATCGTAGCGCTCTGCATGAACAGGCAGTCGAAGCGAACCGCCAGGCTTACAATCGCCCACGGTACTATACCGGGTGGAACAACTCCTCGAATCCACGCGATCCCCTGCACGATGAGCCTCATGCTACGGCCTTCGTCACTAAAACCGTGATGGAAGCGCACGCCATCCAGCGCAAGTGCCTCGCTGATGCTTCGGTTCTGCGGCCGCAAGCGCAGGCGTGGACCTACGCGCAGCGCACGATTCACCTTGAGCTCAGTCTACCGCCGCACAGCGTTGCCGCCATCACGGTGGTGTTAGCCGAAAAAGCAGCTGAAAGAGAAACTCTACCGTGACAGCGGCCGGCGAGGAGGACCTGGAGCAGCTGCAGCGCGACAGCTTCATGTATTTCGCCACGCTCGCGAGCCCCACTAACGGACTGATCCCGGACAGCACGCGCAAGGACTCTCCAGCGAGCATCGCTACCGTAGGATTCGGACTCACGGCCTACACGATCGGTGTCAGTCGCTCGTACATGACGCGGGCGGAGGCGGCGGAGCGCACGGTGACCACGCTGCGTTTTTTCTCCGAGAGTGTCCAGGGCGAAGCGCGAGACGCGACCGGCCACAAAGGCTTCTACTACCACTTTCTCGACATGCCGAGCGGGCGCCGCGCGGGCGATTGCGAGCTTTCCCTCATCGACAGCAGCTTGCTGCTCGCCGGGATACTTGCCGCCGCGACGTTCTTCGATGGTGATGCCCCCGCTGAGCGCGAAATCAGGGCGCTTGCCGACCGGCTGTATCGGCGTGCCGACTGGTGTTGGGCGCTGGCTGGCCACAAGACTGTCGCGATGGGTTGGAAGCCGGAGTGCGGCTTTCTGAATTACGACTGGGACGGCTATACCGAGTCTCTGATTCTCTATGTGTTGGGTCTTGGTGCGCCGATCCATGCCCTGCCGACGCGAGTCTATGAAGCGTGGACGAGCACCTACCAATGGGAAAATCTGTACGGCTACGAATTTCTCTATGCAGCCCCCTTGTTCATCCACCAGTTTTCCCATCTGTGGATCGACTTTCGCGGTATTCAGGACGACTTCATGCGGCGGATGCGCTGCGATTATTTCGAGAACAGTCGGCGTGCGACGTATGCGCAACGAGAGTATGCGATCCGTAATCCTGGCGACTTTAAGGGATACGGTGCACGCTGTTTCGGGACGACTGCAGGCGAAGGCCCAGGCTTCGAGAGGCATCGGGTAGACGGCACGCAACGTCAGTTCGAGGGCTACACTGCGCGCGGGATTCCCTACGGGCCCGATGACGGTACGATCAGCCCGTGGGCGGCGCTGGCCTCGCTTCCCTTTGCGCCGGAAATCGTGTTGCCGATGCTGCCACACTTGCGCGAAAATTTTCCGGCGACAACGCGCACGCGCGCTTTTCAACGCAGCTTCAATCCCAGTTTCCCGGGCGATGACCCGGCCGGCTGGATCGCACCCGAACTCTGTGGCCTAGAACTCGGCCCGATCGTGTTGATGATCGAAAACTACCGCTCGGGCTTTGTGTGGAAATTGATGCGGCGCTGTCCTTATATGGTTCGGGGCTTGCACCAGGCCGGTTTCAGCGGAGGCTGGCTGCGAGCACGAGGATTAACAACAACATGAATCCACACAGCGAATTCGTTGCTCCCGAAATGCTACCGCACGATGCGCACAACGCCCGTCTCCTATCGCAGGCGCGCCCGCCGCAGTGGCAAAATCCACCGAGCCAGCCGCGCTACAACCTGGTCGTGGTTGGAGCCGGCACCGCTGGTCTCAACTGCGCAGCTGCAGTGGCCGGCTTAGGCGGAAAAGTCGCGCTCATCGAGCGGCATCTGATGGGTGGGGACTGCCTCAACGTCGGCTGCGTACCCTCGAAAATAATGATCCGATCCGCCCGGGTGATAGCCGATTTTCGCAACGCTGAGGAGTTCGGCGTGCGGCCTCCATCCGTGGTCGAGGCCGATTTCGGACTCGCGATGGAGCGCATGCGCCGCCTGCGCGCACGCATCAGCCAGCACGATTCGGCCGCGCGGTTCAAGGAACTCGGGGTGGACGTGTTTTTTGGTGAGGCGCGATTCTTAGGCCCCAATGCAGTCGATGTGGGTGGCGTAACGCTGCGCTTTGCCAAGGCGGTTATCGCCACCGGCGCGCGCGCGATTACGCCGGACATCCCGGGCCTTGCGCAAGCCGGCTATCTGAGCAACGAAACCATTTTCAATCTGACCCAGCGGCCCGAGCGCCTACTGGTGATCGGCGGCGGACCCCTCGGCTGCGAGTTGGCGCAAGCGTTCCATCGCCTGGGCAGCACGGTGATCATCATCCAGCGCGAACCCCGGTTCTTGCCGCAGGAAGAGCGGGAGGCCGCGCAACTGCTGGCGCAGTCTTTCCAGCGCGATGGCATTCAACTGCACTTGAATACCGAGGTGCAACGCGTCGAACGCTCGCAGCAGGGCAAAGTGGTACATTTGCTCAAGGAGGCGAAAGAGACCGCCGTCACCGTTGACGAGATTTTGACGGGCGTCGGCCGCACGCCCAATGTAGAAGGTTTGAATCTCGAGGCAGCCGACGTGCGCTACGACGACACGATAGGCGTGCACGTCAACGACTTTTTGCAAACCAGCAATCCTGCCATCTACGCCGCGGGCGACGTATGTCTTGCCACTAAATACACTCACATGGCCGAAGCTTCGGCGCGCATCGTAATCCAGAATGCGCTGTTCAAAGGCCGCAAGAGACTGAGCGCGTTGACCGTTCCCTGGTGCACCTTCACCGATCCCGAAATCGCGCATGTGGGACTATATGTGCGTCAGGCGCACGAAAGGAGAATCCCGGTTAGAACCTTCACCGTGCCGATGAACGACGTTGACCGAGCCATCACCGACGGCGAAGAAGGCGGCTTCGTCAAGATCCATGTCGAGGCGGGCAGCGACCGCATTCTCGGTGCCACCATCGTCGGGCGTCACGCCGGCGAGATGATCAACGAGATTTCGCTCGCGATGGTCGCCGGAATCGGCTTAAAGACTATCGGCGGGGTGATTCATTCGTACCCCACCCAGGCCGAGGCCATTCGGCGCGCGGCAGACGCCTACAACAAGACGCGACTGACGCCACTATTGAAGCGTTTTACCACCCGCTGGCTCGCCTGGACGCGGTAACGCGATCTACCAAGACTTAGCGCAGCCAATCTCAGCACCATCGCGTTTGGCGGAGCTTGATGGTGTCTGAAGCGCGCATGAACCTGAGCCACGGTGTGGATGTTATTAATTTAGTTAGTGTCATTTTGATCTGTCTATCGTTCGAACGGGAACAAGTAAAGGACGATGCACGACTGGATTGAAAAATTTATTCGTTACAATAATGCCGGCGGAAGTCTGGCACGAGCGGATAAATCCAGATGCTTTTGTCGGCTGTGCATTGCGATGCAGTGTATCGAGCTTACCGCGTCCCTGCGTGTCCCCGAGATATTGCCAGGTGGCGGCTTTGTAGCAAGTGTCGGCGAAGCGTCGGCGGACCATCGCGAGGATGCGCGAAGCAAGGTTACGGCAATGGATCCACGGCAGGATGAGGAACAGATCGCATTCGCCTGCGAAATCGGATTAGAACCGGTGGAGTCGGAACGAGACAACGGGCAAGATCGATGAAATTATAAGCAATATAGTGGGTGGGCTATTTTCAGTTGCCGGATCAATCGCCGTTGGCGAAGTCCACCACAAAGGCTATTCGATAGTGCATTCTCGTCCTCACCGTACATTCGGTGTAAAAAGTGCCGTTTTGATGACGCGCGGCAGCAAGTCGGCCTGAGCGGCTAGCTACCAAAAGTGCAGTGGAATAGGGCCTTTGTAGCGCGCGGTACCTGGTCCGGCAACGCACCTATTTTCTCTACGATAGGACGTCGACACCCTTGGTATTGATCACGTTGAGCAGTTTCAACGATGGGCCACTGGGCCGCTTCGCTCCAATTTCCCATTTCTGCACGGTTGAGCTACTGGTGTTAAGGATTGCCGCAAATACCGATTGACTCATGCGGGTCCGTGCCCGAATAGCTCGAATTTGTCGCGCCGAGAGCACGCGAACAGGCGGTATTGTCAGCACATCAAATTCCCGCATTGTTTGTTGATCGAGCAGACCAATGCGATTGAGCCCGCGGACAGTTTCTTGCACCTCAGTGAGTACTCGGCCTTTCTTCATCAATGATCTCCACTAATTCCTTGTTGCTTACCGCGAGTTCTAGTTGTGCAGGTGTCATCCTGAGCAATGTGCTCGCTAATTTCTGCAACGCCGCAAGTTCACGCCCGTCGATATTAGCCAGATCGCTTTTTCCGAACCCGTAGAGTAAGAACCAGCGATTCACATGCTTCGTGGCAACTAATATTCGGGCACCGCCTCTTTTGCCGCAACCCAATAATGGCACTCATTTCTTATACAACGAGCCACCAAGATCCGCATCAATCAGCCCGACGACCATCTCCGCGATCGCCTTCCGCAATACGTTATCCGAGACCGGGGTCTTGAGACTCCAGCGAGCAAAGGTCCGCGTCTTGAATATTTGGCGCACCCGTCAATGTCGGACGTTTTGAGTACGAAATCCATGGCGCGGTGCGAGAAGTTGGTCGTTATAGTCTTTGAAGGGGAACACGATCATGCCGTTGAAATTGATATGCAAAAAACCCATCGGGGTAATAAATCGCAGAATCGTAGGACCTGTGTCTCGCCCTGATGTTTTGCGCCAGACATCCAGGGTACGCTGCAGAACGCTCGTGTTGTAGGCCAGCACGAGATTCGTACACAACGCTAAACAATGCGATTGTGCCGCAAGTTCTTCCTGACGGCGACCTCGGGTCGACCCCGATCCTGCGTGCCTAATTTGTCGTTGTAATTGGTGGGTTCGTTCATTGTGGTTCAAGTAGCGTAGCTTCTCCCGTCGATAGTCAGGGTCTGTGTAGGAGCGCAGCAGATCGTTCGTTCGTAGCAGCAAGCCATTTGCGTGCCCTGCAATTCAATAGCGATGGTCGCCGGCAATCGCCCATTGATGACCGCGTCCGCGAGCTTCAGGTGACCGGCCCAACCCTTCTTGATGGACCTAAGCGAAATATCTGGCAGCATCACGTCGGTCAGATTGTCCGGTATAGAAAACCCGCTACTCGGCACGTGCAGCCGTCGATCGTTGTCGCTTTTGAGTCGCGGACATAACAGCACTCCGACCGCCCATCCTAGGCTTCCACCGAAGACCGAGAAGCCATGGGTGTTGGTATAAACGCGGACGATCTTCGAGAGCTCCTGCCCCAGCACGCCGTCAATCGCGGGACCCGGCTGACGCTGCGTGATCATGATCGAGCGGTCGCTGACGATGCCTTGCCAGCCGTGAGTATGCACGTAGGTCGCGCTACCGGATACGCGACGCTTGGGATCTGGGCTCGTGAACCAGAAGTGATCGGGTGCGAATGCATGTAAGTCAAGACCGCTTCGTTAGCACGAATTACGGGCGCGGGGTCTTCCAGCACATGCATTGCGTGGGAGAGGCCTTCGGGGGTGAGGCCCACCAGTAAGCCGAGCTGGCGCGCTACATCGAGGATCCGAGACTCGCGATTGATACGAATTTAGCGGAGAACTCGATTAGGCCTTTTGCCCTTGGAAGGCGCAATTGGCTTTTCGCGTCCACTGTAAAAAGTGCAAAAGCGAGCGCCGCGCTCTACAGAATTGTATCGACTGCGCGGGCCAATGGACTTGAGCCTTACGCGTACCTGCAACGATTATTTGCCGAATTACCGAAAGCTAAAAGCAGTCGAGGACTTCGAGGCGTTGCTGCCGTTTAATACTTTGCCGGTTTAGGCAAGGGCGCACTTGCTCAATCGCTTACGATTGAAGTGTTTGACGGAACATGACATACGATATTTGTAGGGATAAGTCGTTAAACTTAACGCAAGTTTGTGTTTTAAATGAGTGAAATATCGCTACGGTAGGTTTAAGCGCGAAACTTACCCATAGGTATACAACGGACATTTCTATCTGGCCCTCACGATGTCCCTGCGCAGTCTTGGCAAGTACGGTGGCTGTTGCGTTTGCGGCCTGCGGAGCTTCTCCAGCTTAATAGGCCTATTGTAGGAACTCTTCGCAAGTATTGTCGGCAAAGGCCGTTACAATGGCCATTGGAGAGGCCCTCGTCTACGCGGAAATCTTACAGGCGGGTCCTCAACGCTCACTGGTGCCGAACCTACGACAGCTATAGATGTCACAATTTGTGATTTCTAATTTCCCGCCATTAGTTACTCGTCGTCGAGGATAAACCCGAGGCGTCTCTTCGTCATCGGCGGCAGCACTTTCATTTCCTTCACGTCGCGGGCCAAGCGGTCGATATCCTCGACCAACACCTCAATGACAGATGCCGTGCGATCGTGGCTGCGCTCTAATTTATCGACACGCGCTGCAATTTCCTTGTTAGCCGCCATCAGCTCGCGCATTCGGACGAAGGTGCAAACAATAGCGATGCTCATCTGCACGGCACGATCACTGCGCAGCACCGCCGAGAGCATAGCGACGCCCTCTTGAGTAAATACGAACGGTGCTTGGCGCAGTCCCATCTTTGCGGATGGATTGGATATCACAGATTGTGATTTCCAATCCGCAAACTCTGTTTTGGAAAGTCGGAAGGCGAAATCCTCCGGAAACCGTTCCATATTGCGCCTGACGGCCTGGTTCAGCGCGCCGGTTTGTACCCCATACAAGGCTGCCAGGTCAGCATCCACCATTACCTTTTGTCCCCACATCACATAGATCAGGGATTCAATCGGCCGTGTCGTAAGAGGCGTTTTGTGCGAATTCGATTTAATTGCCATACATTTAGCGTGTACTCGTTTCCGCAATGAGTCAACGCATAGCGAACCTGTGATGACCGAAAGCGCATTGCCGTTTCGAGCGGAGTCGAAACAACCACGTACTCAAATCCTTGAGTTGCGATTGAGTGGCACGCTATCGTCACGTCGAATCTTATCCTGAACGCCCAGATTGATGCACGATCTAATCAACATATATGGACATGACCGCTTTATGAATGGAGGCATTCGATATTTGGCAACAATTGACATTTATCGGCAAACGGGAACGGGGCCAGGATGACATCATCGAAGTTATAGGCGGTCATACTCGGCATCCTCGTTGTTGTCCCAGACCTGGGCAAATGACGGTTCGGCAGTTTTTGCGGCTGCCATTGCTAGGTTCTGAGCGTTGCTGCGACTGCGCAAAAAATCCACGAAATCCTCTGCCTCGGCCTGACGTTGCGGTGGCAACGCTTTAAGTTTTTCAACGAGACTGTATGCATCGCGGGCGCTCATAGAGACTCTCCGGATTTAAGCAGTTTGAGAAAACCGGCCATGGCAAGATCGCCCATTTTTTAGGCAAAATGTATAGGATTGAATCTTACTGTATTTAAAAAGGCTTTATTATGCGTAGCACTCATACATGTCACGGTTGATTTGGGAGTTTCAATTGATTCACATGAGGACAACGCCAAACCTTTAGCAAATTGGCTGTTGCACCTGCAGCGTGACATCGACGTCGGTCGGCGCTGGACCCGAGTCGCATCACCATGAGAATCGCACGCCTGTAAAATAAGCCCGTGGCATCGCGGGACTTTGGAATTGATTTTGGACGCTGGAATTATTGCTGGGTATGCCGACCGGTATACCCGGTGCGCCTACTCCGGTCGGATCGCTAAACAGGCCGTAGGTTGTATACCGACGGTCAAACAGGTTTTGAATATTCGAAAATACCATAATTTTTTTTGTGACCTGTAAGCTTGATCGTAGGCCAAGCACCGAGTAACCGGCTAATGGGGCATTCTGATTGGAAGCATCGCCATGATAGAACGAGCTGCTTGCATAGTTGAAAGTTCCTCCGAGCGACCAGTTAGCAAGCGCCGTATAGTCAACGCCGATCTTAATGCGGTTCTGTGGAATGCCGGGCAAGTGGTCACCCACTACAACCTCTATATTCCCATGAGCATCTTGGTACGGGTTGCTTGCTGAATGCAGCATCAAGTGTGATTCAAAGACAGCGTCGATGAAACTGTACTGTGCATACGCACTCCAAGTCTTATTCTGGTAGGTCAAGCCTGCCTCAACGCCTTGTCGCCGGGTGGATCCAATGTTCTGGAAATAGCCACTACTGTTAGAATTGGCGACACCATAGATATCATCCTGGGACGTGGTGCTGAAAACGCTGGCATTCCAGTTCAGTTGTAATTTGGAACCAAGCTTGCCGCGGGCTCCAGCCTCGACGGTATGACCGACCACTTGCTTGAGGGTTGGAGGATCGCCAGCTAAACTGGACGGTAAGAGGCACGGGGTAGTAGGACTTGAGCATTCAATCTCACTGGCCGTAGGGGCGCGATTATTTACGGAATATCCCGCGTATATAGTCAAGTTTGGCAACAACTTGTGGGAGAGACCAGCGGCCGGATTTAAATGGCTAAAGCGATTGTGCCCACTTAGTAAGGTACCAATCTGATCCGCAAGATCGATCTGGGTGGTGTTGTATCGGCCACTAAAAGTTAGGGCTAATCGGCTGTTAATATCGAACGTATCGGTCGCAAAAATGCCATAGTATTTATTTGCCGCATTCAACAATACCGGCGTTGCTCTAAAGAGAGTTCCTTGCCTCTCATGGACGAAGTAAGGCGTCGATACCACGTTCCGGCTCGCATCTAGTGGCCCAACCTGCGTTCCCGACATGAAGTTTGTTTCCGAAACATCGATGCTTCCCCCCATTGCAAATTGATTGCCAAACCCAAAAACTTTGTCATTAAAAGTGAGCTGCAGTGAACCGCCCCAAGTCTGAGAGTGAATCGTCTCGAAGTCATTTTCACCCATGAAGGTGTTGGCCCCGTTCGAGACGTCCGGAATCGGTATGTACTTAGTCCCTAATAGCGGCGTGATGCCGTCGCTCTGGCATAAATCGCCCGAGGTGCCAGGTCCCATACACGCCGTGTAGCTCGTGCTATTGCCGTTACCAATCGACTCGCGATAATTTCTGAAATAGACCACCGATTGTACGGCTAATATTCTGGAGAAATCATAGGATGCATCGAGTGTTATAAAATCCAAGTCACTAAAGTTTGATTGTGGACCCGTAAACACATTGCGGGTACTCAACGCCAGCGATTGAATGGGCGCAGCACCTTGTCCGTATAGCCGATTGTTGGCGCGCGCGTAGCTCAAATCTAAAGTGGGCCCATCGCCGTGCACGCTCCAGTCCATGTAATACTGATGAATAGAGTCTTTCGCAAATAATCGCCAACCGTCTTGATTGAGCACACGTACCGCGGCGTAAAAACCCAAGGTACTTTGGTGGGTACCGAACTCTGCCCATCCAGTGCGCTGATTGAAGGAGCCACCGGAAATTTCTGCGTCGGCACCTTGGAAAGTGAAACCGTTTTTCAGGGTCACTAATAACGCGCCACCCAAAGCATTTAATCCGAATACCGGACTTGAACTTACGAGGTCGATGCGCTGGATGGCAATATCCGGAATGAGATCCCAATTGACGCTGTCGCCAAACGCCTCGTTGATGCGAACCCCGCTTAGATAGACCGCCAAGCCTTCCGGTGTGCCCAGCACCGGTGATGCCGCAAAACCCCGATAAAAAATTTCAGGCTGAAAAGGGTCTGCGAGCGTATCGTTAATATTAACGCTGCCGAGTCGTTTTTCCAGCGTATTCGAAAGAATGATACCGTTACGATTCAGATCACTGCTTTTAAGGGTTTGCACATTACCAGGCACTTTATCGGCGTCTATGCTCATTCCCGGTACTGGAGTAACGCCGACGACCACGATCTCGCCGATCGGCACATCATTTCCCGATTCATTTGCGGCGAAAACCGATGAGACTAAAACTAAGCTCAAAAACGCACTAATTTTGCGCACATTAGTAACCGAGCTAAGGGAATTTCCCACCATTGCCAAGTTTGCGGTTAACGACCAGTCCAATGAGGTTTACGCTTTTCAGTAAACGCGCGTGTGCCTTCTTTCAGATCGTCGGAGCGGACTACTCTTTGTACCGCGTCGAGTGAATCGTGCAAGTCAAATGCTTCGTGTTCGGCGACCATCTCAGTATGTCGCAGTAATTGTTTAATAGCCGGAAAAAGCAGGGGAGGGCCGTGCGCTAGTTGTTGCGCTATCTCACGTGCTTTGATCATGCCTTGACCCTTGGGAACCACATGGTTCGCAAGGCCCCAGTGCTTGGCTTCAGCGGCATCCATCCATCGACCGGTGAGTAGAAATTCAACGGCTACGTGATACGGAATTCGGCGTCGTAACTTGATGGTACCGGCATCCGCTAAAACCCCGACATTTATTTCTGGCAGTGCGAATTGTGCATGCTCTTCCATGACAATAATGTCAGTTCCGAGCACTACTTCAAAACCGCCGCCGCACGCAATGCCATTCACCGCAGCGATCACCGGTTTGTTTAAATTTCGCGGGTAATTAAGGCCGCCGAAACCGCCGACTCCCCAGTCTTCGTCGGATTTCTCCCCCGCAGCTGCAGCCTTCAAATCCCAACCTGGTGAAAAAAAACGCTCGCCCGCTCCCGTAATAATAGCGACCCGGAGTTGCGGGTCATCGCGAAAACTAGTGAATACTTCGTTCAAACGTCGGCTCGCAACCAGGTCGATGGCATTCGCCTTGGGTCGATCAATCGTGACTTCCATGACACCGTTGGACTGAACTACTTGGATACCGCTCATACTCAACTCCTCGTGTTTAGACCTGGTTTCAATCGAATGAGTACATCAACAGCGACCGCTCCAAGGCCCATAGGTCGCACCATAGCCGGGTTTACATCCAATTCGACTAAGGTCTCCACGTGTGCACTCGCGTAGTCGGTTATCGACTTGATCATACCGACAAGTGCTGGCACATCACCGGCTGGTTTGCCGCGATACCCCTGCAGCAGTTTTGAAATACTGAGTCTGCTTAACGCTACTTCAATCGATTGCGATGTCCACGGGGGTAGTAGAGTAATACTGTCATTCAGTATTTCAGCGAGTACACCGCCGGCACCCAGTACCAACACCTGGCCAAATTGTGGATCGACGGTAATGCCAATCAATATCTCGGCCACCGCATCGATAATCATTTCCTCAACTAACACAATTTCTGAGAGTTTGGATAACTGAGTCACGGCACGAACAACGTCAGCAGCATTGCGCACGTTTACAATAACACCACCAACCTCAGTTTTATGCTCCAGATGGGCACCCACAGCTTTGATTACCAGCGGAAATCCCAGCGATTGAGCGATCGAGACCACTCGCGATCCCGATGGTTCAACCGTGCAAGTGCTTCCACGCGGGATAGAAACGCCGCAAGCGGCCACCGCCGCTTTGCCTTGCACTTCACTGAGCGTATAGGCTTTATTCACAGCATCAGGAACACTTGCGGGCCTTTGTAATTTTAAGTTGAACTCGCTTAACCAACGAGTACCGATGTCACCCGCGAGGTCCAGCGCTTCAAGTGCTTCGCGAAGTCCCTGCAGAGGCACCACTTTGCCCTCGAAGCAGCGTTGCCGCGTTCTGGCGTTCAGGGTTTCGGGTAGCGAGGAAATCAATGCCGCGCAGGTGGACGCTTGATTAGCAGATTTGATATAGACGTCAATGACTGCATCAAAAGCTTCCGTGTCTGCCAGCAGTTCGGGCGGACAATCCAACATGAATCCTACGGCATCGTAACCTGCGTGCAGAACTTCTGAAAATACCTTACCTAAGGCCGGCGGATCAAACCACAAATAAGTATGAATATCGAAGGGATTGGCAATCGTAACGCGGTCGCTTAACAACTTCTGCAAAACCGCGGCTCGAGGTGCAGCAATCGCAGGGAATTCTAATTGGAGTGATTGCGACACGTCGGCCGCCATCGCCATATCGCCTCCCGAGGCCCCCATGATTAAAACCTTACGACCTGCAAGCGGACCCCCCGCATGCAATACTTTTAGGGTCTCGCACAGCGTGCCCAGCGTATCGCAGCGGGCAATACCGGCTGATCGGCAAAATGCGTCGAATACCGAATCAGCACCGGCAAGTGCTCCGGTATGACTATGTGCGGTTCGTGCCGCCGCTTCCGACCGTCCTGCTTTAACTAACACAATCGGTTTACCGGCCTTGCGCGCACCCTCTGCGGCATGCGCAAATCGCTCAGTATCCTTTATACCTTCGAGGTAAAGACCAAAGGCGCTAACCCGTGAGTCTGCACACAAATTCTCAATCAAATCCTCAACCGCTAGGCGCGTCTGATTGCCCACGGTGATTAAGTAACCGATGGGCAGAGATCTTGCATTAAACATTAAAGTGAGCGCGATAGTGCCGCTCTGGCAGATGATCGCCACCCCTCGCTCAATAGGGGTACCTACGACTTGGTCCGGCCATAGCGCAACTCGATCAAAAAAATTCGCAAACCCATAACAATTAGGACCGAAGTAGGGCATCGAGCCTGCCGCGATCTCTAAATCACGGGTCAGTTGGCGGCCATTGTCGGTTCCGGTTTCCGAGAAACCTGCCGTAAAACACACAAATCCGCCGGCACCGCGCATCGCAAGCGTTTTCGCTACTGAGGCTGTCTCCGTATTAGGCACGGCGACAAACGCGGCATCCGGTGCGTCGGGCAATTCCGCCACTGACCGATAAAACGGGGTCATGTTGGTTGAAGGACGTGTGGGGTGAATGCGCCAGACTTCACCGCTAAAACCGATCGCGCTAACGCCGGCCGCTACCGCGTCCGTCCAAGCACTTGCCCCAATCAGTGCAATACTTCGCGGTGCAAGGAGTCGCTGAAGATTATGGGGCAGTACAATCGGTACCATCGCTAGCGACGCCGCAATTCAATTTTGCGTGATCCCGGAAATTTAAGTTGATAATTAGCCGGATCGGTTAGCAAGGACGCTAATTTTTCCTGGACTGGCGTAGGTAGCACGGCGCTGGCTGGATTTTCTGCTTGTAGTACGTGCAGCATCATGGCTTCGGCGGTCGCGACCGGCTCGCTGACTCGATCACAGAAAAAAACCGCGCCCACATGAATACGTTTAGAGTCGACAGCGAGCACGTAGATCTGCACCGATACCTCATCAGTCCTTTTAACTTCATGCAAATAGTGCAAATGGATCTCTAACGAATACAGAGTGCAGCGGGTGCGCGTTCGGTAGTCTTCATCCAACCCGATCCGATCCATCATTTCATCGGTTGCATAGCTAAATATCAAACCATAATAGGCATCGCGCAAATGACCGTTATAGTCAATCCATTCCGGCGATATTTTAGTGCGGTAGGCTGGCAGTAAATTCACATTATTCAACGCAATTGCAATTTTTCGCGTGCTTGGGCAGGGGTCAGAATACGGGCACCCAATGCTTCAATAATTCCACGAGCCTTGGTCACTAGCTGCGCGTTACTCGCGTAGACGCCTTTGCTTAAATAGAGATTGTCCTCTAGGCCCACTCTGACATTACCACCCAGCAACACTGACTGTGCCACCCAGGGCATTTGCATGCGACTAATCGCGAAAGATCCCCAATGACAATTCTCGGGTAGCGTATTGACCATCGCCAAAAGATGTCCCACATCGGCGGGTACCCCATACGGTATCCCCATACACAGTTGAATCAACGTCGGGGCATCCAACAGCCCTTCCTTAACCATCTGGCGCACGAACCAAAGGTTGCCCGTATCAAAGACTTCTAATTCCGGTTTTACCCCTAAATCCTTACAAATGGCAGCCCCTTGTCGCAAGTATTTCGGTGTGGAAATATAGGCTCGATTGTCGTCGCCGAAATTCAAGCTACCGCAGTCCAATGTCGCGATGTCCGGTCGATAGAGTCCTTCGTGGCACAGGTCGATCACATGACGCATGCGATCTTCTTGAGTCACAAAATCGCTACCCGGCGCGGGAGTATCTTTAAGCCCGTGTTCGCCAATCACGATGTAGCCACCCATACCACAGGTCAAATTGACGATTACATCCACTTTGCTTTCGCGAATACGTTTTACGACTTCTCGATAATGGCGGGTCGCCATGCTAAAAGCACCGGTTTCAGGTTCGCGCACATGAATGTGCACAATGGCGGCGCCGGCCTCAGCCGCCGCGATAGCGGTGGCTGCGATTTGTTCAGGCGTTACCGCACAATGCGGACTCTTGGTAACTTTGGTGTCATCGCCGGTAACAGCGCAGGAAATGATGACATCGTGATTCATGATGAGACCTCAGAGCTTCTATTCGGGCCTATTATATTATCTTCACCGTAATAATTAAGCGAGATCTAAAATATTGATGCTACCTAAGAGCCTCTTGCACCTAAGGCAGCAATAATCTCTGCCGCACCGCATACGCCTACCGGCCGTGAGCCCTCCATCAGTAACAACGGATGCCCGGTGGCATTTAACAATTGGATCATGAGCTGCAAGGGCAGTGACGCGGGCACCACCGCCACGCCACCACCACCACCACCACCATCAATACCACCCGCCAGCGGCCGTCCGCCTGCGACAAGCGGATTTTCAGCGTCGATTAAGCAAAGAGGCAGTGGAACCCCGTTACAACGCACTTCGGCAACAACCTCCGCCGCGCCTATCGTGGCTTGGTAGCGATGTTCAGCGTCCAGCCAAAAGGAGGAACCGTTACGCGCCAGACCGTTCCAAGGACGCATGACCATAACGCCGGTCAAAACACTTAAAGGATTCATATGCCGGACGAACTCAGCCACATAGTCGTCGGCCGGTGCTAAGACGATATCCTCAGCGGTTCCACTTTGAACGATTCGACCATTGTGCAGTATCGTTATATGGTCTCCCAACCGCAACGCTTCATCCAAATCGTGGCTGACGAAAAGAATAGTCTTCTTGACGCGTTCTTGTAGCGCACATAGCTCGTCCTGTAACTTGCGGCGAATCAACGGATCCAGCGCTGAAAAGGGCTCATCCATCAACAAAATATCAGCATCCGTAGCGAATGCGCGAGCTAAACCCACCCGTTGTTGCATACCGCCCGATAGTTCGCTGACATATCGATCGGCCCATTGCGACAGACCCACCAATTCAAGTTTTTCATCGACTGTTTTTTTTCTTTGCAGGGCGTTTTCCCCGCGCAGCTCCAATCCGAGACCCACGTTCTCGCGCACGGTCCGCCAGGGTAATAATCCAAATTGCTGAAATACCATCGCCACTCGTTCACGGCGGATGCGCCTTAGCTCAACAGCATTGCAATGCGCCACGTCAGTGACCGACTCACCTTCGCGCACCAAAACCTGGCCTCGAGTAATTGGATTTAAACCATTCGCGGCACGCAATAACGTGGATTTACCAGACCCAGAAAGTCCCATCAATACCGAGATTTCACCGCGTGTCACATTCAAGTTAGCGCCCGACACACCGACCACCACTCCCAATTTCTTCGCGATCTCCTCACGCGTGCCTCCCGCATCTAGGGCCTTCAGGGCCTCACTAATGATCTTGCGTCCCGCGCGCCCCGGCTCGCGCGCAAACAAAATGTCCACGTTCTGGAATTCAATGGCAGCATCCATTTATTTTGAACTCCGTTCTTTGGGGCGGCTCACTCGATCCAAAATAATCGCCAGCAATACGATAATAAATCCCGCTTCAAACCCTACGCCGACCTGTACCGAATTAAGTGCACGTACTACAGGGACCCCTAAACCCCCGGCACCCACTAAGGCTGCGATCACCACCATCGATAAACTGAGCATGATGCATTGTGTAATACCCGCCACGATTGTGGGCGCAGCGCTCGGCAATTCAACCTTGTATAAGAGTTGCAGCGGAGTGGCTCCAAAGGCCTCGCCTGCTTCAAGCAAAGTCTTCGGCACCGACGATATGCCTAAATGAGTGAGCCGAATTGGTGCCGGCAGAGCGAATATCACCGTAGAAATAAGCCCAGGTACCACTCCTAAGCCGAACAACACCAAGGTCGGAATTAGATACACAAACGTTGGCAGTGTTTGCATGAGATCAAGCACAGGGCGTAGCGCTGCAAATAATCTCGGTCGATGCGCGGCGGCGATTCCTAAGGGGACGCCAATTGCGGTAGAGGCAAAGGTCGCTACTAAAACCAAGGCCAGCGTTTCCAGAGTGGCAATCCAATAGCCTTGATTTAAAATGAACAGTAGCGCCAGTGCGACAAAAACGGCGAGTCCGATAGATCGCCGGAGCACCCAGGCCAATAAACTTAAACTCACAATTAACGCCGGGGCAGGCAGTACTTCGAGCGCGAATGTCACGGCATCCACAGTGCCACGGATGAGCCTCGATATACCGTTGAATAAAAACGTACCGTGCGACTTAATGGTATCAATCGCCACGGCCATGCTGTCTCCCACCGGGATCTTGTGACTGATGATCCAGTGCTCAAATCCACCCCGCGATACGGGCGGAGCTACCTCCCGCAACGCGGTACTCGCAAGCGTCCCAGAAAAAGTAGTCACGCCTTGGAGCCAAGTTCGAACCGTATCGGGATTTGCCTTGAGCCACTTCGCTGCGGCGATTTCGGGTACCTCATGACGATCTAAAATCGCCGCCATCATTTCACTTTCACCGCGGAGCGAAAACTTTAAATTTTTAAGCAAGCGTCCGACGTTAGGACACTCCGCGGTGTAGCCCTTACGGGTTACCGTATAAATCGTGGCCCCGCCGAAATTCGGACCAAACACTGCATCGCCTCCCGCAAGATAGTGAAGATCAAATCGCATATTCATGGGATGGGGTTCCCAAGCCAGAAACACCACCGGCTCTTTATCGCGATAGGCGCGTTCTACCTGCGCTAACATGCCTTGTTCGCTGGATTCAACTAACTTGAACTCGCCTAATGCAAATTGATTTTGCTTCAACATGCTCAACACCAGCCGATTGCCGTCGTTGCCGGGCTCAATGCCATAAATAATCGATTTCAGTTGCGGCGCGAAGCGTTGAATATCCGTGAAATTCTTCAATCCTGACGCGTACGTGTAACTCGGTACCGCGAGCGTGTATTTGGCGCCTGTGAGGTTAGCGTCAAGAATCACGATCGAACCCTCCTTTACATAACGACTTCGATCGGCCTCCTGCGCGGGCATCCAATTACCGAGAAACACATCCAGATCATTGTTCTGTAGTGAGGCAAACGTGACCGGAACTGACAAAACGGTGATCTTCGGAAAATAGCCTATTCGACGCAACAATTCGGTCGTCAACGCCGTGGTAGAGGTCACGTCGGTCCAGCCCACGTCCGAAAAACGCACCGTTTGGCATTGAGCCGGATCAGTGCCAGCCAGTGCCGCCGACCCTTGGGTGGTCCCGAAGGCACTCAAGGTTAAGCTCCAAAGTATGATCCAGGCCTTGACCGATTGACCAGGCCGACGGCATGATTGAAGTCGCATTCCCGACGTTGAACGCGCGTTCAACCACTTGTTGTAATTAGTCAACAATGCATCCTAATTTGTTGAAAATAAACGTTTAATTTTCAGCATCTATTTCTGAATCTGTTTTTCACGAATCGTAATCGTTAAAAGGTACTCAATTGAACAATCACGCCGCCCAGATAATGCACCACCCATACCTTGGAGGCGAGCGTTTCCAGTCTATCAACCCTGCCGATGGCAGCGTGTTGGGTGAATTCTTAACCGCGGGCACGCACGAAATTGACGCGGCAGTTGCCAAGGCTCAACACGCTCAACAGCGTTGGGCCGCAACATCAGGCACCGAGCGAGCCCGCATCCTGCGCCAGGCGGCCATTATATTGCGTGCCAGAAACCGCGAGCTTGCAGAATTGGAAACCCGCGACACTGGGAAGCCCATTCAAGAAACATCAGTAGTGGACGTGATCTCAGGTGCCGATTGCCTTGAATATTTTGCGGGACTCGCGATGAGTCTTAGCGGTGAGCACATAGATCTAGGGCCCTCGGCATTTGGCTATACGCGGCGCGAAGCACTAGGCGTGGTGGCGGGCATCGGAGCGTGGAATTATCCCTTGCAGATTGCCGCGTGGAAATCTGCACCAGCACTGGCCTGCGGCAATGCCATGATTTTTAAGCCCGCCGAATTAACACCGTTTACGGCCGTCAAATTGGAAGAAATCTACTTAGAGGCGGGCCTACCGGCCGGCGTCTTTCAAGTGGTGCAAGGTCGTGCCGATACCGGTCGATTGTTATCTCGACATCCAGGGATTGCCAAGGTCTCGATCACGGGCGAAGTAGGTACTGGCAAAGCGGTAATGAGTGATGCCGCTTCCACTCTTAAGAATCTGACCTTAGAGCTAGGGGGCAAGTCACCCTTGATAATATTTGAGGACGCCAAGCTCGACAACGCGGTATCTGGTGCGCTGCTCGCTAATTTTTACTCGACCGGTCAAGTCTGTTCAAACGGTACGCGCGTATTTGTACATCGTTCGATTAAGGCTAAATTTCTAGAGAAACTATTGCAGCGTGTTAAATCCATGCGCATCGGCGACCCTATGCACCCGGATACGCAGGTGGGACCTTTAGTATCTGAGCAACATATGCATAAGGTGTTGAGTTATTTCGAACGCGGACGCGCCGAAGGTGCAAAAGTACTGATCGGTGGCGAGCGAGTGACCACCGGGCTACTGAGTAAGGGATTTTATGTGACACCCACGGTGTTTGATGGTTGCCACGACGAGATGGCGATTGTGCGGGAAGAAATATTTGGTCCCGTGATGTCGGTGCTCGATTTTGAAGATGAAGAAGACGTGGTACGACGCGCGAACGATACCGAATTTGGCTTATCGGCGGGAGTATTTACCAATGACCTTACGCGGGCGCATCGGGTGATTGCCCAGCTACAAGCGGGGACCTGCTGGATTAACCACTACAATATTACGCCCATTGAATTGCCGTTTGGTGGCATGAAAATGTCAGGACTAGGCCGCGAGAATGGACGTGCGGCGATTGAGCATTACTCGCAACTAAAAAGTGTTTATGTCGCCATGGGCGACATTGACGCGCCGTATTAATTTTTAAACACTAGATCGAGAGTACAACCTTTGGCGCAGAATTTTGACTATGTGATTGTGGGTGCAGGTTCGGCTGGCTGCGTGCTTGCCGATCGTTTAAGCGCGGATGGTAAATCCAGCGTGCTGTTGCTGGAATATGGGGGTTCGGACCGCTCAATTTTTATCCAAATGCCCTCGGCCTTATCCATTCCCATGAATATGCCGAAGTATAATTGGTTTTATCACACTGAGCCGGAGCCATACCTGGAGGGCCGGCGCATGCACACACCGCGCGGCAAAGTGTTAGGGGGTTCATCGTCCATTAACGGCTTGGTCTACATTCGGGGCAACCCACAAGATTTTGAGCGGTGGGATAGGGAAGGGGCTTCGGGTTGGAGTTATAGCGATGTGTTGCCCTATTTTCGCCGAGCCGAGACGCGCGCGGAGGGGGGCAATGAGTATCGCGGTGATAGAGGTAAATTACAAACGACCTATGGCAGTTTAAAAAACCCTCTGCATGCGGCGTGGTTGAGCGCCGCTCGTGAAGCGGGATACCCCGCATCGGCCGATATCAATGGTTATCAACAGGAAGGCTTCGGCCGCATGGATATGACGGTGGGTAAGGGTAGGCGCTCGAGTGCGGCTAATGCCTATCTTCGTCCAGCGATGTCGCGTAGCAATCTTAAAGTACTGACTCACGCGTTGGTGACCCGCGTGACATTCGAAGGCGCTCGCGCGTCGGGGGTCGAATACACCCAAGGTGGCGTGAACCTTCAGGTGCACGCGAATCGCGAAGTGATTCTCTGTGGTGGTCCTATTAATACCCCTCAGCTTCTAAAATTATCGGGTGTGGGGCCGGGAACTGAGCTCCAGGAATACGGCATTCCGGTGCTCAAGGATCTACCGGGAGTGGGTGAAAACCTGCAAGACCATCTGGAATTCTATTTCCAGGTGGCGTGTAAGGAGGCCATCACTTTGTATTCATCCATTAATTTATGGAGTCGGGCACTCATCGGTGCGCGTTGGTTACTACGCAAGGACGGTTTGGGCGCGACTAATCATTTCGAGAGTTGTGGTTTCATCCGTAGCCGCGCGGGTATTGAGTACCCGGATATTCAGTACCATTTCCTGCCTATGGCGGTTGCCTACGATGGCTCGACGTTAGCGCAAGAACACGGGTTCCAGGCGCATGTTGGGCCCATGCGATCAAAGAGTCGGGGTTGGGTGCGACTCGCTAGTTCCAACCCCATGGATAAACCCAAGATTCAATTTAATTATCTCAGCCAACCAGAGGACTGGTTTGAAATGCGCGCCTGCGTACGTCTGACACGTGAGATTTTTGGCCAAAAAGCCTTTGATCGCTATCGGGGGCGCGAGTTGCAGCCAGGTACTGAAGTTCAAACAGACTCGCAGATTGATACATTCATCCGTGCCAAGGTGGAGAGCGCGTACCACCCATCATGCTCCTGTAAAATGGGGGCACCCGATGACAAGATGGCCGTGGTGAGTCCTGAAACTCGCGTCTATGGTGTTACGGGGCTACGAGTGGTGGATTCTTCCATAATGCCGTCTGTCACCACCGGTAATCTCAACGCACCGACTATTATGCTGGCCGAGAAGGCCGCTGATCATATTATGGGTAAGGGCCTACTACCACGTGCAACAGCACCGTTCTACGTGGCGCAGGATTGGCAGACCCGGCAGCGTTGATGAGGCGCCGCATTTCCGGTGTATATTGTTGAGCAATAGCTACTAATAATGAGTCTAAGTTGAGGATGCAAATGTTACGAATCGCCTTATTAGCCCTCATGGTCTGCATGGTTGCTTCTGCCGACGCACGGGCACCTAGTCCTCGTGAATCCTGCTCGCCGCTGTCTGCGACAACGCCCGAAGCGGTTGGTTTATCTAGTACCCGGTTAAAGGCGATGACTGAGTATTTTCGACGCGAAACGACGATTAATTCCGCTGCTGGATATGTGCTCGTGGTTGCGCGTGACGGAAAGCTCGCGTACTCAAGCGCGGTGGGCTTTAGAAATATTGAACAACATGTCGCCATGACACTCGACACGCGTTTCCGTATTGCCAGCATGAGCAAGCCGATTACCAGCGTTGCGGTGTTGATGCTGTATGAAGAAGGTCGATTTCAGCTCGATGATCCGGTGTCGCATTTTCTTCCGGAATTTGCGAATCCACGCGTCTATATCGGTGTTGACTCCAGTGGTCATTTGACTAGCGAACCTGCAAAACGCGGCATTACCATTCGCGATCTGTTGACTCACACCAGCGGTCTAGGCTACGGCGGACTGTTCGATCCCCCATCGCCCTTGCGAGACACTTACGATGCCTTGAAGCTCACGGCCGCTGGTACATCGCTCGCTGATAAAGTCAGAGGCATTGCGAGTCTGCCCCTTTATTTTCAGCCAGGCAGCGACTGGCGTTATAGTTATGCCGACGATGTACTGGGTCGACTAGTGGAGGTGGTTTCCGGTCAAGCTTTCGAGAAGTTTCTAAAGGCGCGACTCTTTGATCCTTTAAAGATGAGCGCTACGAGTTTTTATATTCCGACTTCCACCAAGCCGCTGCTCGCGACTATGTATAAACATGATCCCGACGGCAAATTGCAAGTGAGCCATCCCACTTGGCTTTGGGACGCGAGTGACACGACTATGGCACCGTCAGGCGGTGGCGGACTCATCTCAACGGCGAACGATTATTTGAGATTTGCGCAATTGCTGGAGAACGGCGGTAATTTTGCAGGTCACCAATACTTGTCACCCGTCACCGTTGCGCTTATGACCGAGAACCAAGTCGCTGAGGAAGCAATGTCAAAGTACTGGGGCTCTAATTCCCTAGGGCTTGGATATGGCCTTGGAGTCGGTGTTTATCTCGACGCACATCACGCGCCATTTGCAGGCTTCAAAGGCGACTACAGTTGGGGTGGTTTGTTCGACACGCACTGGGTAGCAAGCCCAAAAACAGGCGTCGTCGCGGTCTTACTGACTCAAATCGATCCGAGCGGCAATAAAGCACCACAACGCACGGATGCGGATTTCCATAATCTGTTATTTGCTTCCCTGACTCGACTGGATTCGCAGGGGTCAACAAGGTTTCAGTCAGAATCGGCAGCCTGCAAAAGCCCTCGAAAAACTAACGACTAAACGACTTTTCGGTGCTCGGGACGCGTTCGGCGTGCGGGTACTAGGTGGGATAATACTCGCGCGCAATTTCCGCAAGCAGGCCCGTAACATAGCTGCTAAATGAGCGCCACACCTCTAAGTGAAAGGCATCGGACCGCGTCCGCCAAAGGACGATTTCGGCCTTCGCTAACACCGTGCGCGTGCACATGCCTATTGGAAATGCGCTAAGGTCAAGATCCAATGGGCATGCACCGTTGAGAATTCGCTCTGCAAAGGGCCCACTAATTTCAAGGGCGATTTGGCGGTGACTCATATCCACTAAAGCATGCGGAATATCGCCCATGGCATGTTCAAGCGCTGCTGTTGATGCTGACTCATCACTCATATCCAACAATAAATATTCTTCAGGCCCCAGCCATAGAGTAGCGCGCGGTCCCTGCGATAAGGCACGACACGCGGTCTCCGAAAAAGCCACTCCCCATACTGCCGCCGCAGCGCGAGCCACTGGGCCACCGTGCAGGGTCAAGCGGGTCGCGAAGGGTAGGGCCCGCATCCATTTCGTAACGGGGATCACCGGCGCGAGGCGTGCAAGATTAACCGTTGCGCGTCCACTAACCATTGATGCGCGCTCCTGTCGTGTCATAGAATACCGGGCTAGTGACGTCGACCTTGATGTCCCGGTTTGGCATAGGAACGTACAGGCTTTGCCCGAGACGTGCTCGACCACCAGACACGAGTGCTAACGCAATCGGATAACCCAGCACCGCGCTATAGTAGGAAGAGGTAACATGACCTACGAGCGCCATCGGGGGTTTTTGTCCCGCACTCAAAGTTACTTGTGCGCCTTCTTCCAGAATCTCACCGTTAAGCGTACGTAAACCCACTAGTTGCTTGCGGGCGGCAGTTTTCATCGAGGCACGCTCTAAGGAACGCTTACCCACAAAATCAAGCTTATTTTTGCCAATGGCCCAAGTTAAACCGGCATCATCGGGGGTGACCGTACCGTCGGTATCTTGGCCAATAATAATGTAACCTTTCTCTGCCCGTAGCACATGCATGGCTTCTGTGCCGTACTCGGTAATACCGTGGAACTGGCCCGCCGCGTAAATGGCTTCCCAAATTGCCAGACCATAGTCTGCCGGAACGTTGACTTCAAAGCCCATTTCACCTGTAAAACTGACGCGAAATAGTCGCGTGGGCACGCCACAGATATTTCCAAGCGCGACGCTCATATGGGGCATTGCGGTTGCACTCATATCGATGTCAGTGAGGCCTTGCAATACTTCGCGGGAGCGAGGCCCTTGCACCGCGATGACGGCCCAATGCTCGGTTGTAGAGGTCAACCAGACTTTAAGATCAGGCCATTCGGTTTGCCGATAATCCTCCATCATCCCCAGCACGCGAGGCGCACCGCCGGTGGTGGTGGTGACATGAAAGCGATCGGTTGCCAGGCGCGCGATGACCCCGTCATCATTGATAAAACCATCTTCCCGTAACAATATCCCATAGCGGGATCGACCCACGTTCAAGTTCGACCAACTGTTGACGTACATGCGGTTTAAGAATTCAGCCGCATCCGGCCCCACAACTTCAATTTTCCCTAACGTCGACGCATCGAATATGCCGCAAGCATTGCGCACGGCGAGACACTCGCGAGCGACTGCAGCATGCATATCCTCGGCTGTGCGCAGAAAATAACGCGCGCGTTTCCACAGCGCCACATTCTCAAACACGGCCGCGTGAGCTTGCGCCCATAGATGCGTCGCAGTTATACGCACCGGATCAAATAAATCACCGCGAGATATGCCGGCAAAAGCACCGAACGTCGTTGGTGTATACGGCATACGGAAGGTTGTCAGTCCCACCTGGGGGATGGGTACGCCTAGAGCTTGTGCTACGATTGCCAGCGCATTTAGATTCGAAGTCTTACCCTGATCGGTGGCCATGCCCGTCGTGGTGTAGCGCTTTACGTGTTCAATAGAACGAAATCCCTCCCGCGTGGCTAAGGCAAGATCCCGAGTCGTGACATCGTGCTGCCAATCGACAAAGGCTTTCGAACTGCTCGACGAATCGGGTTGGGGTAGGGCGCCTAGGTAGGGATTAGCATCAATGGGGGTCGCGTCCACTGCAAATCTGAGAGATCCGGTTGCCGCACCGTCCGCGAGTACCTCGTGCAATCCATACACACCGCGACACGCACCGACCGATCGTTCGCACTCGGCTGATTGCCCGGGCACAAATGCCTTTACAGAGTCGCTCCACACGACCTTGCCGCGCGATTGAGAAAACAAATGCACGCTAGGCGTATAGCCACCGGACATTAAAACTAGATCGCAATTAATTTGTTTAAGCTTAACCACGGTCCCGGAGATCACTTGGCCAAGATCAATGCGCCGCACTCGTAAATCACCTTGAGTATCCAGCACCGTGGACCCTGCAATGACCTCAATTCCAGCGGCGTGAGCCGCATCAACCCAGGCACCCTTAGGGTCGGTGCGCAGATCCGCGATCGCGTCGATCACGACTCCGGCGGCGTGCAAGTCGAGCGCCGCTTTATAGGCGCCATCGCCCGACGTTACCAGCACCGCACGTGACCCCGCTTTCACGCCATAACGATTCAAGTAGGTCAACGCTGCGCCCGCGAGCATCACGCCGGGTCGGTCATTGCCTGGAAATACTAAGGGCCTTTCAATCGCTCCGGTGGCGAGGATCACCGAGCCTGCACGTACCTGCCAAAGCCGTTCGCGCACAAGATGCAGGCTGGGATTGTCTAAATGATCAGTAATACGCTCGCTTAAAGCCACAAAATTATGCGGAAAATAGCCGAATGCCGTGGTTCGGGTTAGTAATGTAACGCGCGAATTGTCTTTAAGTGTTTGGACCGCTTGAGCGATCCAGTCATAGGCCATTAGCCCGTCAATGCGGGTGGCGGAGTGATCCCCTTCGCTAAGGAGGGTGCCGCCGAATTCTGCTTGTTCATCACATAAAATGACACGGGCTCCAGTACTCGCTGCACTGAGTGCCGCGGCGATTCCGGCGGGGCCGCTGCCTACCACCAACACATCGCAGTGCGCGTAGCACTGCGCGTAGCGGTCGGGGTCGGGTTTGGTAGGCGCCACCCCCAGACCTGCGGCACGACGAATTACGGGCTCATACACGGCCTTCCAGGCCTTGCGCGGCCACATGAAGGTCTTGTAGTAAAAGCCCGCAGGGAAAAATGCCGCTAGCTTGTCATTGATGCGTCCAAAATCGGTTTGTAAGCTAGGCCAACGATTCTGGCTATGCGCCTGAAGCCCGTCGTAGAGCTCTACTTGGGTGGCACGCAAATTAGGCGTGTAGCGCGCCGCATCCCGGTAAACAGTGACTAAGGCATTGGGTTCCTCGGAACCGGCTGCCATAATGCCGCGCGGCCGATGATATTTGAATGAACGGGCCACTAAATGCACGCCGTTAGCGAGTAGGCCAGAGGCGAGCGTGTCGCCCACAAAACCCGAGTAAGTCTTGCCGTCGAAGCTAAATTTAAGGCTCCGCGATCGATCGATATGCCCGCCTTTTGAGGCTCGGAAACTCATGCGCGACTCCCTGCGGAGGGGTCGCGGGGCGGCACGTTTACCGCCGGTCGCGGCGTACCCGACTTATAAGTCGTTAGGAAATGATCCGTGGTGGTATCGCGCAGTGCATTAAAAAATTGGCCGCAGCCACGAGCATGTCGCCAGCGCTCTGCGTATACCCCTTTAGTGTTGGCCCGCATATAAAGAAACGCGGCCCAATCCTGATCGTTCAACTCCGACGGTTGGTGCGGTCGTATCAAATGAGCTTCACCGCCATGAGTGAACTCAAGCTCTGGACGTTTACCGCAATACGGACAGTCAATTATGAGCATTGTATTTTGCGCATGGCGTTTGCCTAGTGAGCGACGGCGGCGGCCGCGGCTTCATCGATCAAGTAGCCGTCGCGAAATCGCTCAATATTAAAAGGCGCATTAATAGGATGAGGTTCATTGCGAGCAATGGTCCAGGCAAACACGTGTGCTGATCCAGGAGTTGCTTTGAATCCACCGGTGCCCCACCCGCAATTGACGTACAAACCTGGCACCGGCGTCTTGGCTATGATGGGCGAACGATCCGGAGTGACGTCAACAATACCGCCCCAGTTGCGCAACATACGAAGTCGGCGAAAATGTGGGAAGAGTTCACAGATGGCGTCTAGCGTGTGCGTATTGATATGCAGCGCGCCCCGCTGGGTATACGAAGTATAGGCATCGGTGCCCGCGCCAATGACTAATTCGCCTTTGTCCGACTGGCTGATGTAGGCGTGGATAGTGTTGGACATTACGACGCAGGGAAAAATCGGTTTAATCGGCTCCGAGACTAAAGCCTGTAGCGGAAAACTCTCCAGTGGCAGACTCACTCCTGCCATTTGCAAAACCACGCTGGTGTGGCCCGCGGCCGCCACACCCACTTTGCGCGAGCCAATATACCCTCGCGACGTTTCTACGCCGAGCACGGCTCCCGCTGCATCACGTCGAAACCCCGTGACCTCACAATTTTCGATAATGTCGACTCCCATGGCATCGGCGGCGCGAGCATATCCCCAGGCAACCGCATCGTGCCGCGCAGTGCCTCCGCGACGTTGTAAGGCGGCGCCTAAAACAGGGTAGCGAATATTGGTGTCGATGTTTAACGGCGGGCAGAATGCCTTGGCCTCTTCGGGCTCGAGCCAATCATTGTCCACCCCATTGCAACGATTGGCATGGATGTGACGTTTGCTGACCTGCACATCATGCACTGTATGCGCCAGCATCATGACCCCGCGTGGCGAGAACATCACGTTATAGTTAAGCACTTGAGAAAGATTTTCCCACAGCTTCAGAGAATGATCGTACAGAGCGGCGCTCTCACTAAATAAATAGTTCGAGCGAATGATGGTGGTATTGCGACCCGTGTTGCCCCCTCCGATCCAACCTTTTTCTAATACGGCAATATTAGTAAGGCCGTGCTCCTTCGCGAGATAGTAAGCAGCTCCAAGTCCATGCCCACCACCACCCACGATAATGGCATCGTAAGCCGCTTTAGGGTCGGCCTTGCGCCATTGCGGTTGCCAGCTGCGATGGCGAGATGCCGCGCGCCAAATTAACGACAGTGCAGAGAATGATTGCCTAGCCATGAATTTTAAGCTCTGAGTTCCTTATTGTCGGGATCATAAGGCGAATCGATCAGTATCGTGGCGCGCTTGCGTAGCCCAAGGATTTCGATGGTTAGTTCTTGACCGACGGCGGCGAACGGGGGTTTCACATAGCCTAGCCCGATACTCTTACCTAACACATGTGCATAGTAACCGGCGGTTGCGCGACCCACGAGAGTGCCCTGGGCATCAAATAAGGGTTCATTGCCTAACGGGTCAGCATCATCCACATCATGCACTTCAAAGGTGATGAAGCGATTCGGTACGCCAGCCGTTTTTTGCTTTTCAAGAGCAGCCTTGCCGATAAATTCACCTTTATTCAAGCGCACGAATCGATCCAGTCCCGCCTCATACGGCGTGTAATCACAAGTTAAATCGCTACCCCACATTCGATAAGATTTTTCTAATCGCAGGGATTCCATGGCGCGCATTCCGGCCATCCCAATGCCAAATTCTTTGCCTGCTTCAAAAATGGCGTCAAACAGGTGGTGTGCATATTCGATCGGGAAATGCAGCTCCCAACCAAGTGCGCCAACGAAGTTCACTCGCAGTAAATATACGTCAGTCGCAAGGCCTACCTCCGCAACACAACCCGTGAGCCAAGGAAACGCGCTGTTGTCCAAGGGAGTGTCCGTCAATTTCGCCAGCACTTCGCGTGCTCGTGGACCCGCCACCACGAAGCACCCGCGGGAGGTGGTGATATTTCTTATATTGACTAAGCCTGGGTCTGTCGGCAGCATGCGTTGTAGATAATCGCTGTCGTAGCGTTCGGCAGCGCCGGCGCTCACCACATAGTAGTGTTGTTCGGCAATCTTGGTAATCGTGAACTCGGAGCGTATGCCGCCTTTTAGGTTAAGCGCATGGCACAACGCGATTCGACCGATCTTGGTAGGCACCTTGTTAGCAACCAAACTATCCAGCCACGCTTCGGCACCCGGTCCCCTGACTTCATGTTTGGTAAAGGGAGAAAGATCAATCACGCCTACGCTCTTGCGTAGCGCTTTGCACTCATTGCCAACATGAGGAAAATAATTGGTACGCCGAAAACTCCATTCATCCTTTGCGACCACACCCGGCGGGGCGAACCAGTTGGCGCGTTCCCAACCATAGCGTTGCCCGAAAACCGCGCCCATACGCGCGAGCTTGTCGTATATCGGACTGGTCTTTGCCGGTCTTGCGTCGGGGCGTTCTTCATCAGGATAGTGAATAACGAAAACGTTGCGATAAGTTTCTTCGTTCTTTTTGACGACGTAACGTTTACTAGTATAGGGTCCGTAGCGCCGTGGATCGGTGGCCATCATATCGATACCAGGTTCGCCTTCCACGATCCATTCGGCTAATTGCCAGCCTGATCCGCCTGCGGCCGTGATACCAAAGCTATGACCTTCATTCAACCAAAGATTTCGCGTTCCCCATGCGGGGCCGATCAAGGGGCTGCCATCGGGCGTGTACGCAATGGGACCATTGACGATATCTTTGATTCCGCAATTGGCGAGTGAAGGCACGCGACGTTGCGCCGCTTCGATATGCGGCAGCAAACGCTCCAAATCGCCTTCGAATAGGTTTTTACCGAACCACTCAGGAACTCCATCGGCAAAGCGCGCCGGTGCGCCACTTTCATAAGGACCTAAAATCCAACCCATGCGTTCTTCACGCAAATAGTAGGATTGATCCGATTCACGCAACACGGCAAGTTCACGGCCACCCGCTTTGCGATAGGCTTTAAGCTCGGGAGCTTCATCGTAAACAATGTATTGGTGTTCCACGGGAATGGAGGGCACATTGATGCCGAACATACGACCGGTTTGCTTCGCATAATTGCCCGTGGCACATACCACGTGCTCAGCAATGATTTCGCCCTTATTGGTGCTTAATCGCCATTCACCTGAAGGAGTACGTGCTACGCCGGTTACTTCAGTTTGTTCATAAATTTCTGCACCGCGTGAACGCGCACCCTTGCGCAGCGCCATGGTCAAATCCGCTGGGGCAATATGACCATCATCGGGGTGATAAAGCGCGCCGATAATCTTAGCCGTGTCGGTGCCATTACCTAGCTCTACTAAAGGCCATAGATCCCGAACTTGTTGGGGACCAATCACTTGAAAGGGCACGCCGATGGTGTTCGCCGTACCACAATATTTCTGATATTCGTCCATGCGCGCAGCGCACGTGGCCAGACGTAAATTACCCGTGACATGAAAACTGACGTCCTGGCCGGTTTCTGCGGGTAAACGCTTATATAGGTCGACTGAATATTTATGCAGTTGACCGACCGTATAGCTCATGTTGAATAGCGGCAACAACCCCGCGGCGTGCCAAGTGGACCCTGCGGTTAATTCGGCGCGCTCTAACAGGACCACATCCGACCATCCCTTGAGGGCTAAGTGATAGAGCGTGCTAACGCCAACCACGCCGCCACCAATGACTACGACGCGTGCATGAGTTTTCATCCAGAGATCTCCAACCTATTTATGGCAGTGTAACCAGCGGCTCATTAAACAACACGCCATTTGCGACAATCCCTTAATCAAACGCGTCATTGCGGCGAGCACATTTTTTTCAAGAAGGGGCGCATGCAGCGCGATAAGTATTCAAAAAACGACAATAATATGTCGGAATTAGACCACAATCGTCGCCAAAATGGCATACTCGTTGCGCTATGAACTCGCTCGAAACGCCCATCAGCCTACGCAAATGCAAATATGCTTTCCTGGCGCTGCCAAATTATTCGCTAATTGCACTGACCAATGCGATCGAGCCGCTCCGCATGGCGAATCGGTTGATAGGCAAGGATATATATGAGTGGTCTATCCATAGCATGGACGGACTCACGGTTGGGTCCAGTAGCGGCCTACATCTAGCGCCGATGACAGCACTAGATAAAATGGGAGTAGTCGACATTTTGTTCGTATGTGGCGGTATTAACGTACGCGAAGCGGTATCGCCCGCGCTTTTGACCGCACTGCGTCGTTGCAACGATCGCCGAGTAGCCCTGGGGGCCTTATGCACGGGCGGCTACGCGCTGGCGCGAGCCGGTTTGCTGGATAATTTTCGCGCGACCATCCATTGGGAAAACTTGTCGGCTCTGCGTGAGGAATTCCCGCGCGTGCGTTTAAGCGACCAGCTATTTACCATCGATAATGATCGCTTCACCTGTTCGGGGGGCACCGCGCCGCTTGATCTCATGCTGAATCTTATTCAAATTAAACTAGGCGCAAAAATATCTCAGCGAGTCTCAGAGCAGTTCATGGTTGATCGTGTGCGCAATGATGCTGATCGACAATATATTCCCTTACGCGCGCAAGTCGGCATGTCGCATCGCGGACTAATCCGCGTGGCGCAGATTATGGAAGAGAATATTGAGAAACCTCTGTCGCTTGAGAAAATCGCTAAATCTACTGGACTGTCACGGCGGCAAATTGAGCGATTATTTAAGAGAGATCTGCAATGCGTTCCAAAACGCTATTACTTAGATATTAGGCTGCGGCGCGCTCGTGAATTATTACTGCAAACATCCATGCCCATCATGGATGTTACTACTGCCTGCGGTTTTCAGTCGCCACCGCATTTTTCGAAGTGTTATCGTAACCAATTTGGTCATCCGCCTAGTGCCGAGCGTAAACCTAAAAATATCGTCGCTCAAGCGTAAAAATGCAGTGCAGATGCGGCTAGCGGCCGACGGTCCGGCCGGTGTTCAGGTTACTTAAATACTACTGTTTTGTTGTCGTCGAGAAATACTCGGTGTTCTAGTATTAGACGTATAGCGGTAGACAAGGCACGACGTTCGGAATCACGCCCTGCCGCCACCATCATCTCGGGAGTGTAACTATGATCCACTCGCTCAACTATTTGCTCGATGATCGGGCCTTCGTCTAGATCGCCGGTCACAAAGTGTGCGGTGGCGCCGATAAGTTTAACGCCACGGGTATGTGCTTGGTGGTAGGGCTTCGCGCCTTTGAACCCCGGTAAAAATGAGTGGTGAATATTGACCACTCGACCATTTAAACGCTTGCAAATTTCGTCAGAGAAAATTTGCATGTACCTTGCAAGCACGACTAATTCTGTTTGCGTGGAATCAATTAACGCTTGAAGTTTTGCTTCTTGCGCAATCTTAGTGTCGGGGGTAATAGGCAAGCAGAAATACGGAATACCGTAGCGCCCCGCAATTACTTGCATAGCCGCGTGATTCGATACAACTGCGGTGATTTCCATCGGTAGTTCACCGATACGGTGCCGATACAGCAAATCCTCTAGGCAATGATCGAGTTTTGAAACCATGATCATCACGCGGGTGCGATGGAAGCCATCATGAATGGCCCATTGCATTTCTTCCGCGGTCGCGATGCTCAGAAAACCCTTACGCACTAGATCAATATCGAGGGTCTCTCCCGCAACCGCACAAAATGTAACTCTCACAAAGAAGCGTTTAGTTAAGACGTCGTCGAATTGCTGCATCTCCATGATGTACAAACGATGGGTTGCCAGGAACCCTGTAACAGCTGCGGCGGTGCCCATGCGACTAGGGCAGGTAGCGGTGAGAATAAAGGAATGCGAAGTGTTGAAATTCATTCCGCCATGTTACCCAGAGCGGGGGATAGAAATAAAGGGCTATAATGGCGTTTCAAGACAAAAGCATGCCGCAAATTGATCAGCTACGTGTTTTGTCAGTAACCATACTAAGCGGCGAAGCGTAAGTGCCTGCCAGTAATTTTGGAGAGCGATGATGGATAACCCGCAAACTGAACCCGCTCGCGGTCGACGTCCCAGCGGACGCGAGGCCAAACGCGCTTCGCGAGCTGCCCGAGCAGCCATTTCGGTTCCTTACATCACGCGCAAGATTCCCTACTATGAAGTGCTCGACGAAGAGGGGCTTGCCCTCATGGAGCACAATGCCGATACCATCCTTGAAGAAATTGGCATTGACTTTCGCGATGATCCAGAAGCACTGGAAATCTGGAAGAATGCCGGAGCTGACGTGAGGGGCGAGCGTGTACATTTCGCGCGAGGCATGTGCCGTGCGCTAATCCAAAAAACCGCGCCTCAGGAATTTACTCAACATGCACGAAACCCTGCACGCAGTGTGGTTATCGGGGGTAAGAATACCGTGTTTGCACCGGCTTACGGTTCACCCTTCGTGCGAAGCTTGGACGAAGGGCGGCGCTATGCGCGTATCGAGGATTTCAGGAATTTCGTAAAATTGGCTTACGCTTCTAATTCGCTACACCACTCGGGTGGCACGATCTGTGAGCCCGTAGACTTGCCGGTTAATAAACGCCACTTTGATATGGTGTACAGCCATTTAAAATTTAGCGATAAACCGTTTATGGGTTCGGTAACGGCACCGGAGCGTGCTGCTGATTCGGTAGCGATGGCCAACATCGTATTCGCCGATGAGTTAATCGATCCGCTCACCGGTCGGCCGAAGACCACCATCATTAATCTTATCAACGTCAATTCGCCCATGACCTACGACTCCACCATGCTAGGTGCCGCCAAGGTCTATGCGCGTGCCAATCAAGCCACCATCATTACGCCGTTTATTCTGGCGGGTGCGATGTCCCCGGTGACTATAGCCGGCACTGTAGCCCAGACTCTCGCCGAGGCGCTTGCGGGTCTGGCCTTCGTGCAATTGGTAAACCCAGGTGCGCCGGTGGTGTTGGGAAGTTTTGCCTCATCGATTTCCATGCAGTCGGGTGCACCCACCTTTGGCACGCCTGAACCGGCTCTAGTGCTGTATTGCATGGCGGCCCTGGCACGGCGCTTGAGGATTCCGTTTCGCAGCGGTGGCAGCCTATGTGCCTCCAAAATACCCGATGCGCAAGCCGCATTTGAATCCGCCAATACCTTAGTGCCGACCTGTCTTGCGGGCGTCAATTTTGTCCTGCATACCGCAGGCTGGCTCGAAGGTGGCCTTTCGATGGGCTATGAGAAATTTGTAATGGATGCCGATCAAGCCGGCATGATGCACACCTTGCTGGCAGGGGTGGATTTAACGCCCAATGGTCAAGCACTCGATGCCATGCACGAAGTCGGGCCCGGCAAACACTTTCTCGGCTGTGCGCACACCCAGGCGAATTTCGAGAATGCCTTTTATCGATCACCGCTCGCCGACAACAATAGCTACGAGCAATGGGAAGCGGAGGGCGCTCCCGATATGACTAAGCGAGCCAATGCGATGTGGAAAAAGCTCTTAGCCGAATATGTGCTGCCGCCCATGGATCCCGCAATCGACGAAGCGTTGCTGGATTACATGGGACGACGCAAAGCGTCTTTTGCGGATTCGAACGTCTAAAATTTATACCCGAAGCTTAAGCCCAGAATGCGCGGTCGCAACGGCGTCTGCGCGACGATAAATTGGTCCGTGCTCACAAAGGTACTGACGTTCGAGTTGCTCAAGTTTTCGCCATAGATCATGACATTCCAGACACCCTTCGCAACGCCAAACGATGCCGCATAGCTGGTATACGCTGGGTTCTCAAAGCGCAGTCGTGACGTACTCGGCGGGCTGCCCGGCAGCAGCGGAGGATTGGAACCCGCCTGCGTAAATGAGTGACCTGTGTGCGTGACTCCAACTTGCGCAAATGGACTAAAGTCCCCAATGTTCCATTCATAGCGGGCACGCAGGCTAAACTGAACTGGCGGCGCATCGGCACTGGGTGAGCCGACGGGGCCGAAGGGATTGGTGACAGGGCTACATCCTGTAACCTTAGTAACGGTCCCCGTGGTTAACGTGGTGCAGACCTGCGTAATAGGGTTTCCGTAGTTATTACTGCCCGGGTTGTTGTCGATCAATGCGGGCGAATTAGTTTGCCGACTTTGATTCCAAGCGGCCGCGCCTTGCACCGTAAGGCCAGTCGCCACGCGGGCCACCAGTGAAGTTTCTATCCCCTTGATCACGAAATTTTGGCCATTAGTGTCGTAGAAAAGATTGCCTACTAGGCCCGGATTGAAAAACTCCACCTGTACATTGTTCCAATTCTCTCTATACAGGGCACCGTTCCATTGCAGGCGATGGTCAAGGAACTCGGTTTTCCAACCAAACTCAATATTCGTCAACTTATCCGATTGGTAAGAGCTTGGTATCACGTACTGGCCATTGGTGTCGGTGCCGGGAGCGTGGATGGTGCCCCCATTTTGGTTGAAGCCACCGGGACGAAAGCCCTGTGACCAGGTTCCGTATACCATCACGTCGGGCGTGATGTGCCAGGTGAGATTGGCGCGGCTCTTGAAGCCGGATTCGCTGTTCTTAAGATTGTTAGCATCCAGGTTGTAGCTAAAGGCTGGGCTATGGCATCCGGTAGGTTGTACACCGCCCTCAAAACATCCGAAACTCGATGTAACACTGCCTTTTTCAGAATTGTCGAAACGAAAATGGCGAGTTCCGAGAGTGGCGGTGAGTACCTTAGGAATCAGGTCAAAGTCAAACGAGGCGAAGAAGGCAAGTTGTTTGGTTTCGCGCAACTGATCCTGATAAAACGAGCTATTGTCGGTCTGTAAGCCAGGATTTTTGACGGTGGTGTTCGGGAATGTGCCAATGGCAGAAAAGCAACCTCCAGTTAAGCTCGCTGAGCAAGTGGGCACATTGCGATAGCGCCAGTCGGTTTGGTCATAAAGCTTGCTGTCCTCCCAAAAAGCCCCAACGATCCCACGCACTCGCCAATCATCGGGAGTGCCGACGCGAAACTCATGCTGTTGATGCGTGTTTTGCTCCGCCGTGTGCCAAGTGGCGCTAGGCGAGAAACAAGTGGGCGTGAGAGTGGGATCGCTGAGGGGGTTGGGTCCATAGCACTGATAGTAATCAGCATAAAAACCCCGGGCATAATTCGTGTAATCGCCAACCTGTTCCACCTTGCGCGTCAAGTACCCACCCATGTACACGGCCTTTAGTTCACCAATTTTACCGTTTACCGTCCAGGCGGTGCTTGAGAAGGTGTCCTTGTCATGTGCATTATTGAACAGCGTCACCTCTAAAGGATTGAGCTTTGCGCCATCCGACGCATTGGGCTGCTGGTAAAATACGCCCTGGGAATTGAGATCCTGATATGACTGCGTAATCAAAACATCCCAGTCATCATTAATTTTATACAGACCCTCAACGCGCATACCCTGATAGGTCACCGGATTGATGGCTCGCGCGGCGATATTGTAATTATTGATAGCCGGGCTACCCGGCGGAACGCAAGACCCGTTGTTAGGCTGCCCATCGGGACACTGCCCGTTTGCGTTAACAGGCAGAAACGCATTGCCAATACCGATATCCGTATTCTTGCGCGTAAATGTCGCCGGGACATTGTCGATGTAGCCGCCGCGTTGGTCTTGGTAAAGAACGGCCCGCAATGCCATATGATTTTCAATCAGAGGCAAATTCAACACCGCCGTAATATCTGAATTTGGATCCCCATGCGCGGTCGTTCCATAGCCTGCCTTGACACTGCCCTCCGTTATATTCAGTTTCGGCTCATTGGTAATATACCGAATGACCCCCGCCTCAGCGCCAGAGCCGAATAATGTCCCTTGCGGACCTTCAAGTACTTCGATGCGATTAAGATCCGCGGCATAGATATCAAGATTGCGGTTGGGGAGTTGTGCCGATTGGTTGTCCAAATAAATCGCGACATTGGGGAATAGACCGGTGGCACCGCTGCCTTGACTCGCTTGCGAGCCCGCGCTTAAGCCGCGCATAAATACTTCGTTTTGGCCTGGCCCATTGCTTGCCGAGGTTACGTTCGGCAGGTACTTTATATAGTCATCAAAGGTGGTGACGTTCAATTGCTGCAAAGTTTGAGCCGTAAAAGCCTGCATAGAAATAGGCACATTTTGCATGCTCTCAGACCGCCGTTGTGCAGTGACCACGATTTCGGTTAGCGAGTCGCTACTGGCGCTATTGGTGGTCGCTGGGTCAGCGGCATAGGCGCTAAAAGCAGCCCCACTGAGGATGGCTGATATTGCACACGAGATCTTCGAATTCATAGTTTTACCCTTTTTATTTCCCTAAACATGGCCAGTGGCCATATCAAGCTCCCATGCTGACGCTACCTGCGTACCCCTGTCAAGTTTGCTGTTGTACTGGGGCAACACTAGCCCCTAATGCTTAGGTTCGGCAGGGTGTGTATGGGGCTACAGGTTCCGACTTCAGCAAATATTTGTCCTTAATCTGGTTACAAATAAGCACTATTAGCTGTAGAGTACAAATATGACAATGCTTGATTGGTCTCAATGTAGCGCGGTGGAAAGTGTCGCTGGCAAACGCAGCGGCGCGTGGGTATTTAAGGACACGCGAACTCCGGTTTCCGTTGTTTTCGATAATTTGGAAGTCGGCGCCACAGTCAATGAAATCATGGAATGGTTCCACTTAAGCCATAAGCAGGTAACCACAGTAATAGAATTCGCCGCCCGTAGCCTTGACATACCGTGCATTACATCTCCTGCTCCGTTGGTCGATGCTCATACTCTTTGATAACGGCACTCCGGCACCGCTTCGCTATGCGCTCAAGAATCACGTGGTGGTTGAAGCCATTGAACGCGGTTGGGATAGGCTCTCAAACGGTGAATTGATTGCAGCGGCGGAAGCGGCCGGTTTCGACCTGTTGCTTACGACTGATAAAAATTTGCGTTATCAACAAAATCTCAAAGGCAGAAAAATAGCCTTCGTTATTATAGGCAATCAGCAATGGCCTATATTGCGGCGCTACATTGATAAAGTAGTTACCGCTGTGGAATCTGCGACAGGCGGTAGTTTTACGGAAGTCGACATTCCGTTCACTTAAAGAGTGGTTGCCGCGAAACGGATATTTAGGTCCGGAAATGCTGGGTAGCCCGTTTTTGTAGATTAATTGCCTACGATGCATTCACCCAACAAAGGCTTTCCGCTCCCAGTAGCAATATCCGATCGCACGCAGCCAAAAAATCCGACTAGACCGGGTTGCGCTGCAAATCCTAAATAACTATCAGTATGAAATATATCTTCCAGAGTTTTCAGCAGCGAATAATGATTGAAGGGGGTGTTTGATACCGTTCCCGATTTTATCAGGGGCGATAGCAACACCGCGCCGGTTCGGTCTCCACCAAAGTCCTGAAAATTATAAGTATCACGCCCAAATTTTTCCGACTGCGGAAACGAGCCTAGGTTCGGACTCGGTTGCTCAGAGCAGCAGGTCTTGCCGGTATAAGTAGTAATGGTTCCGTCAGCCGTCGATGCGGCTGTCGAGTCGCCTTCGTCAAACGTAATAACCAACAAACCATTGCGGTAGGCCGGTGAAGCTTGAATCAAAGGCACCCATTTTTTCAAAAATAAATCCGCCGAAACCAATCCGCCGGGCGCACCGTCGACACAGGGTTCGTCGTGGCCATCATTGCAAAGATTAGGCGTGATAAAGACCAGGTTGGGCGTGGTCTTTACCGACTTAAGCGCTTGCGGCAAAAGTTTGAGATTCACGACATTTGTCTGACAGGTAGGTGAATCAATAATTGAATGGAAATAGTTAAAAGGATTATGCCGCGCAGCATACTGATCGCCATTCGGCACAGAAGGTGAGGGTTTCTCGGCTCCCTGAGTCAGATCTTTAGCGCTAATTGTTGGGTGAGCGCAGGTAGTTGCTTCACGACTTGGGTTATTCCCCATATCTTCCATGTAGCCGTGCCAGGTCAACCCTTTCGCTTGTAATTGATCCACCAATGTTTTGGTGGAGGCGGGATAGACGCAACCGTGACCCACCGCTTGGCCGTCTTGCGAGGGTCCGGTAGTCACAAAATCTTCAAAAACTTCGCAATCATCGCGAATCTGCGGGGTCGCGCCTTGGCCGCTAATCATTGCAGTGTAGTTACCGAGACTGGCATGACTCGTGCCGAAATACTGGGCCAGTAACACCCCTTGCTGAGTCAAAGTTTTCGACAAATAGGGCGCTTCAGAATGAGCCCCGAAGGTCTTATCGAACCCTTCGTTCTCCAGCACGATGATAAACACATGCGAAATTTTCGCCGTTGCCGCCGCGTGCGGGTGCGGGTGTCGATGTTGATTGGTTAGCATTGCAAAAGCGGAATTCGACGCGACTCCACAAATGAGGGCTAGCACTAACGCTGGAACGAGCCGTGATAGGAATGCTAGCGGTTTCATAATGACCTCCGCGGTCGCCGCCCGCGCGTCTCACTCTGACTAGTGGATTCTTTGGGAGCGGGTAGGTCAACCACCTTACGCAAATGGGTGTAGTCGGCGGTCTTGTGCGGTATGGCCATGGCTTCGATAAACAGTTGCTGAAAGCGCGGCTCAATGGCAGTTTCGACCTTCTCGATACGCCGCACCAAGCCTTCAATAACACCTCGTGAGGTGGAATCCAGTAGGGCAATACGCGCTCCCGTACCTGCCGCATTGCCGGCTGAACGCACTTGAGCGAGGTCACAATCCGGCACCATCCCTAAAACGATAGCGTACTTGGGGTCAATGTGATTGCCAAAAGCCCCCGCAAGCCGAATGCGATCCACATGATCGATGCCGAGCCGTTCCATCAAGAGGGCGACACCGGCGTATAACGCAGCCTTCGCTAGTTGAATCGCGCGCACATCATTTTGAGTGATCTTCATTTCTACTGTGCCCTGATGCAGCAGGTAAGCGAAGGTTCGGCCATTTTCTACGATTCGCGGCGAACGAGCCGCCAGTCTGCCGTCAAGCACCCCATCTTGATTGATGATTCCGGCGAGGTACATCTCAGCAATAATCTCAATAATTCCTGAACCGCAAACGCCCGTAATACCGGACGCAGCCGACGCTTCCGCAAAACCAGGCTCGTCGGACCATAGATCCGATCCGATTATTTTAAAACGCGGTTCCAATGTTTCTCGGCTGATGCGCACGCGCTCAATGGCCCCCGGCGCTGCTCGCTGACCACAGCTGATTTGAGCGCCTTCAAATGCGGGTCCCGTGGGACTGGAGCACGCCACTAAGCGTTGGCGATTTCCTAGGATAATTTCAGCGTTGGTGCCCACATCGACCAACAAAGTCATTTCATCGCTAAGGTCGGGTCGCTCCGAGAGCACCATACCCGCAGCATCCGCCCCCACGTGACCCGCGATGCAGGGCAGCACATAAATACGCGCATTACGATGCAACTTAAAATCGATTACATTGGCGCGCAGCGTGAGCGAATGATCGGTGGCAAGCGCGAAGGGCGCTCCCCCCAGTTCAACTGGGTCAATGCCCAGTAACAAATGATGCATGATCGGGTTCCCGACCAACGTTGCTTCGAGAATATCTTCGTGAGAAATGCCTGCAATACGCGCCACATCGACCGCAAGCCCGCATAGAGCTTCGCGCACGGCGATGGTCATAAGGGCCGCGCCGCCCGGATTCATCATGGAGTAGGACACGCGACTCATGAGGTCTTCGCCGAAACGAATCTGCGGATTCATGACACCCGCGGATGCGACCACATCACCACTGACAAGGTCACAAAGATGCGCCGCGATCGTGGTCGAGCCAATATCGACCGCCAGCCCAAAGGCTCGCTCATGTAAACCCGGCCATACGCCAATGATTTGCTTCGTCGCGTGGACCGCGACCGTGACTTGCCAATTACCTTTGCGCAACACGGGTTGTAATACCTGTAATACCGCAAGATCAACGGCGAGATCCTTTAAGTCCCATTCGACTTCCAGCGCATCGTACAAGCGTCGCAAATCGCCGGAAGGATCATGCATATCCGGCTCTTTCACTTGTACATAATGCAATCGCACCACTGGATTTAATTCTATGGCACGGGCGTCAGCCTCTTTACGCACCACTTGACGATGCACTTGGCTGCTCGCGGGGACGTCGATAACCACATCGGCTTCAACTCGGGCAGAGCACGATAGGCGTCGACCGGCCGCGAGCGGCGCACGCTGCGAGAAGCGAAGTTCGGGTTCACTGAAGGCCGATAGACTCGCGTTCGATGAGGTTACTCCATGTTTCGCGAACTCACCCTCAGCGACTAAGACTTGGCACCGTCCGCACAAACCCCTTCCGCCACACACCGAATCAATATCGACCCCAAGACTTCGCGCCGCCTGGAGCAAGGGCGTTCCCACAGCAAAATGCCCCCGCTTACCGGAGGGGGTAAAAACCACTAAAGGATCACGAGTGCTCATTAATAAACGTTCAAGCGAATAATCGCATTCAAGCGGGACGCTTGCGATGGCCACCTTCGC
>JAYUFB010000119.1:0-52849 GCA_043738945.1 Gammaproteobacteria bacterium
ACCATCCACCCCTAAATTTATTGTTCATATCAGTCTCCCAAGAATTGAAGCTCCCAACCAGACGCCGCCGGCTGCGTTACACGCAGCCAGTGACCTACCTCCGCGCCTTAGCGCTCGCTCACCGCTCGCAAACTTTCGGGCGTGTAGAAGTCATCTTTCAGTGTTTTGTCCCCATTGTTGGTTTGTAGATAGAGAATGTCTTTTCCGAGTCCCGTGACCACGCCGTCCACGAGGTAGCGGCCGCTTGCCAAATCGTGTACGTAAATACCCGCAGTGTTCTGACAGGAACCCGCGTCCCACATCGGGATGATAGTGCCTTCTTTCACTTTCCAAATCTTCCCTTGCGCGTCGTAATCCTCGCCGTACGCGGGCAGCCAACTATCCTCATCCAAATAGAAAACCTTATGCGGCGCGTTATGCCGGGCGCCCTTCTTGACGGTGCCGTCGATAACCAGCACTCGATGCAGTTCGTAGCGCCGGTATTCCGGTTTGACAAATTTGGGGCCGGCCCAGTCACTGTTCTTAAGATTCGCATCAAACCGCGTCCAGCCGAACGCATTATAAGGAACATACATTTCCTTCTTACCGATGATCTTCCAGTCAAAACGATCTGGGTTACCTATCATCATGAAGACCATATCCGACGGATATTGATTTTCAAAACCAATCAGTGGTGAGTCGTAAGCGTACGATGGAAGACGCCGCACACGCCTTTGACCGGGGAAATAATAAAAAGACTCGGTATCCTTACCCCAATAGTAACGTTGAATCAGCGCTTGGCCTTCGAGCGCGGCGGGCTTTACGTAGCCGTAAAACAAGCCTTGAAACAGCGGTGATTGCGCGGGGCTCGAGCTGCTTTTCTCGCCCCAAGGCATATAGTAAGTTTGTACGTAACGAATATCGAGTGGCTCGGTGCCGCCTGGACGGGGTGAAATATAGGTGCGCCCGAGCGGCCAAATCACTCCGACACCTTGATAACGGCCCAGAAAATTCCACATCGCTTCGATGCCGCTCTTCGGCTGCGGGAAGGGTATGGAAGGCAAAACCGCATCTTGTAGTGACCAACCGTCCGCAGCAATTTTAGAGCGACTTAGCGATGCTTTGGTATTCGCCGCAACACTCGCCGGATATCCGCAATCCCGGTGCGTCGGATACACAGGCAGTTGGTAGCCCGGTACGGCCTTTAATACTGCGACTTCGCCCGGCGGCAGCTTGTCAGCGTATTTGTCGACGTTTGAGCTATCGATTGTTAAGAGCGGCTTCTCGTCTTTGTGCGACCAATAGTCGCCGCGAAACTTGCCGTAGGTATAGCCGGCCAAAGGCTTATCTGTCCCCTCCCACGCGGGAATCGATCCGTCTTTATTGGCGCCCTGTTCGGCACCGGTCCACGACAGATCTTCAGCAACTACACTCGAGATCATCGAGCTGCATGCCAGCATCGCGATGAAACCGAAACCCTTACAACGCCTGACGCTCGTTTTCAAAGGCATGTCTGATCTCCCCTATTGTTCATGTGGTTGAATGCGTGAAATAGAGTCCCAGCCGACGAATGCTCAAGCATGGCCAAGTAACCGTGCGACGAGCGGATCAAAATTACCGTTACCGCGAGCGACGACCATATTTTCAAGACGTCCGAGACCGTCGACCTCGATCGTGACAACATCGCGATCTTTGAGGAACCGCGGCGGCTTGAACCCGATGCCGACGCCGGCCGGCGTCCCGGTCGCGATGATGTCGCCGGGATACAGAGTGATGCTCGCCGACAGTACCGCAATGATGGTGGGGACATCAAAGATGAGGTCGCGGGTATTGGCGTTCTGACGCAATTCGCCATTGACCCAAGTCCGCAGTTGCGTGTTAGCAAGGTCAATCTCGTCGGCGGTTACGGCCCAAGGCCCCATCGGGCAAAAGGTGTCAAATGATTTGCCGACGTGCCATTGCTTGAGCCGGTTCTGTACATCCCGCGCGGTAACATCGTTAACGATGGTATACCCCCATACATGGGCCATCGCCGCCGAACACGGAATCGCTCGACCGCCGGTGCCGATAATGACTGCGAGTTCGCCTTCGTAATCGATCGCGTTCGATATGGCCGGATCAAAGCTGATCTCGGCGCCCGATCCGATCACACACTCGGGAACCTTCGTAAAGATGATCGGAGCATCCGGAATTACCTTTGCGCCGGAACTCGAGTCGAAACCCGATTGCTCAAATTCCTGCGCATGCTCCCGGTAATTTTTGCCGACGCAAAAAATATTTCGACGCGGTCGCTGTATCGGCGCCATTGGAATTCCCGCCTGAGTCAGCGGTTCGCCCTGCGTTTTAAGCAAGGTGGGATCGTTGATCACATCAACGATATCGCGCGCGGACGCCGGCAGCAAACGCACCGGGCGGCCTCCTTCGACAACCGCGACACGCCGATTCCCCGCAATCATGAGGGTAGCTAATTTCATCCGAGCGCCTGCTTTGCGATCATCGCTACGAGCGCCTCGACCGGTAACTTTCGCGGCACATCAGGCGTCGACACCCCCGCGCCGTTGTAGCCGGCAGGAACATGGCGCGCACCGAGATTCAACGACTCATCGAACCATGCAGTTTTCGACAACGCGCGTACTGCGTCGGATCGCAACGTCAGATACTTTGCGGGCCACTTACCGATGACATACCCATAGAGATACGACCACCACTGGACGTGATCGGTGAGCGGCCGCTGCTTAGTCTCCCATTCGCGCAGCGCCGCGGGTACGTCGGCGGCGTCTTCAAGGATCATGGCCAGCGCCATGACGTTGATGAAAGCGGTATTGGCTGCTTGACCGAGGTTTGGTGGCATCGCGTGCGCGGCGTCGCCGATTACAGCGACCCGGCCCTCGCACCATTGGCGGCAGCGTACGTTGACGAGACGATCCCACCGGCCTGCCTCAGCGAACCGGTCGATAAGGCCGGCAGCATCCGGGAAATGCTCTTTCCAGGCCTCGCGGTCAACGGGGAGCTTGCTGGCTCGATCGTCACCGACCGGCGCGCTCAAAAAAATGTAGTTCTCGCCCGACGTGCAAGGATTAAACAGTAGACGCCATGCGCCGTCCCAATATTCGGTAATGATTTCGGTCGGATCGCCATCTCTTTGATCGATCAGCATGCGGATTCCAGCCTCCATTCCGAAATCCATCCAGGCTGTGGCGAGGATCTGTTCGCGCAGCACAGAATACGCACCGTTCGCTATCAATACGAGGTCGGCTTTGCGTATTATACCGTTCTCAAGCAGGATCTCCCCCTCTGCCTTTACGCCAGTCACGACTGAGGACGTGAAAATCTGCACGCCGAGTTCCTTCGCGCGGTCGATCAATGACTGATACAAATCCGCCCGAGGTGGCAGTAGCATGCGATCCGTAGGGGTCATCGGTCGGGACATCAAGGTATTGCCATGGCGGTCCGCGATGCGCCATTCCTTGATATTTCGCGCGCGTACTGTCGCCTGTTCAAATGCACCGAGAACGCTCAAGGTCTTGAGCCCACTCTCCCACAACCAGATGCCAGCGCCGAACATGCGAAGTTCGGGACTGCGCTCGTGTAGCGAAACCCGCCAGCCTAGCTGCGCAAAACGTGTCGCAGCTGCAAGCCCTGCGAGTCCGGCACCAACGATTTCTACGCTTCGACCCATCATTCTCTCCTTTTCATCAAGGCGTCACAACTCCGCCATTGCGCGATTCGTCGTAGTTGAAAGTTCCATCCAGAAAGATCTTGTGCTTTTCGAAATACCACCGACGCGGCGTGGGAGCCGGCCGCAAATCAACCTGTGCACCCCCCTTGAATACCAAGTCAAGCAAGCTCTTTTTCTGCAGCATCGTAATATCGCTGAGTGGGTCGCCATTGACAACGATGATATCGGCGAATCTTCCCGCCTCGAGCTTCCCAACTTCGTGTCCAAAACGCTTCAACACCCGTGTTGCGCCCAGCGTTCCGCAGTGAATCGCTTGCAGCGGTGTCATGCCGAGCAATTCAACAAACACCTGTAGCTCGTGCGCGTGCCATTGACCGTAGGGAACATGCGACCATCCGGACTCCGATCCCGCAATCAGCGGAACGCCGGCGCGCCAAGCTTTGTTCAAGCCGACCCGAGCTGCGTCCACCTCATCTGAAAACGCGCTCGCACCAGAGACGCCGGCATCGCCGTGCTTGGCGTTGATAATATTGATCAGAAACGTCAGCGTCGGTGTGATGACAACGTTATTCTTGAGGCACAATTCGATGCCCTCGTCATCGATATACGACGCGTGAAAAATCAGATCGAATCCAGCCTTAGCCGCGCCGAGCACCGAATCGCGCGAGCGGGCATGAGTCGAACTCATTACACCGAGTCGCCGCGCTTCGGTAGCGACAATGGCAAACTCTTCGTCCGTCATTGCCGCTCCATCTAACGAGTCAGGCGTGATCAACGAGTCGTTGGAACCCGATACTTTGACGCAGTCAACGCGATCCTTCACTTGAAAACGGATCCCCTCAATGAAATCCTCTTTGGTTTTCATCAGAAACGCCGCCTGACCCGGGGGGAATTGCATCTCGTTTGGAAACGAATCCTCGAGTCCTTGATGGGTTGTCAACTGGCGCCCAGAGACCGCAAAACGCGGACCCTCAATCATGCCGACATCAATAGCATCGCGGATGCAAGGAGCGATATTGTAGGTGGTAGCTGCGTCAAATGCGCTTGTCACGCCGGCTTGAAGCACCCGCTTCGCATTCATTGCCGCTTTTAACGTCCGGTACTCAACCGGCGTATAGAGGGCGAGTTCCTCCTCTGATCGCGCCTCACCGAATGAAATGTGCGTGTGTCCGTCGATGAGCCCCGGCAGAATGCTTCGCCCGGGCAATCGGATCTGCTCGTAGTCCGGCTTGGCGTAATGTGCCGGCAACGCGTTACGCTCTCCCACCCAGACGATTCTTTCAGCCGCGAACACGACTGCGCCGTCCTTAATGGGCGCATTTAACGTCCCATCGATCACCTGCCCGTAAATCGCTGTGCCAATAAATTTCGCGTTGCTCATTTTAGTGTCTCCTATGTGGTTGCGCGCGCGGTTGTCGGAAACAATGCATGCGCGGCAGTCAGCAGCTTGTCCGGATATTCCATTGCGATCGAGTGCGAGCAGCCGCCTAGCAGCGCGACGTCGGCCTGCGGAAGCTGGCGAGCAATATCGAGCGTGATCGACGCAGGAAATGCAACGTCCTCACGACCATGAAGCATCGCGACCTTGCAGGTAACACGTTTGAGCTCCGCGGCTGAAAGTACCGATTGGTCCGCATATTTTTGCCGGTCACCCGCGAACATTTCGCTAAAGTACGGACCGTAGGTTGGATCTTTGTGAAGAATAGCCACCCGCGCGTCGAGATAGGCGTCATCAATCAGTGATTTATCGTGAATGAGTACTTCCGCTGTGCGCCGCAACTCTTCCCGCGTGGCCGGAAATGTCCAAACCCGAACCGTCGCGTCATTGACCGCGAAGGGCGCGCCCATCGCGGCGGTGGTTAAGACCTCGGCGACGCGCGGCTCGCACGCAGCAAGCTTCAACGCTAGTGCGCCGGAAAGCGAATGCGCAAGCACACCGACGCGCGGCCCCGGCATTTGTGCGAGCAGTGCACAGCACTGCGCAAGCCACAGGTCGAGATCGAAGTACGGCGCTTTATGTTTACGATCCGAACGGCCGAAACCAATCAAATCCATCGCGAACACGTGGAAATGCTCGGCGAGCGGATCGAGAATGCGGCGCCAATTGCCGATGGTCGAAGCACCGGGGCCCGAGCCGTGGATCAGCAACAACGGGTAGCCTTTACCGCCCTCGATGAACTGGGCGCGATAGCCGCTTACCATCAAGCTTTTTTCGATGTAGGCCATTCTTACAGCAGTATTCTTCTAGAGCGCCGCGATGGTCTGAACTTCGAACAACAACGATTCCTTGACGAGCCGGTCGATCATGAGAAGTGTGTTTGGGGGATAGACCCCAGTGCCAAAAATTTTGGGGAACTCGCGCAAACGGTAGTCCATAAACAGCGGAATATCCTGGGAGTGCACAAGGTAAGTCGTGAACTGCACGACGTTCTGCCAATTCGCCCCACACGATTCAAGCGCAAGCCGCGTATTTTCAAATGCCTGTGCGCACTGCGCGTCAAATCCTTCGAGGATGGTGCCATCCTGGCGCGCACCGACTTGCCCAGCGATGTATATATATTCCGATGCCTTAACTCGGGCAATTTGCGAATACTGGCCGAGTGGCGTTCCTAGTTGCGATGGATTAAAGATTTTTATTTCTGCCATGATTCATCCCTCGATTGTCAAATAGACCTACATTCATCCAGCTGCCGGCGGTGTCGGGTTATCCGCGCTGCCAGGCAAGCGTGCCGCATCAAATATGGCGAGAATCCGATCGCAGTGCCGGGTCATGTGCGGATGAATGGCCTCCGCGAGCGCACTTAAGCTGCGCCGCTCAAACGCATCCAGAATCGCCGTATGCTCAATGATTGACTGGTCGGATATGTCGGGGGCGCGGTCGTATAGCACTTCAAGCCATTTAAGGAACACATCGCAATCCGTTGCTGCTTGATTGACAATCTCATTAGGACAACCGCGGCGCAGTTTCTCGTGCCACTTTTCACACGCCGCGCGATAGCGCTTAGGATCGCGGGCGTTGACGGCCCGCTCCATCCGATCAAGGTAACGGCGTAACTCGACAATATCCTCCTGCGTCGCGTGCAGCGACGCCAAATACGTTCGGCCGATATCGACGATCCACCAAAGTTCGTATTTTGCGGCGATGGTATCGCGCCTCGGGATCGTGATCATCCGTTCGCGTGGACCGACGCGCTCAGCGAATCCGGACCGCTCCAAATCGAACAGCGCTTCACGAGCCGGCGAGCGGCTCACTTGAAAGGTTTCCGCGATCGACTCCTCCGACACTCGTGTGCCGGGAGCCAGTTCGCCGGAAGTCACTTTCCGCTCGAGAATGGCGTAAAGTTGGGATGACAGAGTTTTCCGCATCAACTTAGGCTCTGCCTCGAGATTTCCATCTTTCATCGATCTTACCTTCGGGTGACTTGACTGTCCGCGGGCGGTGCATCGCTGTTGAAAAGAATAACACCTATTGCAACCTAATTGGAAGCTGTTAGCATACTGTATACAAACGACGGTATTCTGGATTAAGTTTGCGAACTCTTTTATAACCGACGTTTTGGTTGCGAGAATTTTCCTATTTTGGGACGCAGGTAAATCAAATAGGGGTGGACGATGAGTGGGGAAAACAACAGTACAATTGACCTAGACAGCGGTGGTGACGACATCCAGTTGGTCAACGAAAAAGCCTTGAATTGGTTTGACGTCTCAGCAATCGGCACCGGCGAAATGCTATTTACCGCCGGCTGGGCCTGGATCATGTATATCGCGAGTCTCTACGGGGTGAAGTGGACGCTCATCGGATTCGTAGTCGGTGCGCTCATTATTAACTGCGCTTGGTGGCTCTACCGCGAAATGATTACCGCGGTTCCCGAGCCCGGCTCTATTCAGTCCTATGGGCGCGAAGCTCGCTTGTTCTCGCTCGGCACCGCCTATTTCGTCAGCTATACGCTCGTCTATGGTGCGTTCATGTGGCTCGAACTCGTGGTCGGCCAGGGTTTGTTGTCGCTGATGTTTCCAGGCGTAGCGAAATGGATTTGGCCGTTTGTCATCATTGGCCCGGTCATTGCACTCAATCTTTACGGCACACAAATCACAGGCAAAACCCAATCGATCCTCGTGGTCTTCACGCTGGTTGGGGACGTCTTTCTCGCGATTGTGGTCTGGATGATGATGTCCGATAGCAAAGTGTGGGCGAGCAACTGGGAATCGCCGACACCCATCACATGGATTTCACCATTCCATGTCACAGCATTGTGGATCGGCATCATGGCGGCCGTTCTCGAAGTTCAGCAGGTGATGGTCGATGAATGGCATGATTTTCGTCGCTCTCGGGACGTCGGTCTGTTATCGGCGGCTTGGCAACTGTGGGCGCGTCAGATTCCGTTCGCGTTCGCACTGTTAGCGACTCTGCCGCTCGCAGCCCTAGCGAAGATGTCGGTGCCTACCGTCGAGACCGTGCAGGCTAAGCTCGGCGGCGGCGCAATCTACTATATTGCGCTCGGCAGTATGCTGGTCGCAACGTATACGACGCTGAGCGTGTTCTTCATGGCAGAAGGCAAGGTGCTCGCTCTATATGCGCAGCAAGGCGCACTACCCCAGTCGATCGGTCGCTACTCGAGCCGCTCGGTACCGTGGGTTGCAATTGTCTTTCTTGCGGTGTTCACAATTGGCGGCAGTTACATCACTGACGTCGACTTCGTGATCTCGGTGCTTGAAATGTGGGCAACGACGTTATATCTCGTCATTGCGATCTTTTTTCTGCGCATGCGCGCCAGCAAAACGCTGCAGCGGCCCTTGGAAGTGAAGTACGGCGTGCCGATCGCGTGGTTTGTCACCATCCTAACGACTATTATGACGGGTGTGTCGCTTTATATGAATTGGAAGGCTGGTCTTACTTGGGTCGTCGTCGTCGCTATATTCATTCTTTACGACCACTACGTCGTACCACGAACTCAGCGAGGCGGCTTCTATCGCGACCAAGTAACCAGATTGCGCACCAGCGCCGTACGCATCTAATTAGCGCCTAAAGCGGACTCATTCGCATTGTACCGGGACGGATAAATAAAGATGACAACTCCTGCAGAACGCTACGAACATTTACCGAAACCGGAGAAATTAACGGCAGACTACATGCGAGATGTGCTCGAGCAGTATTACAACCGTAAGTGGAACCCCAATAAGGAAGCAGTCATTGCCGTGAAGTCGTGGCGAGACTGGCCAATGGTAGTGAGAATGCCTGACATTCAGAGCGATTACACGGTGATGATCGATGAAGGGCAGGTACTCAGCGTCAAACTCGGCCTGCCGGCGCAGCCGCGAATCCTCTCGATCATGCTTGCCGAGACTATGCAACGAATCTATTACGACGAGACGACTTCGGCGATCGAGCTAATTGCCGGGCGCATCAAGGTTCGGGGAAATGAAACGGAACGGCGCCGAATGCTCGCCGCTATTTCATATCTTACTTGGTAGTCGTTTCCCTAACAGTTGAGTGAGGAGAGAATTGAGCAGCATGGATAAAACCGAGATTTCCAACTCCAAAGCGCTCCGGGGTAAACTGGTAGGCCAATCGGTGCCGAGAACCGAAGACCTGGCACTCTTGACCGGCACCGCCCGATTCATCGATGACATCCGGCTGCCCGGGATGCTTTACGCAAAAATTTTGCGCAGTGCCTCGGCCCATGCTCGGATTAAGGTCGATACCCGTAAAGCGGCGCAAATGCCGGGCGTTCATGGCGTGCTAGCGGGTCTAGAACTCGTCGGCAAGGTCAAGCCCTGGGGCGACTTGATGCAGGACCTGCTGGTCGGCGATCATTTCCCTTTCGGTATCGACAAGGTGACGTACGAGGGCCAAGAGGTGGCGGCTGTCGTCGCCGATACCAAATACCAGGCGCTCGATGCGCTCGAGGCGATTCAAGTAGATTACGATGAACTGCCGGTTCTCGTGGATGCCGAAGCTGCCATTCTGCCAGGCGCGCCGCTCATTCAAGAGGGCATTAATTACGAATTCGGCGAAGGCAACATCTTTGATCGCTATCGCGTGCGCATCGGCGATATCGCAACCGCCGAAGCCGAAGCCGATGTCATCGTACGCCAGCGATTCAGTTCCAATCGCCAGGCGGGTGCTGCGCTCGACCCGCATGGCTGCGTGGCAAGTTACGACTCGTTCATGGGTACTCTCACCGTGCACACCTCCACGCAGTCGACCTTCATGGTCCGCGACTGCATTGCCGACGCCCTGCAATTTCCCCGCAACAAGGTGCGCGTTATCGCACCGGCAGTGGGCGCGGGCTTTGGATCAAAAGTACAAATGTTCGCGCATGAGGTTATCGCCTCGATTTTTTCGATGCGTCTCGGACGTCCCGTTCATTTAGTGCTCGGCCGCGCCGAAATCTTCAAGTGTGGCACCACGCGCAATGGGCAGATTCGACATGCGGAGCTGTTTCTTAAGAAGGATGGCCGCATCATCGGCTACCGCGATTATGTCATTCAAAACTCGGGCGCTTCTTCCTATTGGGGCAACCAGGTCGTGCATATCGGCACCAATGTGGGCCTCCTGCCCTACCCAATTCCCAATTTGCACATCGACGGCGATATCGTGCATACCAACACGGCGCCCGGTGGAGCGCTACGCGGTTTCGGCATTCCGCAGATTATCTGGGCAAAGGAGCAGTTGGTCGACATGGCCGCGAATGCGCTGGGCCTTGATCCTCTGGTGGTACGCCGTGTGAACACCATAAAGCGCCATGAATGTCCGGTGCGTACGCCGATCGGCCAGCTCGTGGATAGCACCTCGATCGATGAGTGTCTGGAGCGTGCAGCCGAGGCGATCGGTTGGGTACAGAAACGCGCTAACCGCGTGCCCTACGAGGGCGTGGGGATGGCGATCTCCATGAAGTACACCAGCTGCCGGCATCCGTCTTTTGACACCGATTTGTCGGCCGTGCGACTGCGCCTGGAGACGGACGGCACGGTTACCATTTTTTCAAGCGATGTTCCGCATGGTCAGGGACACGCCACATTTCTGGCACAAATTGTCAGCGACGTGCTCGGCGTTGGCTTCGAGAAGATCACGCTCGCGCCGGCGGACACGGCGAATGCTCCCTTCGGTCTCGGCACTTACGCAAGTCGCGCGGCCGCTGTGTTGGGCACCGCCTGCCGTATTGCGGCTGAGCGCCTGCGTGAAAAGATCGTTGCCATCGCGGCGCACGTACTCGAAGCCGATCCGCAGGACCTTGAGACCGGCTCCGACCGTGTCTATGTGCGGGGCCTGCCTGATAGTGGACTTTATCTCGAAAACCTCGCGGGTTTTTCAGCGTACCGGACGCACCAACTGCCGGCGGGCTTCGAGCCGACTCTCGAAGCAGTCGCCACCTATGACACACCGACCGATCGCGAAGGCCCCGATGGTTCTGGGAATTTCAGCGTGACCTACGCCGGAGCGGCGCACGCCGCCCACGTACGAGTCGATCCGACTACCGGGCGAGTAAAGATTCTTGAATACGTCATGGCGCACGATACCGGCGTCGTCATCAATCCGCTGATAGTCGAGGGGCAGCATCAAGGCGGATTTCTAATGGGCGTCGGGATGGCGATGGGCGAGGACTATGTGTACGACGACAAGGGTCGGATGCTGAACGCATCTTTTGCCGAATATCAGGCCCCGTTCGCGGCAGATCTTCCTGAACTGGATAAAATGTACGAGATCCCAGCCCCTTCGCAGACAATCCCAGGGGGCCAGAAAGGTGCGGGCGAATCCGGCACAGGGCCCGTCCCCGCGGTACTTGGAAACGCGATTGCACACGCCACAGGGGTTCGCTTCACCGTACTACCCATCACCCCGGACCGGATGTTGATTGCATTGCGCGAAAAGACACGTTCCGGGCTCGAGGTGTTTCGCTATCCGGATGATATGCCGGACTACTTAGGTCCCCGTGATCACACCGAATGGCCCAAATCGACCGGCGGCGACGGGGGACTCTTTCTATGACACCCTTCACGTATGTTTGCCCAACAGACCTCAAAGAAGCGGTGCGGCTGCTCGCGGACAGCGGCACGCCGACCAAGCTATTGGCGGGGGGCCAAACGCTCCTGCTCGCCTTAAAAGAACGCACTCAGAGGCCGGCCCGAGTGCTGTCGCTATCGTCCTTAAAGGAACTGAGTGGCGTGCGCGAACTATCCGATGGCCGACTCGACATTGGTGCAACCACAACTTACGCAACCTTGGCGCGATTCAAATTCGTCGGCTGGCATCGTGAGGTTGCAGCAGTTGCGGGCAATCTCGCGGATCGGTCAGTACGCAATCTCGGCACGATCGGAGGCGCCGTCTGCCATGCCGAACCGCGTTACGACATGCCGACGCTCCTGACCGCAGCCGGCGCGCAAATGCATCTCGTGTCGGCCGCCGGCGAGCGTACGCTCGGCGCCGCAGAATTCTTCAACGTGGGCGGCGGAACACATATGAGTGCCGCGGAAATACTGCTGCGGATCTCGCTTCCCGGCGTGACTGCACTCGATGCGCTGGCCTTCGAAAAATTCCGCTTCCGCGTTTTCGATGCCGCCATCGTCTCTGTCGCCTGCGCCCTCAAGCTGGCGAGTAACGGCACCGTTGCAACTGCACGAATCGTCGTGGGGGCCGTAGCTAAGGCGCCGCTCACGGCCGTCGCCACAGCGGCGGCGCTCCAGGGTATGCGACCCGCTGAACTGCACCCCGAAGAAGTCGCTGCCAAAGTTGCAGCCGAACTAGCGCCGTTCAACCAGTCACAGAATCTGCGCCAGCGATACCAGTCGGAACTCGTTATTTCACTGACAGCCAAAGCGATCGCGAGCGCGCTCGCATCGACAAGGGGAGCTTAAAGAAATGTCGCATATCACCATCCATGTGAATGGACGAGCGATTAGCGGCGATGTCGATGAGCGCATGCTGCTAATCGAATTTATTCGCGATGTTGCATGTCTTACCGGCACTCATGCGGGTTGCTACGAGGCTCGCTGCGGTTGTTGCGCGGTCGAGTTGGACGGCGCCACAGTCAAATCATGCAATGTGCTGGCTCTGCAGGCTGACGGTAAATCGGTGTCAACGGTCGAGTCGCTATCACAGCAACGTCTGGCGCCGATCGAACATATCACCACGCAGAGCCTCGCCGCCGTCTACAAGCCACTCGAAGCCATGAGTTCCAACATGCAAGATCTGCATCCGTTGCAGACTGCGTTTCATCGCTGCCATGCGCTGCAGTGCGGTTTCTGCACGCCAGGCATGCTGATGGTTCTCAAGAGTTTTCTGGCTGAGAATCCGCGGCCCAGCCGTGATGAAGTCAGAATGGCGATATCCGGTAATCTATGTCGTTGCACGGGATACCAGAATATCGTCAATGCGGCCATGGAGGCCGCGGCGGTTATGCATCCAGACCCGGCATGAGTTTACGGTCCGGCGCGTCTGAGCCCGCAGCCGTACCGTCGACCGGCGCCGATTTCGGGATCGCGCTTGAGCGTGTCGGCTATTTCGCCGAAGAATCAATTGCCATCGCCTGCCATTTGGCGTTGCGCATGCGCCGTCCGATTTTCTGCGAGGGGGATCCGGGCGTCGGCAAGACAGCGCTCGCGCAAGCGGTGGCCCAGGTATTGGGTTGGCCGCTATTTCGAATGCAGTGCTATGAGGGCCTCGGTGCCTCCGAGGCGCTATATGACTGGAATTTCCCGGCGCAACTTCTACATCTAAGGGCCGCGGAATCGGCCGGTATCGCGGACCGCGCGCACATCGAGACTGAACTCTATGAGCGACGTTTTTTACTTCCACGCCCCATCCTGCGGTCGCTTGAAGCAGCTCCGAGCGTGCTCCTGATTGATGAGATCGATCGGGCAGACGACGAATTCGAAGCCTTCTTACTCGAAGTACTGTCCGACTTTTCAGTCACGATTCCGGAGCTCGGAACTATCAAAGCGGGCGTGCCGCCTTTCGTCGTGTTGACCTCCAATCGCACCCGCGAGGTGCATGATGCCCTCAAGCGACGTTGCCTCTATCTTTGGATCGAACACCCGTCGCCAACGCGCGAATTGACCATCCTAAAAGAACGCTTTCCCGCCTTGCCGCACCGACTCGCAGAGCAGATCGTCGCGGCGATACAACGGCTGCGCCGTGCTGATCTGCTCAAGCCACCAGGAATCGCCGAGAGTCTCGACTGGGCTGAAGCGCTGCTCGCACTCGACGCAACCGAACTTGACGCGCGCACAAGCGCCCTCACGCTGGGTGCTGCCGTCAAATATCGGGAGGATCAAAGCCGCGTCAGTAAGGACGGGTTTTCGCTTATATTAGGCTCTGCGAGCGCGTGATCAGTGCGCCGAATCTGCAGGCGATGGCAACCCGCGCACTGCGCGATTTTGTAGCCGCATTGCAAGCCAGCGGACTGGGCACCGATCTCTACAGAATGCGCATGCTGTACGCGGCACTCGAGGCGCTGCCGGCGCTTCACTTACGCGCGCTGCACCTGTGCGGCCGATATACGCTGTGCCATTCTCCAGATGAGATCCATCGTTACGACCGTTGCTTCGCCGAATTTTTTTTTAGCACTGTGCCCGAAGTTGGCGACTTAGAAATCGCTGCAAACCCGCTTCTGGTGCCTCCCGGTAGCGCGCAGGTGATGGGCGCCAACCCTGCCGAGGGCCAACAACGTGAACTCGAAATGGGCGCGACGAGCCCGGCCGAACTACTGCGCAACCGTAAACTTGCAGGCTTGAGCAGCGACGAGAAAGCACAGATATATAGACTCATCGCACGGCTCAAGACTTGCGTCGCGTCGCGCCCGAGCCGGCGCTATCGGCCGGCCCAGCATGGCATATTCGACGTTCGACAGACAACGCGGGCTATCATGGCTTATGCAGGCGAACCCGCCCGGCTACAATGGCGTCGGCCCAAACAGCGACCTCGCAAGCGCGTACTATTGCTGGATATTAGCGGCTCCATGTCCCCCTATGCAGTCGGTTTGCTGCACTTCGCCTATGCCGCTTATCGATGCGCCCCGCGACAAACCGAGGTTTTTACGATCGGCACACGGCTGACGCGAATTACACAATTCTTGCGTTCCGGTGACCCGGAAACCGCGATGAGCGCTGCGTCGAAAGCGATTCCGGATTGGTCTGGAGGTACCCGGATTGGGGATCAACTAAAATCATTCCTCGATCTTTGGGGTCAACGCGGGATGGCAAGGGGTGCAGTCGCCGTGATTGCCTCGGACGGTTGGGAGCGTGGCGAGACTGAACTGCTGCGGTTTCAGGTCCAGCGCCTCAGAAACCTTGCGGAGCGAGTGATCTGGTCGAACCCGCACAAATCTACCCCTGGTTTCGAGCCCCTCACACGCGGCATGCAGGCCGCGCTGCCGTATATCGACCAGCTAGTTGCGGGTAGCACCGCCCAAGAGTTCGCTCAACTGCTCGATCTGATGGGCGCCGCCGATTCACCGCGCGCGCGCGCAGCGGTGCCAAGTTACGCAACTGGACGATATGCAACATGAGCCGCTGCAGCACGCGCGTTGTCATTTTGCTCACGCTCGGTCCCGGACTCAGTCTTGCGGCGGTGATTGACGCTATTCCGAGCACACCGCCGGTACTCAATGGCGACCTCGGCATTTACTCCGATTACATTGCACGTGGTCTTTCGTACACCCGCGAGGGCATGTTGCTCGCGGCTCGTGTGGAATATGATTCGCCACGCGGGCCGTACCTGGGGCTCATTGCAAACCAGACCACCACCATCGCGAACCGCGAGTCAGTTGAGATTGACCCTTTTATTGGTTTCGTCGAACGCATCCGCGATCTATCCGTCGACGTTGGCGCGTTTCAATGGAATTATCCGCACCGCCGATTTGCTGTATCGCAGAATCGCTACAACACGATTGAAGGGTATTTGGGTGCCACGTACAAGACCATCGGCGTTAAGTTCTGGTATGAACTCACCGATTACTTTGGTCTCAACAGCGATAGCGCAGAACCCAACTATGCGGTGCCGCAAAACGGCTCGTCACGTGGATCTCACTACTTAGAGCTAAATCTGACGCAACCGCTGCCGCGTAGTTTCACGCTCAGCTTGCATGCGGGTCACCAGTCGATTCGGCACTACCCTCAGCTGAATTTTACTGACTGGCGCGTCGGCATTGAAGAGACCCTCAGTTACAGCTTTCTCGTTGGTGTTGCACGCAGCAACACGGACGCTGACCGAACGGTATACACGGATTCAGCGGGGCTCAATCTTGCGCGGGCCAAGTGGCTCGGCTATTTCAAATGGATGTTCCCCTAACGACACGCCATTACTCAACCACAGAGGACTTTCGATTATGCATCCAATTAATACTGTAAAAGGCGCGATCATCAGCGCATTCCTGCTCGCCGTTGTCATTGGCATCTGCCTCAGCATGTGGGGAGGAGCCAGCGTGGGTTTCCACTTTCCACAGGTCGACCGTTGGCTGCATATCGTAAGCGGCGTGATGTGGATCGGTCTCTTATATTATTTTAACGTTGTGCAGACACCAGGTCTCGCGGCCGCAGGTGCCGACAAAAGCGGCCCCGGTGGCACCGGCATCACAAAGTACATCGCGCCGCGCGCCCTCATTTGGTTTCGCTGGTCGGCGCTCGCCACCTGGATCACAGGCGCCGTCTATTTGTCTAGCGGCTACGGCGATGCATCCGGACTCCTCAAAGCGTTCACGCTCGACTCTGGATACCGCGCGATCGGCGTCGGTGCATGGCTCGGCACCATCATGCTGCTTAATGTTTGGGTGTTCATTTGGCCCAACCAAAAGAAGATCCTCGGCATCGTCGCTGCCACCGATGAGGCGAAAGCCGCGGCTCGGAAGATTGCAAGTACCGCGTCACGCATCAATTTCATCTTGTCGATCCCCATGCTGATGTGTATGGGCGGACAGTCGCACGGCCTGCCCTTCTAGGCCGACCGCAGGGTCGTGCGCGAGGGTTTCGGTCGGATGTAGCACCGGCGTGCTAGGCAAAACCCTTTCAGCTTCGACGTCGCGATCCTAGGTAAATACGCGCGTGCCTCGCCGGGCCGCCCGAATCTCGTTTTCGGCGCCGTTGCTGCCGCACGACAAAAAAAGCCGCTTCAATCAATGGCCCGACCGCGTCTAGGTATGCCCAACATTCGCGCCGCGAGCAAGCGGCGTAACGGGCTGTGCCTGCGTCGATGGTTGCGCTGCGTTCGGCGTAGCGTTAGTGGCGGCGGTCGTGGCGTCACTATCCAAGTCGCCCGAGTCGTCTAATTCTGCGTCTTCGGGTGTCTCGCTGATGGTTGTCATAATAAACCCCCTTGTCGAATGAGCCTGATGCCGAAGAATACACTATCCGAATCCCAAATCACGCTGCAACAGTTGGAATCGAGGGTCCTTGCGCAACCCGTCAATCAGCGGATCGCTATGGGAATACAGCAGGCCTTCGTCACCAACTTTGCGCGCGTGCAATAAATGTGCGATCGAAGCTTCAAACTCGCCCCATTGCGCCCGTACCTGTGCCTGCTGATACAACGCGTTATCGCCTAGTTGGGTTATTAACTGGTGGTTGGCCACCGCTGCCGAGGGACCGTGCCCAAGTTTATATTCGGCAATTGCAAGCCCCGTTAGACGGAACAAATCCGACGGTTCCTTCAAATATTCGTCTCGTGCGTCTTGGACTCGATTGAGTAACAACAGAGCGTCTCCGATGGACGCGTGCGCATTCGAGATTTTTGCATTCAGACTCAGCGCTTTTCGTAAGGGCGGAATTGCTTCGGCAAACCGCCGCGCAGCATAATGTACCCATCCCGCCATTCGATAAGCCCGCGCGTTCAAGGGGTCCAGAACCAATGCGCGGGTAATTGCCACTCGAGCGTCATTCGCTCGTCCAGTCTGCGCACAATAAAATGCGAAACCTGAAAGTAAATCGGCATCACCGCCACCAAGCTGATAAGACTGATCGTAGTGTTCGCGTGCTGCAAGTACTTTTAGCCGGCCTGCAAACAGCAATTCCGCCAAAGCGGAGTGCGCGTCGGCAAGATTCGGTGCGATGGCGACGGCACGCCGCGCCGCCGCCTCCGCCGCGTCATAGAGGCCGGGCAACGCAGTCGCAGCAGCATACTGACCGGCGATATTAACCAGTGATCGGGAGCGCGCCGCATGCGCAGACGCGTAATCAGGGTCAGCCGCTAGTGCTTCCTCAAATAAGACTAAGGCAGCACGATCGGACTGTTCGCCGGAATCCAGATGATAGAGGGCTCGGCCCCGTAGATAGGCTTCAAAGGCAATGACATTGCCGGTGCCGCCTAAGTTCGGTCGCAGCGTCGCTATTTGCGCAGCGAGCGTCGTGGCCACCGTGTCGGCAATTTCGGACTGTACGGCAAATATATCGACCATATGTCGATCGAAGGTTTGCGACCAGCGATTAAAGCCTGTCGATGCATCGATCAGTGACACGCCGATTCGTACGATGTCCTCGGCCAGACGTACGCTGCCGTCGAGCAGGAACGCCACTCCAAGTTTTGCAGCGATGCTCTGTGCGCTTTCTTGGCGGCTGCGGAATACACTTGAGGAGGTCTCGGCTGCCACTTGGAGCTGATTGTTACGTGATAGCGCTATGCGTAATTCTTCTGAAAGTCCATCCGAGAAATAAGCCTTCGTTGCATCGTTGCTCATATTTCGGAACGGTAATACCGCCACACTGTTCCCGGAAGCGGTGACAGTTCTGATACGGTGCAATGCCCAATACCCGCCGCCCGCGAGCGCTATGCCAGCGCTACCGATAAAAATACGGCGACGTGTGAAATGGGTCGCATTGGGCACGTGTGCCTTGGGTGCGGTAACAATTTCCGAGCTAGAACAGACTGCGGCAATGGCACGCAGCGTACCAATCCACTCGGCAGCCCGTTGATCGCCTCGCCAATGCATTAAATCAATCGCGTGGTACTGACGAAATCCCAGCGGAGATTGACTCCCATCAATACAAACCGGAATCAATTGATGGCGATCGCGGCCATGCATAGCCTCATCTAGCACCCAGTCCGATTCTACTGAAGCCTGGGACCATACGACGAGTACGGCATCCGACGCTGCCAGCGCGGCGGCAATGGTCTTTGCGAAAGTCGCACCGCCCTCGATCAGTGCATCCCACCAGACTTCAAAGCCTGCAGCCTGCAGCGACTCTGCAATTTTTGTAACACGCTCTCGATCAACGCGTGCATAGCTGAGAAAAATGCGGATTCGTCGCTGCTCGTCAGTGGGCAAATCCAAGCTCATGAGTCAATGGTCGCCTAGCGGGGAGTAATGATCAACATGAATCACGACAGACGTAGGAACGCGCAATTTGAAGCGGCAATTACCCCTACAGTGTACCCCGGTGATAGTAATTTAGATCATGCCAGCAAACACTCGGTAGTTCATTCACTGGAAAATATTCATTCGACTATGTACCAACCGCTCAGTGATTCGGTACAAAAAACGCTGTAAGAACCTTCCAGGATCACCTGCAACGCGAACAGCACCTTTTGGGCATAACCTTCACCTCGCGGGTTAGATCGCCAATTCGACGACCACTAATATCGAGCTTTTAGGCCGCCCAGAGGCAATTGCGCCGATGGTGCGTCTGGTCAACGTCAACGCGTTCGACTACACCGACCCCGCGTGCGAGTTATTCGCCACGGAATCGGTGGTTCAAAATCGTTATCGCAAACCCTTTTCGAGCAAAACGTTCACGCTCGCGCTGCCCCTATTCCCCGAGGCATCCGTGGCTGTCACTGTGATCTGAGTTTGGATCATGTTGCCAATGGCGTGCTGCGGTGGCTCGAATGCAAGTGGGTCGGCGACCCATATCGACGCAAGCACCGCCTTTGCGTAAATATTAACGGAGCCTAACTCCGCTCAGACATCCAAACGCAACGCATCCTACCTAAGGCACAATATGTCGAATCAAGACAGTCAACGTCGCCATTTCATCCCAGCCCGCATCGGAGACCGCGCAATACTGCAAATCACCCACCCGCCAAGACACTATGTGGTAGCCCCTTTGCGACGTCTCCGCCGGCATCGGCCGCCAATCGGCGCGCCAACTGAAAACATTGATGACATGCGCGCCATGGCGGTACACCACGACCGCTGCTCGTTGACGATCCAGATTATCGACACGTCCTCCGACTAAGCTATAGCCTTGGGTTGTGAAATCGGCAACCACGGGCGATACATCGGCATGCCCCGCAAACCAAGGCTTGACCGTGTGCCGATCCGAGGAAACCACTTCAATTAAACGCGCCGACTGCAGCGATCGCATATGCGCTGCCACCAGGTCATCGGCCAACGATTGATTCGATATTATTGAAGGCAATAAAAATACGATGAGGGTGGCCGCAACGGCGGCACCCAAGCCGCTAAACGCACCCCACCAAAAAGGCCGAGCACGCCAAACAACACCCCCCGCCCCTTCCCGATCAATGGCTCGCAATACCCGAGTCCGCAACGCCATCGGCGCCCGCACATTCGCGTATTCCGATCGAAAAGCGCTACGGATTCGCTCAAGATCCTGAAGCAGCGCCCGACACTCCGCACAACTCTCGAGATGCCGCTCGATATCAGGCACGGGAACCGCATCAGCCTCGCCATCAAAATTCGCCTGCAATCGTAACGATTCAGGGCACGACATCAGCATCCCCCGAATTATTGTGGGCCCATTGGACCTTGAGCGCAGATCGAGCACGCGCCAACCGCGACATTACAGTTCCAATGGGAACCTCGGTCATTTGGGCAATTTCGCGATAATCCATTTCCTCAATTTCCCTCAAGTGCAAAACTTCCCGTTGATCTTGTGGAAGCACAGCGATGAGTTCGTCCAGCGTGCGCGCGGCATCGCGTTGCATCGCGGCGCCCTCAGGGCCCGCCACCGATGAAATCATCGCATAGCCATCCTCTGCGCAATGTTCGTCCGGTAGCGGCACAAAACCGCGGCGTTGCATTTGCTTTAATGCGGTCCAATGGCAATTTCTGACAATCGTCAGCAGCCAGGCTTTCACATTTGAGCCGTGCAATGCGTTCAACCCGCGAAATGCTCGAAGCAGTGCCTCTTGCACCACATCATCGGCGTCGCTCGGCGAACGCGATAACCATCGCGCATAGCGATATGCAGCGTCCAGATGCGGCAACACCTCCGCATCGAATCGACTTCGCATATCATCCATATACAAGGGTAAGACTCATGGAATATCTGTTTTATTCCTGCCAGCCACACTTTTCCCCAGCTACCCGCACTTCAAGCGACCGTGGCGGGCCCACTCAGGCGATTAAGCCAGGAATAAAGCGCATAAATCGCTGCCACAAATACCGCGCCCCCGATCCAAACCGACGTGTTAGCGAACCCTTCGCTGACCAAAGCCAGAGGCGTGGCTTTGCCCGAAAATACAACGATGGCTGCGAGTAGCACGCCGATCAGGCTCTCTCCCACAATCAAACCGGAAGCTAATAGCACACCCAATTGCCGAGTTCCCGCGGGATTGGCGGTGCGCGCCGCCCGTCGATCATAGACCCACCCGACGATTGCCCCGACGACAATCATCAACGTAGTTTCAGTGGGCAGATAGATACCCAACCCCACCGCCAATGGGGGCAAACTAATCGTACTAAACCGTCGCAGCAAGGCATCCAAAACAATAATAGCCACCCCTATCATCGTACCGCCGCCAATCAAACTCCAATCTAAATCGCCTTGAATCACCCCTCGAGCCAGCGCGGAAATCAAAGTAGCTTGCGGCGCCGCTAACGCATGCGCAGGGTTCACGCCCGCGACCCCGGCGAACCCATACGCATGATTGAGCAGATCCAAAACCGGTGGAATGATGACCGCACCCGCCGCCACGCCAACGATAAGGGCTACCTGCTGTCGCCAGGGTGTTGCGTCAACCAATTGACCCGTTTTCAAATCTTGCAAATTATCGTTGGAAATAGTCGCTGCGCAAAACACCACCGAGGTCACGAATAACGCGAAAGCCACCAACGCGGGACCCGCCGAGGCCGGCAACAGGGGCTTTACCGCTACCACTAATAACAGCGCCGCGCCCAACACCACCAAGATCCCAACCCCCGATAAGGGACTATTAGAAGCCCCGATGAGACCGGCCATATAACCGCAAACGGACGCAACAAAAAAACTCATGAGTGCAATATAAACAATACCGCCTAACACGAGGATCACTGACACGCTACTTAAGCCGCTTGCGGCCCCGAAGCTCGCGAGCAACCATCCAATGGGTAGCATGCACACTAGAGTGACCAGCGCGACAATGCCAATCGGAATATCGCGTTCAGTGCGCGGCAGATCAACGCCACTCGGCGTCTTACGCAATCGCGACGCCGCTATCGCCGCACGCAACCCTAAAGTTAAAGGGCCAATCAGTTTAAGCAAAGTCCAAATCGCGGCCACACCGATGGCTCCCGCACCAATGAAGCGCACCTGGTGACTCCAAACGGTATGCCCGACCACCGCCGCCGCGCCCGCCACCGGATGTAGGCTGGTCAAGATAGGAACGGCACCCGCCCACGCAATCAGCGCGCCGACCAACATCGCGATACCCACCCACAGACCAACTAAGTGTCCCACCGCAAACAAGGCGAACGACAAACTGAAATCGTAACCGGTAATAGCATTTTGATTACCAATCCGAAAATATCTCGCCACGTCGCTGGCGAACATTTGAGTAGCGATCACCACCGCAAAAGTGGCCGAGACCACGCTGCCGATGACAATGGCACGCATTCCGTTGCGATTGCCTTGCGCAGCGCTGTCCATCGCCCCTATTTTCAAGACTTCGGCGCAAGCGACGCCCTCGGGGTAAGGCAGATCTGAATTCGTCACCAAGGCGCGCCGCAGCGGAATCGAATACATAACCCCCAGTATCCCACCCAGCAAACAAATGGCCGAAGAGTACACGTAGGGAAATCCACTCCACCACCCAATCATCACGAGACCGGGCAAGACAAAAATAATTGCGGATAAGGTGCCCGCCGCCGAGGCGACTGTCTGCACAATATTGTTTTCCCGAATCGTCACACCCTTGAAGCCACGCAATACCGCCATCGATATGACCGCCGCCGGGATCGAGGTCGCAAACGTTAAGCCAGCCTTCAGTCCGAAATAAACATTAGCTGCAGTAAATACCAGTGTAATTAAAACGCCTAACACAATTGCGCGAATCGACAGCTCAGCACCCGGCTCTGGACTCACTGGAGGGGTACTCATAATTTCACTATTGGCAATGACTAAACCTTATCTTGTGTCTTGGTTGCGAAATCACTGGACTCATGGCGCTCATGTAATTGATCCGCGAGTTCTCCAGAGATTCGATTCACCTTGCGCCCTCGTTGCACCGCGGGACGCTGGGCAATTGTCTCGGTCCAGCGCTTAAGATTGACGTATTCTTGCACTTGTAGGAATTCAGCCGCATTGTACAGTCGGCCCTGCACCAAAGCCCCGTACCAAGGCCAGACCGCGATATCCGCGATGGTATATTCAGGGCCTGCCAGATATTCCGACTGCGCTAACCGCCGGTCGAGTACATCCAACTCGCGCTTGACCTCCATCGCAAAGCGATCGATGCCGTATTCAAACTTCATCGGTGCATACGCATAGAAATGGCCAAATCCGCCTCCCAGATAAGGTGCGCTTCCCATCTGCCAAAACAACCACGACAAACACTCAGCGCGGGTCACCGTATCAGTCGGCAAGAACGCGCGAAATTTTTCGGCTAAGTACAACAAAATAGACCCCGACTCGAACACCCGGATGGGTACCGCTGCACTGCGGTCCAAAAGCGCAGGGATTTTCGAGTTCGGATTAACCGCTACAAAACCACTGCCGAATTGATCACCCTCGGAAATCCGGATGAGCCACGCGTCGTACTCTGCGCCGCTATGACCTAATGCTAGCAATTCTTCTAACATTATCGTGACTTTCACGCCGTTGGGCGTAGCAAGCGAATAAAGCTGCAAGGGATGGTGTCCCACCGGCAGCTCTTTTTCATGGGTCGCGCCCGCAATCGGGCGATTAATACTCGCCCACCGGCCCCCGTTCTCCTTATTCCACTGCCAAACCTTAGGCGGCACGTACATCGGTGAATCACTCATGCAAAAATGTCACGCATAGAACTAGAACGGAATATCGTCGTCAAAATCTTCTTTGCTCCCACCAGCGCCACCGCCAGAACCGCCACCGCCGCCGCCACCGCCGCCAGACCCACCGCTTCCCGGAGGCGGCGACTGATCATATTCCTCACGCGGCCCACCAGACATACCACCACCACTCGCGCCGCCACCGCCCCCTGCGCCACCGCCCGATCCACCCGCAGCACCGCCGCGCGCCCCCAGCATCTGCATATTGTCGCCAATAATCTCGGTGGTGTAACGATCGTTGCCCTGCTTGTCCTGCCATTTTCGGGTGCGCAGTTTCCCTTCAACGAATACCTGTGATCCTTTGCGTAAATACTCCGCAGCGATTTCACCCAATCGACCAAACAATGCAATGCTATGCCATTCGGTACGCTCCTGTTGCGCACCCGTCGCCTTATCCTTCCAGGACTCGCTGGTCGCAATCCGAATATTGGTCACCGTCATGCCACTGGGCATCGACCGAGTTTCCGGATCCGCCCCCAGATTACCCACCAAAATGACTTTATTAACCCCACGCGACATGACATACCCCCGATTAGACTGCACAGCGAACACCCTAGATTGTACACGCCTAGGCCCCCGAATCACCCTGGCGTATAATGGCCGGTTATGCAAAACATTCGCATTCGCGGGGCACGCACCCATAACCTAAAGAACATTGATCTCGATCTACCCCGCGATCAACTCATCGTTCTGACCGGCCTGTCGGGTTCCGGCAAATCATCGCTGGCCTTCGATACCATTTACGCCGAGGGCCAACGCCGCTATGTCGAGTCCCTCTCGACCTACGCGCGCCAATTCCTCTCGATGATGGAAAAACCCGATATTGATACCATCGAAGGTCTATCACCTGCGATCTCCATCGAACAAAAATCCACTTCGCATAATCCCCGCTCCACGGTCGGCACCGTCACCGAAGTACATGATTATTTACGACTCCTGTATGCCCGGGCGGGCACCCCCCGCTGCCCCGATCACCAGGTGGATCTCGCAGCCCAAACCGTCAGCCAAATGGTCGATGCCGTACTCGATCACCCGGAAGGCACCGCGTTGATGCTACTGGCCCCCAGCATTGCCGAGCGCAAGGGCGAACACGCCGAACTTCTAGAAGAACTACAAGCCGGTGGTTTTGTACGCGCACGCATCGACGGCAAAGTCGTAGAACTCGATCAAGCCCCCAAACTCGACGTAAAACGTAAGCACACGGTCGAAGCCGTCGTCGATCGATTCAAAGTACGTCCCGACTTAAAACAACGACTGGCCGAATCCTTTGAAACCGCGCTGCGCCTCGGTGCTGGAGTCGCCCGCGTCGCCTACATGAACGACCCCGACCGCACCGAACTCGTATTCTCAGACAAATTCGCCTGCCCCATCTGCAACTATTCGCTAGGCGAACTAGAGCCACGCTTATTCTCCTTTAATAGTCCCACCGGCGCCTGCCCCGTGTGCGATGGTCTAGGCACCCAAGAATTTTTCGACCCCGAAAAAATTGTCGCCAACCCTCACCTCTCGCTGGCCGGCGGCGCAGTGCGCGGCTGGGACCGGCGCAATGCTTACTATTTTCAACTCATACTATCGTTAGCCAGGCACACCAAGTTCGATATCGAAGCGCCCTACGAAAGCCTACCGGCCGCGATTAAACATCTCGTGCTATTCGGCAGCAGCGACGAGCAAATCGAATTCAAATACCTCGACGGCAAAGGCGGCACCGTCAAGCAAAAACATATATTCGAAGGCATCGTAAACAATATGGAGCGCCGCTATCGTGAAACCGAATCGGTAACAGTACGCGAGGAACTTGCAAAATATCGATCCGCGCGAGCCTGTCCCGACTGCCAAGGCATGCGTTTGAATCGTGCCGCTCGCAATGTCTTTGTCGCAGGCCTAAGCGTACCGCAAGTGTCGGCTCTATCAGTGGAACGCGCCATTGCCTTCTTCAGCACGCTCACCTTAAGTGGCTGGCGCGGCGAAATTGCGATCAAAATCGTCAAAGAAATCGGTGATCGCTTAGGGTTCTTAGGCAATGTCGGTCTCGGCTATCTCACGCTCAATCGTAGTGCCGACACACTCTCAGGCGGCGAAGCACAGCGCATTCGTCTCGCGAGTCAAATCGGATCAGGCCTGGTCGGCGTCATGTACATCCTAGACGAACCCTCCATCGGTCTCCATCAACGCGACAATCAGCGCTTACTCGACACCTTAGTCAATCTCCGCGACCTCGGCAATACGGTGATCGTGGTCGAACATGACGAAGATGCCATTCGCCAAGCGGACTACGTCGTGGACATGGGACCGGGTGCCGGCGTGCATGGTGGGCGCATTGTGGCGCAAGGAACCGCCGCCGAAGTGGCCGCCCATCCTGATTCGATCACAGGTCAATATTTAAGCGGTCGACGACGCATCGAAATTCCTAAAAAGCGCCTGACTCCCGATCCTAAACGCATGCTAAGGGTCAGCGGCGCAACGGCCAACAATCTTAAAAATCTGACCGCCGAATTTCCACTGGGGCTCATGACCTGCGTGACAGGCGTCTCCGGTTCTGGAAAATCGACGCTCATCAATGACACCCTATTTCGTGCCGTTGCGACTCAGCTCAATCACGCGGCTGCCGGCACCGCGCACTTCGATCGTATTGAAGGTTTGGATTTCATAGATCGGGTAATTGAAATTGACCAAACTCCAATAGGCCGCACGCCGCGCTCAAATCCCGCCACTTACACGGGTTTATTTGCACCCATTCGCGAGATATTCTCGGCGGTACCCGAAGCCCGCACCCGTGGCTACGAACCGGGACGTTTTAGTTTCAATGTCAAAGGCGGACGTTGCGAGGCGTGCCAGGGTGATGGCGTCATCAAAGTGGAAATGCATTTTCTCGCCGACGTGTACGTGCCCTGCGATGTGTGCAAAGGCAAGCGCTACAACCGCGAGACGCTGGAAATTCGTTTCAAGGGTAAGTCCATTCAAGAAATTCTCGAAATGACCATCGAAGACGCGCTGCCCTTCTTTTCGGCGGTGCCTACCGTCGCGCCCAAACTCCAAACCATGCTAGATGTCGGCCTCTCATATCTACGCTTAGGTCAAAGCGCCACCACGCTCTCCGGCGGCGAAGCACAGCGAGTCAAACTTGCCAAAGAATTATCCAAACGCGCCACCGGGCGTACGCTTTATATCTTGGACGAGCCGACCACCGGTCTACACTTCGCCGATATTGCCCAGCTATTAAAAGTCTTACATCGCTTGCGCGATGAGGGCAACACCGTCATCGTCATTGAGCATAATCTAGACGTGATTAAGACCGCCGACTGGGTGGTCGATATGGGTCCCGAAGGCGGTGATGGCGGCGGTCAAATTATTGCCACCGGCACACCGGAAGACATTGCCGCCAACAAGCGCTCGTACACCGGCAAGTATTTAAAAGCGACGTTGGCGAAAGCCACGCCCGCTAAACCCGCCGGAGCCGAATCCGGCTCTAGTGTCGCCCCACCTGCTCGACGTCGGTCTGGCCGGTCAAGCGGCGGCGAACATTCGACCAAGATAGTCCCACCGACAGAATAATCGCGAGCGCGCTTAAGGCCACCCAGCTCATCACGCTGGTGTCTTTAAGGTTAAACCAACCCCAACTCACAAATAGCCAGATGAACGCCGCACTCAAGGCGGAGGCCAATAAAATCCCAATAGTCCCGAGTGACAACCATGTCGCGTGCACCAAAAAACCCCACGCCCCCAACAATATCAACCCGGCGATGACCTGTGTCGGCCCCACATGCGGCATAGACGCCGACACCCAATGCACAAACGAGTGTCCGCTCGGGTTATAGGTGAGCGCTACCAGCATAAAGGCCACGCCTAAGCGCAATAAGAATCCCGGCAAAGTGAGTTTTTCCATCGGTTTATATTAACAGGGGTCTTACAATCACGAATAGCCCCATACGCGAATAGCCCACATCCGTCCGGTAGTTTATTCTTGTCCGTATGAAACACATCCTGGTCTACTCCGACTCGCTCTCCTGGGGCATCATTCCTGGCACCCGCAATCGGTTGCCCTTTGAAGCTCGCTGGCCAGGAGTAATGGAAAACGCCCTCAATCAAGGTGGCCGGTCCAACCATGGCAGTACCGCCATTCGCGTCATCGAAGACTGTCTCAACGGTCGTCGGACCGTTTGGGAAGACCCCTTTAAGGCGGGTCGCAACGGCCTAATTGGACTTGCCCAGCGTATCGAAATACATTCCCCGTTGGCACTCGTGATCCTCATGCTTGGGAGCAATGATTTTCAGTCAATGCACCCGCATACGGCATGGCACGCCGGCCAAGGGATGGCCACTTTGGTCACCGCGATTCGTCAAGCACCGATCGAGCCCGGTATGCCGATACCCCCCATCTTGCTGGTCGCACCCCCCGCGATCGAAACGCCACATGGCCCGATCGCACCCAAGTTTTTAGGGGCTGCAGCGAAAAGTGCAGGCCTCGCTGCTGCCTACAGCCAAGTAGCGACTGACCTTAATTGCATGTTCATGGACGCAGGCCAGGTTACACCCGCAAGCGCCGTAGATGGCATTCATCTCGATGCGGATCAACACGCCAGACTAGGAGCTTTCCTCGCAACTGCAATACGCGCCACACTTTCCGTATGAAGATCTTGCTACCGCTTCTGCAACGCCTAAATCCGGAGCGAGCGCACGATCTCGGTCTCATGGGATTAAAATGCATAAGCCCGCTAATGAACACGCCAGTGGCACCCGCACACCTTGCGGTGCATTGCTGCAATTTGAATTTTGCCCATCCGTTAGGGTTAGCCGCGGGCTTCGACAAGAATGGCGACTATCTAGACGCACTCGGGCGTTTGGGATTCGCTCATATCGAACTCGGTACCGTTACACCCAGGCCGCAACCGGGTAATCCCAAACCCCGCATGTTTAGAATCCCACAACAGCAAGCGCTCATTAATCGCATGGGATTTAATAATAAAGGCGTTGACCATCTCATTAGGCAATTGAAAACCAGCCATTATGCCGGAGTTCGCGGGGTCAGTATTGGCAAAAATGCCGACACGGCCATTGAAAATGCGCACCACGACTATGTCGAATGCTTCCGCAAAGTCTACCCCCACGCTGACTATGTAGCGGTCAACGTCTCATCACCCAACACGCTGCGTTTACGCGAGCTACAGGGGCACGATGGATTAGAGCGGATCATAGGCGCTTTAATGCAAGAGCGACTTAAACTCGCGACGCAGCACGCCAAACAGGTGCCGCTTCTCGTTAAAGTCGCCCCTGATTTGGAGGAAGAACAGATCCAAGCGCTTGCTGATCATTTAAAAGCCCTCAGAGTCGATGGCGTTATCGCCACCAACACTTCAACCCACCTAGCGCTTCTGGCCCCACAGCTACTCAACCCCGAACAAGGCGGCCTCAGCGGCGCACCGATTCACGCAAGCTCAGTGAACGTGATTCGATTATTGCGCGCAAATTTAGGCCCGAGCTTCCCGATTTTCGGCGTCGGCGGGATTACCGATGCCAGCCATGCTCTCGCCACCTTAAAGGCGGGGGCTAATCTATTGCAGGTATACACCGGTTTCGCGTACCGTGGCGGCGCGCTAATCAACGAAATTATCGATGCCCTTTAACCTTAACCAACAGGCTATAGACGATTTTCAACGCGATGGCGCCGTCGTATTGCGCAAACTCTTCAGCCCGCAAGAACTGCAAATACTCACCGCAGGCATTGATGAGAATTTAAAAAACTTAAGCCCGCGAGCAAAAATTGCCAGCAGTGCCGATGATCCAGGCTACTTCGTCGAAGATTTTTGCAATTGGCGACACAATAGCCACTATCGCCGCTTTATTTTCGAATCCAATCTTGCGCACATTGCAGCTCAGCTCATGCAAAGTGCTAGCGCACGCCTTTATCATGATCACATGCTCACCAAAGAACCCGGTACTCGGCAGCGTACCCCCTGGCACCAAGATCAACCCTACTACAATATTAACGGACATCAAAACGCCAGTTTCTGGATCCCGGTGGACCCCGTAGCCCAAGCATCGACGCTAGAGCTCATTGCCGGATCACATCGCGGCCCTTGGCTGATGCCGAGGACATTTCAGGATGCACAAGCCCACTGGTTTCCCGAAGGCAGCCTCGCAGACTTACCCGCAATCGATACCCACCGCGATGATTTTCCCATTCTCGGGTGGGCGCTTGAACCCGGCGATGCCGTGTGTTTTCACATGCTAACTTTACATGCCGCCGCCGGTATCGCGGCAGGCCATCGCCGCCGCGTCTTCTCGGTACGCTTTTTAGGCGACGATATTACGCATGCACCACGCCGCTGGGTTACGTCTCCAGACTTTCCAGGTCTCATCGACGAGCTACCCCCAGGTGCACCCATGAATCATCCGCTTTTCCCGCTTCTGTGGCCTGCCGAAGAGCAGGATTAGCGCGGCGCTTCAATCTCGAATCCCGCGGCCCGCAAATCATCGAATAAACCGCCATGTTCTTGCAGCTGATCGATATTCAGCACCGCCAAAACATCACCATGTCGTAAAGCCGCCTCCACGCCGACCAACCAGCTGCGGCGTATTTGTGCCATTAAATTGCCGGACGCACTTGAGTTTGAGCTCAGCGCTGCGACACAGGCTTCCACTTGCGGCAGTGGCGGCAATGCTTGAATACGTTCAATATCGCCAGTGGCCCACGCCCATGCACGCTCCACTAATCGCGGCAAACCACTCTCGACCGTTTCCAGCGCAGCGCCCACGCAAGTATTTTCCGTCGCGGACGGAAGATTTTTTAATACTTCTAGCGCATCACGTACACCCGCAATACTCACCTCATCCACTGCAACGCGATGTTTATTTGCAAGCACGCGCACTTCGGCGCCCAAATCTAGCCGTGACGACAACCCCACCGTTCTGAGTGCGTGCTCCTGCAAAAATGCCCCCGCAAGTATCGGGCGGTAGCGTTCCCATTTATCGGTACTGAGTCTGTATTTCATGCGCAACGCTGTGAAGCGAATATAGAGATCATGCGGCAATACATCGTGCAAGCGCCTGCCCCCTTGCACCATAAATAGGTCACGCCGAGTCAGCAATAGCCACGCAGCGCGCGTAATACCAATTTGTACGGGTTTAGCCAGTAGAACCCGGTGGACCTTACCAAGCACCTGTTCAACCTGGGTTGACCGCCAAGTCACGTTTTTAGGTAACGGCGCTACGGTCCCTAATATCCACAATTGTGAATCACCCCGCACCAGGTGCCACAAACCAGGACCGGTACGTTCACCGGTCACCACAATTTCATCCAAAGCGCTAATGCTGGTTGCCGCGCGCGACTCAGGCATAGCGCCCGCGCCTATGAATAACCCTAGCAACACAGCCACCGCACGCATCAAACAATAAGCCAAGCGCTTAATCTTCAGCGAGTCAGAGCCTTGAGATAATTATAATAGAATTCTACGCCACCATAATACGATTCAACTTTAACGCGCTCATCGCGTCCATGTTCGCGGTGCCCATCACGATCCACCGCGATGCCATTCACGCCATAACTCGGCATACCCGCAACCGAGGTATAGATGCTATCCGAGGCCCCCGTCTCCATATCCGGAATCACAGGCGTATTCGGCCACATTTTCGCTGACACTTTTTGCAAAGCTCCCATCACATCTTTATTGAGCGGCGGCGGCGTCATTGATTTACGCTCCGAGCCATGCTCGAAAACTTCACCGGCATCACTCTGGTAGCTCACTTTTAGCGTTGGATCACTGAAAATCTTAACTAACTGCAAACGAATTTCTTCTTGCGAATGACCCGGCATAATACGGCAATTTACATTCGCTTCAGCGCGCTGCGGCAGAGCATTCGGAGCATGTCCAGCCTTAAATTGAGTCGGTATACAGGTGGTGCGCAGCGTCGCGTTATAACGAGTATCCGCAGACAAACGCTCAATCGCTTCTGCATCCGGGGGCGTGGTTAGAATAGCGCGCATGTCGGCGGCGTTTTGCGTCGATTCGCTCTCAGCGATACGCGACAAATACTCTCGAGTAATCTCATTTAATTCAAACGGAAAAGGAGATTTTTTAAGTAGCATGAGCGCAGCGGCCACATGATCAATGGCGTTGTCGGCGGTGGGCAACGAACTATGGCCGCCTGGATTTGTGGCTAATACCTGAAAATCCGCGTACAACTTTTCGGCGGCTTCAATTTCTACCGCCATGGGTTTGCCCTTCTCAGTAGTAACCTGGCCACCGTCAGGATTGAGCACGTATTCCGCATCAATAAGATCGCGATGATTCTTTAATAACCAGTCCACGCCATTGTGCTTACCGCCCTCTTCGGCTGCGGTGAGCGCCAGAATAATGTCGCGGTTAGGCACGTAGCCCTCGCGCTTTAGTCGAATAAAATTGGTCACCACAATGGCATCACTAGATTTCATATCCAGCGTGCCCCGCCCATAAAAATAGCCGTCCTGCTCTACAAATTCAAATGGATCGGTGCTCCAATCCTCGCGCCGCGCTTCCACTACGTCGAGATGCCCGATAATAAGAATGGGCCGCAACTTAACTGCTGCCTTGCCCTTAATCTTATTACCCTTACTGCTATTACCCTTGCCCTTATTGACCTGGCCAGTACCGCGATAACGCGCCACCATATTGCCTTTGCGATCGCTGGGACCCAGCAATACCACATCCTCTTTGGAGAAACCCGCATCCCACAAACGCTGTGCCATGGCCAGAGCTGCGGGCGTGGTACTGCCCACGGAATCGGTCGTGTTGATCTCTATAAGCTGCTTAAAGATGTCGCGCGACATTTGGCGAATTTCAACGTCCTTCATTGGACTTGCACCCAGCACAATTGGCGCCCCTAAAGCACAAGCGGTAAGGACTAGTCGTTGGTAAAAAGTTTTCACGCGATTAACTCCATCTAACGGATATGCAGGAGAATGTCGCTTGCAGGCTCCGATGTCAATTAAAGTCACATCCGTAAGATGGCTGTGATCTGCAGTTGCTATCCGGCCATGTGTTTCAGATGGTACTGTATTGCGCATAGATACTTGGATGTAGGATTAATATGAAAGTTAAGAAAAAACCTTCGCGAGTCAGTCGCACCGCTGCAGAGGCGGCCGTCACAACCTTGTTGCTATGGGCGGGCGAAGATCCTACTCGCGAGGGCTTATTAGATACACCCAGACGGGTGGTTAACGCCTACGGAGATTGGTTCTCAGGTTACAGCACCGACCCCGGTGAGTACCTGCGTCGTACCTTTGAAGAAGTCGAAGGCTATGACGAAATGGTGGTGTTACGCGACATTGCGTTTGAGTCTTATTGTGAACACCACATGTGTCCTATCATCGGCAAAGCACATGTCGGCTATTTACCGACCGCACGGGTGGTGGGTATCAGCAAATTGGCTCGGGTCGTAGATGGATTTTCGCGGCGTTTCCAAGTTCAGGAAAAACTAACGGCGCAAATTGCCAATTGTATTAATGAAGTACTAAAACCTCGAGGCGTGGGCGTGGTAATTGACGCGGTTCATCAGTGCATGACGACCCGCGGTGTGCATAAGCGCGGCGTCTCGATGGTGACGAGCAAAATGTTGGGCACTTTCCGCGCTGATCCTAGTACGCGCGCGGAATTCTTGCGTTTCATCGACATCGAACGTGGCGGCTCTCGTTAATCAGCGCGCGCGGGCTTGATCTAAACGCTCACAGACGCTGCTCACACCCAACAGTATGCGCGGCGACATACGGCTCATGAGCGAATCATCTACCGTATAAACCTGGTGATGTTGCACCGCATGTAAGCTGGTAATCCGATTCCACTCGGCCGCCTGGCGTGCGCCTTCTACGCCGTTGGCTCCAATGATGATAACGTCCGGATCACCGGCCAGCACTGCTTCTTTATCGATCATGGGCGCAAGGCCATGCAATTCAGCAAAAATATTTATACCGCCACAAAGGGCCAGCATTTCATTCACGACGTGCTCGCGAGAAAGCGTATACAGCGGTCGATCCCAAACCTGATAAAACACGCGCAGGGGCGAACGATGCGCGTATCGATGGCGCAGCTGATCTAGTTGGTAACGATAATGCTGTGCGGCCGCATCGGCCACGCTCAAGGTTCCAGCAAGCCGGCCAAAATCGACTAGGGCCGTCGCGATATCATCGAGATGACGCTGCTCTGTGGGATAGACATTCAAACCCAGTTGTTTAAGATCGGCCTTACGCTGCGGCGAAGTGCCGCTATCCCATAGAATCACTAACGTCGGTTTGAGCTTCAACAATACTTCCGTGTCAAGCGCTGTGACTTCACCGACATGCGCGATCTGCGCGGCAGCGGCTGGATAATCACTGAGATCATCAACACCCACAATTTGAGCAGCGGCGCCGGCTGCAAATAATAATTCGGTAATATGCGGACTGAGACTCACAATCCGTGGCGTTGCGAGCGCCGCATCTAGCAAAACCACGCTGAGCAGCAACACTACCGACCTAGCCTTCAAGATTTGCATAGTACGACTATAATAGCTTGCAACAAAAAATGGGGTAGCAACTTGTTTCAATCACTTAAGCGCCTAAGTCCAGACTTCATACTAGGTCTCATGGCGCAATATCGTGCCGATGCCGCACCGAACAAGGTAGATTTAGGAGTCGGCGTTTATCGTGATCTAGCGGGCAATACCCCCGTGCTACGCTGTGTTCGACAAGCGGAACAAGCCGTACTTCACGGCCAAAATACCAAGTCCTATGTAGCGCCCGCGGGCCGCGAAGAATTTAACTCGAGGGTCGAAGAACTCGTACTAGGCGGCACGCCAGGCGCACCACAACGGCGCTACAGAACGGCTCAAACGCCTGGCGGCAGCGGGGCGCTTCGGGTGGGTGCGGAGCTGATACGCCTAAGCTTACCGACCGCGACTGTGCATGTGAGCGATCCGACTTGGGTCAATCACCTGGCCTTGCTGGGTAGTAGCGGCCTTAAGCTCAAAAGCTATCCTTACTACGACCCGGTCACCCATGTACTACGGTTTAATGAGACGCTAGAACACTTTGATCAAGCCCACGCGGGCGATGTGGTGTTACTACATGCTTGCTGTCATAACCCGACGGGGGCTGATTGGTCACGGACTCAATGGCAGCAAATTCTCGCCGTGGTCACGCGTCGTCAACTTATACCCTTTGTTGATCTGGCCTACCAGGGTTTCGGTCGCGGCTTGCACGAGGACGTTGAGGGCTTACGTCTTATGTGCGCAGCTCTGCCCGAAGCATTAGTAGCTGTTTCGTTTTCCAAGAATTTAGGCCTCTATCGTGAGCGGGTCGGCGCCTTGATTGTGCAATGTGAAGACTCCACTCGCGCCGAGGCTGCTCACAGCCATGTCCTTAAAGTGGCGCGTAGCATTTATTCAATGCCACCGGATCATGGCGCGGCAATTGCCGCGTTTATAATGGCCGACCCAGCACTAAAGGAGGACTGGGTGCTAGAACTCAGTAGTATGCGTGCTCGTATCGAGGACATGCGAGCTCTACTCACACGTCATTTGAACGAAGCCACGGCAACTACAAAGTTTGATTTTATAAAATCACAACGCGGCATGTTTTCATTACTGGGCGTATCCAGCCAAATAGTGGAAAAATTGCGCCAGCGACATATCTACATGACTCCGGATAGCCGCATGAATCTAGCGGGCATCATGCCGCACAATGTGGCCTATGTTGCCGAGTCTATTTCGCTTTGCGACTCTTGAAACGCTGTCGCACTTCGCCGCTTTGAGTGCGTTCAGTAAAATTATTTCCGCAATAACCGGTAATTACTCTGCGCCAAAACGCGACCGCTCCGGGATTTCGCAAATACTCAAGAATTTCCCACTCACCCGCAAATCGGTCAAAAATCAAAGTGGCCGCCTCGCGGCCGATACCCGACTGACGATGGGGCTTGCGTACAAAAAATTCAGCCATACGGAAATCCACCGCAGGAGTCGCGCCCGGGATATTGGAGCGGCTTACGAGCGCAAAGCCCACCGGGACTAATTCTTGTAAAATCAAAAGAGGATGGGAGCGATCACTGGCAAACCAACTTGCAAAGATTTCTTCTTTACGAGCATTGTCGCCACCCATAACCGGGAAGAAGCCGGTGTTCAAATCCGCAAGCGCATCCAGATATTCACCGTAGACGCTCTCAATCCATTGCTGATCCTTTTTTGAATGTCGGCAGTCGCGGAGACTTACAAGCATTGCGAAGCCGAATTCCTTGGCCCAAAAAATACACAGCCCGGAAGGAGACCTTTTGGTGTCCAACCGGGCATGTGCGATCAGCTAACCGAAGCTAATTACGGCTTCGGAGCATCCGCAGGCTTCATGGCCGCAGCGGCTGCGTCCTTAGCTGCATCGGCTGCTTTGGTTGCATCCGCAGCAGCATCCTTAGCAGTGTCAACAGCCTTAGTGGTTGCATCACCAACAGCACCGGCAGCGGCACCCGCGGCGTCTTTGGCAGAGTCAGCTGCCTTGTTCGCCATATCACCGGCAGCGCTGGCAGCAGCACCCGCAGCATTTGCTGCACCGGCAGCGGCACCCGCAGCGCTCGCTGCGGCATCCGCAGGAGCCTCGGTCTTGCCACCGCAGGCACTCAGAACTAATGCAGCGACGAAAGCGCTTAAAGCAAGTTTGGTCTTCATCTATCGATACCCCAGAAAAAATTTTAAGGATGAAACGTTATCGGTAAGTTAGTCGGTTCCGGGCCTAACCCAGGACGTCCAAACCGGATTTTAGAGTGTTTCGTCTCAGTTTCATATCTCTTTCTCGCAAACTTCTCAGAAGCTTCAAAGAGAGTCGCAATTTAGGGTATTTTAGCGGTTTTAGCGCGCTAATTCGGCTTTCAAGCATAGGAAACGGCATGAGTATGGATAATCTCGATCAGTTGTATGAACAGCATTTAATGACGGTTAGGCACCGCACCGACCTTGCTCTTGCTGCGACCGGGTTTGACACGCTCGTGATTCACTCAGGAATTGCCCCCCTGCAGTTCCTAGACGACCAGAGCTATCCTTTCAAGGTCAACCCACATTTCAATGCCTGGCTACCTATAAACGATAATCCCCGCTGTATTTTAATCTACAACTCCGGTCATAAGCCCACGCTACTTTTTTATCAACCCGATGATTACTGGCATAAAACTGCTGCCCTACCGCAAGCATCGTGGACCGATCATATTCAGGTCATCCCATTGCGCGACCCGAAGCAAGCCAGCCCCCATTGGTCCACACTGGGTCGGGTAGCGATTATCGGTGCGGAGCACACTTTTGATGAACTGCATGGCACGCTTAATCCTCCCAATTTATTAACGCGCCTACACTTTGACCGGGCAATAAAGACCCCGTATGAAATTGAGTGTATGCGCCGCGCAAGCACACTCGGCGCTCAAGGACACCGCGCAGCGCTCGCCGCCTTCCGGCGCGGAGCTTCTGAATATATCGCCCACATGGAATACCTCCTCGCTTGCAACCAACGCGAGGAGGAAATGCCCTACAACAACATAGTGGCCTATAACCAACATGCTGCGGTGCTGCACTACCAGCATTTGGCACGCAACGCCCCTACAACCTTTAGCTCTTTTTTAATCGATGCGGGAGCCCAATATCGCGGCTACGCCGCAGATATCACACGTACCTATGCAGCCAGACCTGGGGCTTTTGCTGACCTCGTCACGGGCCTAGATGACGTTCAACGTAAGCTCTGTAGCGAAGTCACTTCAGGCAGGGATTATCGCGATATCCACTTAAGCGCCCATCGTCTACTCGGCGACCTTATGCATGACTCGGGTCTAATTAATATTCCGGGGCAGGCCGCACTAGAGCAAGGCGTTACCAGCGTATTCTTTCCCCATGGCGTTGGTCATTTGCTAGGTTTGCAAGTACATGACGTCGGCGGAGTAATGGCCGATGTCGACGGCAAAGAACACCAACGACCCAAAGGTCACCCTTATTTACGCCTGACACGTATGCTCGAGCCCGGGGTCGTGGTAACGATTGAACCCGGGATTTATTGGATCGACTCCTTGCTCGCGAGCGCTCGAACTGACGCGCGTGGTGAGCAAATCAATTGGAAAATGGTGGACGAGTTACGTTGCTATGGGGGCATCCGCATTGAAGACAATGTAGTAGCAACCACCTCGGTGCCAGAAAATTTGACCCGCGATGCCTTTACCAAGCTCGCCGCTTAAATAGGCTGATTTTAAATGACGAAGGGTCCGCATTCTTTCGAATACGGACCCTTGTCAATCGTATGGCCATTCGCCTGGCCGTGCGTATCGCTTATCGCTTGCGCAAAGCGTCGCGAATTTCTTCTAGCAGGGTTTCTTGACGCGGCGGAGCGGCGGGCGCAGCGGCCGGGTCGGGTTTCTTTAGTTTGTTAAGACCGCGTATCGCAATAAACAACACAATCGCGATAATCAGGAAGTCAAATATCGTCTGGATAAACGAACCATATTTAACCAAAACGGGCACGCCTTTAGGATCGGCGCCTAAACTCATCGCAAGGTCCGTAAAATTAACTCCGCCGATTAACTTACCGAGAATCGGGGTAATAACATCGCCCACCAAGGACGAAATAATCTTTCCAAAAGCGGCACCTACAATGACGCCGACTGCCATGTCGACCACATTTCCCTTCATCGCAAATTCTTTAAATTCGCTTCCAATGCTCATTGAGCTGTCCCCTCTTTTTTTATTATCAATAACAACCTATGCGACGGCCTTACGCCGTTTAGGTTTCTCCACCAAGTCAGTTGCGACGACTTTATTAGCCTTGTTAGATTTATCAGATTTATCAGTTTTATCAACCTTCTCCGCAACCACACTCGCCAAATCAACCAATTGCATCATTGCCATATCGGCGGAATCACCTGGACGAGGTTCCATCTTAAGGATTCGGGTATAGCCCCCAGCACGAGCTTTAAAGCGCGGCCCAAGGTCTGTAAATAGCTTCTCGACCACCACTTCATCGCGCAATCGGGCATAGGCCATGCGACGCTTCGCCATCGAGTCAATCTTTGCCATCGTGATCAACGGCTCAACCACTCGCCGCAGCTCCTTGGCCTTAGGTACGGTGGTTCTAATGGTCTCGTGACGCAGTAGGGAGGTCGCCATGTTACGTAACATGGCATGACGATGAGAGGCATTTCGCGATAGCTGACGCCCACTGTTTCTATGACGCATATACTTTCCTTAGACGCCGTCGCGCTCATCGTCGCGCTTCAACCCCGGCGGCGGCCAGTTGTCGATACGCATTCCCAAAGTCAACCCGTGGCTCTCCAAGACTTCCTTAATTTCAGTGAGCGATTTCTTACCCAAATTAGGGGTACGAAGTAGCTCAACTTCGGTACGCTGCACGAGATCACCGATGTAATGAATATTCTCAGCTTTCAGGCAATTAGCACTACGAACGGTAAGCTCAAGCTCATCCACGGGCCGCAAGAGAATGGGGTCAAACTGGGTCTCCGTGGCCTTGGCCGAGGACTCATCTTGACCTTGTAAATCAACGAATACCGATAATTGGTCCTTCAAAATTCCGCCCGCACGACGGATAGCTTCTTCAGGATCAATCGTACCGTTGGTTTCGATATCGAGAATCAATTTATCTAAATCGGTGCGCTGCTCAACGCGAGCGCTCTCAACATTATAAGTCACTTTACGCACCGGACTGAAGGATGCATCGAGCTGCAATCGGCCGATGGCGCGTGTTTGTTCTTCGAAAGCCATTCGCTGCGCGGCCGGACGATAACCACGACCCCGTTCAACTTTAAGCGACATAGAAAGCTCACCCGCTTTGGTCAGGTGCGCGATCACGAGTTCAGGATTAAGGATCTCAATATCATGATCCGTGCTGATATCCCCGGCAGTCACCGGGCCCGGACCTTTCTTATGCAAGCGGATCTCGGCCGTTTCGCGGCTATGCATACGAATGGCAACGGCTTTGAGATTCAATAGAATATCGACAACGTCTTCTTGGACGCCCTCGACCGCCGTATATTCATGTAATACGCCTTCAATCTCGACCTCGGTGATAGCCGCACCAGGCAACGAAGACAGCAATACGCGACGCAGAGCATTGCCCAGCGTATGACCAAAGCCGCGCTCAAAGGGCTCGATAACTATTCGAGCATGGCGCTGCGAGACGGGCTGTACCTTAACGACCCGTGGTTTCAAGAATTCAGTGATCGATCCCTGCATGGATATACCCTACTTTAACTAATCGCGGACACTCAGCAGCACAAGCTGCCGTGTGTTACTTGGAATACAATTCGACGACAAGACTCTCATTGATATCTGGCAAAATTTCCTGTCGGTCCGGTACCGATTTCAAAATGCCCGACATTTTTTTGTCATCCACTTCAACCCAGTCGGGGAAGCCTACTTGAGCGGCGATGGTTAGCGCCGCGATGATGCGTGTTTGCTTCTTAGCTTTCTCACGCAAATCAATTACATCGCCTGCCTTACATTGATAAGAGGCAATGTTCACTAATTTTGTATTAACCGTAATCGCCTTATGACTCACTAATTGTCGGGCTTCCGCACGAGTGGAAGCAAACCCCATACGGTACACGACGTTGTCCAAGCGACATTCCAAAAATTGCAACAAGGTCTCGCCGGTAGCCCCCGGACGGCCCGCCGCCTTCTGATAATAATTGCGAAACTGTCGCTCCAGAACTCCATACATACGGCGCAATTTCTGCTTCTCGCGCAGCTGCATGCCGTATTCCGATAGGCGCTGTTTACGCTCACTCTTCACGCCTCCAGGCGGAACATCCAACTTGCACTTCGACTCAAGCGGTTTTACACCACTCTTGAGGAATAAGTCAGTTCCTTCGCGACGCGACAGCTTGCATTTAGGACCGGTGTACTTTGCCATTAGAACCCTTAAAAATCTTGATCGAAAACGGAACTAGACGCGACGCTTTTTAGGCGGCCGACATCCGTTATGGGGAATCGGCGTAACGTCTTCTATATTGGTAATCTTAAGTCCGCAGCCATTGAGGGCGCGCACCGCAGATTCGCGACCGGGTCCCGGACCCATGACTCGAACTTCAACGTTCTTAACACCATGTTCTTGTGCCGCATTTCCGGCACGCTCAGCAGCGACCTGCGCCGCGAAAGGCGTGGATTTACGCGAGCCGCGAAAGCCACATCCGCCCGAGGTTGCCCAAGACAAGGTATTACCTTGACGATCCGTGATCGTAATAATGGTGTTGTTAAACGACGCGTGCACATGCGCAATCGCATCCAGTACATTCTTGCGTACTTTTTTACGCGCCGGCTTGTTATTCGCCTGCCCGCCGCCGCCTTGACCCGCACTCTGTTTTTGCTCAGCCATAAATATTTCCTAAACCTTATCCTAAGCCTAAACCTTTCCAGGTGGCGCGTTCATCTTGACCGCTTGTTTACGCGGACCCTTGCGGGTACGTGCATTGGTGCGAGTACGTTGACCCCGCATCGGCAAGCCCTTGCGATGCCGTATACCGCGATAGCAACCTAAGTCCATCAATCGCTTGATGTTCATGGAAACTTCGCGACGCAGATCGCCTTCCACCGCAAACTTCGCCACCTGCGAGCGCAACGAAGCCACTTCGGTGTCGGTCAGATCCTTGACCTTGACACTGTACTTCACTCCAGCAGCATCGCACACGCGCACCGCTCGACTGTTCCCAATGCCGAAAATATGAGTTAAGCCGATGACGACATGTTTGTTCATCGGGATATTGATGCCGGCGATACGCGCCATCTAATTCTCCCCTACCCGGACTATAGTGCACGCGAAAAAGCGCACAAGTTTAAAAGAAAATGCTCTAAAGATCAATTTATTAGCCTTTTGGATTAGCCATTGTTTTAGCCCTGACGCTGTTTATGGCGGGGATCTTCGCAAATAATGTAGACAATTCTGCGGCGCCGCACCACTTTGCACTTCTTGCAGATCTTCTTAACCGAAGGACGAACTTTCATTTCTTACTCCCGATACCCCGTAGGCTGGCCTTTTTCATCAGGCCCTCATATTGGTGCGACATCAAATGTGATTGGGCTTGCGCGACGAAATCCATGACGCCGACCACGATAATTAACAAGGACGTGCCGCCAAACTGAAATGGGATGCTCGGATTAACCATGCGGATGACTTCAGGCAACAAGCATACCAACATGATGTACAGGCCACCCCACAGAGTGAGTCGAGTCAGCACTTTGTCCAGATAGTCGCCGGTCTGCTGACCCGGACGTATGCCGGGAATAAAGGCGCCCGCCTTTTTCAAATTTTCGGCAGTATCGCGCGCGTCATACACCAACGCCACGTAGAAGAACGCAAACCCAATAATTAATAATGCAAACAACATGACATGTAGCGGCTGTCCATAATTCAATACTTGGGCAACGCGTTGCAAGGCTCTCTGCGCAAAATTGGGATTGGGGCCACCGCTGAAAAATTGCGCAATGGTCGCAGGAAAGACCAGCAAACTGGAAGCGAAAATGGGCGGTATAACGCCTGCCATATTCAATTTAAACGGCAAATGAGTACTTTGGCCTTGCATCATGCGGCGACCGACTTGACGCTTGGCGTAATTGACTTGAATCTTGCGTTGCGCGCGTTCAACAAACACCACAAACAGAGTGACTATTATCACTACCACGAGAATCAGTAACACGATCAATGGGTTCATTTCACCCGAACGCACCATCTCCAGCGTATTACCAATCGCCCGAGGCAATCCAGCGACGATGCCCGCCACGATGATCATGGTAATGCCGTTACCTACACCACGCTCGGTAATTTGCTCGCCGAGCCACATGACAAATAAAGTACCGGTGGCTATCGAAAGGGTCGCGGTGCCCAAAAACAAGGGACCTGGATGTGGCACTAAGTTACCGCTCGAATTTTGAATGGCCAGAGCTGCGCCAAAACCTTGAAAAGCCGCCAAAAACACGGTTCCATAACGCGTGTATTGCATCAGCTTGCGGCGGCCCGACTCACCATCCTTACGGATCTGCGCCCAAGGCGGATACACCATCGAAGCCATCTGAATAATAATGGACGCGGTGATGTAGGGCATGACATTCAAGGCAAAAATACTGAAGCGCTGCAGTGCGCCGCCGGAAAACATATTAAAAATACCGAGCAACGTTCCCTGCTGGGTCGAGAAAAAAGCCGCGAACTTCGCCGCATCAATTCCAGGCACCGGAATAAAGGTCCCTATTCGATACACCACCAACGCGCCCAATAGGAACCATAAGCGCGTCCGCATCTCAGCGAAGCGCGTCATATCTCCTAATACGGCGGGGTTAGTGCTCTGGGTAGCCATGACTAAATCTCTTATCCCTCGAACCGGCCGCCGGCCGACTCCACCGCACTCTTGGCACCTTTGGTCGCCGTGATGACCTTATCCTTAACGACATAGGCCTTAGTCACTTTGCCGGAAAGGATGATCTTGACGACCTTGGTACTCTCAGGCACTAAGTTCGCAATAATCAGCCCCACCAGCGTAACCTCCGTACCCTTAACGCGCATCAGGTCATCGAGGGTTAATTCCGCACGGGATGCCTTCATATGCGAACGAAAACCGATTTTCGGCAGTCGACGCTGCAAGGGCATCTGGCCCCCTTCAAAGCCAACCTTGTGATAACCGCCCTTACGCGCGCGCTGTCCTTTGACTCCGCGTCCGCAAGTTTTTCCCTGCCCGGCCGATGCACCGCGACCCACACGCAAATGCTTGCGTTTAGCGCCTGCCGCCGGCTTGATGGTATTTAAACGCATTAGCCCTTCTTTGAATCCGAAGCGGAATCAATCTTTAACATGTGAACCGCGGTATTAACCATACCGCGATTTGATGGCGTATCCGCCACCACTACGGTATGACCAATACGACGCAAGCCTAAACCTCGTGCCGAGTTCCTAATATTGGCAAGTTGCCCCGACAAACTCCTAACGAGAGTTACTTTAATAGTCTTTGCCATAAATCTAGCCTGTTATTTCCGCGACAGTCTTGCCGCGCTTGGCCGCAATATCATCCGGCGTTCTAAGCTTTGCCAACGCATCCATCGTGGCGCGAACCACATTGATCGGATTGCGTGAACCGTAACTCTTAGCCAAAACGTTACGCACCCCAGCGCATTCAAACACCGCGCGCATTCCGCCACCCGCGATTACGCCGGTGCCGTCCGCAGCCGGCTGCATGTACACGCGAGTGGTTCCATGTCGGCCCTTGACCGCATAAAACAACGTGTCGTTCTTCAACGATACGTTTACTAGACTCTTACGCGCCTGCATCATAGCCTTGGAAATCGCGACCGGCACTTCTCGCGCCTTGCCATAACCAAAGCCCACACGGCCGGCTCCGTCGCCAACCACAGTCAGAGCGGTGAAGCCAAATTGCTTACCACCCTTGACCACCTTCGCAACTCGGTTCACAGCGACCAGCTTTTCGAGCAGGTCGTCGCCGGACACTGGTTTTTCTACTCTCGCCATAGCGCCTTAAAACCTTCTGTTAGAACTCGAGACCCGCTTCACGCGCGGCATCCGCAAGCGCTTTAACGCGCCCGTGGTACATAAAGCCGGAACGGTCGAAAGCGACCTTAAGAATACCCTTAGCTTTGGCGCGCGCAGCAATGGCGCGGCCGACTGCTTTGGCAGCCTCAATATTACCGGTCGTTTTCAATTCGCCACGCACATCCTTTTGCAAGGTCGACGCAGCTACCAAAACTTTGTCGCCTTCCGGCGCAAAAATTTGAGCATAAATATGTTGCGGGGTCCGATGCACCGACAATCTCAATGCAGCCAACTCTTTGATCTTCACGCGGCCGCGCAACGCGCGACGCAAGCGGGTAACTTTTTTATGCGTTTTCATTTACTTCTTCTTCGCTTCCTTAAGCGTAATCTTCTCATCGCTGTATTTCACGCCCTTGCCCTTGTACGGCTCAGGAGGCCTAAAGCGGCGAATCTCCGCAGCCGTTTGACCCACGAGTTGGCGATCAATGCCCTTAATCAGAATTTCGGTCTGAGTGGGCGTCTCGATGGTCACGCCATCGGGGACCGGATAATTGATCAAGTGTGAAAAACCCAAAGTGAGGGTCAAGGTCTTACCCTGAACCGCCGCTCGATAACCGACACCGACTAGCTCAAGTTTTTTCTCGTATCCCGTCGTCACGCCCGTGACCATGTTGGCCAAATGGGCACGAGTCGAGCCCGCGATGGCGATTAATCCCTCTACCGCGGCGTTTGCCTCCACCGCAAGATGTTTATCCTGCTGCACGACCTTAATACCGCTCTTGATTACCAGAGTCAGGGATCCTTTCGCACCCTTTACCGTCACCTGGTCGGCACCGATCGTGGCGCTCACACCCTGCGGCAAATCAACCGGCTTTTTTGCAACTCGAGACATGGTAAAACCTTGAAATTAATCGACTTGAGTAATTTTACTGAACTACAAACAATACTTCGCCGCCGGTACCCGCCGCACGCGCCTGAGCGTCGGTCATGATCCCCTTGGGCGTCGACACTACGGCTACCCCGAGGCCATTCTGCACCTTAGGCAACTCACCCTTACCGCGATATATCCGCAGTCCAGGTCGGCTAATACGCTCGATTCGGTCAATTACGGGCCGCCCGTCGTGGTACTTAAGTTCAATCGACAAAGTACTCTTTGCACCCTTAGCCTCAACCGTATAAGGACCAATGTAGCCCTCGTCCTTTAAGACCTTCAAAATAGCTACCTTTAACTTCGACGCGCCAACGCCTACCGTAGGCTTACCCGCCGACTGCGCATTACGAATTCGGGTCAAAAGATCAGCAATAGGATCAGTCATGCTCATGTTGCGCGCCTCACCAACTTGCCTTCGTAAGACCAGGGATTTCGCCGCGATTCGCTGCCTCGCGCAGCTTGGTTCGGCCTAATCCAAATTTGCGGTACACGCCGCGTGATCGTCCAGTAATTGAACATCGATTTCGCTGCCTCGTGGCTCCCGCATCGCGGGGTTGTTTCTGAAGTGCCACTTGCGCAGCTACTCGCTCGTCCCCTCCGGTCTTCGGGTCGCGAATCAGCTCTTTAAGCGTCGCACGCCGCGCAGCGTATTTCTTCGCTACCTTTAGCCGGCGCTTTTCGCGCATCAGCATATTTGTCTTGGCCATGGGCTAACCTACTTACGAAACGGAAAGTTAAAAGCTTCTAGCAACGCGCGTCCGTGTTTATCGTCCGCCGCTGACGTGGAAATGGTGATGTCCATGCCACGAATTTGATCAATTTGATCGTATTGAATTTCTGGAAAAATGATTTGTTCTTTGACGCCAAGGCTGTAGTTACCTCGACCATCAAAAGAACGTGTGCTGATACCACGAAAGTCACGAATACGCGGAATCGCTATGTTAACTAGACGATCCAAAAACTCGTACATCATTGCGCCGCGTAAGGTCACCTTACAGCCGATCGCCTGACCATCACGAACTTTAAAAGTCGCGACCGATTTCTTAGCCTTAGTGACCGCTGGCTTCTGACCTGTAATCTTTGCCATATCAGCAGTGGCAGCATCCATGACTTTCTTATCCGCCACAGCCTCACCTACGCCCATATTAAGCGTAATTTTCAAAATGCGCGGCACCTGCATCGTATTCGTCAGCCCCAAGCTCTTCTTGAGTTCCGGCACGATTTTCTCGCGATATATTTGTTTAAGTCTTGGCATGAATATTACTCTTTAAAACTAGCGCTTTTACTTCGCGTCGACCATTTCTTGATTCGACTTAAAAATACGCACTTTGCGACCACTTTCAAGCGCCTTAAAGCCCACCCGCTCACCCTTCTGCGTCGCTGGGTTATAAAGCATCACATTCGATACATGCAATGGCGCCTCACGCTCGATGATTCCACCCTGAACTCCCATCTGGGGATTTGGCTTCTGGTGCTTCTTAAGCATGTTGACACCCTCGACGCGCACACGGTCATCCGCCAGCACTTCGATCACAGCGCCGCGGCGCCCCTTATCTCGACCGGTGATCAAAACCACCATGTCGCCTTTGCGTATTTTCTTCATCCAGGCACTCTCGAATTAAAGCACTTCAGGTGCGAGCGAAATAATTTTCATGAACTGCACATTGCGCAACTCACGGGTCACCGGTCCAAAAATACGGGTACCGATAGGTTCCAACTTGTTGGTTAACAACACCGCCGCGTTAGTATCAAATCGAATCAACGAGCCGTCAGCGCGACGCACGCCGCTGCGCGTACGCACGACTACCGCGTCATACACCTCGCCTTTCTTGACCTTGCCGCGCGGAATAGCATCCTTGACGCTTACCTTGATAACATCGCCGACCGCCGCATATCGACGCTTAGAGCCGCCGAGCACCTTAATGCACATCAAGCGCTTCGCACCGCTGTTATCGGCCACATTAAGCATGGTTCTAAGCTGAATCATATCGGTCCTTAAACTTTAAGCACGGGCGCGTTCAATGACGCGGACAAGCACCCAAGACTTGCGACGTGAAATAGGCCGACAAGGCTTAATGCACACGGTATCGCCTTCTTTACATTCATTGCTGTCATCGTGCGCCAACAACTTCGTCGTGCGACGAATATACTTCCCGTAAGTTGGGTGCTTAACCAATCGCTCAATTGAGACCGCAATGGTCTTATTCATCTTGGTACTCACCACTTTCCCCGTCAGCAGTCTCTGCCCGGGAACTACAGGCACCGAGGCGGTAGCAGTTGCAATTTCAGTAGTCATCAAACCTTACCTCCGCTCTGACGGCCTTGTACCAGCACCGTCTTGACGCGTGCAATATTCTTGCGAACCTTCGCAAACTGATCTGGCTTTGCAGCCTGACCGGTCGCGCGAGCCATGCGCAAATTAAACTGTTCGCGGCGCAATTTAAGTAAATCCTCGCCCAAATCCTTGAGGGGCTTAACACGCAAATCTTTAGCCTTCATGTCTGCACCTCTTCTATGTTCGCACTTGGCGTTTAACGAATGTAGTCGAGACCGACAACTTAGCTGCGGCCAGTCTGAACGCTTCGCGCGCGACGACTTCGCTCATACCTTCCATTTCGAACAACACCTTACCCGGCAATACTTTGGCTACCCAGTACTCTACGTTGCCCTTACCGCTACCCATGCGCACTTCCAAAGGCTTCTGAGTAATCGGTACGTCCGGGAACACTCGGATCCAAATACGGCCACCGCGCTTAACGTGACGCGATATCGCACGCCGTGCAGCTTCGATTTCGCGCGCCGTCATGCGGCAACGATTAGTCGCTTTTAGACCGTACTCGCCAAACGCCACGAAATTACCGCGCTGCGCACTGCCCGAGATCTTGCCCTTAAACTGTTTGCGGAATTTGGTCCGCTTCGGCTGCATCATGTGTCTATACCCTTAGCCTTCATGCGGCCGGAGCCGCAACTTCGCTGGCTTTCGGCGCCACCGGATCTACTTCGGCTTCAAGTTCCGGCTTATCGAATATTTCACCCTTGAAGATCCAAACCTTGATGCCGATCACCCCGTAGGTGGTTTGGGCCTCTGCTAGACCATAATCAATGTCCGCCCGGAACGTGTGCAACGGAACTCGACCTTCGCGGTTGGTCTCCGTACGCGCAATCTCTGAACCGTTCAGGCGACCTGAAATTCGCACCTTAATTCCCAACGCGCCGGAGCGCATGGTGTTGGTGACGGCACGCTTCATCGCACGACGAAACATAACCCGCTTCTCTAACTGTTGAGAAATGCCTTCGGCCACCAGCTTTGCATCCAATTCGGGCTTGCGAATCTCGGCAATATTAAGACGCACATCCTGCATCGTCATACCCAAAATCTTTGCGACCGCAGTCCGAAGTTTCTCGATATCCTCGCCTTTCTTACCAATCACAATGCCGGGACGGGCCGTATGAATCGTAATATTGGCGCGCCGTGCAGCACGCTCGATGTGAATAGTACTCACCGAAGCATCACTTAGTTTCTTGTTCAGAAACTGGCGCACCAAAAAATCGGTGTGCAGATTAGATGCAAACGACTTCGAACCGGCATACCACTTCGACGACCAGTCGCGAGTAATGCCAAGACGAATACCAATCGGATTTACTTTCTGACCCATTCTCGTTTTACCCTCTAAGGCTCGCGTTTACCGTCTGACACTTGAACCAGGATATGACTATTTCGCTTGGCGATACGCACTCCACGACCCTTAGCGCGCGCATGAAACCGCTTCAACATTGGCGCCGGATCAACTTCAATCCGCGACACCTTTAATTCATCAACATCGGCATTGAAATTGTTATAAGCATTTGCAATAGCGCTATCTAATACCTTCAATACGATCTTCGCGCCTTTCTGCGGCATAAACTTCAAGGTGGTAACCGCAAGCGTCGCAGACTTACCGCGAATGGTATCGACCACCAAACGGCACTTTTGCGGCGAAATACGCGCATACCTCAGTATTGCTTTAGTCTGCATGCCTTATTCCCCCGCCGACACTTTCTTATCGCCGGAATGGGCCTTAAAGGTACGTGTGGGCGCAAACTCACCGAGCTTATGGCCTACCATATTTTCAGAGATCAACACCGGCACATGCAACCGTCCGTTGTGCACAGAGATAGTCAATCCGACCATGTCGGGTGTAACCATCGAACGTCGCGACCAAGTCTTGATCGGACGACGGTCATGCTTCTGACTGGCAACTTGCACCTTCTTTGCCAAGTGCAAATCGACGAAGGGGCCTTTCTTGAGCGAACGAGGCACTGATAATTCTCCAGTCGTTAACTTACAGTCGTTTGTTCTTGCGCCGCTGAACGATCATGCCGTCAGTACGCTTATTTCTACGAGTCTTTTTGCCTTTGGTCTGCATACCCCAAGGACTTACCGGATGCGGGTTACCCTGCCCCGACTTACCTTCGCCACCACCGTGCGGGTGATCGACAGGATTCATGACGACGCCGCGAACCGTGGGTCTCACGCCAAGCCAACGCACCGCACCAGCCTTACCAAACACCCGCAGGTTGTGCTCATCATTGCCAACTTCGCCGATCGTGGCACGACAGTCGACATGGATCTTGCGCATTTCACCGGACTTCAAACGTACGCTGGCATATACGCCATCACGGGCTGCAAACTGAGCTGATCCACCGGCGCTACGCACCAACTGACCACCTTTACCAGCCTTAAGCTCGATATTATGGACCGTGCTACCCACCGGAATATGCCGGAAGGATAGGGTATTGCCTGGCTTGATAGGCGCATCGGCTCCGGAACGAATCTCGTCCCCAGCCTTTACACCCTTAGGTGCCAAAATGTAGCGACGCTCGCCATCCTTATACAACACCAACGCCAGATGTGAAGTGCGGTTCGGATCATATTCCAAACGCTCAACCACTCCGGGTATGCCATCCTTATCACGCTTAAAATCGACTATCCGATAGCGCTGCTTGTGGCCACCGCCAATATGGCGCGTGGTCTGGCGCCCAAAATGGTTGCGCGCGCCCGTTCGATTCTTCTTCTCAGTCAGGGAAGCCAATGGGCCTCCCTTATGTAAGTGCGAGCGATCTACTTTAACGACGAAGCGCGCACCCGGCGAGGTCGGCTTCATTTTAATGAGTGCCATAGCTTTTAGCTCCTTACTTCGCAGCGCCGGTGAAATCAATTGATTGGCCGGTCTCCAATCGAATGTATGCTTTCTTATAGCCATTGCGCTTGCCAGCAACATTCTTGAAGCGACGCGTCTTACCCGGCTTATTCAAAAGGTTTACACCCTGGACCTTAACTTCAAACATCAATTCGACCGCCTGCTTAACTTCAGCCTTCGACGCGTCATCGCGCACTCGAAACACGTACTGGTTGGCCTTCTCAGTCACCGTGGCCGCTTTCTCCGAGATATGCGGTTGGATAAGCACCGTCATCAATCTTTCTTTATTCATGTGAAGCTCCCGATTCAACTACGCCCACTAGGCGCTGTTCGAGGAGTCTTAACGCACCCACCGTGGCTACCACTTTATCGTGCTTAACCAAGCTCAGCGGATCGAGCGCGGCGACCGCCATGACCACCACGTAAGGAATATTGCGAGCCGCAAGGAATAATTTTTCCTCATAAGCTTCGACCAAGATCAAGGCCCGCGTTAGCCCCAATTCCTTGAGCTTCGCAATCAATAATTTGGTCTTCGGGGCGTTTAGCTCCAACGACTCTATCGCCACCAGCCGATCTTGACGCACTAACTCAGAAACCATTGATTGCATGGCTGCGCGATACATTTTGCGATTAACTTTCTGCGAGAAATCGCGCGGACGCGCAGCAAATGCACGGCCACCACCCACCCAGATCGGGCTGCGAATTGACCCTGCGCGCGCCTGACCCGTACCTTTCTGACTCCAAGGCTTTTTACCACCACCGCGAACTTCAGCGCGAGTCTTCTGGGCTTTAGTTCCCGCGCGGCCGGCCGCCATGTAAGCGGTAACCACCTGATGCACGAGGGTCTCATTGTAGGCGCGACCAAAAGCCGCGTCTGACACTTGGATTTCACTCTCAGGAGCTGCATTTTTTAGCTTGAGCTTCATAGAATTTACTTCTTATCGGCTTTTGCCGCGCCCTTCGCGGCAGCAGCAGGCTTGGCAGCAGAAGCGCCCTTCGAGCCAGGAGCGCCTTTCGCCGCGGTCGGCGCCTTGTTCGGCATCAAGCGCTTACGTCGCGCCTGCGATGCAGCCTTCGACGACGGCCTTACTACTACGCGACCGCCCTCAGCGCCCGGAACCGCGCCACTGATCAACAGTAGGTTGCGGGGAATATCAATTTCCACCACGCGCAGGTTTTCGATTGTTCGATTACGCACGCCCATGTGCCCCGACATGCGCTTACCCTTAAATACACGTCCCGGCGTTTGGCGCTGGCCGATGGATCCAGGAGCACGATGCGAGAGTGAGTTACCGTGAGTTTTCATACCACCGGCAAAATTATGCCGCTTCATGGTGCCCTGGAAACCCTTACCCACCGTGGTTCCCGTGACGTCTACAATCTGACCCACAGTGAACATGTCAACTTTAAATTCGCCGCCGACTGCCAATGCTTCGCCTTCGTCTTTATTGAGGCGAAATTCCTGGGAGGCATAGCCCGCAGCTACGTTGGCCTTAGCAAAATGCCCGGCAAGCGCTTTAGGGACACGGGAAGGTCGACGACTACCAATAGTCACCTGGACGGCACGATAGCCATCGGTTTTTACACCCTTCACCTGAGAAATACGGTTCGGCAACGCCTCAACCACCGTCACGGGGACGGTTACACCGGCGTCGGTGAACACTCGGGTCATGCCGCATTTACGGCCAACCAGACCAATGGTCATTGTCGTTCCTCTATTACAGCGAGCGCTACGATTGGCTCTCGCTGCCGTTGCGATTTAGCCGGCGGTTTGAACACTACCCCAGTACCTTCAAGGTTTCCCTCGGAAGATCACTGGCGTCGGTGTTCACGCACTCCGACCACTAAAAATGGAGGCCGAATTATACTCAAGTTCGGCCATCACACAAGGCTTTTGTTTTAAATTAATTCAACTTGATCTGAACGTCGACGCCAGCGGGTAATTCCAGCTTCATTAAGGCATCAACTGTCTTATCGGTTGGATTCAAAATATCCATTAAACGCTTGTGAGTACGAATTTCAAACTGATCGCGAGCGTCTTTATCGCCATGCGGAGCCACCAGCACCGTAAAGCGCTCCATTTTGATGGGCAATGGGACCGGACCCTTAACGGTCGCGCCCGTGCGCTTCGCGGTATCCACAATTTCACGCGCAGACTTATCGATCAAACGATGATCAAAAGCTTTAAGGCGGATACGAATATTCTGATTAGACACTTTTACTTAACTCCTACAGGGTCGATGCGACCCCGACCTTTAGTTGCTCGCCGGGCGAGCATAAGAAAACAATACACTATGCAATTACCTTGGCGACGACGCCGGCGCCGACGGTTTTGCCGCCCTCGCGGATCGCAAAGCGCAAGCCCTGCTCCATCGCAATCGGATGTATTAACTC
>JAYUFB010000120.1:0-3017 GCA_043738945.1 Gammaproteobacteria bacterium
AATCCATCCGACGCATCATCGAAGACTTGCATCCCCAATCGCTTGAGATTCTCGGCCTAGAGGCGGCATTGCGTTCTTTTTTTGCGCGCTATGATATCAGCGCCAACTTTCCCCCCTATTCTTTTGAATTCGATAGCGACGTTGAAAAAGCGCTGCAGTCCGCGCAAAAAATTCAGCTGTTCCGCATCGTAAGTGAAGCGACTAACAATGTTATTCGGCATGCTCAGTGCACCCGTTTTGAGGTTTCGATACGAATCGTGGCGCAACATTTACTATGCTCGGTGGAAGACAATGGAATCGGCATGCCGATCGTAAATGGTAGCCAGGGACACGGTTGCCTTAATATCGCCGAACGTGCGCGCGCTATAGGTGCGCACACAAGTTGGACCTCTTCGCGTTTCAGCACAGGGACACGTTTCGAACTTAGACTTCCGCTCACGCCCTCCTCATGCCTCGCCTGATCATTGCGGACGATAACCCACGTGACCGCGCTTTTTTATTGGAAGTATTGGCGCGCTACACACCAATAATCGCCACTAGTGGTCGGGAAGCGCTAGACGCCTGTGTCAACGAGGCCGAACCGTGGGTAGTGACGGACATTCAAATGCCCAATCTAAATGGAATTGAGTTGGCGCGGCAGATATGGGCACGCCAGCCCGCGGCGCGAGTTTTATTCTGCACACAGCACGGTGATGAAACCTATGTCCGCGCTCTAACTAAAATAGTGCCACCGGAGACCTTTTACGGCTATGTATTGAAGAACAATTCTAGCGAGACTGTGGCACGCGCCGCGGGTGCTGTATTCGATGAAGACCAATGCTGGATCGATCCGCAAATCCGACGTGTCCAGGCGCGGACGCTGCAATCCCTTGACGCATTGAGCGATGCGGAATACGAAGCATTGATCGACATTGCACTGGGACTCACCGATAACGCTATCGCCGAACGTCGTTACCTATCGCGACGAGGTGTGCAAAATCGCTTGCGGTCACTCTACGTCAAGCTCGGGGCCAATGAAGTAGCAACGTTAAAATTAGGCTCGCCTGAAGTGCTTAATGTGCGTGCGCGTGCCGTCGCAATCGCATTGCAACGTGGACTAATTAATTCCTTTGAACTGGCGCGAGAGGAACAGCTTCTAAAAGTGTGGCTGAAGAAACAATAAACATGATGCACTTAGGGCTTTACGAAGTGTTCTTGAAACGATCACGCACAATGCAGCCCCGACGCCGAGATACGTGGAGGCATACAGGGGATTGACGTAAAACTACTGACCTGCCCCGCCGCACGTGTTAGCGGCGGGGTTCGACCCTAGGCTACAACTTGGAGTCAGCTCGCGCAATTTAAGCAAGTCCCTCCGTCTTGAGCGTGGCCTGAACGGCGGGACGCGATGCGACGCGCGCCATGAAGGCCTGCAATACCGGCCATTTGACCGTGTCATAGCCAACAAAGTTGGTCCAATTGAGCACGGTAAAGAGGTAGGCATCGGCCACGGTGAACTGCTTACCGAAGAGATAATCCTTGCCATCGAGGTTCTTGGTGAGCAAATCAAAGCAGTCGGCGAGCCGTTTCGTCACGGCCTGCTTCCACTCGGGCACTGCCTTGGGGTCAAACAGTGGCGAGAAGCTCTTGTGGATTTCCGTGCTGATGAAATTTAGCATTTCCTGCAGTCGATAACGTTCTAGCGTGCCATTTGCCGGCGCGAGATTTTTTTCTGGCATGCGGTCTGCCAGATACTGCACGATAGCAACGCCTTCCGTGAGCAGTTCGCCGTTGTCAAGCTGTAGCGCGGGGACATAGCCTTTAGGGTTGCGGGTACGGTAGTCGGTGCCGTCCGCTTCTTTCTTGCTCGCGAGGTCCACCTTCACCAGTTCGACTGGGATTCCCAGCTCTCGCAAGACGATATGGGGTGAAAGCGAGCAGGCGCCGGGTGAGTAGTAAAGTTTCATCTTGATTCTCCTGTTGGGTAGACTGGTTGATTAGTTCCGGCACAGGCTAATTGGGCCGTCACGTGGTATTTGCCTAGGCATTTCAGCAAGCGGGCAGTGTATTGCTTCCGGTGCCCATTCGGAAGTAGGATATTGTTTGTAACCTAGGTACCGAAAGTATACCCATGAAAAAATTCGATGCTTGCGCGGCGCGATGCCCATCGCGCGACTTGCTGGCGCAGATCGCCGACAAATGGACCGTGTTGGTGCTCGGTACCCTGATCGAGCGCACCACGCGCTTCAATGAACTGCGACGGCGCGTCGAGGGCATCTCGCAGAAAATGCTGACCCAGACCCTGCGCGGTCTCGAGCGGCGCGGCTTGGTGGCGCGCGTAATCCACGCCGAAGTGCCTCCACGGGTGGAGTATTCACTCACGCCGCTGGGGCGTTCGCTGGTGAAAGTGCTGGGCGGGCTGACCGATTGGGCCGAAACCCACACCGCGCAGGTAATGGCGGCGCAACAACGCTTTGACGAGCGGCAAGGCAAGATGCCGCGCTTGCCGGCGACGTCCCGGGTGACGAGCCGCGGCAGGTAGCCAGTCAACCGCCACTCGAGGTCGCACCTGATGGCAGGCCACTCGTCTTTCGTTGGCTATAAATCTACGGAGTCGCGGATGTGCCCGTCCTAACCCGAAGGGACATTGCCGACGTTTGAGCGTCACCGCGTTGGCTGGCTGGCTTGGAGATGGCCCAAGTTGGGCCGCCGCACCCGCGGTATATGCCAAACATCGCACTCGTGTTTCATTCTGTCAGGGTTCTCAATTTAGACATGGAAGTACATACCGCACAGTCAGGTCTGCGCATTTGCACAGTGGGATAGGCATGGATTTCAATTAAGATTGCGATAGTTTTTATTTCATTGGTTACATTCCTGGATAGGCTCTATTTGGAGGAAGCAATGGCGACGCAGATTGAAAGGGCCGTGAGATTCAAGGCGCTGCATGCGCGTGAGGGCGCCTTTGTTATTCCCAATCCCTGGGATACGGGCGCGGCGCGGATGCTTGCCGGATTGGGTTTCGAAGCTCTGGCCAC